>JAFKFM010000008.1:0-600000 GCA_017308135.1 Alphaproteobacteria bacterium
CAGAGCTTCTCGATCGGGGCGGGCAATATCGTCCGCTTCATCCAGCCGGATAGCAGTTCGCTGGCGCTGAACCGCGTCATCGGCCCCGACCCGTCGATGATCTTCGGCTCGATCCAGGCCAATGGCCGGGTCGTGATCATGAACCCGGCGGGGATCTATTTCGGGCCATCGGCGATGGTCGACGTGAACGGCTTGGTCGCGACCACGTCGCGCATGAACCAAGCCGATTTCCTCGCCGGCAATCTCAACTTCTCGATCGCGGGCGACGTCAACGCGCGCGTAATCAACGAAGGCTTCGTCAACGTCGCCCAAGGCGGCTTCGCCGTGCTGTCGGCGGCGGCGGTCGAGAACAAGGGCACGATCGTCGCGCAAGGCGGCACGGTGGTGCTGGCGGGCACGCCGACCTTCACGTTGGATTTCTTCGGCGACGGGCTTTTGAAGTTCGCGTCCACCGGCACGGTCAATCAAGCGCCCACGGGCGCGAACGCGCTGGTCGACAACTCGGGCACCGTTCAAGCGAATGGCGGGCGCGTGCTGATGACCGCGCGCGCGGCGCGCGACGTGATCAACAACGTGATCAACGTGACGGGCATCGTCGAAGCGCGCTCGGCGCGCATCGAAAACGGCGAGATCGTCATCGACGGCGGCGAGAACGGCACCACGGTCGTCGCGGGGCGCTTGGACGTGTCCGGCAACGAAGCCGATGCCAAGGGCGGCAACGTCACCGTGCTGGGCGGGCGTGTGGAACTCGCGGCGGGGACGGATATCCGCGCTTCGGGCGAAGCGGGCGGCGGCACGGTGCTGGTCGGCGGCGGCCAGCACGGCCAGGGCACGGCCTACAACGCGCAAACGCTTTACATGGACGCGGCGGCGGTCATCGCCGCGTCGGCCACGCTCAACGGCGATGGCGGCAAGGTCGTGCTGTGGGCGGACGACACGGCGCGCGTCGAAGGTTGATCAACGGGCGCGACGGCACGCTGCTGATCGATCCCAACGATTTCAATATCGCGGCGACCCTTGGCGACATCACAGGGGCCGCGTTGGCGGGCCTGTTGACGAGCAGCAATGTCACGATCGATTCCGATACCGGCGGGACCAGTGGGACGGGTCTCATCAACGTAAACGATGCCATTACCTATACCGGCGGCGTGACGCGCACGCTGACGCTGAACGCCGTCGGCACGATCAATATCGACGAGACGATCACCGCCTCGTCCGGCACCCTCAATCTCGTCCTGCAAGCGGGCGGCGACGTTTCGATCACCTCCGCGATCACGACGAATAACGGTTTTATGCTGGTCGAAGGACGAAACGGCGTCGGGGCGCTCGGCGGTCTCTTCAACAACTCCAGCAGCGGAACGCTTTCGCTCGGCTCCGGCGCGCTGACGCTCACGACGAGCGGCGCCATCATTTTCAATCGCGAGGTGACGACGTCCGGCACGGTGACGCTGATGGCCAACGGCGCCGTCACGCAGACCTACGGCATTCTCGGCACGCCCACTTTGGTGGTGGGCGGCACCGGCGCCGTCACGTTGAACGAGAGCACCAACACGTTCGGAAGCATCATGCTGAACCGGACGGCGACGACGGAGAACGTGTCGCTCAATACGTCCATCTCGCCGAACCTTCAACTCTCGACGCTGGGCACGGGCACCTATTTCATCGGCGGCGTGGGCTTCACCCAAAGCGGCGCGATCACCCAGGATGCGGGCGGCGGCGGCGTCACGATCCAGGGCAATGCGGGTACCGTTACGCTGTCGAACGCCAATACATGGACGGGCGCCCTGACTGTACTGGGCAATACGATCAACGTGACCGGCGCCCAAACGGCGACGAGTGCGGGTTCGATCTCGCTCACCGCGACGCGGAATGTCGCAATCTCGTCGAACGTCACGACCGCGACAGGCGATATCCTCGTCAAGGCGAACGTGTCGTCGTGGACCTTGCCGCATACCGGCACGGATCCCGTCTTCGGCGCGACGACCGGTACCTTCGACGGCGTGGCGGTGAGCGGCGGCGCTGATTTGACGACGACGGGCGGCAGCATCGCGCTGGGCGGCAAGGGCGGCACGACCGGCGGCCGGGGCGTTTTTATCGATTCCGGCAGCGTGATCACGACCGGCGGCACGGGCACGGTCGTCCTCGCCGGCGCTGGCACGGCGGCCAGCGCGCATGGCGTCGAGCTCTATCAAATCACGGCGGGCACGAATTCGATCGTCGCGGGCGGTGCCGTCACCATCAAGGGCGGCGACGGCGCCGGGGGTGACGCGAATTGGTTCGGCGTCGTGATGAACGGCGCCCGCATTTCGGGCGCGGACGCCATCTCGATCACCGGCCGGGGCGGCGCCAACGGTTCGGGCACAGGCCTCAACATCATGAACGGCGCCGTCGTGTCGTCTTCCGGCGCCGGTGCGATCACGCTGGTTGGCGAAACCACTTATGCCGGTTCGTCCGGCTTCAGCCTGTCGGGCGGGTCAGTGTCGGCGTCGGGAACGGGCGCGATCACGATTTCGTCGGCGAAGAACGTCGCGATCGCCGCGAACGTAACGTCGAATTCCGGCGACATCACCCTGATGGGTAACGTGTCGTCGTGGACCGGCGACAAGTCGGTGAACGCCCCGACCTTCGGTGCAAGTTCCGGCACCTTCGTCGGTGTATCGCTGTCCGGCGGGGCCGACATTACCTCAACAGGCGGCAACATCTTCATCGCCGGCCATGGCGGTACCACCGGATTGAATCAGTTCGGTGTTAGTGCGGCGGCAAGCTCTGTCATTTCGACGACGAGCGCCGGCAAAATCATTATCCATGGCGAAGCCGGCGCGTCGGCGAGCAACAATTACGGCGACGGCGGTTCGCATACCGGCATCTATTTGAACGGCGCGGCCCCCGGAACGGCGGTCGATATTACGACGCAAAACGGTTTGATCAAGCTGGTCGGCGCCGGCGATCAGTCTGGCGGTGCGACCGACAACAACGGCGGCGTGGCGCTACTATGGGCGAAAGCCCGCGCCACGGGCACCGGCAGTATCGAAATAACCGGCACTTCGGCGCCCGTCGGCACGGGGCGCGGCGTCTATATCGGCCTGACCGGTTCGGAAGTGACGACGGCAAGCGGCAACGTGACGATCACCGGCACGGGTGGCGGTGCCCTGGTCGCAAGCGATCCAAACTTCTACAGCGCGGGCGTGGAGGTCGGTTCGGACGGCATCGTGCGTTCGACCGGCGCCGGCAATGTGACCATCACCGGAATCGCGGGATCGTCGGGTGCCGGAATCGAGTTCAGCGGCTCGGCCGCCACGATCGGCGATGCGGCGATGACCGGCAATCTCACGCTGCGCAGCAACAGCATCGCCAATTCCGCCTCCACGCTGTCGTTGCTGGGCACCAGCGGCGGGACGATCAGTTTCACCGGCGAGACCGATAGCACCACCATCGGCGTCAACGGCGCGTCGGGAACGGCCGCCGTGTCGGCGTTGTTGCTGGGCTGGGTGTCGGGCTTCGGGACGCTTCAATTCGGCTCGTCGACACAGACGGGCGACATCCAAATCCACAGTTCCACGTTCGGGCGCAATTTGACGATCCGCACGCAAGGCGCCGTCTTCACCAATGCCCTTACTATGGGCGCGAACGATCTGTTCGTCATCGCCGATGGCGGCTTCACGCAAGGGACGGGGGCGATCACGACCTCGGGCGCCGCGACTTTCTTCGGCCCCGGCAACGTGACGGCGACGAACGCGGGCAACTCGTTCGGCACCCTGGAAATTTCCAAATCCGGGTCGAGCGCGATCGTCAATATCGCCACACCCGGTGCGGGTTTCAATCTCGGTGCCGTGGATATGGGGACCGGCGCGTTGACCTTGTCCGCGGACAGGATGACGCTGACCGGCGCGTTGTCCACATCGGGCGGCGCCGTCAACTTGACGGCGGACCGGTACATCAATGTCTCGCAGAGTATCAACACGCAAGGCGGCAATATCACGATGGCCGCGAACGTCGCCGGGACCGGGGGCGGCGAGGATTTCGCCGGCGTGTTCATCAACGGCGTGGCCGTTCAGTCGCGCGGCGGCAATATCAACATCACCGGCAAGGGCAGCGCCTCCGGCACCACCGTCGCCGGTCAGCACGGGATTTTCCTTTATAACGGCGGCGTCATCAGCAGCTACACGGGCGGCGGCGACGCGACGACCGGGACGATCACGCTGACCGGCGTCGGCGGCACTTTTGCCGGTGGCGACAATGGCGGCGTCACCCTTGTCGGCGCGGCGAGCACGATTTCGTCGCGCGACGGCAATATCACGATCAACGCCACCGGGGGCACGGGCGCTTCGGGCGGCAACGCGGGGCTCTATGTCGGCGGCGGCGTGATCAGCACCGATGGTGCCGGCACGATCACGGTGACGGCGACGGGCGGTGAAGGGAACGCCTCGCGCGGCATCGCCGTGACCGGCAACGCGGGCGCCTATGGCCGGATCGAGACGATGGGATCGGGGAGTATCAACCTCACCGGCACCGGCGGCAGCACGGCCGGCAACAGCGTCGGCGTCTTCGTCTATGACGGGCTGGCGTCTGGATCGGACTACGGCCTCATCCGCGCCGCCGGCACGGGCAACTTGTCCATCACCGGTACGGGCGGCGTCGCGGCGGGCTCGAGCAATGTCGGCATCGCGGTGCAGAACACGAATTCTGCCATTCTGACGAATAGCGGCACGCTGACGCTCAACGGAACGGCGACCTCGTCGGGTAGCGATCCGCATGGCGTGTACGCGGCGCTTGGCGGGGCGGTGTCGTCGGCCTCCGGCGCGATATCGATCACGGGAAATTCCACGGACGGGCAGGGAATCTCTCTCGGCGCCGCCACGGTCGCGACCGGTGGTGCAGGCACCCTCACCATCGGCGGCACATCGACGAACCAGTCGGGGTTTGTCGTCACCGGGCCGGCGACATTCACGACGGCCAGCGGTGCGATGACGCTCACGTCGAACAACGGCCTCAATTTCACCAATACGGCCCTCGTCTCCGGCGGCGGCTTGGTTCTGACCGGCGGTGCGGGCGCGATCACGGCGACCAACGCCGGGAACGCCATCACCGGCACCATCGCATTCACGAATTCATCGGGCGGCGTTTCGCTGACGAATGGCGGCGCCAATTCGATCAATCTGGGGACATCGACGGCGGCGGGCAGTCTTACGGTCGTCGCGGGCGCGGGGATTACCCAATCGGGCGCGCTGACGGTCGGCGGTAATGCGAGTTTCACGGCCGGCGCCGCGGCGATCGATCTTGAGACAAACGGAACGGGCAACAGCTTTGCCGGATCGGTTTCGCTGGCGAATAGCGGCGGGAACGTATCCATCGCGGCGTCCGGCGACTTGACGCTGGCGTCCGTCTCGATGGACGGCAATTTCACCGCCACGGCATCCGGCATTGTCACGCTGAGCGGCGGCCTGACGATGACGACGACGCCGGGCCGTGCCGTTACGATGACCTCGACCAGTGCGTTGGCGGGGATCAATATCGAAGGCGCGATCACGCTCGACAACGGCAGCGTGACGCTCGCGTCCGACAACTGGATTTCGATCGACCAGAATATTTCGACCGGCGGCGGCAATATTCTGCTGGACGCCACGGGCCTCTATAGCGGCGCCTATGTCGGCGTCTCCATCGTCAACAGCGCCGTTATCAACGCGGGCGGAGGCAATATCGTGATCGACGGCACCGGCGGCAATACCGGCGCGGGCCAGCACGGCGTGACGATGGATGGCAGCACGCTGACGACGTCGGGGACCGGCACGATTTCGGTCACCGGCCAGGGCGGTCCGTCGTCGGGCGGCAGCAGTCGTGGCGTCTATCTGCAAAGCGGCGCCGATATCCAAACGGTCGATGGCGCGTTGTCGGTCAATGCGACGGGCAGCACCACCGGCGGATTCAGCAACGACGGCATCTGGCTGGCGGGTTCGACGATCCGTTCGACGGGGAACGGCAACGTGACGGTGACCGGCAACGCCGGCAATTATGGGGCCGGCTTCTATCTGACGGGGACGAATGCGGCGGTCCGCACGCTCAATGGCAGTATCAATATCTCCGGCCAAGGTATGCACGATTCCTCCGGCGTCGTGCTGCTCGATTTCTCGGGCACGGGCGTTATCGAATCCACCGGGACGGGCAATGTCAGCGTGACGGGTACGGGCGGCACGGCGCCCGGATCGACCGTCTATGGCATTCGTTTGGCCGATGCCGTTTCCATCACGTCCAATTCAGGCACGCTGACGCTGACCGGTACGGGCGGCTCGGGTGCGGGCGGCGGTGCCGACGGCATCAATGTCGGCAACGGCGCGACGGTTTCGTCGGGCGCCGGATTGCTGACGCTGGACGGGACCGGCGGTGCCAATGTGGGCGATGGCGTGAAGGTCGCGGGCGGCGGAACCGTCACGACGAATAGCGGCAATATCGCGATGAACGGCACGTCGACCGGCGGTTACGGCATCGCGATCGCCGGCGATATCGGCGACGGCGGGATGAGCGGCGACATCACGCTGATTTCCGATACTTTCAATATCACCACCGGCACCGCGACGATGTGGACCACCGGCGGCGTGACGATCAAGCCGTTGCTCGGCTCGGTCGGGATCGGCATCGGCGGCGGCAGCGGCACGCTGCAATTGGGGAACGACTTCACCTACATCTTGGCGAGCAGCCTGCATATCGGCAGCGCCACGACGCAGACGGTCGAAGTGGGGGCTGGCGGCCTGCTGGGCGCGTCGAACGTGCCGGTCTATCTCGAAGGTTCAGACATAGCACTGCTCGGCAATGTCGACGTGTTGGGCGGCAAGGTGACGTTGCACGCGCATTCGGGCGGCGTCACGCAATCCGCCGCGTCGAACATCTTCGCGCAGAATCTGATCCTGCGCGGGAACGGAACTTTCGATCTGACGCGCGCCAGTTCCGGTTACAACGACGTCGCGCGCGTTTCGGCGGACGTGACCGGCAATTTGCATTTGGCGCTGTTCGGCAACGGCGGATATGCCGACGCCGCGATCGCGAGCGATACCGCCGGCACGGTCACGGGTATCGCCGCCACGGGGAACTTCACCTGGGAAGCGCACGATTCGATCGGCCAGTTGAGCGGTGCGGTGCTGAATATCGGCGGCACGACGCAGCTCGACGCGCTGAACGGCGGCATCACGCTTTACGAATCCGCCAACAATCTCGGCACATCGATCGACGCCATAAACGGCGCGGGCACGGTCTCCTTGCGCTCGGCGTCGATCGCCGTCGGCGCGCTCGGCATATCGTCGATGGGCGATTTGATCCTTACCGCAACCGCCGGCGGCATCACCCAGAGTGCCGCCGTTGCGGCTTCCGGCAATTTCGTCGCGTCGGCGTCGGGCGGCGGCATCTCGCTGGGCGGATTCACCAATCTCGTCTCCGGCAACACGTCGCTGTCCGCTTCCGGCGGCAAACAGAATATCGGCTGGGCGCAGAGCGGCCCGATGGTCGCGAGCGCCATCTCGGCGACCGGCGCATTGACGATCGACGTGACCGGCGGTTCGCTCAGCCAGGTCGGCGCGATGAGTGCCGCCGATCCTTCATCGATATCGGTGACCGGCGGCAATATCGCGCTGACCCACGCGTCGAACGCGTTCGGCGGCGCTTTGTCGCTGACCGCGACGGCGGGTTCGATCGCGCTGACGAATTCCGGCGCGTTGACGTTAGGCGCCGTTACGGCGTCGAACGGTTTGACGGTCACCGCCGGCGGCACGCTGAGCCAGAGCGGTCCGATCGTCTTGACCGGCGGTTCGTCGTCGCTGTCGGCGACCGGCACGATGACGCTGACGGATGGGAGCAACAATTTCGGCAGCGCGTTGGCGCTGACCGGCGTGGGCGGCGATATCCAAGGCAGCGCGCCCGCGGTCGGATCGGTAACGGCGGTCGGCAATGGTTTCACTTTCAACAGCACGGCGATCGCGAATTCCAGCGGTAGCGGCGGCGGCGGCAACGAAGGCACGACGACCAGCACCGTCACGACCGAAACGCTGGCGCAGCTCATCACCCAGATCCTGACCTCGACCACCACGACGGCATCGTCCTCGACCGCGACGACCGACGCCACGACCGTCAACCCGGTCAGCCCGGCGGCGGTGCAGGCGATGCTGATCGCGATCCTGGCCGAAGCGGCCGCGCCCGCCGGTGGAACCGGCGGCGGCGAGCAAGGCGGCGAGGGGACCAACACGCAGGCCGGCAATACGGGGACGGGCAGCCCGCCGGCGGGCACGCCGACCGTGACCGCCGATGCGGGTACGTTCGGGGCCGGCACGACGATCACGATCAACACATCCGGCGGCACGGTCCAGTCGATCACCGTAACACCGGTCGGCGGCGGCGCGCCGGTCACGATCCTGCCGGGCTTGTTGAATCTGACGCCGCCCGCGATCCCGACCGCGACCGCGACGGGCACGCCCGGCATCTCGGGCAATTTCCCGCTCAGCTGGCGCCAGTAGCGCCGCGCGTCTTCGTCCACTATCGTGACGGCCGCTCGTGAACGAGGGAGTCGGCGTTGTCGCGCGTTCGGACGAAAACGAAGAAAGCCACGAAACCCCGCGCGCGGTTGAGCGCCGACCAGTCGCGCGAATTGATCCGCGGCGTGGCGCGCGATCTTTACGTTCGCAACGGCTATGCGGGGTTCAGCTTCGCCGATATCGTCGCTGTGACGGGCACGACGCGCGCCAATGTGCATCACCATTTCGGCGGCAAGCACCGGCTGATGGCGGAACTGGTCGCGCAATTCGCGGCGGATGCGGAGGCGCGCATCCTGTCGCATTGGGCGCGTCCGGGCGAAAGCTTCACCATGCGCCTGCGCCGCCAGTTGGCCGATTTGCGCGCGTTCTACGATCGCTACAACACCAAGCGCGGCGAACGCAATGTGTGGAGCCCGCTGGCACGGCTGCGCTTGGACCTGCCTGTGCTGGGACCGCTGGCCGCGCAAGCGCTGGAGCGCGTCGACAAAGTCTACGAAAAGGCGTTGACCCAAGCGGTGCGCGAGGCGGTCGCGGCGGGGGAGTTCGCGCCCGCGACACCGGTCGCCGACGTGGCGCGACTGGTGCGATTCGTCGTTCAGGCCTGCCCGCCGACGACCCAGGATACCGGCGGTTTCGAGAGCGTCGAAGCCACGTTCCGCGCGCTCGAAAGGGCGATCGCCGCCGCCTGGCGGCGCTGAATCCCGATATTGCGATGCGGCAAAGTGCGGCGGATTGACACGCCCTGTCCAATCCCCGATACTTACTTGCACGTAAGTCAGTCGCGATAGCGCGACGGCGATCGGGGAGGAAGCGAATGGCGCGCGAGACGAAATTCGAGCGGTTCCAGATCCGTCAGATGACGGGCACGATCGGCGCGGAGATTACGGGGCTCGATCTCGCCCGCGACCGCAGCCCGGAAACGATGGCCGAGATCAAGCGCGCGATCCATCGCTTCCACGTGCTCGCGATCCGCGATCAAAAGATGGCGCTGGAGGACGTGCACCAAGTGCGCGCCGCGTTGGGGCCGTTCAGCGGCAACCCCGTGCACGAGCCGATCGACGGCTACGACGATCTGATGGTCCTCAACCGCGAGCCGGACGAAACCGGCAAGGTGATCGGCGAGGATTGGCATATGGATCTCGCTTGGCTCGCCAAGCCGCCGGGCATCACCATGCTCTACGGCCATGAGGTTCCGCCGGTGGGCGGCGACACGTGCTTCACCAGCCTCGAATGGGCGTATCGCTCGCTGTCGCCGGCGATGAAGGCGATGATCGAGGATTTCGTCGTCGTCCATTCCGGCAAGGGCGTGCTGGGCCAGCAATACGGCAGCGTGAAGATGCGCGCCGACGTGCACAAGATCGCGAGCTTCGAGGTCGAGCATCCGCTGGTTTGCAAGGACCCGGTGACGGGCGAGCGCTATCTGTTCGTCAGTTCCGTCATCGATCGCATCAAGGGCTTCACGCCCGCGGAAACGCGCCCGATCATCGATTATCTGTTCAAGGTCGCGACGCGCCCCGAGTTCAATTGCCGTCTGCGCTGGGCGCCGGGCACGCTGGGCATGTGGCTGAACCCGTGCGTCATGCACACCGCGATCAACGATTATCCCGGCTATCGGCGCACGATGTACCGCTCGACCATCGAAGGCTGGACACCGATCGCGGCCAGCGGCGCGCGCGCGGCGGCCTGACGGATATCGGCGGTATGGGCTCGACAGTCACGAAACGGCAATTCGCCGCGGCCTTGCCGTGGATCACGCCGGCGCACGGGTTGCTGCTGACGGTGATCGTGATTCCGGCCGTCTATGTGATCTGGCTCAGCGTCACGAACTCGACCTTCGGCCGCGCGCCGAGTTTCGTCGGCCTCGTCAATTACGTGAAGGTGCTGAACGACACGTATTTCTGGCGCGCGTTGGGCAACACGATCTTCATCGTCGTTCTGGTCGTGCATCTGGAATTGCTGCTCGGCCTCGGCATGGCGTTGCTGTTCGCGTCGGGCCTGCCGTTCCGGGGCTTGCTGCTGGCGGCGGTGCTGGCTCCCTATGCCGTGTCGGAAGTCTCGGCCGCCGTGATCTGGCGCTATCTGTTCGATCCCGATGTCGGCCCCGTTAGCGTGGCGATGAAGGCGATCGGCCTGCCGATCCTGGAATGGTCGATCGAACCGTCGCATGGCCTGGCACTGATCTCGCTGCTGTCGATCTGGCTGCATCTGCCGTTCACCTTCCTGATCCTGTACGCCGCGCGGCTGTCGATCCCGCGCGAGCTTTACGAAGCCGCGTTGATCGACCGCGCCACACCGTTGCAGATGTTCCGCAAGGTGACGCTGCCTTTGCTGGTGCCCGCCCTCGTCGTCGCGGCGCTGTTCCGTTACATCTTCGTCTTCCGCATGTTCTCCGAAGTCTGGCTGATGACCCAGGGCGGTCCGGCGCGCCAGACGGAGGTGCTCGCGGTCTATCTCTATCTCGAAGCCTTCCGCTTCAACGCCTTCGGCGAGGCGGCGGCGACGGGCTGGATCATGCTGGCGATCTCGCTCGTGCTCGGGGCGGGGTATCTGTTCGCGCTGCGCAAGGATATGACCTCCGATGCGCGCTAATCGCCTGGGTGTCGGCATCGGCAAGACCGCCGCCGTGGCGGTCATCCTGCTGTGGTCGCTGTTCCCGATCGCCTTCATGGCGCTATCGTCGCTGAAGCCGGCGCGCGAGATTTTCGCCGTGCCGCCGACATTCGCCTTCGTCCCGACGCTGGAGCATTACACGGCATTGTTGGTCCGCTGGCCCGATTTTTTCCGGGGCTTGTGGAACAGCTTGATCGTCACGGTCGGCGCGACGGTGCTGACGGCGATCGTCTCGACGATGGCGGGCTACGCCTATTCGCGCTTCCGTTCGCCGGCGTTGACGCGCTCGGCGTCTTTCCTCGTCGCCGTGCGCCTGCTGCCGCCGATCGTGCTGACGTTGCCGCTGTTCCCGCTGATCAACTGGCTTGGCCTCAGCGACACGCATTTCACGCTGATCGTGCTTTACGCCACGTTCTTCGTGTCGCTGGGCACGCTGTTGATGCGCGCCTTCGTCGACAAAATCCCCGTCGAACTCGACGAAGCCGCGCTGGTCGACGGGGCGGGGCGGGGCACGGTGATCGCCAAGGTCATCGCGCCCTTGGCGCTGCCCGGCATGCTGGCGCTGTCGGTCTTCGTGATCGTGTTCGCATGGAACGAATTCCTGTTCGCCTTCGTGTTCACCTCGACGCGCGCCAAGACCGCGCCGCTGATCGTTTCCGAAATGCTCGGCTCGTTCGACGGGGTCGATTGGGGCGTGTTGTTCGCCGCCGCGACGATCCAGTTGCTGCCGATTCTGATCTTCGTCTGCGTCATGCAGCGCCACCTTGTGGCGGGGCTGACGTCGGGCGCCACGAAAGGCTGAGACTTCAATAACAACCCCCGGGAGGAACCCAACGATGACGACCTTCAAAATGAATCGCCGCACGGCTTTGGGCATGGGCGTGGGGGCTGCGGCTCTCGCGACGGGCATGGGAAGCGCACGTGCCCAGGCCAAGACGCTCAACATTCTCGCCCATCGCGTGCATCAGGTAAGCCTGACGCAAGGCCCCGCCGGTGACCTCACCAAGCCGTGGCGCGACGCGAATTCGACGGAAGTGAATTGGGCGACGTTCGATTCCAATCCCTTGCAGGATCGCCTGTTCCGCGAAGCGAGCCTTGGCAGCACCGATTTCGGCGTCGGCTTCCTGGTCAATAGCCGTGCCACGCGCGACGCCGCAAAGCTGATGGCCCCTCTCGACGATTTGCAGCGCGCCAATCCGATCGAAGATTTCGCGGATATCGCGCCGGGCCTCGTGGAAGCGATGCGCTTCGACGGCAAGCTCGTCTCCGTGCCGTTCCGCCATGCGACGATCGGCTTGTTCTACAACGAAGCGCTGCTCGAGGAGCGCGGCATCAAGGCGCCGCCGCAATCGCTCGAAGAACTCGTCGATCAGGCCAAGCGCCTGACCTTCACCTCGGCGGCGGGCACGCCCGTCACCGGCATGGTGCTGGCGAGCGATC
Source organism: Alphaproteobacteria bacterium (assembly GCA_017308135.1). Classification (NCBI taxonomy): domain Bacteria; kingdom Pseudomonadati; phylum Pseudomonadota; class Alphaproteobacteria; species Alphaproteobacteria bacterium. The sequence goes on from JAFKFM010000008.1 coordinate 12,564, forward strand.
TGTCGGTGTTCCCGGTCACCTTCGCGCGCGCCTTCGGCGGCGATTTCATTTCCGGCGATCTGAAGCTGGTGCCCGATCGCGGCGCGCTGGAAAAAGGCCTCGCCACGATGCAGGACTTGTTCAAGGCGGGCGCCTTGCCGCGCACCTTCGCCACGACGACGAACGACGATCAGGTGACGTGGATCCAGCAGGGGCGTGCGGCCTTCACCGTGCTGCCCTTCGCGCGCTTCGCCCAGCTCAACAACCCGCAGCAATCGAAGTTCCCGGGCAAGATCAAGGCGATCGAGTTCCCGATCTCCGAAGCCTTGCGCGGCAAGGTGCCCTTCGCCTCGGTCGTCGAGTTCTGGGCGATGAGCATCCTGGGCAACGCCCGCGACAAGGACCTGGCCTGGAGTTTCATCCGCACGATGTCGTCGAAGGCGGTCACGACCGGGGCGGCGCGCAACGGCAACGGGCCGGTGCGCGTGTCGACCTATCGGGATCCGGGCTTCGCGGCCGACCAGCCGCTCGCGGCCGTGGAATCGAAGGCGCTGGCGGGGGCCCGCGTGCCGCTGCCGGCTTTCCCGGAAGCCGCGCGTGCGCAGACGATCTTCCTCGAAGAAGTTCAACTCGCTGTGCTGGGCCGCAAGAACCCCAGCGAGGCGGTCGGGGCGATCATCGAGCGCGTGCGTCCGCTGCTGCCGGCGTAAGCTCGGCGGATGACGAAGCGCGATCTCGCGATCGGGGTGGATGTCGGCTCGACGAGCGCGCGGGCCGTCGTCTATTCCCGCGACGGAAAGGCGTTGGGCGGCGCGCAAACCGCCTTCGCCATCCGTCGCCCCGCGCCGGATTTCGCGGAACACGATTCCGGCGAGATTTGGCGCGCGGTCGCGACCTCGGTCAAAGCGGCAATGGCGGCGTCGGGTGCCAAACCCGGCGCCGTCGCCGCCATCGGCTTCGATGCGACATGTTCGTTGGCGATGTTCGACGCGTCGGGCGCGCCCGTCGGCGTATCCGACGACGACGATCGCTGGAACGTCATCATGTGGGCCGATCATCGCGCGATCGGCGAGGCTGCGGAAATCACCGCCACGCAGCATCGCGTGCTCGACTATGTCGGCGGCGTCATGTCGCCGGAGATGGAAACGCCGAAGCTGCTGTGGCTGAAGCGGAACCGGCCCGCAAAGTGGAAACGCTACGGCCTTGCGCTCGATCTCGCGGATTTCCTCGTCTGGCGCGCGACGGGGGCGGTGACCGGATCGGCCTGCACGCTGACCTGCAAATGGACCTATCTCAATCACGAGACTCCGGGTTGGCAGGCGGATTTCCTCGCCACGATCGGGCTCGACGGCGCTTGGGAAAAGCTGCGTATTCCCGCGAAGGCCGCCCAGCTTGGCGATCGCGCGGGGAACCTATCGGCCGAATCCGCCGCCGAACTTGGTCTCGAACCCGGGATCGCCGTCGCGGTCGGGTTGATCGACGCGCATGCGGGCGGGCTCGGGCTTCTGGCCGGAACCGCACCCGCCGAATTCGATCGCGCGATCGCGCTGATCGCCGGCACATCCAGCTGCCATATGGCGTTGTCGCCGCAACCCCGCGCCATCCCCGGCGTGTGGGGCCCGTATTTCGGCGCGATGATGCCGGGGCTGTGGCTCAACGAAGGCGGGCAATCGGCGACCGGCGCCTTGCTCGACCATATTCTCGATTGGCACGCGGAAGGCCGCAATCTCGGCCCCGATCGCCATGCGATCATGGCCAAGCATATCGCGGCGCAAGCGCCCGACTATGCGGCCGACATGCTGGTGATTCCGGATTTCCGCGGCAATCGCTCGCCGCTCGCGCGGCCCGAATTGAAGGGCGCCATCTTCGGCCTCGAACTCGATTCATCCTTCGAGAGTCTGGCGCGGCTTTATCATGCGACGGCCGTGGGCATCGCCTACGGCACGCGGCACATCGTGGACGCGATGAACGCGAAGGGCTACGCGATCGACCGCTTGCATCTGACCGGCGGCCATTCGAAGGCGGATTACTTGACGAAGCTTTACGCCGACGCGACCGGCTGCGACGTGATCCTGGCGGGCGAGCCCGATGCGGTCACGCTGGGTTCGGCAATCGCGGCGGCGTCCGCCGCGAAGCTCCATCCCGATCTTGGGTCGGCCGGGGCGGCGATGTGCCGGGAAGGGGCGCGTCTGCGGCCCGAAGCGAAAGCCCGCGCGATACACGATAAAGGCTATCGCCGCTTCCGCGCGGCGCTGGACGCGCGCGATAAAATCTAAGCGCGGGTCTTGGCCGATTTCGGCGACAAGGCCGCGGCGAGATCGACGCGCTGCGGGGTGTCATCGACGAAATGATGCGCGTGCATGTTGGTTTGCAGATGCGCCTTCATCAGCGCAATGCATTCCTTCGCCTTGCCGGCGGCGAGCAGATCGACCATGCGCGTATGTTCGTCGACCACGCAGGAATGGCCATCGGGCAGATACAGCGTGGTGATGATCGCCGCGCGCGCGACCAGGCCTTCCAGCAACTCGGCCAGCATGCGGTTGCCGCCGAGGCGCGCGATCTGCAAATGGAAATCGCCCGACAGATGGACGAACTCGCGTTTGTCGCGGCGCTTGCGCGCGGCCGCTTGCAACTCGATATGCGCGCGAAGTGCCCGGATATCGTTGGCGGTGCAGTTCTTCGCCACGTCTTCGATGATCGCGGCTTCGATGACCCGGCGCGCCGCGTAGACGTCGTCGGCATCCTTCACCGTCGGCCGTGCCACGAACGCGCCGCGCTGGGGCAGAATCTCGGCGATACCGCGGAAGGCGAGCTCCTTCAGCGCGTCGCGCACGATGGTGCGGCTGACTTCGAAAATGCGGGCGAGTTCGTCCTCGCCCAGCTTGGCGCCGGGCGGCAGACGGCCGTCGCAGATAGCATCCCACACCGCGGCGACGATCGCTTCGCGGCGGTTTTCGCCGCTTCCGACACCGGGCATATTGACGACGGCCATGCGACTCTAAAGCTCCCCGAACCTGATACGCGTTATTGCCCCTTGGTGGCGGGTCCCGTCAAGCCGCGCCGACGTCGCAGGTTGTGCGATGCACACAATTATGGCACGATGTATACAAAAATGCCCTTTTGCACGCCACACGAGGCCCCCGAAGCGGCGGTTTCCTTGGCATGGAACCTGCTGACCGAGGATTTATGAGCGCTTGTACCGTCTATCGTTTTCCGATGCGCGACCCCGACGACATGTCCGGTCTCGCAGGGCTATTGGACCAAGGGAACATTGCCGCTTCCGACATCAAGGCGGTGTTCTGCAAGACCGAGGGCAACGGTCTGAACAACGACTGGACGCGGCATTTCGTCGATCGCGCCGTGCGCGACACGATCGCCGCGCGCGGCGGCGACGATGCCGAAACATTGCGCCGCAAGGTTCTCGTGCTGATTTCGGGCGGCAGCGAAGGCGTCGTCTCGCCGCATATGCTGGTTCTTGTCGCCGTGCCGACCACCGGAACGGAACCGGGGCTGGCGCTGGGCATGGATATCCGCGATCTTGCGCCCGCCGAACTGGCGCGTCGGGCGCATTCGGCCGTGACGGCCGACATGGTTCGCGCCGCGATGAAAGCGGCGGGTGCGCGCGATGCGTCGCAAGTCGGTTTCGTAATCGTGCGTGCGCCCGGCGACGCCGCGCAAGGGGCCTCGTCGCCGCGCGTGCGCGCCGCCGTGTCGCTCGGCGTCGCGCAAGCCTTGGGCGAGATCGCCGGCGAGATCGACGAAGCGGCCTTCCTCAAGGATTTTTCGAAATTCTGCGGCCGCGTTTTCGTCGTGGCGCGCGACGATACGACGACGCAGCAAGTGATCGTCTTGGCCAACGCGCCCGGCGGCACGAAGGGCTTGCGCGTCGCCGCCGGAACGCTGCGCGATCCGCTGGACTCGCCCGGTGTCGCCGCTGTTCTCGCCAAGCTTGGTATCGCCGCCGCGCCGCAGGCGTCGCCCGATGCGAGTTCCCGGATCGTCGCGTCGCTGTCCAAGGGCGATCCGCCGGGCGATGGCTTTATCAGGGGTGCGCGCCACACCATGAACAGCGATAGCGACATCCATGAGCATCGCCACGGCCGTTCCGCCTATGGCGCGATGATCGCGTCGGTGATCGGCCATTCCTATTGCTTCGTCTCGGGCGGGGCGGAACATCACGGCCCCGAAGACGGCGGTCTGATCGCGTTGATCGCGCGCGACGAAGGATTCTCGGCATGACAACGCAAGTACCGCCGCAAACATGCGATCTGATCGTCGCTGGCGCCGTCATCGTCACCGGCGAGGGTACAGCGATCGGCGACGGCGCTGTCGCGGTGACGGGCACGCGCATCGTCGCGATCGGCGAAACGCGTGCGATCGACGCCGCCTTTAAGGCGGCGCGCCGGATCGACGCGAAGGGCAATATTCTGATGCCCGGCCTCGTCAACGTCCACAATCACACGCCGCTGACGATCGTGCGCGGGATGGTCGAGGATCTGGGGTTCGCGCCCGCTTATACGCCCGGCATTCCGCAAGGCCATTGGCTGTCGGACGAGGAGACCTATCTGTTTGCGCGGCTGGGTGCGTGGGAATTGCTGCGCATGGGCACGACCACGGCCGTCGATTACTACCGAAAGCCGCAAGCTTGCGCGGCCGCGTTGGCGGAGACGGGTTTGCGCGGCTTCGTCGGCGGGCGCATCCACGACGCGGACACCGCCGCCTTGGCCGACGGTGCGTGGGCGCATGATCGCAAGCTGGGCGAAGCCACGCTGGCCGAAAGCCAAGACATGATCGCCGCTTGGGACGGCAAGGCGGAAGGCCGTATTCGCTGCTTCCATGCGCCGCATGCGCCCGATACGTGCTCGCGCGATTTGCTGCGCATCGTCGCGGACCTTGCCGCGAAGGACGGGCGCCAAGTGCATACGCATCTCGCCCAATCGCCGATGGAGGTCGAGCGCGTGACGGCGCGCGAAGGCAAAGGTCCCGCGCAATTACTCGACGAAGTCGGGTTGCTGAATGGCGATCTGGTCGCGGCGCATTGCATCTTCCTGAACGAGGCGGAGATCGATCTGGTCGGCAAGGCCGGCATAAACGTGGCGCATGCGCCGGTCGGGAATGTGTCGTCGGGCATGATCGCGCCGATCGTGGCGCTGGAGAAGGCCGGCGCCACCATCGCCATCTGCACCGACACCAAAACCGGCGACATGTTCGAATCGATGCGCACGGCCTTGGCGGTCGCGCGCGTGCGCGGCGCGGGTTATGCCTGCGATGCACGCACGGTATTCGGCTGGGCGACGCGCGGCGGGGCGAAGGCGTTGGCGATGGACGGCGAAATCGGCGTTTTGAAGCCCGGCGCTAAAGCCGATTTCATTCTGCTGGATGCGGCGGCGCCGAATCTGCGCCCGATCGTCGACGGAATTGGTATCGTCGTGCATAGCGGCATCGGACCGAATGTTTCGACGACGGTCATCGACGGGAAAGTCATCATGGAAAACGGCAAGCCGACTTTGTTCGACGCGGACGAAGTGATCGTCGAAGCACAGAAAGCGGCCGACCGGTTATGGGCGCGCGCGGGCCGCCCCGGCGTGACGATGGAGATGGCTTGACCATGGCGCGCGATCTTCGCGGCTACGGTCCCAACCCGCCTTTCGCCGATTGGCCGGGCGGTGCGCGCGTCGCCGTCACCTTCGTCGTGAATTTCGAGGAAGGGGCGGAGCTATCGATCGCCGACGGCGACGAGCGCAACGAGAAAGTCTACGAAGTCGCGGACGAAGTCGTCGGCCGCCCGGACCCGTGTCTTGAATCCCATTTCGACTACGGCACGCGCGTCGCTTATTGGCGTATCGCCGAATTATTCGATCGCTACGGCGTGAAGTTCACGTTGTCCTCCTGCGGGCGCGCGATCGAACGCTCGCCCGAGATCACGATCGATGCGGCCAAGCGCGGCCACGAGATCGCGTGCCATGGCTGGCGCTGGGAAACCCATGCGACCATGCCATTGGAACAGGAACGCGAAGCGATCGCCAAGACCGTCGCGGTGATCGAGCGTACGACCGGCATGCGGCCCGTGGGCTGGCATACGCGCTCCGCCCCGTCGGCCAACACGCGCAAACTGCTGGTCGAGCATGGCGGCTTCCTTTACGACAGCGACGCCTATGGCGACGAACTGCCGTATTTCGTCGACGTCGCGGGCAAGCGCCATCTGGTGCTGCCTTATGCGTTCGACACGAACGACATGCATTTCCATCAGGGATTCCAACGTTTCGCGTTGGGCGGCGATTTCGCGACCTATACGACCGACGCGTTCGATTGGCTGCATGACGAAGGGGCGAAGACGCCGCGCTTGCTGCCGATCGGCCTGCATCTGCGCATGGTCGGTCGGCCGGGCCGCATGGCCGGATTGAAGCGTATCCTCGACCACGTGACGCGGCCCGGAGCGAAAGCCTGGTGTGCGACGCGCGCCGACGTGGCGCGGCATTGGATCGCGCGTTTCGGCAGGTAGATCGCACGGTCTTGTGACCATCGGTTTAGAGGACGATCTTCTCGCGCGAAGGGTGTAGCGCCCCATCGCTGGCATGGAACTTGCGGAATATCGCCCACCTGAACAGGAGAGGAGAGGGCGATGAAAAAGGTCGAAACGACCGAGCGGCAATCGTTAAGCCGTCGTTCCATGCTGCGCTTCGGCGCGCTCGCCGCCGGCGTGGCCGGGTTCCCGGCGATCCTGCGCGCGCAGACGAACGAACTCGTGATCGGCGGTGCGGCCAGCCACAAGCCGTGGATGGACTCGCACGTCATTCCGATGTTCGAAAAGAAGTATAACTGCAAGATCCTCTACGAAGGCACGCGCTCGACGATCAATCTGGAAAAGATGCGCGCCGCGAAGGACAAACCGATGATGTCCGTCATTCAGATGGACGATCCGGTGATGATCCAGGCCGTCGAGGAAAAGCTGATCGAGAAGCTGCCAGTCGCGCAGATTCCCAATCTTTCCAAGCTGCGCGCTTCCGCGATCCATATGGACGGCATGTGGGCGAACTATCAAGCGCCGTGGTCGGGCCTCGCCTACAACACGAAGTCGCTGGCTTCGGGCGTGCCGAGCTGGACGACGATGTGGGAGCCCCGGATGAAGGGCAAGGTGGCGCTGCCGTCGTTGCAGAACACCGACGGTCCCTGGGCGCTGTACATGGCGGCGCATCTGGAAACCGGCAAGCCGCTGAAGGACGCGCAATACGATTTCGAAGCGGGTTTCAAGAAGCTGCGCACGCTGAAATCGAGCCTGCTGACGATCTACACGAACCTACCGCAGTCGTTCAATCTGCTGGAACAGGGCGAAGCTTGGATCCACGGCACGTTCTCGTCCTACGCGCTGCTGCGCAAGCAGGCGGGCGCGCCGGTCGATCTCGCCGCCCCGAAGGAAGGCATCTTCGCCATGCCGTCGGGAATCTGCCTGGTCGCCAACGCGCCGAACAAGGATCTCGCGACCGCCTATATCAACGAGATGCTCGGCGCGCAGCTTCAGGCGGAGCTGACGCCGCTGACCTACTCGCTGCCGACGAACACCGACGCGCCGTCGACCGTTGCGCTGCCGGCGGGCGTCGAGGTCTTCGCGCCCGATTGGGGCTGGTTCACCAAGAACCGCACCATGCTGGTCGAGCGTTGGGACCGCGAGATGGCGATCTGACGAAAAGACGAAAGGACGCCGTCGCCCGCGACCCCATGCGCGGGCGGCGGCATTTCCGCGAATGACACAGGCTCACCTCGATATCCGCGGCGTTTCCAAAGCCTACGGCGAAACGACCGTGCTCGACCGGCTCGACCTGTCCGTCGGGCGCGGCGAGTTTATTTCTCTTCTTGGTCCTTCCGGCTGCGGCAAGACCACGCTGCTGCGCCTTGTCGCCGGGCTGTTGAATTCCGACAGCGGCACGATCGCCGTCGACGGCAAGGATTTGACCGCCTTGCCCGCGCATAAGCGCAATATCGGCGTCGTGTTCCAGAATTACGCGCTGTTCCCGCATCTGACGGTCGCGGAGAATGTCGCCTTCGGTTTGGAAGCCAAGGGCACGCCGAAGACGGAAGTCGCGGAGATCGTGAAGCGCACGCTCGAACTCGTGAAGCTGGCCGAGATGGCGCCGCGCACGATCTTCGCGCTGTCGGGCGGCCAGCAACAGCGCGTGGCCGTGGCGCGTGCGTTGGCGATCCGGCCGAGCCTGCTGCTGCTCGACGAGCCGTTCTCGGCCCTTGACCGCAAGCTGCGCGAATCCATGCAGATCGATCTTCGCCGCTTGTTGCGCGAACTCGGCATCACCGCCGTGTTCGTCACGCACGACCAGGAAGAAGCGATGGTGATGTCCGATCGCATCGCGGTGATGAATCGCGGCGCCATCGAACAGCTTGCCGCCCCCAAGACGATCTACGATCGGCCCGCGACGGCCTTCGCGCTCGAATTCCTCGGCGGATCGACGCGTCTGCGCGCGACCGTCGCGTCGGTCGATGGCGATTACGTGCAACTCGACACGCCGCTGGGGAAAATCGCCGGCAAGGGACATTTCCTGCGCGGCGTGGATGTGCTCGCGGGCGTGCGCCCGGAAAAGATCGCCGTCAATCGTCCGCCGTCGCCCGATCGCAACGCGCTGGCCGCGCGCGTGATCGATCGCGTCTTCCTCGGTTCCAAGCTGATGGTGATTTTCGACGCGGGCGAGGGCGGCCAAGGTGTCGCCGAACTCAACGCGGCCGACATGCCGGAATTGCCGGCCGATGGCGTGGTCGAGTTCTCCTGGCAGATCGCGGATACGCTTATCTTCCCGGCCGAGGCGCCGGCATGATCGCGGCGATACGCCGCCTCGATCCGCTCGCTTGGCTGGCCGTGCCGGCGACCGCCTATCTCGCTTTCGCCTTCGCGCTGCCCCTCGGCCTGCTGCTGATCAAAAGCGTGTGGACGGCGGATGGGTTCACGCTCGCCAGCTACGTCAAGTTTTTCTCGGATCCGTTCAGCTGGCGCGTGCTGACGAACACGCTGAAGATCGCGTTCCTCATCACGCTGGTCACACTGTTTTTGGGCTATCCCGTCGCGTTCGCGCTGGCGCTATCGCGCGGCTGGCTGCAAGTGATGCTGCTGGTCGCGATGATCCTGCCGCTGTCGATCGGCGCGGTCGTGAAGGCGTTTTCGTGGCAGATCGTGCTGCGCCGCGACGGCGTGGTGAACCGTTTCCTCGAATGGATCGGCCTGATCGACGAGCCGGTGCGCTTCCTGTTCACCGAAACCGGGCTCGTTTTGGGGGCTGCGAATATCTTTCTGCCCTTCATGGTGCTGCCGATCTATTCGGTCGTGCGCTTGATCGATCCGCGTTTGAGCGAGGCGGCGGCGACGCTGGGGGCGGGGCCGGTCTACGGATTCCTGCGCATCACCGCGATCCTCAGCCTGCCGGGCGTGGTCGCGGGCATCGCCTTCGTCTTCTCGCTGTCGATTTCGATGTATGTGATCCCGTCGCTGCTGATCGGCGACCGCTATCAATTGCTCGCGACGCTGACCGGCCGGTCGTTCCTGTTCCTGCGCAACGAAACGCTGGGGGCGACCGTCGCGGTGATCCTGCTGATCATCGCCATCGCGGTCGTGATGGTCAGCTCGTATCTCTCCAACCGCTTGCGGCCCGCGCGATGATCCGGGCGCGCCGTATTGCCATTTTCTATGTCGCGGTCGTGACGGCGCTGTCGGTCGTATTTTTGATGACGCCGCTGGTCGTCACGGTGATCGTGTCTTTCGCCAACTCGACGGTATTCACCTTGCCGCCGCCCGATTGGTCGTTCCGCTGGTACGAGCGCATGGCGGCGCGCGCGGGCTTGATTCCGTCGCTGCTGCTGTCGTTGCAGATCGCGGCGATCTCGACCGCGATATCGCTGGTCGCCGGCACGCTCTGCGCCATCGCCACGGTGCGCGGGCGCTTCCCCGGCCGCGACGCGATCGCGACCTTCGTCGTCTCGCCGTTGATGATGCCGGGCCTCGTGGTCGGCGTGGCGATGTTGCAGTTCCTGCGCGAGCTCGGCTTGCGCGACGCCTATACCAGCCTGTTGATCGCGCATATCGTCATCACCATGCCCTATGTCATGCGCACGGTGATGGCGAGCCTGTCGCTGTTCGATTTCTCGCTGATCGACGCGGCGCGCACGCTGGGCTGCTCCTATCCGCGCGCACTGCGCAAGGTGATGGTGCCGGTGCTGGCGCCGGCCTTCCTCACCTCGGGGCTGTTCGCGTTTCTCGCCTCGCTCGACAATTATCCGATCTCGATCTTCTTCACCGATCCGCGCACCAAGACGCTGCCGATCCAGATGCTGCAATTCCTAGAGGAGCAGCCCGATCCGTCGATCGCGGCGATGTCGGCCTGTTTGATCCTGCTGACGATCGGCGTGTTGTTCGTCGGGGATCGTCTGGTCGGCTTGCGGCGCCTGGCGGATTTCTGATCGCCGCCAAGCGCCGCCGCCGAGCCGCTCACGCGGCCTGCGGTGCCGCGAAATCGGTCGAGATCGCGACCGAACGCCATTTGTCGAGGATCGCGGCGTCGTCCTGGTGCTTGGCCGCGATCGCCGCCACCGTGTCGCTGCCCAAAGGCAGCCGGACGGGCGGGTTGGGCGCATCGGCGAAGGCGACGATGCTGCGCGCCAGCTTTTCCGGATCGCCCGGCTGATTGTGGCTGATCTCCGCCGCCACCTGGCGCACCTTGCCGGCGGTCGCGTCGTAATCCGGAATCCGGACCTGACTGACCGACAGCGAGGTCGCATCGAGGAAGTCGGTGCGGAAATAACCGGGCTCGATCACCGTCACATGGATGCCGAGTGGGGCGAGTTCGTCGTGCAGCGCTTCCGACAATCCCTCGACCGCGAATTTGGTCGAGCAATAGACGCCGAACCCCGCGCCGCCGCGATAGCCGCCGATCGAGGATATGTTCAGCACGCGCCCCGAACGCTGGCGGCGCATATGCGGCAGCACCGCGCGCGTCACGGCCAGAAGGCCGAACACGTTGGTGCGATAAAGCGCTTCGATTTCGCGCGCCGTGGCTTCCTCGACCGCGCCCAGCAGACCGAAGCCCGCGTTGTTCAGCAACACGTCGATCCGGCCAAAGCGTTCGACCGCGTGCTGGGCGGCGGCGCGCGCTTGCGCCTCGTCGGTCACGTCGAGTTTCAGCGCCAGCAGATTGGGGTGATGGCCGAGCGTTTCGTCGATGGTCGCGGGATTGCGCGCCGTGGCGACGACATAGTCGCCCTGGGCCAGGGCCCGGCTGGCGATCCGCGCACCGAAGCCGCGCGAGGCGCCGGTGATGAACCAAGTCTTGGGCTGCATTTTCTGTCTCCTTTTTCGATCGGTGGGGATCGTCCCCGTCCGTGCGAAAAGGGATACGCCCGGATAACTGATGAGATAATAGACTATTAAATACGTGAAGTAGTGAGTATAACTCATCAATGGATCGGATCGACCCCAGCGATTTGGCCGGGTTTCTGGCGATCGCGAAGCATCGCAGCTTCCGCCAGGCGGCGAACGAGCGCGGCTGCACGCCGTCGGCCTTGAGCCATTCGTTGCGCCTGCTGGAGGAACGGCTGGGCGTACGCTTGGTCAATCGCACGACGCGCAGCGTGGCGCTGACCGAGGCGGGGCGGCGTTTGCAAGCGCGCGTCGCACCGGCGTTTCGCGACATCGCCGACGCGATCGACGATCTGAACATGTTCCGGGATTCGCCGGCGGGCACGCTGCGCCTCAACACCGCCAACGCCGCCGTGCAGATCGTCGTACTGCCCTTCGTCGCGCGCTTCCTCGACGCCTATCCGGGCGTCAATGTCGAGATCGACATCGACAGCGCGTTGATCGACATCGTCGCCAAGGGTTACGACGCGGGCATTCGCTTCGGCGAAACCTTGGCGCAGGACATGATCGCGATGCCGCTGGGCCCGCGCCAGCGCGCGGCGATCGTGGCGTCGCCCGAATTTTTCCATCGCCATCCGAAACCGAAAACGCCCGCCGATCTGAAATCGTTGCCCTGCGTGCGTTTCCGCTTGGGCAGCGGGCGCGTTTACAACTGGGAGTTCGAACGCGGCGGCAAGGAAACGAAGGTCGAAGTCGAAGGCCGCTTGACGCTCGACGAGTTGAGTCTGTGCGTCCAGGCCGCGGTCGAAGGCGTGGGGATCACCTACGCGTTCGAAGCCCAGGTCGCCGAGCATTTGGTGGCGGGGCGGCTGGTGCGCGTGCTGGAGGATTGGTGCCCGGAATTTCCGGGCTTCTATCTCTACTACCCCAGCCGCCGGCAATTGCCCGCGGCCTTGCGCGCCTTCGTCGAATTCGCGAAATCCGCGTAAGACCGTCGGGGCTAGAGCGTTTCCAGCGCCAAAGCGATGCCTTGGCCGCCGCCGATGCACAAGGTGACGATGCCGTTGCGCAGGCCGTCGCGCTTCATCGAATGCAGCAGGCGCGTGGTCAGTACGGCGCCCGTGGCGCCGATCGGATGGCCATGCGCGATCGCGCCGCCGTCGACATTGACGATATCGGGCGGCAGGCCAAGCTCGCGCATCACCGCAAGCGGGACGGCCGCGAAGGCTTCGTTGATCTCGACGCGTTCGACGTCGGAAAGTTTCCAGCCCGCCTTGTCGAGCGCTTTGCGCACCGCCGGGACGGGGCCGATCCCGAACATCCCCGGCTCGACCGCCGCGACGCCGTAGCCCGCCAGGCGCGCGACCGGCTCGATCCCGGCCTTGTCGGCGGCGTCGCGCGACGCGACGATCATCGCGGCCGCACCGCTATTGAGGCCGGGCGAATTGCCGGCGGTGATCGTGCCGTCGGCGCGGAAGGCGGGTTTGAGCTTCGCGAGCACGTCGATCGTCGTGTCGGGGCGCGGCGCTTCGTCCCGCCCGAAAACTTCCACGCCTTTGCGCGTTTTGAGTTCGACCGGCACGATCTCCGCATCGAACTTGCCCGCACTTCGTGCGGCGGCGAAACGTTGCTGCGAGCGCGCGGCGAATGCGTCCTGCGTTTCGCGGGTCAATCCGTATTTCGCGGCGAGGTCTTCGGTGTGCCAGCCCGAATGCTTGCCCGAGAACGCATCATGCAGCCCGTCGGTGAGCATCGAATCGAGAATCTCCGCCGGGCCCATGCGATAGCCCCAGCGCCCGTTGTCGAGCAGATAGGGCGCGCGATCCATGTTCTCCATCCCGCCCGCGACGATGAAATCGGCATCTCCCGCCGCGATTTCCAATGCGGCCGAAACCACGGCTTGCGCGCCCGAACCGCAGACGCGGTTGACGGTCAGGGCCGGGATTGACACGGGCACATTCGCCCCGATCGCCGCCTGGCGGGCCGGATTCATCTTGTTGCCGGCCTGGATGACGTTGCCCATGACGACGGCGCCCAGCTTGTCGGCGCCGAGCCCCGCGCGCCGCAATGTCTCGCGCACGACCAGCGCGCCAAGTTCGGTCGCCGGCACGGTTTTCAGCGCGCCGTTGAACGCGCCGATCGCGGTGCGGATTGGGGCGGCGAGGACGATGTCGGGGCGGCGCATGATTTTCTCCATCTAGTTACTTGCATAATGATAGTAATGGGGTCATATCCCCGCAAGACCGGCGGAGAAAGAAAGATGAAGCGCAAGAGTTTCAAGCGGATGACCTGCCCGATCGCGCGCGGATTGGAACGCGTGGGCGAATGGTGGAGCATTCTGATCCTGCGCGATGCCTTCGCGGGGCTGAAACGCTTCGACGAATTCCAGGATAGTCTGGGGATCGCGCCCAACATGCTCACGCGCCGGCTAAAGGCGCTGGTCGCTTCGGGCCTGCTGGAGAAGCGCCGCTATAGCGAACGGCCCGCGCGTTACGAATACGTGCTCACACCGCGCGGCCGCGATTTCCGCTCCGTCCTGACCATGATGATGGAATGGGGCAACAAGCATTTCGCGCCCGAGGGCAAGAGCGTGCGGCTGATCCATGTGTCGACGGGGCGGGAGGCCGAACCGATCCTGGTTGACCGTGTGTCGGGCTTGCCGATCGCCGCACCGGAATTCCGCATGGCGGCGGGCCCCGCCGCCAATGAACGCACAAGGCGGCGTTATGAAGGCGCGGAGGGCGTGCGATGACGGCCGCGACCGCGACGATGGATCCGCGCACGCGCCGCTTGTTGGAAGCGCCGATCGTACCGCTGCTGCTGCGTATGGCGTGGCCCAATGTGCTGATCATGATCGCGCAGGCTTCGACCGGGCTGATCGAAACCTGGTGGCTCGCCAAGCTCGGCACCGACGCGCTGGCCGGCATGGCCCTGGTCTTCCCGCCCTTCATGCTGATGACGATGATCTCGGCGGGCGCGATGGGCGGGGGCATATCTTCCGCCGTCGCGCGCGCCTTGGGGGCCGGTAAGCGCGACGCGGCCGACGCGATCGTGCTGCATGCCGTCGTCGTCAATCTTGCCTTGGCGCTGGTCTTCGCGATCGTGTTCCTGGCCTTCGGCCGCGACATCTATCGCGCGATGGGCGGGACCGGCGGCGAATTGGAGGCGGCCCTCGTCTATTCCGACATCGTTTTCGCGGGCGGCGTGTTCGTCTGGGTGTCGAACGCGCTGGCGAGCGTCATCCGCGGCACGGGCAATATGCTGTTCCCGGCGATCGTCACCTCGATCGGCGTGGCGTTCCTGATCCCGGCGTCGCCGTTGCTGATTTTCGGCGTCGGCCCGATCCCGGCCTTGGGCGTGGCGGGCGGCGGGCTCGCCGTCGTGATCTTTTTCGCCGGCGCCACGCTCGCCTTCGCCTGGTACATCCTGACGGGGCGCAACGCCGCAAGGCTGCGTTGGGTCAAGCTGCGCTGGACGCCGATCGCCGACATTCTGCGGATCGGCGCGTTTTCGGCCATTTCGTCGATCCTGACGACGCTGGTGATCGCGGGCGCGACGGCGCTGGTGGCGCATGAAGCCGGGGCCGACGCCGTGGCCGGTTTCGGCACGGGCGCACGGCTCGAATATCTTCTGATCCCGCTGATCTTCGGCATCGGCGCGCCGATGGTGGCGCTGGTCGGCACCAATATCGGGGCCGGCAACCGCGACCGCGCGCTATCGATCGCGATGGTCGGCGGCGCGCTCGCCTTCGCGGTGACGGAAGCGATCGGCATCGTCGCCGCGATCTGGCCCGAAACATGGCTCGGCCTGTTCAGCGTCGCGCCCGCGATGATCGAAACCGGCAGCGCCTATCTACGCATCGTCGGGCCGTTCTACGGTTTCTTCGGCCTGGGGCTCGCGCTCTATTTCGCCTCGCAAGGGGCGGGGCGGCTCTTCTGGCCGTTGCTCGGCGGGCTCCTGCGCGTGGCGATCGCGTTGGGCGGCAGCGTGATCGCGTTGCGTCTCGGCGCGCCGATCGACTGGATCTTCGTATGTCTTGCTGCCGCACTCGCGGCCTACGGCATCGTGGTCGCGGTTGCCGTGCGCGGCGGCGCGTGGTTCCGATGAACGCCGATCACGGAATCTCGAACAAACGTCCCCAACTCTGCACGCGCGACGGTTTCTCGCCGATCAGACGCAGGCCGGTCCACACCGCCGTCGCGACCGTGTCGAGAACGGGGATGCCGAGTTCGCGTTCGAGTTCCGCCGCGATTTTGCCGCCGCGCATATTGGTGCACAGGATGACGATCGCGTCGGGCTTGGCGGCCGCAACCTCGCGGATCAGCCGGGCGATCGTCGCTTCGTCGATCTCGGCGAAGGCGTAGTTGACGCGCTCGCCCGTGTGCCGCTCAGCGGCGCAGGTCAGGCCTTCGCGTTCGAAATTGGCGACGATCTTCGCCTGCACATCGTCGAGATAGGGCGAGACGAGGCCGTAGCGTTTTACGCCGAACGCGCGGAACAACTCCATCAGTGCCAGGACCGACGTGCCGGCCTTGGCGCCGGTGCGTTCCGCGATTCGCGCGCAAAGCCGCCGGTCCGCATCGAGGCCCAGCCAGCTTGCCGACGTGCCGTTCCACACGATGGCGCCCGCGCGCGCATCAGCCAGCAATTCGGCGGCGGCCAAGATCGGCGTATCGTCGAACTGCGCCAGCGCCTTTTCGCCCAGCGAAATCTCCGTCACCCGGAAGCGGCCGAAATGCGCGGTCACGTCCGGCAGGCTCGCCAGCATCGCGGCGGTGACGGGTTCGAGCACCGTGTTGGAGGACGGCGTGAGCATGCCGATATGCTTGCGCGCAGACGGAAGGGGGGCCATGGAATCGTCGTTCTGTGTTAAAAGAGCCGCGACCATGACCCACGATTTGCTGATCCGCAACGCCCGAATCGTATCGCCCACGCGGCCGCGTTCGCTCATTCCCGCCGATATCCTGATCCGCGACGGCAAGATCGCCGCGATCGGCAAAGTCGCCGATCCGCCGCCGGGCGTCGAGGTCGTGCAGGCCGAGGGCAAGCTGGCGCTGCCGGGCCTGATCAACGCGCATGTGCATTCGCCCGGCAATCTGATGCGCGGCTGCCTCGATTCCTATCCGCTCGAAGTTTTCATGCTCTACGAGGTGCCGCCGCTGGCCGATAGCGCCACGGCCGGGCGGCTCGCCTATCTGCGCACGGCGCTGGGGGCGATCGAGATGCTGAAGCTTGGCATCACCACGGTCCTCGACGACGCGTTTTTCGTACCGACCGTGTCGCCCGACGCGATCGATGCGGTGATGACCGCCTATCGCGATTCGGGCATGCGCGCGACGGTCGCCCTCGATCAGCCCAATATCGTCGAATACGAGAAGCAGCCGTTTCTGGCCGAGTTGATCGACGCCGAAACGCGGGCGGCGATGGACGCCGCCCCCCGCCAATCGGCCGACGAATTGATGGCATGCTACGCCCATCTTGTCGGCAAATGGCACGGGGCCGCGCGCGGGCGTTTGGGCGCGGCCGTTTCGTGTTCGGCCCCGCATCGCGTGACGAAGGATTATTTTGGCCGCTTGTCGGCGCTGTCGCGCGAGCGCGATCTGCCGTTCTTCGTCCATATCCTGGAGACCAAGACGCAGCGTGTGTTCGGCGAGGAAAAGCTCGGCAAATCCCTCGTCAAATACGTGAACGATCTCGGCTTCCTGGATGAGCGCATGCTCGTCATCCACGCGATCTGGATCGACGACGAGGATATCGCCGTGCTGGCGAAATCGGGCTGCACGGTCGCGCATAACCCGATCTGCAATCTGCGCCTGGGCAGCGGCATCATGCCGTGGCGGCGTTTGCGCAACGCGGGCGTGCCCATCGCCATCGGCACGGACGAAGCGACGGTCGACGACACGCATAATCTTTGGCTCGCGGCCAAGGCGGCGGGGCTCGTTCACAATATCGCGCGCGAGGATTGGCGCGAATGGCCGTCCGCGCCGGAAGTTCTCGATGCGTTGTTCGACGGCGGGGCGCGTGCGGCCCGGCGCAATGAAAAACTCGGCAAGCTGGAGGTCGGGGCGGCGGGCGACGTGATCCTCGTCGATCTGGAAACGCCCGCCTTCGTGCCGCTCAACGATATCGAACGCCAGCTCGTGTTCTGCGAAACGGGTTCGTCGGTGCGCGACGTGATCGTCGACGGCGAGTTGGTCGTCCATAACGGCCGCTTGCTGACGCTGGACGAGAAGGCGATCTACGCAGAAATCGCCGAACTCACGCCCAAGCTCGCGGCCGATATGGCCGCGTTGCGCGTCGAGGCCACCAAGCTCGAGCCCGCCTATCGCGAAATGTATCAGCGCGCGATGGCGCGCGACGTGGGCCTGCAACGGCGCGGCGGGCAGGGGTGATCCCGGGTTACGCGCGGATCGAAGCCGGTCGCATCGTCGAAACGCGCGGCGATGCGCGCTTTTTCCAAGCGGCGTCGCTGGGCAAGATGGTGACCGCCGCGCTCGCGTTACGCCATCTCGATCTCGATGCGCCCGTCGCAACGGCAACCTGGACGCCGCCCTTCGACGCCGCCGATATCACGATCCGCGACGTGTTGATGCACCGCGCCGGCCTGTCCGTGCCCGATTATCCCGGCCGCGAACCCGATGCGCCCGTGCCTACATTGGCGCAATCCTTGGATGGGATCGGTGCGCCCGGACCCCTGCGCCGGACGGGACCGAATGGGCGCTTCGCCTATTCGGGCGGCGGCTATACTTGGCTGCAATTGGCGATCGAGGAAACGGCGGGCCGCAGCTTCGACGATCTGGTTCGCGAATGGGATTTGTGGGCCAACCCGAC
Source organism: Alphaproteobacteria bacterium (assembly GCA_017308135.1). Classification (NCBI taxonomy): domain Bacteria; kingdom Pseudomonadati; phylum Pseudomonadota; class Alphaproteobacteria; species Alphaproteobacteria bacterium. The sequence continues at coordinate 30,724 of JAFKFM010000008.1, forward strand.
GGGCCTGTCATGCGAAACCGGACACGACGCGGCAGGCAATTCGCTGCCGTTCTATCGTTACGACGGCGCGGCGGCGGGGTTGCTCGCCACACCGTCCGCCTTCGCGCGTTTCATGATCGATGCGCCACTTGCGCACCTCGCCGAGGCGACGATCGAAACCGGCGGGGTCGACGGGCTATGGCCGCGTTACGGCTTGGGCGTCGAGATCGATAACGGCGTGATCGGCCATCACGGGATCAATCGCGGCTGGCGCGCTTTGGCGGCGTTCGATCCGGCGACGCGCGACGGGCTCGTGCTGTTTGCGAACCGCGACGGCGCGGAGGCCGAGTTGGAAGACGCCTATCGCGCGTGGCGCCGGCGTTAGAGCTTGAACACGCCGCCCCACGCGGCGGCGGCGGGCGAAGGGTCGACGCCCAGCATCTTCAACGCCTTCCAGATCACGATCGATGTCGCGTCGTGGAAGGGAATGCCCGTCTCGCCCTCGATTTCCGCCGCCACGATCGCGGCAGGGTAGTTCGTGCACCAGCCGATCAATACGTCGGGCTTCGCCTTGGCGGCGTCGCGCGCCTGCTCGCGGATCGTATCGAGCGGCACGAAGGCGTAGCTGAGATTGTCAGTGAGCCGCAGATTGGACCGCGACACGGTCTCGAACCCCAATGCCGCGAAATTCGCTTCGACCTTCGCTTGATACGGGTCGAGATAGGGTGTCACGAAGCCGATGCGTTTCGCACCCAGCGCGTTCAGCGCATCGATCTGCGCGAACAGCGACGTGGTCGCCGGACAACCGGCCGTTTCGGACAGGCGCTGGACGAGTTCCCCTTCGACCTTATGGCCGACCGAGCCGCCCTTGCTGCCGTTCCACACGATCACGCCCGGCTTGGCATGGCCGAGCAGTTCGGCGGCGCGGGTCATCGATTGCCAATCGTAGCTGCCGGGGAATGGGTCGCTGGTGCCGAATACGGGCGTGCGCGAATGCAGCGGCACGACCGCGGGGAAATGCGACAGCACGCCGGCGGTCACGCGCTCGACGACGTTGTTACCGGACGGTGTCACCACCGCCAGATATTTGTTCTGGGCGAGAAAACGTTCGGTCGGCGTGGGCATTACATCTCCGCGATTTTGCGCAGGCCGACCATACGTTCGCAGAGCAACAACAGCAACAAGACCAAGCCGATCAACAGGCTGGAAATCGCCGCGATCGTCGGGTCGGGCTGTTCTTCGACCAGATTCAGCATCTGGATCGGCAGCGTCTTCGTCCACGCGTTGGTGAAAAAGATCGACACCGCGTAGTTGTCCATCGACGCGAGGAACGCGAAGATTCCCGACGTGAGGAAGGCGGGCGCCAAGTTCGGGATCAGCACGCGCGTCACGGCTTGCGGCGCCGAACAGCCCAGCGTACGCGCCGCGTCGATCAGCGAGAAATCGAACAGCGTCAGCGCCGAATAGAGCGTGCGCGCGATATAGGGAATGGTGATGACGACATGGGCGAGGGCGAGGCTCAGCCACACGTCGCGCAACCCGGCGTAGCGGAAGGCCTGCAGGAAGGCGATGCCGAGCACGAGGCCCGGCAGCATCAAAGGCGAGGTCAGGAACGCGGCGATCGCTTCGCGGCCCGCAAAGCGCCCGCGCGCCAGCGCCGTCGCCGCCATGCCGCCGATCAACATCGAAACCAGTGTGGCGACCGCCGCGATCTGCGCCGAGACGATCAGCGAGCTCGACAATCCGCGCACATTCATCAAACGTTGATACCAGCGCATCGACCAGCCGGGCGGGGGCAGGGTGAAGAGATTGCTCGAGCCGAACGACACGACGATGGCGACGACCAGCGGGGTCAGCAGGAAGATGACCGTCGCGGCGGCAATCGCCCAGACCGCGACATTGGCGGTGCGTTCGGTCAGGGTCATCGCGAATCTCCCTTGCCGCGCGAGAGCAGCGCGCTGCACGCCACGATGGCGACCGCCAGGAACAGCAGGATCGTCGCGGTCGTCGCGCCCAGCGCCTCGTTACGCATCAGCAGGAAGGCGCGGCCGGTCAGCGTCGCCAGCGTTTGGAAGCGGTCGCCGATCAGCAGGCTGGGAATGACGTACATCGATGTGGCGAGCGAGAACACGATCGACACGCCGCCGACGATGCCCGGCATGGCGAGCGGCAGCGCCACGTTGAAGAAGCGGAACACGGGCGGTGCGCCCAGCGTCGCGGCCGCGTCCTGCAAATTCGGGTCGGCGAGTTTCAGCACCGAATAGATCGGCAGGATCATAAAGGGCAGGAACACGTTCGCGGCCCCCATGACGAGGCCGTGTTCGGTGAACAGCAGCAATTTGGGTTCGTCCCAAACGCCGGTCGCGACGAGAATGGCGGCGACAATGCCGTCGCGGCGCAGCACGATCTGCCAGGCGAAGGTCTTGACGACCACGCCGACCGACAGCGGCAGGATGATCGCGATCAGCATCGCCACTTGAACCGCGCCCTTGGAGCGCGCGAGGGCGACCGCCGTGGGATAGCCGAGAGCGAGGCACACGACCGTCGTCCAGAAGGCGACGCGCAGCGTGTTGCCGATGACGACCCAGTTGAACGGCTCGGACAGGAAGCTCGAGTAGTTCGACAGCGTGAAACCATCCGCGCCCATGAAGCCGCGCGCGACCAGCACCACGACCGGGATGGCGAACACGATCACCATATAGATCGCCGCCGGCAACGCCAGCAGCAGGACCGGATCGAAGCGGAGCTTCATCGTCATGCGGCTTGGGCCTCGGCGGGATAGATCAACGTGTCTTCCAAACGCCACCACAAGGTCGTTTGCGTGCCGATGGCAAGGCCCGGCGGCAAAGCGCTGGTTTCGACCATCGCACTCGCGCCATTCGCGCCGGCGAGCAGCACATGGATGCGCGAGCCTTGGAAGATGATCTCCTTCACCTCGGCGTCGATATAATTGACCGCCTCGTTCGCGGGCGGGGCGCCCAGCGCGATGCGTTCGGGCCGCACGGCGAGGGTGACGGCGGAGCCGCGCGTATAACCGGCCTGGACGAAGATGCGGCCGAACGCGGTGTCGACCGCCAGAATATCGCCTTCGGCGGGACCGGCCGTGCCGGCGATGCGCGTCGAATGGCCGACGAACTCGAGCACGAAGCCGGTCTTGGGCTTGTGATAGATGTCGAGCGGCGTCGCGAATTGCTCGATCGCGCCGCGGCTCATCACAGCGACGCGATCGGACATGACCAACGCTTCCTCCTGGTCATGCGTGACCAGAACGGTCGTGATGCCGAGCGAGCGCAGCAGGCCTTTCAGCTCGATCTGCATATTTTCGCGCAGCTTGCGATCGAGGGCCGAGAACGGCTCGTCGAGCAGCATCAGTTTGGGGGCGACCGCAAGCGCGCGGGCGACCGCCACGCGCTGTTGCTGGCCGCCGGACAAGCCCCGCACCGGCCGATCGGCGAAGGCCGTCATGTGCACGAGGCCGAGGAATTTTTCGATCGTCGCCTTGTGCTGGTCCTTCGGCACTTTGCGCGCGCGCAAGCCGAAGCGCACATTCTCGGCGACCGAGAGATGCGGGAATAGCGCGTAGTTCTGGAACACGACGCCGACGTCGCGCAGATGCGGCGGCGTATTCGTGATGTCCTTGCCGTCGAGTTTGACGACGCCTTGATCGGGGCTCATCAGCCCAGAGACGATGCGCAGCAACGTGGTTTTGCCGCAGCCCGAAGGCCCGAGGAGAGAGACGAACTCCCCTCGGGCGATCTTGATATCCACGCCGTTGAGCACGCGATGGCCGGCGAAGGATTTCTCCGCGCCGCCGACATCGAGAAATCCTTCGTTTCCGGTCATCGTATGCTTCTTCGTGTAGCTTCGATCAGAGCGACATTTCCTTATCCCAGCGGGTCACCCAGCTGGCGCGATTGGCCGACACATTCGCCCAATCGATCGGGTGGATGACCAGCTTGTCGAGACCGGCGGGGGCCGGCACCTTGCCGTTGGTCGGCAAGGCGTAGGTCGCGGCGGCCAGCTGCGCCTGGATTTCCGGGCTCAGCATCAGATCGATGTAAGCGGCCGCCATTTCGGGCATCGGACCGTCCTTGACCAGCGCCACGCCCGACGGCATCGAGAACGTGCCTTCCTTGGGGGCGGCCAACTCGATCGGTGCGCCGCGCGCCTTGCGCGCCAGCGCCAGGGTCGAGATCGAGCCGTAGACCATGAACGCTTCGCCCTGTTCGAGCAGATTGTAGGCTTGGCCTTCCTGCGTATAGGCCATCAGCAGGTTCGGCTTCATTTCCTTCAGCTTGGCGAAGGCCGCGTCCATATCCTTCTGCGCTTCGGCCATCGGCTTGCCGGTCTTGAGGAATGAGGCGAGGAACAGGTTCATCACGCCTTCGGTGTTCTGCAGGCCCGGCAGGATGACGCGGCTCTTGTACTTGGGATCGTAGGCTTCGGCCCACGAGGCCGGTGCGGCCATGCGGTTCGTGTTGTAGGCGATGCCGACCCAGGGCTGCAGGTAGTTGACCCACATGCCGTCCATATGCGTGACACCCGGCTTCAGCGACGCGGCGTTCGGCACGACCTTGGGCAGCGGCGTCAGCAGGCCTTCGGCGACGGCGGTGATCATCACCGGATCGTCCATCTGGACGAGCGACAGATATTGGCTGCCCTTGTTCTTTTGCATCTTCTCGAGGTTCACGAGCGAGCGCGTGCCCTCGTACACGACCTTGATGTTGTACTTCTTCTCGAAGGCCGGGATCATGATCTCGTTGGTCCAGGTCTGTTGGCTGGACGCACCGCCGACGACCATTTCCTTGGGCTGGGCGCGGACGATCGCGGGGGCGGCGAGAATGCCGGCGCCGGCGAGCGACGCGGCAAGGAAGCCGCGCCGATTCAGAGAAGAATGGCGCAGGGCGAGGCGGGTCGGTTCGGTCATGAAGCTCTCCTGATCTGGATGGGCGCCCGTTTTCGGGCGGCGCGGGATGGGGCGACGCGTGCTGATGTCGGGATGGATGAGCAATGCGTGTGCCACAGGGCGCCAGAGGCCGTTTTTCGGGCGTCCTTGCCGTCTCGCCGCTGGATTGGATACAATCATGTGTCCAATTCTCGCGATAAATCGCGATTGGCGCCGAATGTGCAATGCGCCGCGGTAGAGGTGCTGGGTGTGGCGCCGTCCGGAAACGCGAACGACGGAAAACGAACGTAATGCCGAATTCGAAGGCGATTGCCGCCCGCCCGGCGGGCACGCGGCGGAAAAAAGCGACGCCGTCGTCGAAGGCGGGGCCGCGCGGCCGGCGCGCGGGCGCCACGGCGGAGATCGTTTTCGAGCGCGTCGTCGAGGCGATCCAGTCCCATCGCCTGGCGCCCGGCACGCGCTTGGTCGAGGAGAAACTGGGCGCATATTTCGGCGTCAGCCGCACGATCGTGCGCCAGGGGCTGGCGAAGCTCGCCCAGGCCGGGCTGGTCGATTTGTCGCCGAACCAAGGTGCGCGGATCGCCTGGCCCGACGCCAAGCGCACGGCCGACGTGTTCGACGCGCGCCGCCTCATCGAAATCGAACTGGTCGCGCGCGTCGCCTCCAACGCGACGGCGGCCGATATCGCCAAGCTGCGCGGCCATTTGCGCACCGAGGATGCGGCGCGCAAGCGCGGCGACCGCATCGGCTTGGTGCGCTTGACCGGCGAGTTCCATCTGAAGCTCGCCGAGATGGCCGGGAACGCCATTTTGGCGCGCACGCTGGCCGAGTACGAGACGGTCACGTGCCTCGCCATTCTCGCGCATGACCGGACCGGCGAGTCCGCGTGCCCGCCCGACGAGCACGCGTCAATCGTCGATGCGATCGAAGCGCGCGATCCGCGCGCCGCGGCGGCGCTGATGCGCCGCCATCTCGACCATGTTCTCGCGGGGCTCGATCTCGACGCCGCCCCGCGCGATAGCGATCCGTTGGGGGCGGCCTTGTCGCCGCGTCCGGCGGTACCTCACCGCAGACGTCAAGGAAGGAGTCCGTTATGAAACTCGCGTTAGCCGCCGGCCTTTTGGCCGCGTGTCTGGCGGCCGTTCCGGCCGTTCAGGCGCAGCAAAACCCCAACGCCATGCGCATCGCCGGGAATTTCTCGTCGAACACCAAGCATGTCGACAACATCGAGAAGCCGTTCTTCCTGAATTTGCCGGCGTCGCTCGGCGTTCCGATGACGATCAACTACAACCCGATGGACGTGGTGAACGTCCAGGCGGCGGACGCGCTGCGCCTGCTGCGTTCGGGCACGTTCGACGTGATGTCGGTGCAGATCGGCATGGCCTCGCGCGACGACCCCTTCTTCGAAGGCATCGATCTGATCGGCGTGTCGACCGACATGAAGCAGCTGCGCGCGGCGGTCGACGCCTATCGCGAGGCTTTCGATCAGCGTCTCCAGACCAAGTTCAACGCCAAGGTCATGACGCTGTGGCCGTTCGGCCCGCAGGTCTTCTATTGCAGCAAGGAGATCAAGACGGTCGACGACGTGAAGGGCCTGAAGGTCCGTAGCTTCACGCCGTCGATGGCCGCGCTCGTCCAGAATCTCGGCGCCACGCCCGTGACGCTGCAATTCTCGGAAGTCTATCCGGCGCTGCAACGCGGCGTCGCCGATTGCGGCGTGACCTCGCCGACTTCGGGCAACTCGGGCAAGTGGCCGGAAGTCACGTCGTACTTCCTGCCGCTCTCGGTCTCGGGCTCGGTCCAGGGCCACTTCATGAATCTCGACCATTGGAAGCGCTATTCGCCCGCGATGCAGGCGAAGGTGCTGGCCGAGTTCAAGAAGATGGAGGATCAGATGTGGGATCTGGCCGAACGCGCGAACGGCGACGCGATCAACTGCAACGTCGGCAAGGATCCCTGCGTCGAAGGCACCAAATACAACATGAAGCTCGTCGAGGTTTCGGCCGCCGACGAGAAGAAGATCAACGCGGCGGTCACGGCCGTCGTTCTGCCGATCTGGAAGGAGACCTGCAACAAGGTCGACCCGTCCTGCACGGCGACGTGGAACGCGACCGTGGGCCGCGTCCGCGGCTTCAAGATCGACTGAACACGCGTTAAGGAAAGGGGCGGTCCGTTCCGGGCCGCCCCGTTCCCATCGAGGACGATCATGGAAAATCCCGTCGGCAAGATCGCCATACCCGTCGCGCGCTTCGTCGCGATCCTTTGCGGCTACGGCGTGCTGATTCTCTCCTTCGCGATTACGGTCGAAATCGTGGGGCGGAAATTCTTCGGCTTCTCCTTGCAGGGGATCGACGATATCGGCGGCTACGCGCTCGCCATCGTCGCCGCCATCGGCGCGTCCTACACGATGGCCATGCGCGGGCACACGCGCATCGACGTGTTTTTGATCCGTATGCCGGCGCTCTGGCAGGCCGTTCTCAACGCCGTCGCGATGGTGACGCTCGCCGGTTTCGCGATCTTCGCGTTTTATCGCGGCCAAGACGTGCTGTCCGAAAGCATCGAATTCCGGTCCGTCGCGACCAATCCGCTGCAAACGCCGTTGTGGATTCCGCAATCGACATGGCTGTTCGGCGTGGGCTTGTTCGCGGTCTTCGCGTCGGCCTATGCCGCGCATTCGCTCTATTTGCTGTTTGCGGATCGCCGCCGTCTCAATCGTCTCTACGGTCCCGCGACCGCCAAGGACGAAGTCGACGCCGAACTCGAAGCGCGCAAGGAGGAAGGCCGATGATCGATCCCTCGACCGCATTGATCGGTTTCGTGTTGCTGATCGGCCTGATGGCGATCGGCCTGCACATCGCCTTCGTCATGTTCGCGATCAGCATGATCGGCGCCGTGATGTTCCTCGGCACGCCGGCGGTGATGAATTTCGGCAATCAGTTTTGGGGCGCCACCAACAATTTCGTGCTCGTCGCGATCCCGCTTTTCGTGCTGTTGGGCGAAATTCTGGTGCGCGGCGGTTTCACCGACCGGATGTACAAGGCGTTGTCCGATTGGCTGAACCCGCTGCCCGGCGGCTTGTTGCACACGAATATCGGCGCCTCTGCGATGTTCGCGGCCGTGTCCGGTTCGTCCGTCGCGACGGCGGCGACGATCGGGACCGTCGCGTTGCCGGCGTTCCGCAATCGCGGCTACGACGAACGCTTGGTGCTCGGCACCGTCGCGGCGGGCGCCACGCTGGGCATTCTGATTCCGCCCAGCATCAACATGATCATCTACGGCGCGATGACCAATACGTCCGTCGGCCGGTTATACGCCGCCGGTGTGTTGCCGGGGCTGGTGCTCACGGGGCTGTTCATGTTGGTCGTGATCGTGCTGTGCAAATGGCGCCCGGCCTTCGCGGGGCCGGTCGAAGCGCGCGATCCGTTGCTGGTCCGGCTTGGACGCCTCGTCGATTTGTTGCCGCCGGCGGCGATCTTCGTCGCGGTGATGGGCACGATCTATGCGGGCTGGGCGACGCCCACGGAATCGGCGGCGATCGGCGTCGTCGTGGCGCTGGCGCTGGCGGCTTGCTACGGCAAGCTCAGCTTCCGCATGCTGCACGAAAGCTTCGTGTCGACCGTGTCGATCACGGCGATGATCATGCTGATCGCGGCGGCGGCGTTCTATTTGAACTTCGTGCTCGGCTTGATGGGCGTGCCGCAGGCCTTGGCGAATTACGTCAAGTCGATCGGCGCGTCGCCCGGGCAGATGATCGCGATCCTGACCGTGTTCTATCTCATCCTCGGGTGCTTCCTCGACGCGCTGGCGATGGTGATCGGCACGATCCCGATCGTGTTCCCGCTGGTCGTGGCGATCGGCATCGATCCGGTATGGTTCGGCATCTTCCTGGTGGTGATGGCCGAACTTGCCCTTATCACGCCGCCGGTCGGCATGAATCTCTACGTCGTGCAGGGCATTCGCGGCACGGGCACGATCACCGAAGTCATCGTCGGGACGCTGCCGTTTCTGTTCATGATGCTGCTGCTGATCTGGCTGTTGTGGATTTGGCCCGATATGGCGTTGCTGCTGCCGCGACTGTCGTTCGGGTGAAGCGATGAAGCGGTTGGCGCATCCGGGCCGGTTCGACGACACGCCGCTGCCGCATCGCCCCGTCGGCACTTGGCCGGGCGGGGCGAAACTCGCGGTCTACGTGGCGCTCAATCTCGAAAGCTATGCGTTCGGCGAGGGCTTGAGCGAGGATATCGTGCCGGGCTCCGGTCAGCCCGACGTTTTGAATTGGTCGTGGCGCGAATACGGCAATCGCGTGGGCGCGTGGCGGCTGCTCGACCTGTTCAAGGAATGCGGATTGCCGCCATCGCTGCTGGTCAATTCCGCGATATACGATCGCCATGCGCCGCTCGTCGCCGCCTATCGCGACGCGGGTGCGGCGATCGTCGCGCATGGCCGCACCAACAGCGAAAGCCAGGCGGGTCTCGACGAAGCTGGTGAGTGCGCGCTGATCGCCGAGGCGCGTGACGCCATCGCCGAGCGAGAAGGCAAAGCGCCACAAGGCTGGCTCGGCCCTTGGATCGCGGAGACTGCGCATACGCCCGATTTGTTGCGCGAAGCGGGATTCGGCTATTCGCTCGACTGGTGCATGGACGATCAACCGGTCGCGTTGGCGACGCGCGCGGGCGACTTGCTGACCGTGCCGTATCCGCAGGAGTTGAACGATTCGAACGCCATCGTCGCGCGCCGACATTCGGCGAGCGAGTTCGCGGATATGATCGTGGCGCAGTTCGACGAGATGCGTGCGCAAGCCGCGTCGGGGCCCTGTCTTGTGATGGGCGTCGCGTTGCACGCCTATGTCGCCGGTCAGCCCTTCAGGCTGCGCGCGCTACGCGATGCGCTACGCCATATCGGAACGGCCCATGCGGATGTGTGGCGCACGACGACGGATGCGATCGCGCAAGCCTGGTCGAACGGCTAAGCGCGACTACAGTTCGGCGAGGGCCGCTTCGGCGGGTTTGCCCATCGGCGCGAACTCCGCGGCGCCGATGACCGCGGCCAATCGCCCGTCTTCGTCCGCCAACGGACACAGCGCCTGCTCGACGTTGCGCATCCAGTTCGGCGGCCGGAACAAAGTTTCGCCTTTGTAGTATTGCGGCGCGCCGTCGGCGGCGATGCGCTGCAGAAGACCAAATAACGCGCGGCGCGTGCAGCCGGGTATTTCCGACTCGTTCATGCGCAGGCCGGTGAAGTCCGCGCCCGTCGCCTCGACCAGATAGGTTCCGTGAACGCGCACGATGAACTCCCGCGATTGCGCGTGGAAATCCAGCAGAAACAGATTTTTCCAACTACGCGCGGGAAGGTCGAGCGGCGTAAAGCGCTCGCGCAACGGCGCTTGGCCATTCTTGGCCAGAATCGACCAATGCGTTGCGAGTGCGCGCACGGGTTCGCTGGCGATCTTCGGCCAGGCGAAACGGCGATTCGTCGAATCAAAAGTAACGTCAGTCATGCGACGCTCAATTGGCGCGCGCACCGGCCACCGTCAAGGAAGACCGGTGTCGCGACACCGCATCCAGTCGCAAGAATACATACGGCGAGGGCGCCAGTTCAGGGTCCGCGAAGGAGCGGAGTTGGGAAGGTCGAAACATTCGTCGGAACTAGCTAATGCCGGACGAAATGTTTCGCGATATGATCGCCGCTATGCTTTTCCATCGTTTCAAGCGTTGCGTGTTGATCATGGCAGCCTGCGCGGCGCTGGTGACGCAGGGCCCGGCGCGCGCGCAGGGCAGCGGCGAATTGTCGCTGTATGGCGGCGCTGCGGGCGGCGCATTTTTGCCTTACGCGCAAGGCTTGGCGTCATTTCTAAGTCGCGATCGAGCGTTGCGCGTGCGCGCCGTCGAATCGGGCGGATCGATCGCCAATCTGACGGCCGTGCAACGCGAAGCGAACGCGATCGGCCTCGCCTTTCTGCCGACGGTGCAGGAGGCCGCGACGGCGACGGGTTTCGCGCAAGGGCGCAACTACGCCAATATCCGTGCGTTGTTGCCCGCGTTCCGCAGCACCTACCAGATCGCGGTTCGCGGCGATTCCGATATCGGCCGCATCCTCGATCTCGATCGCAAACGCGTCGGCGTCGGACCGGCGGGCGGGACCGACGAATTGCTGTTCGCGGTCGCCGCGAAGGATCTTTATCTCAAGCCCGTGTTCGTCAACGGGACGATCGCGAATCTCGGCGCGGCATTGCTCGATGGCGGGATCGACGCGTTGTGGGTGGGCGCGCGCAGCCCCATTCCCGCCATCGCCGACGTGACCGAAAACGGCGGGGCGCGTGTGATCGGGCTGTCCGCTTGGGACATCGCGGGATTGACCACGCGCTATCCCTATCTCACGCCCGCGATCGTGCCGGCGAATACCTATCGCGGTCAGGCGCGGCCGTTCGCCACAGTGGCGTCTTGGAATCTGCTGGTCGTGAACAAGGACCTGCCGGAGGAAACGGCGCTGGCGATCGTCAAAGCGATTTTAGATACGCCCGATCCCGCCACGGAAATCCATCCCTTCGCGAGCGAAACGCGTGTCGAGTTTTTGAACGAAAACCGCGTCGTCGATTATCATCCGGGATTGCTGCGTTATCTGCGCGAGCGCCCGGCCAAGCCGCGCTGAATCGTTTCGATCAAGCCTGCGATTTTTTCGGCCGACGCGCTTACCCGTTGCGGCGTGATTCGGCATGGCCGGGCTTCGATTCCGCAATGTCGTCGGCCCCGAAGCCTTACCGCCGGATGAGGGGGGATCCGTTGCGGCTTGCTAATTAACTTTATGATTATGTCGTAATATCTAGAAAAATAACGACAAAGTTATGATTTCTCCGCGCTCGTGCTCGACTTTCTGCGATTGTCGCATTGACATGAAATTCATATCCGTCATATGGAACTCCTGCGGCGGGCACACGCCGTAATGGGAGTGAAATGTCCGGTCGTACGCTCAGCGTGGTCGAGAATGGTGACGGCGAAGCCGCGCGGGAAATCCCGGGTGCGCAGGCGTTGCGCCGGGGGCTGTCGCTGCTCGACATCGTCGCCGAAAGCGACAAGCCGCTGCGCTTCGTCGAGATCGCCGAGCAATCGGGTCTGTCCAAACCGACCGCGCATCGCATGTTGGCGACGCTGGTCGAAGCGGGGCTGCTGCGCGTCGACGAGCGCGACCAGACCTATCGGCTCGGCTTCCGCCTTTTCCGCATGGCCCATCGCGTGTGGAACGAATTCGATCTGCGCGGGGCCGCGTCGCCCGAACTCGCGCGGCTCGCGGATTTGACCGGAGAGGCCGTGCGCCTCGCCGTGCTCGACGACACGTCCGTCCTTTATATCGACCAGCGCGACAGCGCCCAGGCCGTGCGCTTGGGGCTGGGCGTGGGCGCGCGCGTTGCCGCCCATGCCAGCGGGGCGGGGAAGGCGATCGTCGCCCATCTCGATCCCCAGCATCGCCAGACGATGGTCAGCCGCCTGTCGCTGGAACGCTTCACGCCGAACACGATCGTCGATCCGATCGAATTCGCGCGCGAGCTCGAACTCACCAAGGGGCGCGGCTACGCCGTTTCGTTCGGCGAGCAGCATGCCGATATCAGTTCGGTCGCCGCCCCCATTTTCGATCACCGCGCGATCGCCATCGGCGCGATCGCGATCGTCGGGCCGTCCTATCGCATGGGCGTGGACCGGCTTCACGCCCTGGGCCGCGACGCGATCGAAGCCGCGCGCCGCGTCTCGGGCAATGTCGGCCAGCTCGCCATGTCGATCTCCATCAATCCCCGCCCGCTGGGTCCCGCGCGCGACGATTTGCGCTGCGCCGTGCCGTCGAGCTGCTTCCTGGGCGAAGGCCCGGTGTGGTCCGCCGCCGACAAGCGCTTGCTGTTCGTCGATATCTTGGCGCCCTCGGTGATCCTCGCGGATCCCGAAAGCGGTCAGTTCGTATCGAAGCCGATGCCCGAATTGATCGGTGCGGCCGTGCCGCGCGCGCGCGGCGGGTTCCTCGCTGCGACGCAGAACGGCTTCAAGACCTTCGACTGGTCGTCGGACACGCTGACGCCGATCGCGCATCCCGAAGCGGGCAAACCCGGCAACCGTTTCAACGACGGCAAATGCGACCGGCGCGGGCGGTTTTGGGCCGGCACGCTGGCGATCACCACCGCGCCGGGCGAGGGCGCGCTGTATCGTCTCGACGCCGACGGCAAAGTCGCGACGATGGGGAAGGGCATCCACATCTCGAACGGTTTGGGCTGGAGCCCGGACGACAGGCGGTTTTACTTCACCGATTCCGGCGCGCGCCGCATCTATGTCTATGATTTCGATCTCGATGGCGGCGAAATCGCCAATCGGCGCGTCTTCGTGCAATTGCCGGAGAATGCGGGCATTCCCGACGGGCTGACGGTCGACGCGGAAGGCTTCGTGTGGAGTGCCCATTGGGACGGCTGGTGCGTCACGCGCTACGACCCCGACGGCAAGGTCGACCGCGTCGTCACGCTGCCGGTCCCGCGCCCGACGAGCTGCTGCTTCGGCGGGCCCGATCTTTCGACGCTTTACATTACGACGGCGCGTATCCGCATGTCGCAACGCCAGCTCGCGGAGGCGCCGCTGTCGGGCGGCGTGTTCGCGTTGCGCGCCGGCGTGCGCGGCCAAGCCGATACGCCGTTCGCAGGGTGATCCATACATGGCGCGTCTTCAGCTTTCCGGCATCAAGAAGAGTTTCGGCCCCGCCAAGGTGCTGCACGGCATCGATCTCGAGATCGGCGACGGCGAATTCACCGTCTTCGTCGGCCCGTCGGGTTGTGGCAAATCCACGCTGCTGCGCCTGATCTGCGGTCTCGACGAAATCGACGAAGGCACGCTCGCCATCGACGGCGAGATCGTCAACGACGTGCCGCCCGCCAAGCGCGGCATCGCGATGGTGTTCCAATCCTACGCGCTCTATCCGCATATGAGCGTGGCGCAAAACATGGGTTACGCGCTGCGTTTGGCCGATACGCCGCGCGCCGAGATCGACAAGCGCGTGGGGGCCGCCGCCGAAATTCTGCGCTTGACGCCGCTGCTCGAGCGCAAGCCGCGCCAATTGTCCGGCGGTCAGCGCCAGCGCGTGGCGATCGGCCGCGCCATCGTGCGCGAACCGCGCATCTTCCTGTTCGACGAGCCGCTGTCCAATCTCGACGCATCGCTGCGCGTCGATATGCGCGCGGAAATCGCGGCGCTGAAGCAGCGCCTGGGCACGACGATGATCTACGTGACCCATGATCAGACGGAAGCGATGACGCTTGCCGACAAGATCGTGGTGATGAATGCGGGCCGCCTCGAACAAGTCGGACGGCCGCTCGATCTCTATCGCAAACCCGCCAACCGCTTCGTGGCGCGCTTCATCGGCTCGCCGCGCATGAATCTGCTGCAAGGCGGTTTGCTGGGCGACCGCGCGGCGGAAGTGGGGCTGCGCCCCGAGGATTTGAAGCTGGTCGATACCCGCGATGCCAAGCTTTCGGGCGATGTGCGGCTGGTCGAACATCTGGGCAGCGATCTGTTCGCGCATGTGGCCGTCGAGGGGGCGTCCGAAACGGTGATCGTGCGCCTCGACGGACGGCGCGACGTTTCGGTCGGTGCGCGCGTCGGCTTGACGATCGACGCCAACGACATCCATCGCTTCACGGCCGATGGCTTGCGGGTATCGGCATGAGCGCGGTCTATCCCGATCTCGAAAACCTGCCCGTGCTGATCACGGGGGCGGCGTCGGGAATCGGCGCGTCGCTGACGGCGCATTTCGCGCGCCAGAAGGCGAAGCTTGGCTTGATCGACATCAACGAAGCGGGGCTGGCGCAGATTTCCGCCGATGCCAAGCGCGATGGTGCCAAACAAGTGGCGACGTTGAAGATCGATCTGCGCGACGTCGCGGCCTTGCGCCACGGCATCGCCGATCTCGCGACGAAGCTGGGTGCGTTCCGCGTGTTGATTAACAACGCGGGCGACGATGCGCGTTTGCCCGCCGATCAGGTCGAGCCCGATTATTGGGACGACCGCATGGCGGTCAATCTGCGTCACCAGTTCTTTGCCGCCCAAGCCGTTGCGCCCGGCATGCAACAGGCGGGCGGGGGATCGATCGTCAATCTCAGCTCGATTTCCTGGATGTTCGGCGCCGCTGGTTTGATCGCCTATACGACCGCGAAATCCGCGGTGATGGGCATGACCAAATCGCTGGCGCGCGAATTCGGGCCGCTGGGCATTCGCGTTAACTCGATCGCCCCCGGCATGATCTGGACGGAGAAGCAAACCGCGCGCGCGCAAGCCGACGATCCGGCCAAGCTCGCGCGTTATCTGGAACGGCAGTGCATCAAGGAACCGTTGGAGCCCGCGGACGTATCGCGGCTCGCTCTTTGGCTCGCGTCGGCGGAAGCCCGCCGCGCGTCGGGCCAGACCTACGTGATCGACGGCGGCGTCGTTTAGCCGCGCCTACCAAAACGACAAACCCACTCGGGAGAGGAAACATGAAGATCAATCGTAGAAACTTCGTCGCGTTGGGTGCGGCCGGTGCGGCCTCGCTCGCCATGCCGTCGCTCGTTCGCGCGCAAGGCGCGAACGTCACGTTCATGAGCTTCAACTTCGCCGAAGACCCGAACCGCCCCTTCATCCAGAAGGTGGTCGAGGACTTCAAGGGTTCGAGCGGCATCACTGTCGAGCCGATCGGTTCGGCCTGGGGCGACATGCAGCGCAATATCCTGCTGCGCCAGCGTTCGCGCACCTTGCCGCAGACCGCGCAGATCCAGGACCGCTGGCTGCCCGCGATCGCCCAGATGCAGGAAACCGTCGATATCGGCGCGCTGCTGGGCCGTCCGGCGATCGAAGAAGCGATCGATCCGGGCGCTTTGGGTCTCGGCCTCGTCGGCGGCAAGATCGTCGGCCTGCCGTTGATCTCCGGCTCGGTCGGTTTCGTCGCCAACAAGGAAGTGATGGCCAAGGCCGGTATCGCCAAGGTGCCGGAGACGATCGACGAGTTCCGCGCCGCGTTGCTCGCGGTGCGCGACAAGGTGCCCAACTCGGTGCCGTTCGGCATGGCGACCAAGAATCCGAGCTCGATCCCGCTCGACCTCATGCTTCTCGTCTGGGCGCATGGCGGCCGTTTGGTGGACGACGAAGGCAAGGTCGTCGCGAATTCGCCCGCGACGCGCGCGGCGTTCGAATTCATCGCCGGCCTGATGCGCGACCGCTTGGTGGCGCCGGAAATCGACCGTCCCGACGCGCGCCGCCTGTTCGCGCAAGGGACTTGCGCCTTCTACATCGACGCGCCGGCCGCGCGCACCTTCGCGCGCAGCTTCTCCGGTCGCGGCGAGGCGGCCGACGCCTTCGTGCTGCCGATGAAGACGCCGATCCTGCGCGCGGGCGATTCCCCGCGTTCGGTCGAATGGGGCCAGGTGATCTCGATGTTCGCGACGGCGCCGGTGGCGGCGGATGCGCCCGCCGTGCGCTGGCTGCGCAACTTCATCAGCGACGGCGTGCAGACGACGTTGCCGCTGCAGCTGGGCGGCTTGCCGACGACGAAGTCGGGCCGCAACTCGGCCGTGGTGCGCAACGACAACTTCCTCAAGGATTGGGCCGCCGCCGTCGGTGTGACGCGCAAGCACGAGATCGGCGTGTGGTCGAACGGGCCGGAACTCTCGACGATCCTCAGCGAGGAAATGCAGGCCGCGTTGCTCGGCCAGAAGAACGCCAATGCCGCGGTCGACGCCATACAGTCGCGTATGGAACAGTCGATGGCGCGCCGGGGCTGAGGCGGGCATGACGCAAGTCACGGGAAACGCGGCGGCGGGCGGTGAAATGCCGCCGCCGCGCATCTCGTCCGCCGCGCGATGGGGCGGGCTGAAAGCGGGGGAGCGGCGCGTCGGGCTGCTGTTCCTCGCACCCGCCCTGATCGCGTTCGGGACCGTGATCGCGTGGCCGTTCCTGCGGGCACTTGGTTACGCGTTCACGCGCTACGATCTGCAAACGCCGGTGCCACGCTTCATCGGCCTCGACAATTTCCGGATGATCCTGTCCACGCCGGAAATTCTCGGCAGCTTCATCACGACCGGAATCTATGTCGGCCTGGCGACGGGTTTTACCGTTTTGCTCGGCTTCGCCTGGGCGATGATCCTCAATCAGCCTTTCCGAGGGCGCGGTGCCATCCGTGCGATTTCGCTGATCCCTTGGGTGTTGCCGTCGACCGTGTCGGCGTTCGTGTGGGGCTGGATCTTCAATAGTCGCTACGGTCTGCTGAACGCACTGTTCCTGGAACTCGGTTTGATCGACCATCCGACCGCATGGCTGTCCACGCCCAATGGCGCGATGGCCGCCGTCGTCGTCACCAAAGTGTGGCTGTCGATCCCGTTATTCATGACCTTCTTCCTGGCGGGCCTGCAAAGCCTCGACCGCGAACAGATCGAAGCCGCGCGCGTCGATGGCGCCGGGAATTGGCCTGTGTTGCGTGATCATGTGTTGCCGCATTTGCGGCCGGTGTTGTTGGTCGTGATCGTGCTGGGCGTGATCGGGAACTTGCAGCATTTCGACACGATCTATGCGTTGACCGGCGGCGGTCCCGTGCGCGCGACCGCCGTGCTGTCGATCGAGGTGTATCGCCGCGCCTTCGATCAGTGGGATACGGGCCTCGCCTCGGCGATCGGCTTGCTGTGGGTCGCGACGATCCTGCCGGCTGCCGCCTATTATCTGCGTCATCTGTTGCGGGGCGTGTGATGCTCGATCTTTCTTCGCCCAGCGCACGTGTCGTTTTCACGCTGGTCCTCGGCGCGATCGCGCTGTTCCTGTTCTTCCCGATCTATTGGCTGACGATTTCGGCCTTCAAGGGCAACGCCGAGCTCTATCGCATCATCCCGACCTTGTGGCCGAACGCGCCCGTGCTCGACAATTTCGTCACCGCGTTCGGGCGCGGCCGCTTGCTCGATCAGCTGCGCAACAGTCTGGTCGTGTCGGGCTCGGCGGCGGCGCTCAACACGATGCTGGCGATGTATGCGGGCTATTCCTTCGCCAAGTTCCGCTATGCCGGCCGGCGCTGGACGATGCTGCTGCTGCTGTCCGCACAGGTGTTTCCGTTCGGCCTGCTGCTGATCAGCCTTTATCCGCTGGTCACGGAACTCGGTCTCATCGACACGCATCTCGGCCTCACGCTGTCCTACATCGTGTTCGCGCTGCCGGTATCGACCTACATGCTCTACAGCTACTTCACCCAGGTGCCGAGCGAGTTGATCGAAGCCGCGCGCGCCGACGGGGCGGGGGAACTGCGCATCTTCCATACGATCGTGCTGCCGGTCTCCGTACCCGCGCTCGTCACCGTGTTCCTCTACGGCTTCATGTGGTCGTGGAACGATCTGCTCTATTCGCTGACGCTGATCGTGTCGGAGGACAAGCGCACGATTGGGCCGGGCCTGCTGCTGTCCTATCTCAACGAAGTCAACGCGGATTGGGGCGGGGCGATGGCCGCGTCGCTGGTCGCGTCGTCCCCCATCGTCGTCGCGTTCGCATTCCTGCAACGCTGGTTCATCCAAGGCGTGACCGCCGGAGCCGTGAAATGAGCAAACTGAAAGGCGTTTTCCCCGTTCTGCCGACCCCGTTCGACGCGAAGGGCGCGGTCGATACGGCGTCGCTGCTGCGCTTGCTGGAATTCGCCGTGGAATCCGGCGCCGACGGTTTCGTCTATCCCGGCATGGCTAGCGAGGTCGAAACGCTGACCTCGGCCGAACGCGCGGCGGCGGTAACGGCACTCGGCAAGGCGCTGCGCGGACGGATCAAATTCGTCGTGGGGGCGAGTGCCGCCGATCCGGACGAAGCGGCGGCACGCGCGCGCGAAGGGGCGGAAGCCGGTGCGTCGGCCGCGATGATCATGGCGCCCGCCAAAGCGGGCCAAGATGTCGCGGCGCATATCGCGTTCTATGCCCAAGTCGCCAAGAACTGCCCGATCCCGATCATGTTGCAGAACGCGCCGGCGCCGAACGGTGCGGGGCTCAAGCCCGAGGCGGTCGTGCAGGTGGCATTGGCGGTTCCGACCGTGCGCTACGTGAAGGAAGAAACGCTGCCCTGCGGCCAGCATGTGACGAAGATCCTCGCGGCGGCGGGCGGCAAGCTCGACGGCGTGTTCGGCGGGGCAGGGGCGCGTTATTTGATCGACGAACTCGTGCGCGGCGCTGCGGGCACGATGCCCGCGACCGAAATGGCCGACGTGCATGTCGATATCGTGCGCGCGTTCGAGACGGGCGATACGAAGAAAGCGCGCTATCTTTATTCGCGCACGCTGCCGCTGCTGCTGTTCCAGCAAACCTTCCGCGTACGCATGACCAAGACCGTGCTGCAAGCGCGCGGGCTGGTCGGGTCCAACGCGTCGCGCGCCGCCGGGCCCGTCCCCGATGCGGGCGACAATGTGGAACTCGCCGCGTTGATCGCGGAAGCCGCCGATCTGTTCAACCGCCATCCGGTTCGTGAGGCCGCGCAATGAGCTTCGACGCGATCAAGAAGGTCGAAACCTTCATCATCTCCATCCCGCGCGACGTGCCGTATCTCGGACCGTTGCGCGAGGGCGAGAAGATCAACGAAAAGGGCTATCTGATCCGCAAGGGCAATCGCTCGATCTATCCCAGCAGCGACATGTCGATGCTGATCAAGATCACGTCGGAAAGCGGCAAGATCGGCTGGGGCGAAACCTACGGCATCGTCGCCCCGCATGCGGTGAAGGCGATCATCGACGACGTGCTCGGTCCCGTCATGGTCGGGCGCAATCCCGCCGAACCCGTGGTGCTGCACGAAGACCTCTACGATCTGATGCGCGTGCGTGGCTTCTTCGGCGGCTATTACGTCGACAGTCTTGCGGGCGTCGATATCGCCGTGTGGGATCTTTACGGCAAGCAGACGGGCCTGCCCGTGTCCGCACTTCTCGGCGGACGGCGTCATGCGTCGCTGCCCGCTTACGTCTCGGGCTTGCCCAAGGCGACGCTGAAGGAACGCTGCGACTTGGCGGTCGAATGGGTGCGCAAAGGCTATAAGGGCATCAAATTCGCCGCCGCCGTGTCCGACGAAGGCATCGTCGCCGAAATGGCGGCGTTGCGCGAGGCGGTCGGGCCGGGGATCGATCTGATGGTCGATCTGCATTGGAAGTTCACGTCGGCGGAGGCGGTGCGCCTCATTCGGCGTCTCGAATCATACAACCTCTATTTCGCCGAAGCGCCGTGCGAGCCCGAAGACCTCGAAGGCCAGACCATCGTCGCGCGCGGCATCGGTTGCCCGCTGGCGCTGGGCGAGGAATTGCGCACGGTGTTCGAATATCGCCCGCGCTTCGAAAAGCGCACGATGACGATCATCCAGCCCGAGATGGGCCATACCGGTATCACCGAATTCCTGCATATCGGGCGCTTGGCGCACGCCTTCCATGTCGACACGATCCCGCATGCGTCGATCGGCATCGGCGTGTTCATGGCGGCGAGTTTGCAGGCGACGGCGGCGTTGAAGCGCGTGCCGTATCACGAATATCAGCACTCGATTTTCGACAAGAACCTGAAATTCGTGACCGGCAAAATGGGCTGCGAGAAGGGCCATTATATTCTACCGGAAGGTCCCGGCCTGGGCGTCGAGCCGCATTCGTCCGTGTTCGATTACGTGATCGGCTAGGCGATGCGCTATTCCGGCATCTATCCCGTCCTCTACGCGTTCTTCCGCGAGAACGGCACGCTGGACGATGCGGCGATGGAAGCGCAAGTCGAGCATTGCCTGGACGCAGGCGCGCACGGGATCACGGTGCTGGGCCTCGTCACCGAAGTGAACAAGCTGACGACCGCCGAACGCCTGCATCTCGTTCACGTCGTCGGCAAGAAGATCGCCAAGCGCGTGCCCTATGCGGTGACGATCGCCGAGCCGGACGTGGCAGGTCAGGTGCAATTCGCCAAGGATGCGAAGGACGCCGGGGCGGATTGGGTGATCCTGCAACCCCCGCCGGGTCCAGCCGTGCCCGAGCGCGACTTGCAGCGCCATTTCGGCGGCATCGCCGACAAGGTCGATCTGCCGGTCGCGATCCAGAACAATCCGGTCAATCTGCCATCCTTCCTGTCGCCCGAGGCGCTGGTCGAGGTGTGCAAGGCGCATCCGAATATCCGCTTGCTGAAGGCCGAAGGCTGGTCGGTCGAAATCGCGCGTGTCCTCGATGCGCTGGGCGGCTCGGTCGACGCGTTCGGCGGTCATGGCGGGATTGAATTCCTGTCGCTGCTGCGCAGCGGCGGGGCGGGGCTGATCCCGGCCCCCGATTGCGTGGCGTTGCAGGTCGCGCTGTTCGAGGATTTCCAAAGCGGCGATCTGGCGCGCATCGAAAACGCCAAACGTCTGCACGCGACCGCGCTGCCGCTGATCGTGTTCATGACGCGCTCGCTGCCCGGCCTTGTCGCCTATGGCAAACGCCTGATGGCGCAGCGCCTGGGTCTGACGCAGATATTCGAGAAGGCGCCGTTCCACACGCCCACGCAATTCGGGCTCGACGAGTCCGATCGCCTGATCGCCGATATCAAACAAGTCGAAAAAACGCTCAAAAGGAGGAAACCATGAAACGTCGTACTCTTCTCGCGGCCGGTACCGCCGCCGCCACGCTCGCGGCCTTGCCGCGCGCCAATGCGCAAGCGCCGATCACGCTCGATTTTCCGTCTTGGCAGGCCGAAGAACCCGGCGTGTCCACATGGTGGAAGGCGCTGATCGCGGAGTTCGAAGGCGCCAATCCGGGCGTGAAGATCAATCTCTATTCGATCCCCTTCGCGCAATACGTTCAGCAGCAGACGGTGCGCTTCGCGGGCAATAACCCGCCCGACATCGTCCATTTGCCGACGCGCAATTTCGCCGCCTTCGCCTCGCAAGGCTGGCTGGCGCCGATCGACGATCGCATCGCCAAGACCGACATCCTGCAGAATTGGACGCCGTTGCAGGGCGACATGCGCTGGGACGGCAAGACCCAGGGCGTGCTGCTCATGGGCTACGGCTCGGTGCTGTACTACAACGAAAAGCTTCTGGCGGAAGCGGGCGTGGGCGTGCCGACGACCCCGGCGGAATGGCTCAACGCCATCGAGAAGACGACCAAGCGCGATCAAGGCCAATTCGGCCTCGTCGCCACGTCGGTCGAGCATCCCAATTTGGTCGTCGAAGCGGGCACGTGGCTGATGGGGCAGGGCCTCGATTGGGTGAAGGGCGGCAAATACGCCTTCACCGACCCGCAGGTCGTCGCGGTCGTCGAGCAGTATCGCCGTTCGATGCGCAACGCGCCCCCGGGCATGAACTCGGCGACCGGCCGTCAGTTGTTCATCGACGGAAAGGCCGCATTCTTGCGCGACGGGCCGTGGATCTGGGCCTTCGTCGAAAAGGCGCCGGATGCCGTTCGCGGTTCGCTGAAGGTCGCGCGCGTTCCCTTCCCGAAGGAAACGGGCGGCACGTCGAACTCGATCCATATGCCGGCCAATCTCGCGGCCAACAAAAAGGATCTGGTTTGGAAGTTCATCGAACTCGCCGCTTCGCCGAAATGGCAGTCGGAATACATTCTGAAATCGGCGGCACCGGCCCCGCGCCGCGGCGCGTTGCCGGCGGACGCCGCGCAGCGTCTGCCGCATCTCAAGATCGTCATGGACGCGGCGGCTTCGGCCGTGTCGGTGTTCCCGACGAACGCGGCGTTGCAGGAAGGCTATAACGAGTACGCGTCGCTGTTCGGCCGCGCGATGATGCGGTTGATCTCGACCGACGAAGCCACGGCCACGGTGCTCGCCAATCTCCAGCGCGAGCTGGAACGCGCGCTGCCGCTGGCTTGAGGGCAACGGGCATGGGCGCGCGGCGTCAGACCTATATCGCGTACGGGCTTCTGGCGCCCGCGTTCCTGCTCGTGGCGGGGTTGATCGTCTACCCGCTTTACATGGTGTTGGAGACGAGCTTGCGGGTGGGGCGTGCGCCGAACGTCGCGCGCCTCGACCGCTTGCCGCTTGGCTTCGGCAATTACTGGCGCGCGCTGACCGACGACGTGGTCTGGCATTCGGCCGGCGTCACGGTCGTCTACGCCGTCGGCACGATCGCGCCGGCGTTTCTGATCGGCCTGCTGCTGGCGCTGCTGCTCAATCGCGATTTTCCCGGACGGCGCTGGATCCGCAGCATGATGCTGCTGCCCTGGGCCGTGCCCGGCGTGGTCGCGGCGATCGCGTTTTTGTGGATGTTCGACTCCTCCTACGGCG
This sequence comes from Alphaproteobacteria bacterium, assembly GCA_017308135.1. Taxonomy (NCBI): domain Bacteria; kingdom Pseudomonadati; phylum Pseudomonadota; class Alphaproteobacteria; species Alphaproteobacteria bacterium. The sequence goes on from JAFKFM010000008.1 coordinate 53,841, forward strand.
TGGTGAACGCGCAATTGCGCAAAATCGGCCTCGCCACGACGGATATCGCCTGGTTCGTCCATGGCGATACGGCATTGTTCGCGGTGATCCTGCCGACGATCTGGAAATGCTTCCCGTTCTTCGCGTTGACGCTGCTGGCCGCGTTGCAGTCCGTGCCGCAAACGCTGTACGAGGCCGCGCGCGTGGACGGCGCCAGTCCGTTCCAAATTTTCCGCAACGTCACCTGGCCCGGCATTCGCGGTGCGGCCGCGCTGGCCCTCGTGTTGCAGGGCCTGTGGGTGGTGAAGGATTTCGACCTCGTCTTCGCCACCACCGGCGGCGGCCCGTCGCGCGCCACGCAAACCTTGTCGCTGCTGGTTTACGAAGAAGCCTTCCAATTCTTCCGCATGGGGCAAGCCTCGGCGATCGGCGTGCTGATGCTGATCTTGTGCGCGTGCCTCGCCTATCTCGCGATGCGCTGGGGCCGAAAGGATTTCCACTGATGCCCGTTCCGGTCTGGCGCCCGTATCTGCTGCTCGCGACGTCGCTGATCTGCCTCGTCGTCGTGCTGTTCCCGTTCTATTGGATCGTCATCACGTCGATCCTGCCGACGGAAATCGTGCTGTCGCGCAACCCGCCGCTGCTGCCGCCCTTGGGCGAGATCACTTTCGCCGCGTATTTCGAAGTGTTCGCGCGCAAGCCGCTGCTGACCTGGATCTCGAATTCGATGATGATCACGGCGGGCACGCTGGCGATCACGATTTCGACGGGCGCGATGGCGGGCTATTCGCTGTCGCGCTTCCGCACCAAGGCGCAGCAGGCGATGGGGTTCGGTCTGCTCGCCAGCAAGATGCTGCCGGGTTCGCTGATCATCATCCCGTTCTTCATCCTGTTCTCGAAGGCGGGACTGATCGAATCGAAGCTCGGCGTCATCCTGGCGAATTCGGCGACCGCCGTGCCGTTCGCGACCTGGCTGCTGAAAGGGTTTTTCGACGCGATCCCGCGCGAGTTGGAACAAGCCGCGATGATCGACGGCTGCAACGAATGGCAGGCTTTCCGCCATATCGTGCTGCCGCTGGCTGCACCCGGCCTCGCGGCCGCGTCGGCCTATATCGCGATCGTCACCTGGGCCGATCTCGTCTTCGCGCGCACGCTGAACTCCAAGCCCGACAATTGGGTCGTGACTGTGGGCTTGCAGTCCTTCACCGGCGAGTATCTCGTCGAGTGGGGCGCGCTAATGGCGGCCTCGGCCGTGTCGCTGCTGCCGATGCTGGTGCTGTTCCTGCTGTTGGAGCCCTTCCTGGTGAAGGGCAGCACGCAAGGTTCGCTCGCGAACTAGATTTCCAGCGCTTTGTGGATGTCGGTCGCGAGGTCGGACGACGCGACCGCGTCGCGCGCGCGCGGGTGCGCCGCGTCGATCCGGCGGTCGAGGCGCGCGCGGGCGGGCGAGCCCGCCAGCAGCACCACACGATCGGCGAGATAGAGCGCTTCGTCGACATCGTGCGTGACGAACAGGATCGTCTTGCCGGTCGCCGCACGGATGCGCAGTAACTCGTCTTGCAGGAAGCGCCGCGTGATCGCGTCCAGTGCAGCGAAAGGCTCGTCCATCAGCAGCAAATCGGGATCGACCGCCAGGGCGCGGGCAAGCGCCACGCGCTGGCGTTGACCGCCCGAAAGCTGATGCGGCCATTTCCCGGCTTGGTCGGCGAGGCCGACAAGCGCGAGCGCCTCTTCGGCGCGCTGGCGGCGCTCGGGCTTCGACAGTCCCAGGCCTTCGAGGCCGAGTTCGACATTCGCCAGAATGCGCCGCCAGGGCAGCAGCCGCGAATCCTGGAACACCAGCGCGATGGGCCGCGTGCCTTTTTTGTCGGACAGCGCCAGATCGAAACTGCCCGTGCTGGGCTTCGCGAGGCCCGCCAGGATGCGCAGCAGCGTCGACTTGCCCACGCCCGAGCGGCCGACGATGGCGACGAACTCGCCGCGCGAAACGCGCAGATCGAACGCTTCGAAGATCGGCGTCGTGCGATCCGCGCCGGCGAAGGATAGACCCAGACGGTCGAGGGTGATGGCGGCGGTCATGGCTTCCACTTCAACAAAGCGTCGCGCCACAGCACGAACAGGTAATCGCACAGCCCGTAAAGCGCCGCGATGGTCAGCATGTAGACGACGACGATCTCGGTCGCGAGCAAGCTGGACGCCTGCATCATGCGCTGGCCCAAGCCCGGCACGCCGAACAATTCGGCGGCGACGACGGCCATCCAGGCTTGACCCAAGCCGGTGCGCAACCCGCCCAGGATGCCGGGGGCGGCGGCGGGCAGAATGATCTTGGCGAGTTTGGCGCGGATCGAGCGATGGCCGAACGCCTCGGCGACCTCGATCAGATCGCGGTCGACCGCCTGCACCGCCGCGATGGCGGCGTAGAAATTGATCCAGAACACGCCGACCGCGACGATGAACGTGGCGCCGCCGGTGCTGACACCGAACCAGATGATCGCGAAGGGGACCCAGGCGAGGCCGGGGATCGGGCGCAGCACGCGCACGATATAGGACGTCGCGGATTCGAAGCGCGGCGACACGCCCGCCCAAACGCCGAGGCCGACGCCGAGGCCCGAACCGAGCGCGAGGCCGAGGAGGTAGTGCGACAGACTGTTAAAAATCGCCTCGTACCAAGCGCCGCTTTGCACGTCGCGCCAGAACGCGCCTGGCAGCGACGAAGGCGGGGGCAGCAGCAGCGGCGAAATCAGGCCGAAGCCCGGTGCCGCTTCCCACAGCAGCAGGAAGATCGCGAGACCGCCGAGACCGAGCGCGGTTTTACCCACGCGGGCACGGCCCTTCGCGCTTACGCGCGAAGGGATCGGCGAGATTGAAGGCAAGGCCGCGTCGGTCATTACGATCAGCCGGCCAGACGCGGCGCTTTGCGGAAATAGCTGTCGTCGAACAACCCGTCCAGCGGCGGCACGCGATCGTTGGCGCCGACCTTCACCTGGTATTCCAGCAAGGCTTGCGTCGACTTTACGATCTTGTTCGGATCGGCGGTGAATTTCGAGCCGGGCGAACGCAGGGCGCGCAGCACCGTGGCGTCGTCGACGATGCCGCGGCCGAGCACGGCCAGGATCGACGGCACGGCGCGCTCGGGCTGGTTGATCAGCAGATCGGTTGCGCGCACGGTGAGGTCGACGAGCTTTTGCACGGCCGCTTCATTCGACTTCACGAAGGCGCCGGTCACAGCGAACACGCCGCCGGGCTGGTCGGTCAGCATCTGCCCGCCCGACGCGATCAGCTTGGCACCCTTGTCGCGGTCGAGAATGATGGTGAGGGCGGGTTCGCGCACCGTGGCGCCGTCCACGGCCTTGGCGAGCAGGGCTTGCTGCGTCGCGTCGATGCCCATCGGCACGATTTCGACATGCGCGCGGTCGATCTTCGCGACTTCCCACAGCCAATGCTGCAAGGTGACGTTCGGCACCGAGCCAGCGGGCTGGGTGGCGACGCGCGCGGCCTTCTTGGTCGCCTCGAAGAAGCGCTTGAAGCCCGCGGCGGCATCGCCGTTCGCGGCGTCGATATCTTCGCGCAGGCGACCGCCGGCGATGAAAGCGAGTTCCTCGGTCGCGGTCGCGGCGACGACGCGGATATCGAGCCCCTTGGCGCGCGCGACGGCGAGCGGGGCGACACCCGCCCAATAGGTTTCGAGCGTGCCCGACGCGACCGCCTGGATCATGTTGGGGCCGCTGTCGAACTGAATGAGGCGCAGATCGATGCCCGCGTCGCGCGCCCAGCCATCCTTGTCGATGACGAAAAGCGGCGCGCCGCCGAGCACCGGGATATAGCCCGCGCGTACGACGATGCGGCTTTGCGCGATCGCGGGCGCGGCGAGGGCGGCGGCACCGGCGGCGATTCCGCCCAGCAGGGTGCGGCGGTTGAGATTCGACATGTTTGACCTCCAAAAGGAAAGGCGGGTGTATCCCCGCTTGCTGCATCGCGGAATTGAAGTCTTCTAACGTCGGGGTTGAGGATTATTTGCGACCGCTAAGCCGCAAGGCCGATCCAGCGGACCAGTCCGATGGCGAGCGCCACGAAAATCCCGGATTTGAAGGCGAGACCGAGCAGCTCGCGCGTGGCGACGTCAAACATGGCCGGCCTCCGCCTCCGCCGGACGCAAGCCCAGAACGGCCTGAATCCGCCGCCAACCCGGAAAACCGAAATCGGCCGCCACGCTCGGGAAACCGGGCTCAGCGCACAGACACAGCTCCAGCGCGATCCCCTCGAGGGTCGGCGCGAAGCGGGGGCTGGCGTCGAAAGCCGGAATCGTGGCGGTGTCGGTCATGCTGATTCTCCGGTTACGCGAAAATTGTCGGCGGATGGCGGCGGGGGCGCAATCCAGATTGCTTGCGCCGGCCGTTCGGTTTTTCTAAAGGCGCAGGAAAACTTGAACGGCCGTTTCGTATTTCTCCCGAACGTTTTCGGCGTTCCGCGAATATGTTCGCGGCCATGCGTCGTCGTTTGCCACCCCTGAACGCGTTGCGCGCTTTCGAAGCCGTCGCGCGCCATATGAGCGTCACCAAAGCCGCCGATGACCTGAGCGTCACGCCGGCGGCGGTGAGCCATCATCTGAAATCGCTGGAAGACCAGCTGCAGATCGCGCTGTTCTTGCGCACCAAGAACGGCATTCTGCTGACCGATGCGGGGCAGGCGATTCTGCCCGGCATTCGCGACGGGTTCGAGCGCTTCGCCGCCGCGATCGAGCAGATCGACAATCTGGGCGATTCGGGCGTGCTGACCGTTTCGGTCGCACCCTCGTTCGCCGCGAAATGGCTGTTGCCGCGCCTCGAAACCTTCCAGGCCGCCAATCCCGGCATCGACGTGCGCGTGGGTGCTTCGATGTCGCTCAGCGATTTTCACGGCGACGGCGTCGATATCGCCATCCGCTACGGCTCGGGCGGTTATCCGAACGTCAACAGCGAACGCCTGTTGGAGGAAGCCGTGTTCCCCGTATGCAGCCCGAAGCTGCTGAACGGCGCGACTCCGCTGTCGGGCGTCGACGATCTGCGCCATCACACGCTGCTGCACGACGACGGGCCGGACGAGGATCCGTCCTGCCCCAACTGGGCGATGTGGCTGAAGGCGGCGGGGGCGAAGAATATCGACGCCACGCGGGGCCCCAAGTTCAATCAGTCGAGCATGGTCATCGAAGCGGCGGTGCTGGGGCGCGGCGTGGCGCTCGCCAAAGCCTCGCTGGCGGCGGCCGATCTGGATGCCGGGCGCCTGGTCAAGCCCTTCGGCGAGGCGATCCCGATCGATTTCGCCTATTGGCTGGTATGCCCGGCGTCGAAGTTAGGGTTGCGAAAAGTCGACTTGTTCCGGAATTGGCTGAAATCCGAAGCGGCCGAATTCGCGGTCGCCGCCTGAATATCGTTGTCGCGGGCACCGTCCGGGGGGTCTAATGGGCCAACTCGTACGGGTGCGGAGCGATGACGATGGTAGTGCGGCGCGGGCGGATCGAAGACGACAGGCTGTTGCTGGGCAAGGGGCGTTACACCGCCGATAATCTTCCCGAAGGGTGCTTGCACGCGGCCTTCCTGCGCAGCCCTTACGCCCATGCGAAGTTGACCCGTTTGTCGGCCGATGCCGCCAAGACGATGCCGGGCGTGGCGGCGATCTTCACCGCCGCCGACCTTGGGCCGTTGCGCACCGGCGGTAAGATCGCGCTGAAACGTTCGGGTGGTGCCGACGCCCCGTTCACGCCGCGCCAAGTGTTGATCGACGGCATCGCGCGCCATGTCGGCGAGCCGGTCGCCATCGTGATCGCCCAAACCCAAGCGCAGGCGCAAGACGCGATCGAAGCGATCGAGGCCGAGTACGAGGAGCTTCCCGCGATCGTCGATCCGCGCGATGGGCTGGCGCCGGGTGCGGCGCCGATCTGGGGCGAAGCGCCGGACAATATCGCCTTCATTTGGCGCCACGGCGCCGTGGGGGAAGTCCAGGCGTATTTGAAATCCGCCGCGCATGTCGTGCGGCTGCGCTGCCCGATCACGCGCGTTTCGGCGGCGCCGATGGAAGGCCGTGCCGTGCTGGCGGTGCCTGCGGGAGAGCGGTTGGAAGCCATCGCCGCGACGCAATCGCCCTTCGGTTGGCGCGATAGCGTGGCCGCCGCTTTGGGCGTGGCGAAGGAAACGATCCATCTGCGCGCCGAGGATGTCGGCGGCGGCTTTGGGCTGAAAGCCGAAGCGACGCGCGAGGAAGTGGCGACGTGCTGGGCGGCGCGCAAGCTGGGCAAGCCGGTGCGCTGGATCGCCGATCGCGCGGAATCGCTGGTCGCGGACGATCACGGCCGCGACGTGGACGCGGAAACCGCCTTGGCGCTGGATGCCGACGGCAATTTCCTGGCCTTCCATGTCGATTACATCGTCGATATCGGCGCCTATGTTTCGGGCCGTTCGACCGGGCCGATCAACAATATCGGCGGCATCGCGGGCGTCTATCGCACCAAGGCGATCGCGGCCGAAGTGCGCGGCGTGTTCACGCATTCCGTGCCGACCGTGCCGTATCGCGGGGCCGGGCGGCCCGATGCGACCTATGTTCTGGAACGCACGATCGATCTGGCGGCGGCGAAGCTTGGGATCGATCCGTTCGAACTGCGCCGGCGCAATCTGGTACAGCCCGACGCGATGCCGTACCGCACGCCGTTCCTGTTCGAATACGACAGCGGCGACTTCCCGGCGGTGATGGAAAAAGCGCGCGGCTTCGCCGATCTTGCCGGGTTCGCCGCGCGCAAAGCGGCCAGCGCCAAGAATGGTCGCTTGCGCGGCATTGGTTTCTGCAATCCGATCGAGGTCGCGGGCGGACCGTTCACCAAACCGGGCGCCGATGGCGCCAGGATCGAAATCGACGCGGCCGGTCGCGCGCACATCTTCACCGGCGCTATGTCGGTTGGCCAAGGTCTCGAGACCGTGTGGCAGGACATGCTGATGGACCGCATGGGCATCGCCGCCGACAAGATCGTCTATCGCCAGGGCGATACCGATCTGATGGCGAGTGGCAAGGGCAGCGGCGGCTCGGGCGGGCTCAGCGTCAGCGGCGCATCCGTGGCGTTGGCGATGGACAAAGCGATCGAGGACGGCAAGAAGCGCGCGGCGGAGAAGCTGGAAGCGGCCTTGGCCGATATCGAATTCGGCGACGGCGTGTTCCGCATCGTCGGCACCGATCGCGTGGCGAACTGGGCCGAAATCGCGGGGCCGGAAGGCCTGAAGGCCGACGTGCATTTCCAACCGCCGGCGGTGACGTTCCCGAACGGTTGCCATGTCTGCGAGGTCGAGGTCGACCCCGAGACGGGCGCCGTCGAGGTCGTGTCCTATTCGGCGGTCGAGGATATCGGCAATGTGATGAACCGCCAGATCGCCGAGGGGCAGATTCATGGCGGTGTGGCGCAAGGCCTGGGCCAAGCGCTGATCGAGGAAGTGGTGCACGATCCCGCGACCGGCCAGGTGCTGACCGGGTCGTTCATGGATTACGCGATGCCGCGCGCGACCGACATGCCGATGATCCGCATCGAAACGCATGCGGTGCCCACGAAGGTCAATTTTCTCGGCGCCAAGGGCGTGGGCGAGGCGGGCACGGTCGGCGCGCTGACGGCGGTGATCAACGCGGCATGTTCGGCACTCGCTCCGTTGGGGGTCAAGCATATCGACATGCCGCTGACGCCCTATCGCGTCTGGGCGGCGATCCAGGCGGCGAAAGCCTGATCACATCATCGCGGGCAGATACATGATGAAGCCCGGGAACGCGATCGCGAAAGCGACGACAAGCAGATCGGCCAGGAAGAACGGCGTCACGCCCTTGAAGATCTGCGCGGTCGTCGCGTATTCCGACGCGACGTTGCGTATGACGAAGACGTTGAGCCCGACCGGCGGCGTGATCATGCCGATTTCCAAGAGCTTGACGACCAGCACGCCGAACCAGACGAAATCGATCCCCTGAACGCGCAGGATAGGCAGCAGCACCGGCAGCGTGATCAACATTGCGCCGAACGGTTCCATGAACATGCCCAGGATCAGGTAGAGCACGACGATCAGCAGCATCAGCTGCACGTAGGAAAGATCGGCGCCGGAAACCATGCTGGTCAAGAACCCGGTCAGGCCGGTCATGCCGACGAAGCGCGTGAACATCGCCGCGCCGATGCCGATGATGAACAGCGAGGCCGACGTCGTCAGCGTTTCGATCAGCGACGTTTTGAAATTATCGTAGGTCAGACGGCGCGTGGCGATCGCGATCCCGATCGCGCCGATGGCGCCGACCGCACCGCCTTCCGTCGCGGTGAACGCGCCGGAGAACAAGCCGCCGAACACGATCGCCATCAGCAGCAAGGCGGGCCAAATCTTCGCCAAGGCTTCGCGCGGAGAGATGCCGTCGGCGTCGAGCGGACGCGGCGGACAGATATCGGGGCGAAAGCGCGAGATGATCAGCACCACGGCGGAGTAAGCCGCCGCCGTCAGCAAGCCGATGCTAACCCCGCCCATGAAAACCTTGAGTACGGAAGTTTCGGCGAACACGCCATAGACGATCATCAGGATCGACGGGGGAATCAGCGCGCCGATCGTGCCGCCGGCGGCGATGGCGCCGCAGGCGAAGCTGGGCGAATAGCCCGAGCGCACCATTTCCGGGATCGCGATGCGGCCCATGGCGGCGGCCGTGGCGAGGGAAGAGCCGCAGATCGTCGCGAAGCCCGAGCACGCGAAAATCGCCGAGATCGCCAGTGCGCCGGGAATGCGGCGCAGGACCGCCTTGGCCGCTTCGAACAATCCCGTCGTCAAGCCGGCGTGATAGGCGACGAAGCCCATCATCAAAAACATCGGGACGGAGGACAGCGTCCAATTGTCGACGAACGAGTAAGGCGTGTTGGCGATGATGCCCAGCGCCGGTTCGACGCCGATTAGCCATGCCACACCGCTGAACGAGACGACGATCATCGCGATGGCGACCGGCACGCGCAGCACCAGCAGGGCGATCAGCAGCACAACGCCCGCGAAACCCGTTTCGACGCTCATGGCGCTTCGGACTTTCCAGGTTGAACGATGCGGATAGCGACGGCGACCGCCGCCAGCGCGAAGCCGAGCGGCGGCAGGAAGAAGCCCGGCCAGACGGGCAGCTGGTAGGTTTGCGCCATCACGAAGGCGCCCGTGGCGAAGGCATCCAGCGCGTCAGTCAGCGTGACCCAAGCGAGCGTGCCGTAGACGGCGGCGGAGAGCGCCGCGACCAGCCGCTCCAGCGCGTCGCGCGCAACGGCGGACAGGAACGGGTCGATCACCTCGACCTGCACCATGCCGCCGCGCCGCTCGACGAAGGCGAGCGGCACGAAGGCGAGCGCGATCATGTAGTACTTGGTCACGATCTCGTAGGTCGCGGGGATCGGCGTGTTGCTGACATTGCGCAGGATCACGTCGACGATGACGTGGAGCATCATCGCGACGATCGCGAGCGCGCCGATCAGAACGAGCGCGTCGAGTAGCAGCGAATGGAGACGGGCAAGGGGGCGCATCGATCCTCCGGCGTGAATCCGGAAGCCGGCGCCGCCGGCCTCCGGAATTCGGACCGCATCACATGCCGTATTTGGAATAGTCGAGTTTCGACCAGACTTCTTCCTGCAGCTTCACGGCCATCTGCTTGGGATCGCTGTTCACCGAATTGGCGATGGCGGTCCATTTTTCGGTCAAGGCCAGGAAACGCTTGATGCGTTCGCCCGCGTCCTGGATACCGAAATTCTTGGCACTAAGGGCGGCGACGGATTCGGGTTCCGTCTTGGCGAAGGCTTGGAACGCGGCCACGAACGCCGCGTCGGGCTGGATCATCTCGATGCCCTTGGCCTTGGCGGCGGCTTCGGCTTCCTTCTCCATCTCCGTGCCCCAGCGATGGGTGAAGTCGGTGTTGGCGCGGTTGGCCGCGCGCGCCATCGCCGCGCGATCCTGGACCGACAGGCTGTCCCAGGTCGCGTTCGCCGTGGCGAAGTTCGACGTCGATTGATAGAGCCCGATCGGCAGGTAGGTGACGTATTTCACCGTTTCGACCAAACGGAACGAGATCAGATCGGCGATCGACGCCATTGTGCCGTCGATCACGCCCTGGTTCATCGCTTCGAACTGGTCGAACACCGACATCTGCACGGGCGTCGCGCCGAAATGCTGCGCGAGCCGGGCCCACGGGGCGCCGCCCGACCGCAAGCGCAGACCTTTGAGGTCTTCGGGTTTGCGCACCGGTTTGGTCGTCATGATCTCGTAGACGTCCGAAGCGCCGGAACCCAGGAACACGACGCCGAAGCGGCGCATTTCGCGCTGGCAAGGTTCGCAGTTGACGACGAATTCGGTGACGGCGGCGGCGGTCGCTTGCGGGTTGGTGCCCAGCAGCGACAATTCGCCCGCCAGCGCCATGTTCGGCAGATCGGCGGGGAAATAGAGCGGCAGAAGATTGCCGACTTCGGTGATGCGGCTGCGCAGCGCGTCCTTCATCTGCCCGAGATTGACGACCTCGGGGCCGAGGATCTTGGCGGTCAGACGGCCTTGCGATTCCTCGGGCAGATACTTGGCGAAATTCGTGTACATCACGCCGTTCGCCGGATGGGCGGGCGGGGCGGCGGGGGCGGTGCGCAATTCGCGCGCGTTGACGGCCGACCCTAGTGTCAGCGACCCCGCTACGGCGAGGACCGCAAGCTTGACGAGCGTTCGCATGATAACCTCCCTGTGCGCCTCATTTGAGGTTCAAAAGCCTCGTTGCGTTTTCCTTCAGGATGAGGGGGCGCACCTCGTCCTTGAACGGCATTTGGGCGAAGTCGGCGAGCCACGTATCGGGCGTTATCGCCGGCCAGTCGGACCCGAAAAGCATCTTCTTCTTGAGCAGCGCGTTGGCGTACTTCACCAGAATTTCGGGGAAGTATTTCGGCCGCCAGCCGCTAAGATCGATATAGACGTTGGGCTTGTGCTGGCAGACGGCGAGCGCTTCCTCCTGCCAGGGGAAGGACGGATGGGCCATTACGATCGGCATGTCGGGGAAATCCGCCGCCACATCGTCGAGATGGATCGGGTTCGAGTATTTGAGGCGCATGCCCATGCCGCCGCGCATGCCCGAGCCCACGCCGGTCTGCCCGGTATGGAACAGCGAGATGGCACCTTCGGCGGCGATCGCCTCGTAGAGCGGATAGGCCATGCGGTCGTTCGGGAAGAAACCTTGCATGGTCGGATGGAACTTGAAGCCGCGCACGCCGAAATCGCGCACCAGGCGGCGCGCTTCGCGCGCACCGACGCGCCCCTTGGCGGGATCGATCGACGCGAACGGGATCAGGATGTCGGCGTTTTCGGCGCAGATGCGCGCGACCTCCTCGTTCGCGTAACGCTTGAATCCCGTCTCGCGCTCGGCATCGACGGGGAAGATCACCGCCGCGATCTTGCGTTCGCGATAATACGCGGCCGTCCGCTCGACGCTCGGCAGCATGCCGTCGGCACCGGCGGGATTGCAGAAATACCGGGCCATGCCGGCTTGGAATTCGTTGTAGCCGTCGTCGCGCGCGCAATCGCACGGCTCTTCCGCGTGGGTGTGGAAGTCGATCGCGACGATGTTCGCGAGATCGATCATGGGGGCGCCCCGATACCCGCGAATTTGCGCAGCAGCGCCACGAAATCCGTGTATTCGCGGTCGTTCAATGTGCCGCGCTCGGCGCGATGAATCGCGCGCATTTCCGTCCGGCTGCGCTCGTATGCCGACTTGCCCGCTTTGGTCAGCGACAGGCGGACGGAGCGCCGGTCGTTGGGCGGTACGTAACGCTCGATCAAGCCGTCGTCGACCATCGCGCGCACCAGCTTGGTCATGTGCGCGGGCTTGATCATCAAGCGCCGCGCGATGGCGCCCTGGCGCAAACCGGGGTTGAGGGCGATCACCCACAGCACCGTCAGCGCACCGGGTTTCAAGCCGAGTTCGGACACGCGGAAGAAATGCGCGAAGGCGCGCAGCTGCGCCATGCGCAGCAGGAAGCCGAGCGTCGTCTCGATTTCGCCCAGATCGACGCGTTCGGCCTCGATCTCCTCGCGCGTGAACTGATTCATTCGCCCCCACCCGGAGCGGCGACCTTCGCCGCGCGCTTTTCGAGGAAGGCTTTGAGCCGCGCTTCGGCCTCAGGGCTCGTCGCGGTGAGGGCAGCGACGAAGCTTTCCGCGAACAGCCCGTCGTCGTTGGACATGTCCTGGATGCGCGGCAGCGCGTTGACGATCGCGTAATTCGAAATTTCGGCGTTGCCGGCGGCGCGCGCGGCGAGCTCCAGCGCCTTGTCGAGCGCCTTGCCGGCGGGCACGACATATTGCACGGCGTTCCAGCGTTCGGCCGTCGCGGCGTCGATCGTGCGGCCGGTCAGCATCATGTCGGTGACGCGCGCGACGCCGAGCAAGCGCGTGGTCCGCACCGATCCGCCGCCGCCCAGGAAAATGCCGCGCTGGCCTTCGGGCAGCGCGAAGAACGCGGTTTCGTCCGCTACGCGGACATGGGTGGCGGAGGCGAGTTCCAGCCCGCCGCCGACCACGGCGCCGTGCAACGCCGAGAACCACGGCAAGCGCCCGCGATGGATGCGATCGAACGCGCGATGCCAGCGCCGCGAACCGTGCAGCCCGTCGAATGCGGATTTGCCGAGATGCTCGGCGAGATCGAGACCGGCGCAGAAATGCGGACCCGCGCCATGCACGATTCCGGCCTTCGCGTGACGTTCGGCCCAATCGACCGCCGCTTCGAGTTCGCCGATGACCGCGTCGCAAATCGCATTGCGCTTGTCCGGGCGGTTGAGCCCGATCAACGCGATGTCGCCGCGCAATTCGGTGACGAGAAACGGCATGAAGCGTTGGTCCTCCCGGAATTCGACGGCTTATTCGTGGAGATACTATCTTCGGAGATTGTTTCCATGTAAAGTATTTTCAGGGAGAGACGCCGAATGGCCGGAATAGGCTTTCGCGAAGTCGAATTATGGCGGGCGGATATCGCCTGGGAACGCCGGGCGGACGGTTCGATTCTTGTCCGGCAAACCGGTGCGCTGCCCGATTATCCGGATCGCATGTCCGATCGCATCGTCCATTGGGCGGCGGCCGCACCGGATCGAACATGGATGGCCGAGCGCGGGCCCGACGGTGATTGGCGCCGCGTGTCCTATGCCGAATTGCTGACGTCGATCCGCTCGATCGGGCAACGCTTGCTCGAGTTGGGGCTGGGGCCGGAACGTCCCTTAGCGATCCTGTCGGGCAATTCCATCGCGCATGGGCTGATGGCGCTGGGCGCGCAATACGCGGGCATTCCGTCCGCCGCGGTATCGACCGGTTATTCGCTCGCGGGCGACGGCTTCGGGCGATTGAAGGAAGTCGCCGCACAGACGATGCCGGGCGCGGTGTTCGCCGACGATACCGATCGCTACGCGGCCGCGTTGCGCGCGGTGTTTCCCGATCTGCCGCATCTGGGTTTGCGCGGACAAGGAAGGCGCTTGGAATGGCGCGACTTGATCGCGGCGACCGATACGGCGCAAGCCGACGCCGCCTATCGCGCGACCGGGCCCGACACCGTGGCGAAGTTCATGTTCACCTCGGGCACGACGGGAACGCCGAAAGCCGTGATCCAAACCCAGCGCATGCTGTGTTCGAACATGGCGATGGTGCTCGATTGCTACGCCTATCTGAAGGACGAGAATCCGGTCTTCGTCGATTGGGCGCCCTGGAGCCATGTCGCCGCCGGCAACAAGGTCTTCAACATGGCGATCTATAACGGCGGCACCTATTACATCGACGAAGGCAAGCCGACGCGCGCCGATATCGGCAAGTCGATCCGCAATCTCGCCGAGATCTCGCCCAACTGGTATTTCAACGTGCCCGCCGGTTACGAGATGCTGGTCGAGGCGATGCGCGCCGACCCGGCGATGGGCCGCAATTTCTTCCGCGACCTGAAGCTGTTGATGTATGCGGGGGCGGCGATGGGCGAGCATCTGTGGAACGAGATCGACCGTCAGGCCGAAGCGGCGACGGGCACGCGCATCCTGCAGACGACGGGGCTCGGTTCGACCGAGACCGCGCCCTTCGCGCTGTTTTGTACCGATCCGCAGGATCGGCCCGGCAATGTCGGCATTCCCGCGAAAGGCATCACGTTGAAGCTAGTGCCGCAGGACGGCCAATGGGAAGCGCGCCTCAAAGGCCCGAACGTGACGCCCGGCTATTGGCGCGATGCGGCGCAAACCGCCGCCGCGTTCGACGAGGAAGGCTTCTACAAACTCGGCGACGCGTTGCGCTTCGCCGATCCCGCGGACCCGGCGAAGGGTTTTTTCTTCGACGGGCGCACCGCCGAAAACTTCAAGATGTCGACCGGCACCTGGGTTGCGGTCGGCAATCTGCGCAAGCGGATCGTCGATGCGCTGAACGGTTTGGCGAGCGACGCCGTGATCGCGGGTGAAGGCCGCGAGGCACTGGGCGTATTGCTTGTGCCGTTCCGTCCGGCGATCGAGCGCGTCGTGCCGGGTGGCACGGAGTTGGCGGATTCGGAACTTTTCGCGCATCCGGCCGCGCGCGCGGCGGTCGCCAAGGCGCTCGAGGCGTATAACGCGAAGGCGGGCGGGGCGTCGGAGCGCGTCGCGCGCGCGCGATTTTTCGCGTCGGCCCCCGATCGCGCCAAGGGCGAACTGACCGAGAAAGGCTCGGTCAATCAGCGCGTCGCCTTGCGCTTGCGCGACGCGGAAGTCGCCGCGATGTTCGCGGGCGATGCGGCAACGATCGTTATCGGAAGGTAGCGTCATGGACATCCAAAACCGTTCCGCCTTGGTGACGGGGGCGGGCTCCGGCCTCGGCGCCGCCGTTGCGCGCGCCCTGGCCGCGCGCGGCGCGAAGGTCGCGGTGATCGATCGCGACGGCGACAAGGCGCGCGCGACCGCCGGTGAAATCGGCGGCTTGGCGCTGACGGCCGATGTGCGCCGCGAGGCGGAGATCGTCGCCGTGCTCGACGCGATCGATGAAGCGCATGGCACGGCAAGTATCGTCGTGAACTGTGCCGGCATCGGCACGGCGGGGCGAATCGTCGGCCGCGAAGGCCCGCTGTCGCTCGACGCGTTCGCGCGCGTGATCGACGTCAATCTGATCGGCACGTTCAACGTGATGCGTCTGGCCGCCGCACGGATGAGCGTGTTGGCGCCCGACGCCGACGGGGCGCGTGGCGCCATCGTCAACACCGCGTCAGTCGCCGCCTATGACGGGCAGATCGGGCAGGCGGCCTATGCCGCGTCGAAAGGCGGCATCGTGGCGATGACCTTGCCCGCCGCGCGTGAATTCGCGCGCTTCGGTATCCGCGTCAACACGATCGCGCCCGGCGTGTTCTTGACGCCGCTGCTGGGCGAGTTGCCGGAGGAATCGCGCCGCTCACTGGCGGCGGATATTCCGTTCCCGGCGCGGCTGGGCGGCCCGGACGAGTTCGCGGACGCGGTGCTGTTTTGCGTCGCCAACGGCTATATCAACGGCGAGACGATCCGTCTCGACGGCGCGCTGCGCATGAAAGCGAAATAACGCTCAGCGCTTGGGGGCGAATTTCCGGGCGAGCGGATCGAGGACGAGTTTCTCGCCCGCGACGAATAGCAGCACGATCGCCAAGCACGCGGCAATGACCGTCGCCATATCGGCCGAGCCTTGCGCCTGGAGCATCAGATAGCCGAGGCCCGATGTGCCGCCGAGCAACTCGGACACCAGCGCGATCTTCCACGCGATGCCGTAGGCGATGCGCAGCGACCCCAGGATATAGGGCAGCAGCAGCGGCGCCGCGACCATCGCCAGTGCGCGCGTGCGGTTGCGGGTGAAGCTTTGCGCCATCTCCATCGTTTCGGCGTCGATCTGGCGCAAACCTTCCGCGATATTGATCAAACAGAAGGGCGTGAGGATCGCGACCTGGACGAAGACGACCGGGAAATCGCCCGGCTGAAACCAGATCGCCGCCAGGATCGCCCAGCCGATCGACGGAAAGGAATTGAGGAAGGGCAGCGTCATGCCCCGGATCACCCAATCTAGCGCGGGCACGCCGCGATTGATCAGCGCCAAGCCGCCGCCCAGCACGAGGGCGAGCACGACCGCGAGCAACACGCGCCACACCGACGAGAATGTGTGCGAAAGGAAACTCGGCGTGACGAACATCGCGACCAGGCGTTCGCCGACCGCGATCGGGCCGGGCAGCACGAAATCGGGCAGGCCGCGGGCCCCCCACGCCCAGGCGAGGATCGCGAGCAAGACGGCGATATCAGCGGCGATTTGCGCCTTGCTGCGGCCCAGTACGTTCATCGCCGCTTTCCTTGCCGGCCGAAATGGCGCGACGTGGCGAATTCCAGCGGCGCGAAGATGAAGCGATCGGCGAGATAGACCGCGACCACGATCGTCAACACGACCGCGAAGATGATCTCCGTGTCGTATTCCTGGCGCGCGAGATTGATCAGATAGCCGAGACCTTCGCCGCCGCCGAACAACTCCGCCGTCAGCGTCACTTTCCAGGCGACGCCGAACATGATGCGCAGCGTGGCGATGGCGAAAGGAAACAGCGCGGGCACGACGATAAACAAAAACTGGCGGATGCCGCTGCGCCCGAAACTACGCGCCATTTCGTCGATCTCGCCGTCGAGCGCGTTCAAGCCTTCGCGCAGATTGATCAGCGCGAAAGGCAGCAGCACCACGGTGATCGCGAACACGACCGATGTCGTAGAGACACCGAACCAAATCGCGGCGAGCAGCGTCCAGCCGATGCCGGGAAAGGCGTTGAGGAACGGGCTGAAGCGCCCGTGGATCGTGGGGCCCGCGAAACGCGCGTAGTGGCACAGCAAGGCGAGCGCCGAGCCGAGCACGAAGGCGATGGCGATCGAAAGGCCGACATTGAACAATGTCGCCTTCAGATGCCCGATTTCGCGCGCGGAGGTGAAGAAGCGCGTCGCCGCGCGCAGCACCGCGTCGGGCGGCGGCATCATATAAGGCGGCAGGCGTGCCGACGCGGCGTACCAGCCCCCGGCCACAAGGGCGAGGAACAGCGCCGCGAAGGCCGCCTTAACTTGCGTTGAGTCCGCGCGCAAAATCTTAGCCGCGCAACGTCTGGTCCCAGGTCACGGATTCGACCGCGGGCGCGCCTTGGATCATGCCGAAGCGCAGGCCGATTTCCCACGCGCGGGTCACGGCCTGTGCTTGGGCGGGCCCGAAGATCGCGGGCACGTCGGTCGTGCGATCGAACCACCAATCGAAGAACGCGGGATCGATATTCGCTTGCGTGCCGACGGCGGTGAACACTTCCTTGCGATTGGCCATCGCGTAGTCGATCGACGCTTTGAGCATGCGGTTGAATTCGCGGAATTCCGCCGTGCGCGCGGCCAAGCGGTCGGCGTAACCGACATTGACGGCCGAGACGAGGCGGCCATGGATCTCGTTCAGGATCGAGCCGGTCTCGCAGATATTGACGTATTCGCCCGAGCTGCGCGCGCGGAACGCCTGGGAATGGATTAGCGTGGCGGCGTCGACGCGATTGGTCGACAGCGAGGCGGGCAGGTTGGGGGCGGCGATTTCGACCTGGCGGACGTCGCCGCCTTCCAGCGCCATGTTGAGGCCGAATTTCTTGTTCAGCGCTTCGCGCACGAACATATAGCCGGTTGCGCGCAGGCCGTAGGAACCGAGCGTCTTGCCCTTCAACGCCGCGGGGTCCTTCAGCGCGGAATCCTTGTTGACCCAAACGCCGCCGCCTTCGCCGTTGGCCGAAGCGTGCAACGCCGCCGACAGGATGCGCAGATCCAGACCGCGCGACAGCGCCGCCGGCACGCCGATCACGGCGGTCATCACGACGTCGTATTGGCGCGTCGCGGTGACCTGCAGCAGCGTGGGGATGTTCATGCCCGTCGCTTCGACGTCGATCAGGTCGGAGCGCACCTTGCCGTTGCGGATCGCCCAGACGACGGCGTCGTAGGCGGGATCGAGCAGATAGGCATAGGTGACTTTGGGCTTCGCTTGGCCGCGCACGACCGAGGGGGCGGCGAGCAGGGCGGCGGCACCGGCGAGAATTGCGCGGCGGCCGGGCAGGACGAGGGTCATTTCATTCCTCCGTGGTGGGGGCGTCGGGTTCGAGGGAGCGGAAAAGTTCGTTGAGGCGGTCGTGCATGGCGACCAATTCGGGATCATCCTTCAGCGCGCGCGGCCGCGCGGCTTTGACGTCGAAAATCTCGAGCACGCGGGTCGGCTTCTTCGACAGCAGCACGATGCGGTCGGCGAGCGTCAGCGCTTCGTCGATATCGTGCGTGACGAACAGGATCGTTTTGCCGGTTTCCTGCCAGATGCGCACGATCTCCGCGCGCAAGCGCCGGCGCGTGTTGGGATCGAGGGCCGAGAACGGCTCGTCCATCATGATGATCGCGGGATCGACCGCGAGGGCGCGGGCGATCGCCACGCGCTGGCGCTCGCCGCCCGACAGCATCAAGGGATATTTGTTGGCGCTGTCGGCCAGCCCGACAAGGGCGAGAAGATCGCGCGCTTTGGCCGCGCGCTTGCGACCCTCCGCGCGGCCGAAACGAAGTTCAGCCCCCAGCAACACGTTCGACAGCGCGTTGCGCCACGCGACCAAGCGCGGCGATTGGAACACGAAGGCGATATCCTGCCACGCGTCTTTGGGCGCCTTGCCCAGCACTTCGACGCGGCCCGCATCGGGCGGCACCAAATCGCCGGCGATGCGCAGCGCCGTCGACTTGCCGCAGCCCGAGGGGCCGAGCAGGCACACGAACTCGCCCTTGCGGACGGTGAAGTCGAGGCGGTCGTAGATTTGCTCCGCGCCCAGCTTCAGGCGCGCACCGTCGAAAACGATCGCGTCGGCGGCGCTCACGGCCAGTAGCGCCAGATCTTGCGGCCGGCCGGGTCCGCCGCGAGGCGCGACGGCGTATCGAACAGCATCGTCTCGCGGTCGGTCTGTTCGTAACGCCGCCAATGCGGCAGATGCGCGCCGTTGGGATTGCCGGTGCGCACGAAGGCGGCCCAGGTGTCGCGCATTTGCGCCGCCAGCGCGGTCATGCCCGCCTTGTCGCCGCCTTCCAGCATCGGCGCTTGATAGGTGGGAAGGCTGTCGAACATGAACGGCAATTCGATGCAGTGGCATGCCCCGAACGGATTGCCCGGTGCCGCCCAATCGAAGCGGTAGACATAGGCGGGTTTGCCGATCGTCGCCAGCGCGTCGCAGAAGCCGAGCGATTTGGCGGCGAGTGCGGCGTCGCCCACCATCGCGGAGATGAGCGAGACAGGCGTGTTCGATCCGGTGCGGATCACGTATTCGGCCATCGCGGCGCGCGCGTCGGCGCCGAAGAAATCGCGGAAGCGGCCTTCGACCTGCGCATCCGTCGCGTCGATCACGGGCTGCGCCTTGGCGAAGAAGGCCGCGGACTCGTCCTTCGTGTAGCCGATCATGATGTCGCGATCGGCGGCACCGGGCAGCGCCGACTGGAACAGATCGGCGCCGAACAATTCGCCGTCGGCGACCGGCCAGAAGGGCGGCGTCACGTCGGCGAATTTGGCGTAGTGCATCATCGTCTTGAGCTGGGCGGCGAGGATGTCGGGCACTTTCGCGTCGGCCCATTGCGCGGCCGATTTGATGCCCAGGAACTCCTCCATCTTCGCGGCGGGCTCGAGGCAGGATTCGACCGTGCGCAGCGGACGGCCGAACGGGGCGCTTTGAATGATCGCGCGCTTGAACAGCTTGCGCGCGGCGGGCAGGGCCAACAGCGCCAACACCGACAAGCCGCCGGCCGATTGGCCTGCGACGGTGATCGTCTCCGGATCGCCGCCGAACGCATCGATATTGGCGTGGACGAATTCAAGCGCCGCGATCTGGTCGCGCAAGCTGAGATTGGGTTCGGCCACGCCGGGCTTGTGCATGAAACCGAGCACGCCCAGGCGATAATTCACGCCGACGACGACCACATCGCCGAACTCGGCAAGGCGCGCGCCCGAATACCAATCGAGCGAGCCGGCACCGGAGACGAACGCGCCGCCGTGATACCAGACTAGCACCGGGCGGCGTTTGCCGTCGGGCTTGGGCGTCCAGATCGTCAGGGTCAGGCAGTCTTCGTCTTGGGCGCGCGTGAAATCGCCCATCGCGGCGGCGAGGCGCGAGCGGTTCTGCGGCGGAATGGGCCCGTGCTGCGTGGCGTCGCGTTCGCCCGACCAGGGCTTGGGCGCTTCGGGGCGGCGGAAACGGAGTTTGCCGATCGGCGGGGCGGCGTAGGGGATGTTGCGGAAGGCGACGACGCCGCCCTCGGTTGTGCCTTTCAGAACGCCAAGCTTGGTCTTCGCCACCAATGAATCGCTCACGTCGTGCCCTCCTGCCAGCGCGAATTTAAGCACAATTCGCCGGCACCTGTTCAATACACTTGTACGGTGTCGCGCGAAAAACAGCGCGCATCGCCGCTTGCGAAAACTCTCCGCCCGCGCGGACTGAAAAACCAGCCTGAATTTTCTGATCGATTGATCCGCCGCGCCGATAAATGCGTCAGCGCGGTTTTTTCGCGTCGGCGGCGAGCAAGCGTTCGCGCAAGCCCGTGATCTCGGCCGAGAGCGCGCGCAATGCGTCGAGCTTCATGCCGGACGCTTCGAGAATGCCTTCCGGCACGCAGCGCGCTTGTTCGCGCAACGCCTTACCTTTGGCGGTCAGGCGGACGCGCACCTGGCGCTCGTCGGCGGGATCGCGATTGCGCTCGACATGGCCCAGCGCTTCCAGCCGCTTCAACAGCGGGGTGAGGGTGTTCGACTCAAGGAACAGCTTCTCGCCCAGTTCGCCGACGGTCTGGTCGTCCTGCGCCCAGAGCGAGACGAGGGCGAGATATTGCGGATAGGTCAGGCCGAGTTCGTCCAAAAACGGCTTATAGACCCGGCTGAACGCCAGATTCGCCGAGTAGACGGCGAAACAGATGAATGGATTCAGACCGTTGGCGAAGGGTTCGGGGCGGGCGGCGGGCATGGTCATCGCTCCAGAAAGGGTTCCCTATAAATAAATCGCGCACGATCTAATCGCAAGAGCTTGACTCTCGATCCCGGTAGGAGCATATAGATCGCACGCGATTAAATCGCTTAAGATTTAAAGAAAGGATGACCCCTATGTCCGCCGCCGCACTGCTCGAAGCTCCCGCAGCCGAGACCATTCCCGTTCTCGAACCCACGACGCGCCGTTTCCTGGACGGGCTCGCCGGTGCCGCACCGATCTATACATTGACGCCCGACGGCGCACGCGAGGTATTGCGCAGCGTTCAGGCCGGCGCCGCGGCGCGGCGGAACGTCGCCATCGCCGACCATGTTCTGCCGGTGGGACCAACGGGCAGCACGCGGATCCGTATTCTGCGCCCGGCCGATGTGACCGGCGCGCTGCCGGTGTTGATGTATTTCCATGGGGCGGGGTGGGTGATGGGCGACCCCCAGACGCATGATCGGCTGGTCCGCGAACTCGCGGTCGAGGCCAATGTCGCCGTCGTGTTCGTCGACTACGAACGCTCGCCCGAGCATCGCTTCCCGATCGCGATCGAACAGGATTACGCCGCGACCAAGTATATCGCCGAGCATGGCGCGGAATTCGGCCTCGACGCGTCGCGTCTGGCGATCGGCGGCGATAGCGTGGGCGGCAACATGGCCGCGGTCGTGGCCCAACTCGCCAAGCTGCGCAACGGCCCCAATATCGCCGCACAATTGCTGTTCTATCCGGTCACGGATGCGCGCATGGACAACGGTTCCTACCGTGAATTCGCGGAAGGTCCGTGGCTGACCAAGACCGCAATGGCGTGGTTCTGGAACGCCTATTTGCCTGACGTCGAAGCGCGCCGCCATCCGGCCGTTTCGCCGCTGAACGCCAGCGTCGCCGATCTCGTGGGCCTGCCCCAGGCTCTGGTGATCACCAGCGAGAACGACGTGCTGCGCGACGAAGGCGAAGCCTATGCGCGCAAGCTTTCGGCGGCGGGGGTGCCGGTCGTGGCCACGCGCTACGAAGGCACGATCCACGACTTCGTCCTGCTGAACGCGCTCGCCCAAACACCGGCGACGCGGGCGGCCATCGCCCAGGCGGCATCGTTTGTTCGTAACGCACTCGCGGCCTGACTTCCATTGCGTCTCAATCAACCAACCAACCTGAAAGGAAGACTCCCATGACCGTTTCCAAAGTCGTTTACAGCACCGCCGCCCGCGCCACCGGCGGCCGCGACGGCAAGTCCGGCACGCTGGATGGCTCGTTCAGCGTGAACCTCGCCGTGCCGAAGGAAATGGGCGGCAACGGGCAAGGCGTGAACCCGGAACAATTGTTCGCGACCGGCTATTCGGCGTGTTTCCTGGGTGCGATGAAGTTCGTCGCCTCGCAAGGCGGCACGGCGAAGGTGCCGAATGACGCGACCGTCACCGCGACGGTCGGCATCGGCCCGCGCGTCGAAGGCGGGTTCGGTCTGGAAATCTCGCTGGCGATCGATCTGCCGGGCGTGCCGAAGGCCGAGGCCGAAGCGCTGGTCGAGAAGGCGCATCAGGTGTGCCCGTACTCGAACGCCACGCGCAACAATATCGACGTGAAGCTCAGCGTCGTCTGACGACAAGCGGGCGGCGCAAGACGGAAAATCTTGCGCCGCCAATCGCTTGGGCGATAGCGCCCGTCGATCAAGTACGTGCGAGCCCCTATGGGTCCGCCCGTATGGATCGAAACCACGGATCGTGCGGACTTTAGGTCCGTGATGACTCGATCCTTATTCGCAAACCGAAACGACGCCTTCTTTCTGGACTTCGACGGGACCCTCGTCGACCCAGCCCCCACACCCGATAGCGTGATCGTCGATCCGCGCGTGCCGAAGACTTTACGTCTTCTGTACGAGGCGACCGGCGGGGCGGTGATGATCGTCACCGGCCGCCCGTTGTCGGAGATCGACAAGCTGCTGGCGCTGGATTTGCCCGCCGCCGGCCGCCACGGCGCGGAAATCCGCCTGCCGGGCGAGAGCCATGCCGATATCCGCATCGAGGAATCGGCCTTCGCGGGTATCGCCGCCGCCTGCGGCGCCGTGGGCGCCAATTATCCCGGCATTCGCTTCGAATTCAAAAACCCGGTGATCGCGATCCATTATCCGGCGGACGATCCGCTCTTCGCCAAGTTGCGCGACGGTGTGGCGAAGCTGGTCGAGGCGTCGCCCGAGAAACTCGAATTCGTGATCGCGCGCAACGCGATCGAATTGCGCCCGCCGGGCGTGCACAAGGGCCGGGCGGTGCGCGCGGCGGCCGCCACGCAACCTTTCATCGGCCGCCGACCGGTGTTCATCGGCGACGACACGCCCGACGAAGACGGTTTCAGCGCCGCCCATGATCTTGGCGGCATCGGCGTTTGCGTCGGCATCCAGCGCCCGGGTGCGGCGCATCTGCTGAAATCGCCCGACGACGTTCTCGCGGCGCTGGCGGCGATCGCGGAGGCGCAATGAACGCGAAGCATTCCAAGCAAACCCTCGATCTCGGCATGATCGGAAACGGCCAGGTCGCCGCGTTGATCGATCCCGAAGGCGCGTTGGTCTGGCTGTGCCATCCGCGCCTGGATTCCGATCCGATCTTCGGCGCGCTGCTCGATGGCGGTGCGCCCGACGGCGCATGGACGATCGAAGCCGCGGGCACGCGTTCGATCGAACGGCGCTATATGCGCAACACGCCGATCTTGGAGACGCGCATTGCGTGCGCCGATCAATCGGCGTTGCGCATCGTCGATTTCGCGCCGCGCTTCAAACGTCACGGGCGGATTTTCCGCCCGCCGATGATCGTGCGCCGGATCGAACCCACATCCGGCACGCCGCGCATTCGCATGCGCATCCGGCCGCGCGATCTTCGCAGCGGCCAGCCGCCTTCGTCGAGCCAGGGCAGCCATCATCTGCGCTACGCCTTTCCCGGCGGCGGGTTCCGCATCACCAGCGACGCGCCCTTGTCCTATGTGCAGGACGAGATCGAGTTCACGCTGCTCACACCGCTCACCTTCGTGCTCGGCCCCGACGAAGCGCTCGCCGACGATCCCGCCCATCTGGGCGTCGACTGGATCGCGGAGACCGAGGCCTATTGGCTCGAATGGGTGCGCTATTTGTCGCTGCCCTACGAATGGCAGGAACAAGTCGTGCGTGCGGCGATCACGCTGAAGCTGTGCCAATACGAGGATACGGGCGCCGTGGTCGCGGCGATCACGACGTCGGTTCCCGAGGCGCCGGGCAGTTCGCGCAATTGGGATTATCGCTTCTGCTGGCTGCGCGACGCGTTCCACGTCGTCTACGCGCTGAACCTGCTGGGGGCGACGCGCACGATGGAGGAATTCATCCGCTTCGCGACCGATGTGGCGGGCGAGTCCGAAGCCGGCACGCTGCGCCCGCTTTATCCCATCGTCGCGCGCATTCCCCCGCCCGAAGAAGAACTCGCGCGCGCCCAAGGCTATCGCGGGCATAAGCCCGTGCGACTGGGCAATGCCGCGGCGTTCCAGGTGCAGAACGACGTTTACGGCAGCGTCATCCTGGCGGCCGCGCAGATGTTCTTCGACGAGCGTTTGCCGCGCATGGGCGATTGGTCGCTCTATCAAAAACTGGTGAAGCTTGGCCAGCGCGCGCGCGAAGTGGCACTCACACCCGATGCCGGCATTTGGGAATATCGCGGCCGCGCGTCGATCCACACGCATTCGGCGGTGATGTGCTGGGCGGGGCTCGACCGGCTCGCGCGCATCGCCAAGCGCCTGGGCGACCAAACCGCCGCGCAATGGCGCGCGGACGCCGACAAGCTGCACGCCGAAATCGTCGCGCGCGCGTGGGATGAAAAGCGCCAAGCCTTCGTCGGAACGCTCGACGGCGGCGAAATGGACGGCGCCGTGCTCGTCATGCCGATGGTCGGCTTCCTGCGCGGCGACGATCCGCGTTTGCGCACCACGCTCGACGCGATCGAACGCGAACTCGATCTGGGCGGCTTCATCGCTCGTTACGCGCATGAAGACGATTTCGGCAAGCCGGAGAGCAGCTTCGTCGTGTGCTCGTTCTGGTACGCCGAAGCGTTGGCCGCGGCGGGCGAGGTCGAACGCGCGCGCGCCGTGTTCGAACGCGTGATGGGGCAGGCGAGTTCGCTGGGCTTGTTTTCGGAGGACATCCTCGCCGCGACGGGCGAGCACTGGGGAAATTTCCCCCAAACCTACTGCATGGCGGGCCTGGTCGGCGCCGCGATGCGGCTTAGCCGAGGTTGGCGGGAGGGCGTATGGGACGGCTCGTTGTAGTTTCGAACAGGATCCCAGGACATGGAACCCGCGGCGGCAATGGCGGCGGTCTCGCGGTCGGGTTGAATGCGGCTTTGGCCAAACGGCCTTCGCTGTGGCTGGGCTGGAGCGGGGAGGTCGCGGAAACGCCGCCGCCGCCCGAGCGCCGGCATTCGCGGCGCACCGAGATCGTCGGCGTGGCGCTCACGCCGGCATTGCACGCGGGCTTCTATGCCGGTTTCGCCAACAGCATTTTGTGGCCGCTGTTCCACTACCGGCTCGGCTTGGTCGAGTATCGCCGTGCCGATTACGCGGCCTATATCGAGGCGAACGAATGGATCGCCTCGGCTTTGATGAACGAGTTGCGCCCCGACGACACGATCTGGGTGCACGATTATCACCTGATCCCGCTCGCCAAGATTTTGCGTGCGCGCGGTGTCGCCAATCCGATCGGCTATTTTCTGCATATCCCGTTCCCGGCGACGGAGGTGTTCCGCTGCCTGCCGGTCTATCGCGACTTGGTCGAAGCCTTGGCGCATTACGACCTGGTCGGATTCCAGACGGAATCCGACCGCGTGCAATTCGTCGATGTGCTGGGGGCACCCGACAAGCGCGCCGGCGATGCGATCGAGATGTTCGGGCGCGTGTTTCAGACCGGCGTATTCCCCATCGGCATCGACACCCAATCCTTCGCCGCTTTCGCCGCCAAGCCGTCGCCCGACGGACAGCGTTTGGCGGACAATATCGGCGATCGCAAACTGGCGATCGGCGTCGATCGCCTCGATTACTCGAAGGGCTTGCCCAACCGCATCGCCGCCTATGGTGCGTTCCTGGAACGCAATCCCGATTGGCGCGGCAAGGTGCAGTATCTCCAGATCGCGCCGATCTCGCGCGGCGAGGTGTCGAATTATCGCGCCCTGCGCCGCGAGCTCGACGGGGCGGCGGGCCGCATCAATGGCAAATACGCCGATTTCGATTGGACACCGCTGCGCTACGTCAATCGCGGCTTCCCGCGCGGCACGCTGGCCGCGTTCTATCGCCGCGCGCGCGTCGGGCTGGTGACGCCCTTGCGCGACGGGATGAACCTCGTGGCGAAGGAATTCGTCGCCGCCCAGCCGCAAGACGATCCGGGCGTGCTGATCTTGTCCGAATTCGCGGGGGCGGCGGTGGAATTGTCGGGTGCCTTGACGATCAATCCCTACGACGTGGACGGCATCGCCGACGCGTTGCAGCGCGCCTTGGAAATGCCCCTGGACGAGCGGGTTTCGCGGTGGCGCGCCGATTTCGACGTGATTTCCACGAATACGGCGGCGTTCTGGTCGGAATCGTTCCTGTCCGCCTTGGCCGCCGCCCGGACCACCTGACCCTGTCAGCCCGGACCATCGAAAATCCGTAAAAATTTCGGAAATTCTTGTCGGAGCCTCGGACCCGCGTTGTAATCTTACCCCACAAAGGGCGAGAGGATTCGCGCCCGAGGGGAAGCTCATATGGGCGGGGACGCGGCGAACGCGACCATCGAGTTGCCGTCGACGGGCGATGCGATCACCGTCGCGGCGCTGAAGACCGAACTGCTGGAACGGCTGGCGGCGGGCGAAGGCGTGCGCTTGGACGCCCGCCATGTCGCCGAGCCATCGACCGCGTTGATCCAGACGATCGAAGCGGGGGCCGCCGCCTTCGCCGAGAAGACACTGCCTTTCGGTTTGCTCGAACCTTCCGACGCGCTGTGCGGCGCCTATGAGACGCTGGGTCTGTTCACGGCGCTGATGTCGCGCATCGTGATGGAAATGTGAGATGAGCGCCGAGGACCAGGAACTTCGGCAGATATTCCTCCTCGAATGCGAGGAACTGGTCACGCTGGCTGAATCCAGCGTCGAGACCTTGCGTGCCGCCCCGACCGAAGACGCGATCCATGCGCTGTTCCGCGCGGTCCATTCGATCAAGGGCGGGGCGGGGGCGTTCGGGCTCGACCACATGGCGTCGTTCGCGCATGTGTTCGAGACCTATATGGATTTGCTGCGCAAAGGTAAGGCGACGCTCGACGACGCGGCGGTGGATCTGCTGTTCGACGGCGTCGATGTGTTGCGCCAATTGTCGGACGAGGCGCGCGACGGCGAAAAGGCCTCGACTCAGCGTTACGAGGCGGCGCTCGAAGCGTTGCGCGCGGCGGCGGGGCTGGAGGAAGATGCGGCTGCCGCCAAGCCGCCGCCCGCCGATTTCGATCCGATGGCGGAATTCGAAGCGCAGATGGCGGCCGTTCCCGCCGCGGACGAAGCGCCGCGCCGCAAATACAAAATCCGTTTCGTCCCCGGTCCCAAAATGCTGGAAGCGGGGATCGATCCCTTGCGCATTTTGGGCGTGCTTAAAACGTTGGGCGATCTGCAGGTCGAGATCGCGGGGCAATTGCCGCCGCTCGCCGACCTGAATGCGCAGATTTGCGCGTGGTCGTGGACCGGCACGCTGGAAACCGCCGCCCCGCAAGCCGATCTCGACGACGTGCGCGACATGATCGACGATCTGGCGGTGTTCGAGTTCGAGGGCGATGCCCCGCCGCCCGAATCCGAGAAACCTGCCGTTGCCGCGACCGCCGCCCCGGCGCCCAAGAAGCCGGCGGCAGCACCCGCCGCCGAACCGGCCAAGCCGCGCGACAAGCCGGTGGCGACCGTCCGCGTCGATGTCCCAAAGCTCGAGCGGCTTGGTAATATGGTCGGCGAACTTATTATTACACAAGCATTTTTAGCGCGTCAGGTCTCTGGCCTCGATCCCGAAGCGCATCGCCCGCTGTTCCGCGCCCTCGACGACATGGGCCAGCATATTCGCGAGGTCGCGGATGCCGCGACGTCGATCCGCGCCCAGCCGCTGAAGGCGGTGTTCTCGCGCTTCGGATCGCTGGTCCGGGATTTGGAGAAAACCACCGGCAAGCGTATCCGGCTGGAGATCGTCGGCGATCATACCGAGATCGATAAGACGGTGGTCGAGCGGTTGAGCGAGCCGCTGACCCATCTGATCCGCAATTCGATCGATCACGGGATCGAGAATGCCGAGGGCCGCGCCGCGGCCGGCAAGGACCCGGCCGGGCTGTTGCGTCTGTCGGCCGAGCAGCGCGGCGCGCAGGTCGTGATCGAACTCGCCGACGACGGCAAGGGCATCAACCGCGAGCGCGTGCTCGCCAAGGCGATCGAACGCGAATTGGTGTCGCCCGGCGCGATGCTGAGTGACCAGGAAATCGACGAACTGATCTTCCTGCCGGGCTTCTCGACCGCCGATCAAGTCACATCCGTTTCCGGGCGCGGTGTCGGCATGGATGCCGTGCGCCAAGTTATCGAGGAAATGGGCGGGAACGTGGCGCTCGCCTCGCGGCCCGGCGAAGGCACGACGTTTTCGCTGACCTTGCCGCTATCGCTCGCCATTCTCGACGCGATGGTGACGCTGGTCGGGCGGCAGAATTACCTCGTCCCCATCTCGGCGATCATCGATTGCCTGCGGCCCGAGGCGTCGGCGCTGGTGCGCATGGATGATCGTGGTGCAATGCTCGCCTGGCGCGGGCAGATCTTGCGCATTCTGCCGCTGGCGACGGAATTCGGTGTCGCGGGGGCGGAACTCGATCCCACGCGCGCGATCCTCATTCTGGTCAAGCCGTCGGGCGGCGAAACGGTGGCGATTCAGGTCGACGATCTGATCGGGCAGGAACCCGTTGTCGTCAAAAGCCTGGAACGCAACTATCGCAAAGTGCGCGGCGTGTCGGGCGCCACGATCCTGGGCGACGGGCGCCCGGCATTGATTTTGGATTTGTCGTCGCTGACGGCGGTGGACGGGCGCAATCGCCGCGCCCCGCGCGCGGCGGCGGAAGGATGAGGGCGGGAACGATGGCCAAGGAAGGCGAGAACGCGGCCGCGAACGCGGGGCAGGAAAGCCAATTCGTCAGCTTCGAAATCGGCGGCACGACGTTCCTGATCCCGATCGACCGGGTGATCGAGTTCCGCACTTGGACCGAGCCCACGCAAGTGCCGCACACGCCGTCTTACGTGCGCGGGATCGTCAATATCCGCGGCGAAATCGTGCCGATATACGACGTCGCCGCAAGGCTGGGGCGCGGGACGACCGATCCGGGCGCGCGCCATGTCGTGGTCATCGTGCGCGGTCATGAAGGCCGATCCGTCGGGCTGCTGGTCGACAGCGTGACCGATATCGTCGCAGCGCGCGACGCCGATCGCGCCCCGATGCCGACGATCGAAGGCGGCGACGCCACACCCTTCATGGCGGGCGTGGTGTTCTCGGCCGACCGCATTCTGGGCGTGACGGATGTCGATCGTCTGGTCGAAGAAACCTTCCCGCACGGCGAATACGCGGCCGCCGAAGGCGAGAGCCCGCCCGCATGAGCCCGCTTTCCAACATCGTCCCGGAACCGCAGGCCGATCCCGGCGATCTCGCGTTTTTCGCGGATGCGATGCGCGCGCGCACGGGCGTGCAATTGCCCGATACGAAGCGCGCGCTGATCTATCGGCGCCTCGTGCCGCGCTTGCGCGAATTGGGGCTTGGCTCCTTCGCCGCCTATCGCGCGCGCCTTGCGGACAACGCCGATCCCGAATGGGACGTCGTCGTCAACGCGCTGACGACGAACCATTCGCGTTTCTTCCGCGAGATCCATCATTTCAAGCTGCTCGACAAGCATCTCGAAAAGCTTTTGAACGCGCGCGCCAAGCGCATCCGCCTGTGGTCGGCCGCGTGTGCGGGCGGGCAAGAACCGTATTCGATGGCGATCCTGCTGCTGCGCGCCTTGGGCGCGCGGCGCGACGTGGACGCGCGCGTGCTGGCGACGGACGTCGACAACACCGCGTTGGACACGGCCGCCGCCGCGATCTATCCGCCCGAAGATGTCGGGCGCTTGCCGCGTTTCGCGCGCGAATATTTGAAGCAGGGCACCGACAAACGCTTCACGCTGGGCGAACGCCCGCGCAAGCTGGTCACGTTCAAGCGGCACAATCTGATCGGCGACGAATGGCCGATGAAAGGGCCGTTCGACGCGATCTTCTGCCGCAACATGCTGATCTATCTGTCGGTCGCCGATCAGGCCAAAGTGGTCCGGCGCTTGGTCGATCTTCTGGCGCCGGGGGGCATCCTTTGCCTCGGCCATTCCGAAACGGTGCGCGGTTCGCTGCCCCTGGAACGTCTCGAAACCGCGAGTGCCTATGTCCGAATCTGAAAACAAACCCGCCCGCGTTCTGATCATCGACGATTCAGCACTCGTGCGCGAATTGCTGACCGGAATCATCTCGTCCGATCCGCGGTTGACGGTGGTGGGCACGGCGCCCGATCCGATCATCGCGCGCGACAAGATCAAGGCGTTGTCGCCGGACGTATTGACCCTCGACGTCGAAATGCCGCGCATGAACGGCATCGAGTTCCTCGAAAAGATCATGCGCTTGCGCCCGATGCCGGTGGTGATGATCTCGACGCTGACGCGCGAGGGCGCGGACACGACCTTGCGCGCGTTGGAGCTGGGCGCGTTCGATTACGTCGCCAAGCCCACGCAGCGACTGACCGAGGCGATCGAGCCGTTGAAGCGCGAGATCTGCGACAAGGTCGCGGCGGCGGCGAAGGCGCGCGTGCGCGGCTTGTCGCCGGCGCCCAAACCCGCGCATGCGGCACCGGCGGCGGATGCGTCCGATCCCGCGCGATACGCGGGGCTGGACGTGATCGGGCTTGGCGCATCGACGGGTGGGGTGGAAGCCTTAGGCGAGTTGCTTTCCGCGATTCCGCCCGACGCACCGAGCATCGCGATCGTGCAGCATTTGCCCGGCGCCTATACGGCGCGCTTTGCGGCACGCCTCGACGGGCAGTTGCCGCTGAAGGTCGTCGAGGCGGAGGACGGCATGCCGATGCAGCCCGGTCATGTCTATATCGGGCGCGGCGAGAAGCGCTTCGAAGTGGTGAAGGGGGCCGGCGGTAAGCCGGTTTGCCGGGTCACCGACGGCGAGAAGGAAAGCGGCCATCTGCCGTCGATCGACCGCTTGTTCGCGTCGCTGGCCGCGTTCGGGCCGCGCGCGGGCGCCGCTTTGCTGACCGGCATGGGCCGCGACGGCGTCAACGGGTTGAAGCAAATGCGGGCGGCGGGCGCCGTCACCATCGCGCAGGATCAGGCGACGTCGGTCGTCTACGGCATGCCGCGCGCGGCGATGGAAGAGGGGGCGGCTTCGCGCCAATTGGCGCTGCCGCGGATCGCGGCGGCGCTGCTGGAAGCGGCGTCGCGCAAATCGGGGGTTGGGAAATGAGCGTACCGGCCAGAACGCTGCGGGTCTTGGTTGTCGACGATCAGGCGAGCATGCGCGCGCTGATTCGGTCTTACTTGCGCAAGATGGGGTTCGAGACGATCGACGAGGCGGATAGCGGCAAGGCCGCGTATCTGGAATTGGGCAAGCGGCCCTATAACCTCGTCATCTCGGACATGAACATGATCAACGGCACGGGGCTCGAGCTGTTGAAGATGATGCGCGCGCATCCCGTGCTGAAGCGCGTGCCGGTCATCATGGTGACGGGCAACAACGATTCCGGGACAGTGCAATCCGTCGTGCAGGCGGGCGTCAACGGCTACGTGGTCAAGCCGGTGGCGCAGGACCAGCTCGAAGCGCGCGTGACGAAAATCCTCGGACCGCTTTCCTAAGGACCGGCTCATGCGGATATCCACCAAACTCTCCGGCCTGATCGTCCTCTCGGCGATCGTCACCACGGCGCTGTTCGGCGCGGTGACGTGGCAAAGCTACGTGGATTTGCGCTACGTGCAGCGCGTCTCGGCGGCGGGTACGGAGATCCTGCCGATCCGCGCGCTCGGCGCTTCGCTCTTCCGCCACAAGGAGGAAATGCTCAAAAGCACCGCGAACGGCGGCAAGGCGGATGCCGACCAGCTCGCGCAGAGCAAGGATCGCATCGCCAAGGCGCTGACGGAGGTCGAGGCCACGCGCAAGCGGATGCGCGAAGACTTCGGCATGGCGGTCGAGGTGCAGGCCTTGCGCCCGACGATCGAACAGGTGCTGGCGTTGCGTCCGTCGCCGGAATTGTCGGCGGCGCAAGTGCTGGAGATTCAAGAGGCCGCCTTCGGACAGTTCATGGCGCTGGCCTACGCGTCGGCGGACGCGTTCAACATCCTGGGCGACACCGAGACCGATGTCGTGCTGATGCTGATCAATCAGTTCGACGTGTTTCCCAGCATGCTGCGCGGCAACGCCTATCTGATGGGCCGCCTGTTCTTGTTCGACGAAACGCTGTCCGGCAAAAGCGTGACCGCCGAAGGCTTGCAGGAACAGCTCGAGACGCTTCAGCGCCAGATCGGCGTCAATCAGGAAACGATGTCGCGCCAATTGCGCAATATCCAGCGCGCCAT
The DNA here is from genome assembly GCA_017308135.1 of Alphaproteobacteria bacterium. NCBI lineage: Bacteria > Pseudomonadati > Pseudomonadota > Alphaproteobacteria > Alphaproteobacteria bacterium. The sequence continues at coordinate 86,446 of JAFKFM010000008.1, forward strand.
CGGATTCGACAAAAGCGATCGCGGCTGGGGCCAGCGTTTGCCCGATGCGCGCCGCCTGCATCAGCGCCTGGAACGCACCGAACGCGCGATGATGGCGGCGCTCGCCAATCCGCCCGGCGCCGTCCAGGCGGTGGGCGAATTCGATCAGGCGCTCGACGCGATTTTGGAAAGCTGGTCGAATTTGTCGGGGCTGCTCGACGTCACGCTCGACAAACGACTGAAGAAAACGACGCAGAAATTCTGGACGATGATCGGCGTGACGGCCGTGCCGGCCTTGTTGATTATGCTGGCGATGTTGCTGGGCGTGCTGCGCGTGTCGCGCGATATCGGCGTCGCGGAGGCGACGACCGGGCGCATCGCGGCGGGCGAACTCGACGATCCGGTCATGGGCACGGAACGCGGCGACGAAATCGGCGGCTTGATGCGCGCGGTCGAAGTGCTGCGCGGCAACTCGATCGAGCAGCGCAAGCTGCAAGCCAAGGAAACCGAGACGCTGCTGCGCATGTGGCGCACGGCGACGGAGGTGAAGGAATCCGTCGGCGCCATCCGGGCGGCGGCCAGCGAGATTTCGCAAGGCAGCGCCGACCTCGCCACGCGCACTGAACGCCAAGCCTCGGCGTTGCAGGAAACAGTCGCGACGATGGGCGAAATCGCGGCGACCGTCTCGACCAACGCGCAGAATTCCGAGCTCGCGCGCAAATTGGCGGCCGACGCGCTGGCGCGCGCGGAAACCGGCGGGCAGGCGATGACCAGCGTCACCGGCGCCATGTCGGGCATCGAGACGTCGTCCGCGCGTATCGGCGCCATCATCCAGGTGATGGAGGAGATTTCCTTCCAGACCAAGCTGCTCGCCCTCAACGCGGCGGTCGAAGCCGCGCGCGCGGGCGAAAGCGGGAAGGGCTTCGCGGTCGTGGCGCAGGAAGTGCGCTCGCTCGCCGATCGTTCGCGCCAGGCCTCGCAGCAGATCCGCGATCTGATCGGCGAAAGCTCGCGCGAGGTCGCGCAAGGCGTGCAACTCGCCGGGGCGGCGGGCGACGCGCTGTCGAACATCATCGATATCGTGCGCAAGGTCGCGGAGATCGCGCCCGAAATCGCGGCGGGCAGCCGGGAACAGTCGCGCTCGATCGCCGAGATCAACAAGGCGCTCAGCGATCTCGACGCCGCGACCCAACAGAATGCGGCGCTGGTCGAAGAAAGCTCGGCCTCGGCCGCGTCGCTCGCCGATCAGGCGACGCATCTCGTCGAGGTCGTGGCGGCGTTCGAAACCGCCGATACGAACGCACCGGCGGCACCGGCCGATGCCGAAGCGCCGGCGCCCAAATCCGCGCCGCCGGCCAAGCCCGCCCAAAGCACAGCGGCCAAGGCCAGCGAGTGGGACGAGGATTTCTAACCCTTTCCGGTATACATAAAATCCGATAATCGGGGCGTTTAGGCGCCTCGGCCTTGCGAATTTGTGCCGAAACAGCTAATTTGGCGTCAAATATGTATACATAAGGAATTCATAGATGGAGATGGCCCCCAGCTACCCCCTTAATGCTTGGTACGCCGCCGCCTGGGACGTGGAGGTCAAGCGCAGCCTGCTAGCGCGCACGATCTGCGACCGGCGGCTCGTCCTTTATCGCACCCAAGATGGCAAGCCCGTGGCGCTGGCCGATGCGTGCTGGCATCGCCTCGTGCCGCTGTCGCGCGGGCATCTGCGCGGCGACGAGGTGGTTTGCGCCTATCACGGCCTGGTCTTCGATCCGAACGGCCGTTGCACCCATATGCCATCGCAGGAGACGATCAACCCGTCGGCTTGCGTGCGCGCCTATCCGGTCGCGGAGAAGCATCGCTTCGTGTGGATCTGGCCCGGCGATCCGGCCTTGGCCGATCCCGCGAAGATCCCCGATCTGCATTGGAACCTGGATCCCGACTGGACGGGCGATGGCCGCCTGATCCACGCCAAATGCGATTACCGGCTCGTGATCGACAATCTGATGGACCTCACGCACGAGACCTTCGTGCATGGCTCGTCGATCGGCAACGCGGCCGTCGCCGAAACGCCGTTCGACGTGACCCATGGCGAGCGCACGGCGACGGTCACGCGCTGGATGGAAGACATCGAGCCGCCGCCGTTCTGGCGCAGCCAGCTCGGCAAGCCGGGCAATGTCGACCGCTGGCAGATCATTCGCTTCGAAGCGCCCGCGACCGTGGTGATCGACGTCGGTGTGGCCGTCGCGGGAACCGGGGCGCCGCAAGGCGACCGGTCGCAGGGCGTCAGTGGCCGGGTGCTGAACACGATCACGCCGGAGACGGGCCGGACCTGCCACTATTTCTGGGCCTTCGCGCGCGATTATCGCCGCGACGAACAGGCGCTGACGACGCAAATCTGCGACGGCGTCGCCGGGATCTTCCGCGAGGACGAGGCGGTGCTGGAAGCCCAACAGATCGCCATCGAGGAAAACCCGGACAAGATTTTCTACAACATCAATATCGACGCGGGCTCGATGTGGGCGCGGCGCTTGATCGACAAGATGATCGCGGCCGAACGCCCGCGAATCGTCGCATCGGCGGCGGAGTAAGCGCGATGGCCGCTTCGCTCGCGTCCAAAACCGAAGATCGCGGTACGTCGCAAACGATCCGCGCACAGCTGGCGTTGCGCGAAATGCTGATGGCGGGCGAGATCCGGCCGGGTGAACGCCTGTCAGAACTCGCCATCGTCGAGAAGATCGGCGTGTCGCGCACGCCGGTGCGCGCCGCGTTGATGACATTGGCCGAGGAAGGCTTGCTCGACGCGATTCCGTCGGGCGGCTACGCCGCGCGCGGTTTCACCGAACGCGAAGTGCTCGACGCCATCGAGGTGCGCGGCACGCTGGAAGGCTTGGCGGCGCGGCTCGCGGCCGAGCGCGGGGCGGGGACGATCGCGCTGCAATCGATGCGCGAAAGCCTGCTACGTTTGGACGATGCGGTGACGGCGATCGCCGAAGGCCGGGACGCGTTCGAAGCCTATATCGAGCACAACGCCGCCTTCCATCGCGCCATCGCGCGCATGGCGGACAACGCGGCGCTCGACCGGCAGATGGAACGCGCGATCGCGCTGCCCTTCGCCTCGCCCAACGCCTTCGTCAAAACCCAGGGCGAAACGCCCGAGACGCGCCGCGTGCTGCTGGTGGCGCAAGAACAGCATCGCGGCGTGTTCGAGGCGATCGAGCGCCGCGAAGGTTCCCGTGCGGAAGCCTTGATGCGCGAACATTCGCGCGTCGCCGCGCGCAATTTTGCCCAAACCGTGCGCAGCCGTGCGGCGTTGGATCGCGTGCCCGGCGGCGCTTTGATCCGCTTGGCGAGCGAATAGGAGACACGCGATGGCCCAAGCCGCCAAATGGATCGACGCGCGCGTGCGCAACGTTCGCGACGTGACGCATGACGTGCGCGAGTTCGAGATCGTGCCGGAAACCGGCGCCGTCCTGTCCTTCGCACCCGGCGCCCATATCGACGTGGGCGTGATGATCGGCGACGCACCGCAAACGCGCTCCTATTCGCTGGTCGGCATGCCGGGCGGCGATTGCTATCGCATCGCGGTCAAGCGCGTGGCGCCGTCGCGCGGCGGCTCGGCCTATATGTGGCGCTTGGCGCCGGGCGATCGCTTGCGCGCGACCGAACCCAAATCCGCTTTCGCCGTCGAATTCGGGCGGGCTTCGTATCTGCTGATCGCCGGCGGAATCGGGATCACGCCGCTGGTCGGCATGGCGCAAATGCTCGCCAAGCGCGGCGCCGATATGCGGATGCTTTACGCTGTCCGAAGCGAGCGCGATCTCGCTTACGCCGAAACCTTACGCGACGCGTTGGGCGATCGGCTGGAACTCCATATCGGCCGGCAGATCGATTTCGCCGCCGAATTCGCCGCGCTGAAGCCCGGTACGCTCGCGGCCCTGTGCGGGCCGATCCCGATGCTCGAAGCCGTACGCGGCGCGTGGGAAGCGGCGAAACTGCCCGTGGCCGATCTACGTTGGGAAACCTTCGGCTCGTCGGGACGGATGGCGGCGGCGCCGTTCAAGGTGCGCGTGCCCAGCCACGATCTGGAATTCGACGTGCCCGCCGACGCGTCGTTGCTCGACGCGTTGCGCAGCGCCGGGATCGACGCGATTTCGGATTGCCGGAAGGGCGAGTGCGGTTTGTGCGCGATGGATGTCGTCGCCTGCGAGGGCGAGATCGATCATCGCGATGTGTTTTTGTCGCCCGAGGAAAAAGCGCACGGGCGCAAGCTGTGCGTTTGCGTCTCCCGCGCGCGCGGCGTGCTGACGCTCGACAGCGGCTGGCGGCCGGACGCGATCTGACGATCGCATCCGGCGCCGGTCGTTCTTAGGCGTCGCCCCACACGTCGCGGGCGACGTTGACGATCATCTCCATCTTGCGCCACTGCTCGTCCTCGGCCAGCGTGTTGCCTTCCTCGGTCGAGGCGAAGCCGCATTGCGGCGACAGGCACAGCTGATCCTTGGCCGCGAATTTTGACGCTTCGTCGATGCGCTTTTTGACGTCGTCGGCCTTTTCGAGCGAGCCGGTCTTCGACGTGACGAGGCCGAGCACGACATGCTTGCCCTTGGGCAGGAAGCGCAACGGCTCGAACCCGCCCGCGCGATCCGTGTCCCATTCCATGAAATAGCCATCGACCGGCATGCGGTTGAACAGCGTTTCGGCGACCGGCTCGTACCCGCCCGAGGCGATGAAGGTCGAACGGAAATTGCCGCGGCACAGATGCATGGTAATCGTCAGGTCCGCGGGTTTGTCGGCCAGCGCCTTGCGCACCATGCCCGCGTAGATTTCCGGCTGCTTGTCCGGATCGTCGCCGCGCGAGCGCAGCATTTCGCGCTGCGCGGGATCGCACAGATAGGCGAAGGAGATGTCGTCGAGCTGCAGATAGCGGCAGCCCGCGTCGTAGAAGGCGCGGATCGCCTTGTTATAGGCCGTGCCGACGTCGTCGTAGAAACGCTCCATGTCGTCGTAGACGCCGGGATGGATCATCTTGCGGCCGCCGCGATAATGCAGCATCGACGGGCCGGGGATCGTCATCTTCGCCGTCTTCTTGGTATTGGCGGCGAGGAAGCGGAAATGGTCGAGCATCGGATGCTTGGGGTTGAAGCCCACGCGGCCCGTGACCTTCAGCGCCTTGGCGATGCCCACGCCGCCTTTGAAGTTCATGCCGGAATCCGCGTTGACGGATTCGACCGAGTCCAATTCCTCGAGGAAATCGAAATGCCAATAGGCGCGGCGGAACTCGCCGTCGGTGACGCCTTGCAAGCCCACGGCTTCCTGCTTGGCGATCAGCTTCTTGATCTCGGCATCTTCGACGGCCTTCAACGCGGCGGCGTCGATCTCGCCCTTGTGATGCTTGTCGCGCGCTTCCTTCAAGGGGGCGCTGCGCAGCAGCGAGCCGACTTGATCGGCGCGGAAAGGCGGTTTCTTGGCCATGGTGGTCTCCGTTCTAGGGATCAGTGTTTGGCCGCGACGCCGAGATGCAGTTCGAGCGGCGCGGGATTATCGAGAAGATCGCGGCTTGGTGCGGCATGTACCACGCTGCCGCGATCGAGGATTATGGAATCGTCGGTCAGCTTCAGGATCTTTTGCGCGTGCTGCTCGACGACGATCGCCGCCAAGCCTTCCTCGCGGATGATGCGCTTCAGCGCCGCCATCAACTCGTCGACGATGATGGGGGCCAGGCCCTCGGTCGGCTCGTCGAGCAGGATCAAGCGCGGATTGAGCATCAGCGCGCGGCCGATCGCCAGCATTTGCTGCTCGCCGCCGGAAAGCTGGTTGCCGAGATTGCGCTTGCGCTCCGCCAGACGCGGGAACATGGCGTAGACGCGGCTCGTATCCCAGGGGCCGGGCAACGCGACGGCGGTCAGGTTTTCCTCGACCGTCAGGGAGCGGAAGATATTCCGCTCCTGCGGGACCCAGCCGATGCCGGACGTCGCGCGCGTTTCGGGGGCGAGGCGCGTGATGTCGCGCCCCTCGAACTCGATGCTGCCGCCCAGATGCCGCGTGACGCCGATGACGGTGTTCAGCAGCGTTGTCTTGCCCGTGCCGTTGCGCCCCAGCACGGCGAGCGAGCGGCCTTGCTTGAGCGTCAGGTCGATGCCGTTGACGACTTTCGCGCGGCCATAGCCCGACGAAACGGATTTGAGGACGAGAAGCTCAGCCATGTTCGCCCTCGCCAAGATAGACGGCGCGCACGCGCGGATCGTTGGAAATCTCGGCGACCGTGCCGTCGGCGAATAGCGTGCCGTCGACCAGCACGGTGATCTTCTTCGCGAAGGAGAAGACGAGATCCATGTCGTGTTCGATCAGCAGGATCGAGACGTCATCCGGCAAGCGCGCGATGGTTTCGAGCAATTCGGCGCGCTCGGCCTCGGGCACGCCGGCCGCCGGCTCGTCCAGCAGCAACACGCGCGGTTTGCAGGCGAAGGCCAGCGCGATTTCCAGCAGGCGTTGCTTGCCGTAGGCGAGATTGCCCGTGCGCTCCTCCAAAACGTCGATCAGGCGGAAGCGCTCGGCGACTTCGACGATCTCGTCGGTGACGCTCGCTTTCGTACCGACGACGCGCCACCAATCGCGGCCGTGCCCTTGGCGTTCGGAGACGGCGACACCCAGCGCTTGCAGCGGTGTCATGCCGGCGAAAAGCTGGTTGATCTGGAACGTACGCACGAGGCCCATTTTCACCCGGGCTTCGGCTTTCACATTCGTGATGTCCTTGCCGTCGAGCGAAATACGGCCCGAGGTCGGTTCCAGCACGCCGGTCAGCAGATTGATGAAGGTCGTCTTGCCCGCCCCGTTGGGGCCGATCAGCGCGTGGCGCGCGCCCTTTTCGAGCGCGAACGTCACCGAATTCGTGGCCGTGATGCCGCCGAACTTCTTCACCAGCGCGTTCGTTTCAAGTACGGCGGTCATGCCGCACCGCCTTTGCCCAACAGGCGCGACCAGACACCCATCACGCCGTTGCCGATGCGCTGGCGGCCGATCAGCACGATCGCGACCAGGATCGCGCCGATCCAGAAGGTCCAGTATTGCGGCGTCCAGACGGACAGGATTTCCTGCAACACCTTGAACGCGACGGCGCCGATGATGCCGCCGTAAAGATAGCCCGTGCCGCCGATGACCAGCATCAGCAGCGCATCGGCCGAGCGATGGAAGGCGAGCACGTCGAGCGACACGAATTGCGCGGTCTGGGCGAGCAGCGCGCCCGCGACGCCGGCGATCGCGGCGGAGATCGTATAGATCGCGGTCAGACGGTTATTGACCGGAATGCCGATCGCCCGCGCGCGCAAGGGGTTGTCGCGGATCGCCAGCAGTGACAGGCCGAAGGGCGACACGACGATGCGCCGTGCCACGACGAACAACAAGAAGAACACCACAAGGCAGTAGACATAGCCGACATGGCCGAACAGATCGAACTCGAAGCGGCCCAGGATCGGCGCCATGAACACGCCCTGCAAACCGTCGGCGCCGCCGGTGATCTTGCCGGCCTTGTTGGCGATCTCGCCCAGCACCAGCGCCACGCCCAGCGTCACCATCAGGCGCGTAAGGTCGGCGCCGCGCAACACCAGGAAGCTCGTCGCGAAACCGAGGAAAGCTGCGACGATGGCGCCGGCGAAAAGACCGAGCAGCGGATCGTTGGTGACATGGATCGCGAACAACCCGGCGGCATAAGCGCCGGCACCAAAGAACGCGGCATGGCCCAGCGACGCGATCCCCGCATAGCCGAGGATCAGATCGAGCGAGACCGCGAACAGCGCGATGATCGCGATCTCGGTCAGTACCAGATGGTATTCGGTCAGCAACGGCACGCTGGCGGCGGCGGCGAGCCAGAACAAGATCTCCGGCAGACGCCAGCGGCCGAGCGTGGAGAGACGGGAGACGGCGGCTTTGCTGGGCATGTCAGGACCGCACGAAAAGGCCGCGGGGGCGGAAGACGAGCACGACGATCATGACCGTGTAGATGATGAAGGCGCCAAGATCCGGCACGAAATATTTTCCCGCGACGTCGGCGATACCCAGGATCAGCGAGGCGACGAACGGGCCGATCAAGCCGGTCGTGCCGCCGACGGTCACGACGATCAGGAAGTAGATCATGAACTTCAGCGGGAAGATCGGATCGAGGCCGAGCAATTCCGCACCGAGCGCGCCGCCGAGCCCCGCGAGGCCCGAGCCCGCCGCGAAGGTCACCATGAATACGCGCTCGACCGGAATGCCCAGGCCCCGCGCGACGCGCGGATCGTCGACGGCGGCGCGCAGACGGCTGCCGAAGCGCGTGCGGTTCAGCACGAGTTGCAGCGCCACGGTCAGCAGGCTGCACACGACGACGATGAACAGGCGATAACGGCCGATCTGCATGCCCAGGAATTCGAAGCGGCCGCTGAGCCATTCGGGCAAGCGGATCAACTGCGGCTGCGAGCCCATCAGATAATCGGTGCCGGCGACCGCCATGAAGACAAGGCCGATGGTGAACAGCACCTGATCGAGATGCGAGGCGTCGTAAAGGCGGCGATAGAGCGTGCGTTCCAGCACCACGCCGATCAGGGCGGGCACGAGGAAGGCGAAGGGCAGGGTGGCGACGAAGGGCCAGCCCCAGCGATTCATCAAAATCGTCGCCGCGTAGCCGCCCGCCATCGCGAACGCACCATGCGCCAGATTGACGAAGTTCATCAGCCCCAGCGTCACGGACAAGCCGCATGCGAGGACGAACAGAACCATGCCGTAGGCGATGCCGTCGAACAGGATGGTCAAGCGGGGGAACTCCGGCGAAAAAGCACGGCGGCGGCCCCCTCGAAGGAGCCGCCGCCGTTTGTGGAACTTACTTCGTCTTCGACGGATCCTTGACGTTCGGGATCGTCGCGAACTCGACGTTGTAGAGTTCGCCGCCGACGCGCTCGACGCGGCGGATATAGACGTTCTGCACGATCTCGCGCGTTTCGGGATCGATCGAGATCGGCCCGCGCGGGCTTTCCCAAGCGAGACCCTTCATCGCGTCGACCAGCTTCTCGCCGCCTTCGCCGTTGGTCTTCTTCAGGCCTTCGAACAGCACATGCATGCCGTCATAGCCGCCGACGGCCATGAAGTTCGGACGCAAGCCGTTATTGGCCTTGCCGAAGGCTTCGACGAACGCCTTGTTCGTGGGCGAGTTATGCGCGGCCGAATAATGGTGCGCGGTGATGACGCCCAGCGCCGCATCGCCCATCGGGTTCAGGATGTCGTCGTCGGTCACGTCGCCCGTGCCGATCAACTTGATGCCCGACTTGTCGAGGCCGCGTTCCACGAATTGCTTCATGAACTGCGAACCCACGCCCGACGGCACGAAGACCAGCAGCGCGTCGGGCTTCGAATCCGCCACGCGCTGGAGGAACGGCGAGAAATCGGGATTGGCGAGGGGGACGCGGATGTTTTCGACGTTGCCGCCGGCCTTCTTGAACGCGTCGGAGAAGAACGTCTCGACGTCGTGGCCCGGACCGTAATCCGACACGATCGTCACGACCTTCTTCATGCCTTGTTCGGCGACCCAAGTGCCGAACGGATAGGCGATCTGCGGCACGACCTGGCCCGAGCGGATGATGAAGGGCGAACGTTCGGTGATGATGCCCGTCGCGGCGGCCATGACGACCATCGGCGTCTTGGCTTGTGTGGCGAGCGGGGCCGTGGCCAGCGCCAGCGGCGTCAGGCCGAAACCGGCGATCGCCGTCACCTTGTTGTTGACGATCAATTCCTGCGCGATGCGGCGCGTGACGTCGGCCGTGCCGGTGTCGTCGCGGATCAGCAGCTCGACCTTGCGGCCGGCGACGGTCGCGTTCTGCTGCGCGACGTAGAGATTGGCGGCGGCCGAGATCTGCTTGCCGGTCGTCGAGAACGGACCGGTCAGCGGCAGGATCAGGCCGATGCGGATCGGCTCCTGTGCCATGGCGCCGAAGCTGGCGCTCGCCAGCGTGGCGGCGGCGAGGGCGCCGCGAAGGATTGTGCGTCTCAACATGGGGATTCCTCCTGTGGGATTATTGATTGGGTTGGTTTTCAAGCACCAGCATACCAACGCCGGTCATCGAAGCGGGCGCGAAATAATGAGTGTGGCGGACCGCGACTTGGGCGTCCATAGCGCCCCGCATGACCAGCCACATAATCAGCTCGGCGCCTTCGCTGCCGAATTCCCGGACGTAATCCTCGCGGCTCATGTTCACGAGCCGGTCCGGGGCGGCGGCGATATCGCGCAGGAAAGCTTTATCGGCGTCGCGGTTGATGAAACCGGCACGCGCCCCCTGCAATTGATGCGACAGCCCGCCCGTGCCCAGCACGACGAAGCGCTCGTCGCCGGGGAAAGAGTCGATCGCGGTGCGCAGGGCCTTGCCCAGCGCGTAACAGCGCGACGGCAGCGGGATCGGATACTGAATAACATTGACGAAGATCGGCACGATTTTGACCGGCCATGCGGCGCCCGGGCGGCCCCAGAACAGCTCCAACGGCACCTGCAAGCCGTGATCGACCTCGACTTCCTGGACAATCTCGGGATCGAAGCTGTTCTCGACCAGACGGTCGATCAGATGCCAGCCGAATTCCCGATGGCCTTGGAAGGCGGGTCGTTGGCGCGGGCCCCAGCCTTCGTCGGCGAGCGGATAATTCGCGGCACAACCGATCGCGAAAGTCGGCATGCGATCGAGGAAGAAGGCATTGCCGTGATCGTTGAAGATCACGACCGCGACGTCCGGGCGATTGGCTTCGACCCATTCGCGGCCCGGGACGGTGCCGTCGAAGAAGGGTTTCCAGTCCGGCGTGTCGGCGATGCCCCGGTCGATCGCCATCGCGATCGAAGGGACATGCGAGCAGCCCAATCCGCCGATCAGCTTGGCCATCAGCGTTTCCCCAAGCGATCGCGCAGGAACGTCGCGTGCTCGATCCCGGCTTGATGCGCGCCGATCTCTGTCATCGTCGCGGGCTCGATGGCGCCGAGCTTCAGAATGTAGAAGACGTTGCCGCCCAGGCGGACCATTTCGCGCCAGTCGCGCGCCAGCACGGCGCGCTTGGCGTCGTCGGGCACGCCGTAGGAATCGAGATACGCCGCCGGATCACGGCGATACGCGTCGCGCTTTTCCGGAATGCGCAGATCCTTCGTCGCCTTGTTGAGCGCGTAGCCGGCGCTTTGGCGCGCGCGGTCGAACAACGGCGTGTCGGGAATACGATCCGCGCTCATGCGAAACCCAGAAAATCGAGCAACGCTCTATTGACCGCTTCCGGGCGCTCGTAACAAGCGAAATGCCCGGCATCCTCGATCACGCTGAGCTTCGAACCGGGAATGGCGGCGACGAGCGCTTCGTGCTGTTCCAGCGTTGCCCAGCGATCCTGGCGCCCGACCATTACCAAAGTAGGGCAAGCGATCTGGGGCAGCAGCGGCCGCGCATCGGGCCGGCCCATCAATGCGCGGATCTGGCGCTCGTGAATCTCGGGCGTCATGTCCAGGACCATCTCGGTCAGCGGCATGATCAAGGCGGGATCGGTTTCGCGCGCCGGGTGCAGCATCGGCGGCAGCCATTTGGCGGCGAGCGCTTTCATCCCTTCCTTATGGGCAAGCTCGATCACCGCCAAGCGGCCGGGCATTTCCTTGTCGCTGCCGGGATGGGCACCCGTATCCATCAGCACCAGGCGTTCGACGCGGCTCGGGGCGAGGCGCACGGCTTCCAATGCGGCGCGGCCGCCCATCGAAAACCCGACGATCGTGAGGGGGCCCTCGAACGCGGCCAACGCGATCTCGCCCATTTCGGTGATCGATGCGGCTTTGGTGAAATCGGCGACCTTGGTTTCGGCGAACGGCGCCAACGCGCTTGTCTGCGCGGCAAAAACCCGCGCATCGCAGAGCAGACCCGGCAGAAATACGATTTGCGCGCGCGGCGCCATGGCGTCGTCCCGAAATTCTCGTTGGGGTTTGTCTAAGGGGCGGGGCGCAATTCCGAAAATGGATTGATTTGCTGGTTATATGAATTTCATGCATCATTAGCCGAATTCGGGAATTTCGGGAAGAAACACGCCATGCGCATCGATTTTCTGGGCCTTCACGCCTTCGTCGCCATCGCCGAGCGCGGCAGTTTCCAGAAGGCGGCGGCGCATCTCAACCTGTCGCAAACGGCGCTGAGCCATCGAATCCGCAAGATCGAGGACGATCTGGGCGTGCGGTTGCTGGCGCGCACGACGCGCGAGGTGTCGTTGACCTCGGCGGGCTTGCAATTGCTGCCGCGCGTCAAATCGATGATCGACGATCTGGGCGCGTCGCTGGAGGATCTGCGCGGACTCGCGCGCGTGCGCCAGGAACGCTTGTCGATCGCGTGTTTGCCGACGATCGCGGCGGGTTTCATGCCGCGCGTGCTGCCGCTGTTCCGCCAGGCGCACCCCGAAACCATGCTGCGCATCCACGACAACGCGGCGACGGAGATCGCGGAGCTGGTGCAGAACGGCACGGTCGAGTTCGCCGTGACGCTCGTCTCGGCCCATCGCTGGGATTTCGAAATCCAAACCCTGGCGCGCGATCCGTTCGTGTTGCTCTGCCACAAAAAGGCGTGGCCGGCCGAACGGACGGTCGCATCCTGGGCCGATGTCGCCGAGCAGCCGCTGGTGCGCATTTCCACGCAAACCGGCAATCGCATGATGATCGACGACGCGCTGGGCAGCCGTCGCGAAAGCGTCAAATGGCGCTACGAGGTGCAGCATATCGGCACGGCGATCGGCATGGTGCGCTCCGGTGTGGCGATGGCCGTGGTGCCGCGTCTATCGCTGGATTCGACCGATATCTCGGCCTTGCGCGTGGTCGAGCTGCGCAATCCCAGCGTCAACCGCCAGATCGGCATCGTGTCGAAACGCGCCACGCCCTTGTCGCAGCCGGCGGCCGATTTGAGGCGTTTGATCGTGCGCGAACTCTCCGGCAAACGGCGCAAAGCCGCCTAGATGCATCGGATTCATTAAACCGCGCGAAGTACGCATTTGCTTCACGTGACTTCGGCTCGGATAAGTTTCGCCCAACGCTAGGGAGAAACGCCGCCCGCTTGCCGCCGACGGCGCCGCATCGGAGTCGAATCATGTCCACGCAGAAATCGGGTCTCGTCGTATCCGCCCATCCGGGCGATTTCGTCTGGCGCGCGGGCGGGGCGATCGCGTTGCATGCCAAGCGCGGCTATCGGATGAAGATCGTCTGCTTCGCCTATGGCGAGCGCGGCGAAAGCCAATGGGCGTGGAAGAAGGCGGGCGTCGACATCAAGGACGTGAAGGCCCAGCGCCACGAGGAATCCGAGCGTGCCGCCAAGCTGCTCGGCGCGGAAATCGAATTTTTCGACGCGGGCGATTATCCGCTGCGCACGACCGACGCGATGCTCGACCGTCTCGTCGACATCTATCGCGAAGTGAAGCCGAGCTTCGTGCTGACCCACGCGCTGGAAGATCCCTACAACTTCGATCATCCGCACGCGGCGCATGTGGCGCAGGAAGCGCGCATCATCGCGCAGGCCGCCGGCCATAAGCCCGATCCGTCGCGCAGCTATTTGGCGCCGCCGGTGTTCCTGTTCGAGCCGCACCAGCCCGAACAGTGCAACTACAAGCCCAATCTGCTGCTCAAGATCGATGAAGTGTGGGAGACGAAGCGCCAAGCCTTCGAAATCCTCGCGGCGCAAAAGCATCTTTGGGAGTACTACACGCGCGTCGCCCTGAATCGCGGCGTGCAGGGCAGCCGCAATTCCGGCAAGCCGATGACCTATGCCGAAGCCTATCAGCGCATCTTCCCCGACGTGGTCGAGGAATTGGCCTGATGAAACCCGTCGTCGTCACCGGCGTGCCGCGCGTGGCGCCCGATAAGCTCGCGCGCCTCGCGACGTTGGGTGTCTCCACGGCGCACGAAGCGATGGGCCGTTCGGGGTTGCTGAAGCCCTATATGCGGCCGATCGATCCCGGTTCGGCGATCGCGGGCTCGGCCGTCACCGTATTGGCCCAGCCCGGCGACAATTGGATGATCCATGTCGCGATCGAGCAATGCGGGCCGGGCGATGTGCTGGTCGTCGGCGTTACCGCCGACAACACCGACGGCATGTTCGGCGATCTGCTCGCGACTTCGGCCAAGGCGCGCGGCGTCGTCGGTTTGGTGATCGACGCGGGCGTGCGCGATGTGGCGACACTCAACGAAATGGGCTTTCCGGTCTGGTCGCGCGCGATCTCGGCAAAAGGCACGGTCAAGGCGACGCTGGGTGCCGTCAACGTGCCGGTCGTGTGCGCGGGGGCGCTGGTGAAACCGGGCGACGCGATCGTCGCGGACGACGACGGCGTGCTGGTCGTGCCCAAGCGGGAGATCGACGCGACGTTGAAAGTTGGCGAAGCGCGCTTGGCCAACGAAACCGACAAACGCGCGAAGCTCGCTTCCGGCGTGCTCGGCCTCGATCTTTATTCGATGCGCAAGCCTTTGGCCGATGCGGGGCTTGTCTACCGCCCGTGGAATGAAAGCGAGGATCGATGACCTTTACCGTCGCCTTCATCGGATACGGCGAAGTCGGGCAGTTGTTCGGCAAGCAGCTTGCCGCGCAACAAGGCGTCGCTGTGCGCGCACATGATGTGTTGTTCGACGATGCGGCGAAAGGCTCGGCCCTGAAAGCCATCGCGGCCGAAACCGGCGTGGCGGTTTGCGGCTCGCATGTCGAAGCGTGCCGCGAGGCTTCGCTCGTGATCTCGGCCGTCACCGCCGATCGCGCGGTCGATGCGGCGCGCCAATGCGCCAATGCGCTCACACCCGATCAGATCTATGTCGATCTGAATTCGATCTCGCCCACGACCAAGGGCCAAGTCGCCGACGCGTTGCAGCGCGACGCCGCCGGTTTCGTCGAATTCGCCGTCATGGCGCCGGTCGCGGGGCCGGGGATCGCGGTGCCGATCCTCGCGGGCGGCGCCAAGGCGAAGATCGTCGCCGAAATGCTCAATCCGCTGGGCATGAAGATCGATGCGGTCGCCGAGAAGATCGGCGTGGCGTCGGCGACCAAGCTGTGCCGCTCCATCGTCATCAAGGGGATGGAAGCGATCATGGTTGATCTCAAAGCCGCGACCGAGGCGACCGGCGTGTGGCCCGCCGTTTTGGCGAGCCTGACCGCGTCCTATCCCGGCATGGATTGGGCGAAGATCATCGACTACATGCCGCCGCGCGTGAAGCGGCACGGCATTCGCCGCGCCGCCGAAATGCGCGAAGCGGGCAAGATGCTGGACGAGGCGGGGGCGAACGGCGATTTCGCCCGCGCGATCGCCGATGCGCATGAGCGCTACGCGCGCGCCAACGTAAAGCAAGGGTAGGGCACCATGGCGCGGATCATCGGCGGCTTGGCCGCATCGCATACGCCGACCATCGGCTTCGCCTTCGACAAGGACAAAGCGTCCGATCCCGTTTGGGCGCCGATCTTCAAGGATTTCGCGCCGCTGAAAGCCTGGATCGAGGCGAAGAAACCCGACGCGCTGGTCGTGATCTACAACGATCACATCACGTCGTTCTTCTTCGATCATTATTCGGCTTTCGCGCTGGGTATCGGCCCCGAATGGCGCGTGGCCGACGAAGGCGGCGGTGCGCGCGATCTGCCGCCATTGCCCGGGCATCCGGAACTCGCGCGCCATATCGGTGCGTCGCTGGTCGCCGACGAATTCGACATGTCCTTCTTTCAGGACAAGGCGATTGATCACGGCGTGTTCTCGCCGATGTGCATGATGATGGATCACAAGCCCGCCTGGCCCGTGCCCATCGTGCCGTTGCAGATCGGCGTGCTGCAAGCACCCGTGCCTTCGGGGGCGCGTTGCTTCAAGCTCGGCAAAGCCCTGCGCCGCGCGATCGAATCCTATCCCGCCGATATTTCCGTCGCCGTCGTCGCGACAGGCGGCCTGTCGCATCAAGTGCATGGCGAGCGCGCGGGTTTCAACAACACCGAATGGGATCGCCTTTTCCTCGACCTATTCGAGCGCGACCCCGAGCGTATCGCGGGCATGACCATCGCCGAACTCGCCACGCTCGGCGGGTTCGAGGGCGCCGAAGTGATCATGTGGCTGGTGATGCGCGGCGCGCTGCCGTCATCCGTGCGCAAGAGTCACGAAAGCTATTATCTGCCGTCGATGACCGGAATCGCGACCGCGATCTACGACGTCGACGATGCGCCGCCCGATGCGGCGCAAGTCGAACGCCAACGCGCGCATATCGCCCGGCAGTTCGATGGGATCGATAAACTGCACGGGACTTATCCTTTCACGCATGAACGCAGCGTGAAGGCGTACCGCATCAATAAGTTTCTCCACGGCCTGATCGCGCCCGAAGCGCGCAAGCGTTTCCTGGCCGATCCCGAGGCGGCATTCGAAACGGCGAAGCTGTCCGATGTCGAGCGCGATCTGATCCGCCGCCGCGATTGGCGCGGCATGATCCATTACGGCGTGATCTTCTTCATGCTGGAGAAGCTCGGCGCCGTCGTCGGCGTTTCGAATTTGCACATCTACGCGGCGATGCGCGGGCAGACGCTGGAGGAATTCCAGAAAACCCGCAACGCGCCCGGCGCGCTTTACTCGGTCGCCGGCAAGGAGGGACAAGCGACAAGCTGGTCGGCATCGAAAACCTAAAGTACAAAGTTAAAAAAACGACGAATAACCCCCTGGGAGGTCGACATGGCGAATTTGAACGTCAACGGACAGGTGCGGCAGATCGATGCGGCACCCGATACACCCTTGCTGTGGGTGCTCCGCGAACATCTGAAATTGACCGGCACGAAATACGGCTGCGGCGTCGCGGCCTGCGGTGCCTGCACCGTTCATCTCGACGGCGAACCGATCCGTGCCTGCATCACGCCGTTGTCGCAAGCCGAAGGCAAGCGCGTGACGACGATCGAAGGTCTGCCGGGCGGCGAGAATAATCGCCTGGTCCAAGCTTGGATCGCCGAGCAGGCGCCGCAATGCGGCTACTGCCAATCGGGCCAGATCATGCAGGCCGCCGGTCTGTTGGCGAAAACGCCGAAGCCGACGCGCGAGCAGATCGTCGAACATATGGACGGCAATCTCTGCCGCTGCGGCAGCTATGCCCAGATCGTCGCGGCCGTCGAACGCGCCGCGGGCGGGAGGTAAGCGCCATGACCAAGAACGCAATTCAAGCCGCCGGTATCGGCCGGCGCGGCTTTCTGAAGGGTTCGGCGGGCCTCGCCTTCGCCTTCGCTTTGATCGAAGCCGGCGATGTCATGGGGCAGGGCGCGCCCGCGCGTCTCAACGCCTATATCTCGATCGGCACCGACGGCACGATCCGCATCGCCGCACCGGCCCCCGAGATGGGGCAAGCGACGAACACGGCGTTGCCGCTGATCATCGCCGAAGAACTCGATGCCGATTGGGCGAAGGTCGTGGTGGAGACCGCACCCGTCGCCGCCGCCTATGACCATCCGATCTTTCGCGCGCAATTCGTCGTCGGCAGTTTGACGACGCGCGGCTATTGGATGGTGATCCGCACGGCCGGCGCGCAAGCGCGTCGCGTGCTGATCGACGCCGCAGCGCAACGCTGGAACGTGCCCGCGAACGAGCTATCGACCGAGCCGAGCACGGTCGTCCACAAGGCGAGCAATCGGCGTTTGAGCTATGGCGAGATCGCGTCCTTCGCCCAGGTTCCGGCGCAATTGCCGGAAATCCGGCCCGATATGCTGAAGAAGCCCGCCGATTTCCGGTTGATCGGGCGGGATGTGCGCCGCTGGGACGTGCCCGCCAAAGCGACGGGCAAGGCAATCTACGCGATCGACGTGCAGGTGCCCGGCATGCTCTACGCCACGCTGGCGCGTTCGCCGGTGATGGGATCGACCCCGCGCGGGCATAACGGCGCGGATCTCATGCGCCGTTCCGGGATCGTCGCGGTCGTGCCGCTCGCCCAGGGTGTCGCGGTCGTCGGCGACAAGATCGAAACCGTTCTGGCCGCGCGCGCCGATCTCAAAGTCGATTGGTCGCCCGCACCGGGTTCGAATTTCGATTCCGATCGCGGGCGGGAGATGTATCTCGCCCATGTGCGCGATCCGTCCGGGCAGAAGGTCGTCGTCGGCCGCCGCACGGGCGACGCCAACGCGGCGCTGCAATCGGCCGCGCGCGTCGTGTCGGGCGAGTTCACGACCGACTATGTCTATCACGCGCAGATGGAGCCGCTGACGTGCGTCGCCTCGGTCACCGCCGACGGCGTCGAAGTGTGGACCGGCACGCAATGGGCGTCGCGCGCGCGCGACGATGCCGCCAAGGCGGCGGGCGTGCCGCCCGAAAAGGTCAAGGTCAATATGCTGCAGATGGGCGGCGGTTTCGGCCGGCGCGCCCAGATCGAATACGTCGTCGAAGCGGTCGAGGTGTCCAAAGCGGTCGGCAAGCCGGTCAAGCTGATGTCGACGCGCGAGGACGACGTCGCCAACGCGCATTGCCGGCCGATGACCGCGCACAAGATCGATATCGGTCTCGACGCGGGCGGCAAGATCGCGGGCTGGCGCCATCGCATCGCGGCCGATCTGGTGGTGACGCAAGTCTACGGGCAGCCGCGCCTCGACGCGCAGAACGGCGTCGATCACATCGTCATGGCGCATGCCGACGTGCCGCTTTACGACGTCGCGTCGCATCTGGCCGAACATGTCTACGAAGCGCCGGGCGTGCGCTCGGCGGCGTGGCGCGGCATCGGGGCGGGGCCCAACGCCTTCGCGATCGAAGCGATGATCGACGAACTCGCGGCACTCGCGGGCGAGGATCCCGTCGCCTATCGCATGAAGCTGCTGAAGGACCGGCGCGCGCGCACGGCGGTCGAAGTCGCGGCCGATATGGCGGGCTGGCCCAAAGCGTCGCGCGGCGATACGGGCTTCGGCATCGCGTTGTCGCGCTTGGGCGTGCCGCAGTTGGGCGAGTCCATCGCGGTGACGATCGTCGAAGTGGCGCTGGACCGTACACGCGGCAACATCGCCGTGCGCAACATGTGGTGCGCCGCCGATGTCGGTTTGCCGATCCAGCCGCGCAATATCCGCCAGCAGGTCGAAGGCTCGCTCGTCTGGGGCTTGTCGGCCGCGCTGTCGGAACGCATCACGTTCAAGAACGGTGCCGTGCAGCAGCAGAACCTGTCGGATTACGAAGTGCTGCGCGTGTCGCGTTTGCCGAAGGTCGAGATCAACATCATCCGCAGCGGGGAGGTTCCGCTGCCCGTGGGCGAACTCGGGCTGGGCACCGTGGCGCCCGCGATCTCGAACGCGGTGCGCGGTTTGACCGGCAAGCGGCTTGCCGCGTTGCCGTTCACGCCCGATCGGGTGCGCGCGACGCTCGCTTAGGACGGGTGGCCGACGACGATCTGGATGCGATCGCAATCGCCGCGCGACGGCGCATTGCGATCGCTCGTCCGGACGGGTTCGAGCAGTATGGCGACGAGTTCGGACGTGCCGAGGCCCGGATTGCGGTCGCGCACGTCGCGCAGCCGCTTTTCGACGAACTTGCCGATCGCGCGTTCGGACACGCCGCAATCGCGCGCCTTCGCGGCGAAGGCGCCGATCTCGCGCACTTCGACGTTCACGTCGCGATCGGGCTGGCGCAGCCAGATGGCGCCCAGGAAAACAGCGACGAAAAGCACCAGGCCGGCGACGGTCGCCGCTTCCCGGGTTTTCAGATCGCGCAGGAACATGGGGTTCACCGTCGCCATGTGCGGTACGGGCCCGTATCGAGATGGACGAAGCCGCGCTTGCCGTAATTGCCGATGCCGCCGATCTTCTCGCGCCGCGCGGCGGCGGCGATGGCGTTGGGCGAACGGCCGATCATCGTCACGTCGACCGCGCGGCCTTGGGTGTGCATCGAACTGCGCGCGGCGGTTTTTTCGACGCGGCGGATCTGGTTCTGCGAGCGTACGGTGCGATAGGCGGAAAGGATGCGCCAAGGTTCGTCGGCATCGAGCCGGTTGCCGACGCGCCATAGCGCGTCGAGCAACGGCACGTTGATGCGCGCATGCGCGCCCGTGCGATGGTCGCGCAAAATGCGCGCGATCGCTTTGCCGGCCGCGTCGTCGATCTTGCCGTCGCGCCAATAGACGCCGTTCCAGGATTCGTTCGTATTGACGTTGACGAACGACAATCCGCGCGTCACGGGCAAACGCGCGGGCGCCGCTTCGGCGATGGCAGGCAAGAACGTCAATGCGGCGAAAGCGGCACCGATACCAGCGAGTGCGGTACGACGCGGAACGACGGACTCGCCGCAAAACGAGCAGTCGCAACCCGTATCGTCGTTGTCCGCCGGATCGAAGCAAGCGAAGCGCATATCGACTGTCTAGGGGGCGGACGCCCCGCAACGCCATACGGAAGCACACTTATTCGCCGCGCCCCGGGACCGGCCGGGTTGCTTATGGGCGCCCGCGCGCCTAGAGCCTATTTCGAGCGAATGAAATCGCCTGCGCCGCTGGGATTTTGCGACGCAGGTAGGAGAAGGGCGCCGCGCGTAGTGGTTCTACGCGCAAGTCCTTCGACGCCCCTGCGGCGCAAAAGAACGCGGCCCGAATGGGTTGGGTTCCGGCGGGCGCCCGCTTTGTTGCAGCCCTCGCCGATAGAACCACTATCGGCTTCGGACCGCGCCGCGCGGATCGCACACGCCGGAATCCCAACGCAGGCGGTTCCATCTGCTCGAAATAGGCTCTAGCTTTGCGCGATGGAATCTCAGGCGCGCATTTTGCGACTTACCGGCTTGTCCGGGCCGGGGTGGAGCGGGGCGGCTGCGCGGTTCGCCGTCTTCGTCGCGCTCTATGTCGCGTCCGATTGGATCAGCAATATCGATCCGCAAACGCCGTTCGGCTTCACCTTGTGGAATCCGCCGGCAGCACTGGCGCTGTTCTTGGGGCTGGTTTGGCGCTGGCGCGCTTTGCCGGCCATCGCGATCTCCGCGGCGCTGTCGGGGATTATGATTCGCGGCTACGCGCTCGACCTGCATTCGGCCTGGGTGACGCCGGCGGTGCTGTCCTTCGGCTATGCGGCGCTGGGCAACGCGCTCGCTTCGCGCCGCGACGCCGCCGCCCCGTTCGCCGAGCCGATGTCGGCACTCGCCTTCATGCTGCTGGCGATTTTCGGGGCGGGCGCCATCGCGGTCTTGCATGTCGGCGTGTTCGCAGCACTCGGCTTTCTCGATCCGTCGCTGCTGCTCGCCCTGTCGACGCGATCGTGGATCGGCGACGCGACCGGCATCGCGGTCATGCTGCCCGTGCTGGTGCAGTTCGGCGCCGTGCGCGCGGAGGAGGGCTGGCGCGATATCGCGACGGCCGATACGTTCGGCGCGATCGCGGCGGCGGCCACACTCGCGGGCATGGCAATATTGGGACCGGGAGCGACGACCAATCTCGCCTATCTGGTCATTCTGCCGGTCGTCTGGGTCGCGGTGCGGCGCGGCTTGTCGGCGACGCTCGCCACGCTGTTCGCGATCCAATGCGCGATCATTCTGTTCATCGTGCAGGACGAAGCGGCCGACACGGCGTTCTCGGAATTCCAGGTGCTGATCGTCGTCGTCGCGATGACGGGCCTGATCCTGGGCACGGCGGTCGGGCATATCCGGCGCTCCGCCGACGATCTGGCGCGCGCGCGCGCCGAGGGCGATCGTTTGGCGCGGTTGACGGCGGTCGGCGCGCTCGGCTCGGCCATCGCGCATGAATTGAGCCAGCCGCTTTTCGCGATCCGCACGGCCAGCCACGTGTTGATGCGCGGGCTGGAGCGCGACGGCGGAACGGGCGAAATGCTGCGCGCCGCGCGCACGATCGAAAGTCAGATCGAGCAGGCGAGTGCCCGCATTCGCGCCTTGCGCGCCGAGTTCCAAAGTGCCGGTCCGATGCCCAGCGTTTTCGATCTGGTCGTCGCGGCGCGTCAGGCGGCGCGCATCGTCGATGGCGGCGCGGCCATGGCGCGCGGCCAATTGACGGTCGAGGATTCGCCGCCGGTGCGCGTGCGC
This sequence comes from Alphaproteobacteria bacterium, assembly GCA_017308135.1. NCBI lineage: Bacteria > Pseudomonadati > Pseudomonadota > Alphaproteobacteria > Alphaproteobacteria bacterium. The sequence goes on from JAFKFM010000008.1 coordinate 108,400, forward strand.
GCCGACCGCGCGCATGTCGCCTATATCCTCGACAATCTGTTCCGCAACGCGCTGGCGGCGATCCGCGCGCGCGGGGCCGGCGGGCGCGTGCGCGTCGTGTTCGGCGCCGCCGATGACATCGTTCGAGTCGAAGTCGTCGATAACGGTGTGGGCATTTCCGACGATCTCGCCGGGCGGTTGTTCGAACCGATGGTCACCGGCCGCCACGACGGCGTGGGGCTGGGCTTGTTCATCGGCCGCACGCTCGCCGAACTCAACGACGGCGCCTTGTCGCACCGGGCGACGAATGGCGGCGGCGCTACGTTCGTATTGGAACTTCCCGCGGGTGCAAACGCATGACCGACAATCCCCCCATCCCCTCGCATGTCGCCATCGTCGACGACGATCCCGCTTTGCGCGACACGCTGACGATGCTGTTCGAATCATCGGGGTATCGCGTCAGCACGCTCGATTCCGTGGAAGCGCTGCTCGACAATCCGGAAGCGCTGGGCGCCGCCTGCCTGGTGCTCGACCATACTTTGCCGGGCAAACAGGGAATCGACGCGCTGGAAACCTTGCGCGAACGCGGGCCCTTGCCGGCGATCGTGGTTTTGACCGGTTTCGGGACGATTCCGCTGGCCGTGCGCGCGGTACGCAGCGGCGCTTTTGAATTCCTGGAAAAGCCGGTCGAGCCCGATGTGCTGCTCGACGTCGTTGCCCGCGCGGTAAGCCATTCGCAGGCGCGCGGCGAGGCGGCGGCCGTGGAGGCCGAGGCGCGCGAACGTCTTGCCGGGTTGACGCCGCGCGAGCGCGAAGTGCTGGCCCATATGCTGGGGGGTGCTCCCAGCAAGGCGATCGCGGCGAAGCTGGATATCAGCCCGCGTACAGTTGAAATCCATCGCGGCCGGGTGATGGATAAGCTCGGCTGCCGGGGTCCCGTGGAGCTGTTCCGGCGCTATGCCGACCTAATCTCCACGGAGGTGTAGGTAGACACTCGTATTGCGGGAATGGCCCCGATCGGCGGAAGTGCATACCCAGACGACACACCACTGGCCTGGGAAAGCGAACATGCTCTATCTGAACCGCCGTGCTCTCGCGGCCATCGATGCCCTGATCGTTCTCGCCCGCGCTCCCGCGCCGGGCCGGATGCAACGTTCCGAAATTCAGGCCCGTTTGGGGCTCACGGACCGCTCGTTCGAAAGCGCGCTGTTCGAACTCGTGAAGGCGGGCATGGTCGAATCGCGCCGTGGCGTGGGCGGCGGTTACCGCCTGTCGCGCCCGGTCGAGGAACTGACCGTCATGTCCGTGCTGCAAGCGCTGGGCGAAACCGGCCGTCCCGCGACCGAAGGCGGCGAGACGCCCGAACCCGCCGCCGGCGTTCCGGCGATCCGCCGCTTGCAACGCGACTTCTGGAACGGCGTCGAGGCGAAGGTCGTCGATATGCTGTCGCGCACCACGCTGGGCGATATCCTGGAAAACGAGGATGCGTTGACGCAAGACACCGCGTCGGAATCGGCCGAACAGCAACGCGTGCGCGAGCACGCGGATGCGATTCAGGGCGCTTAAAGCACGTCCTTGCCGCCCAGCCGGGCGGCGAGCGCGGCCGAAAGTCCGTCGCTCGCGATAGCCGGTACCGCGCCCATCGCGGTGCCGGCTTTCGCTTTTTGAGGGCTGGGCGCTTTTTGAAGCGCGCGCAGCGACGCCTCCAGCGGATCGACGATCGCGATCTTCGTGCGCGCGCGAATGGGTGCGGCCAGACCGGCAAGCCCCGCACCGCCTAGGATCACGCATTCGGCACCGTCTTTCGCGGCACTATCCTCGATCGCTTCGACCAGCGATGCGATCGCCATATCCGGATCGGCCGCGATTTCCGCCCCCGACGGCGCCACGGTGCGGATCCCCGCCAGGGTTTTATCCTTGCCGGATGCCGCCAGAATCTCTCGCAATATGCCGTCCCACAACGCGCCGCCGGTGACGATCGCGTAGCGCTTGCCGCCGGTCGCGTCGACCGCCGCATCGAGCATGCCGACGACCGGTTTGGCCGATAGCTCGCGAAGAGCACCGAGCCCCGGATCGCCGAAACAGGCGAGCAGCGTGGCGTCGGTTTGCGCGTCGTGCTTGGCCCAAGCATCCAGCGCGGCATGCGCGGCGATCGCGTAGCCCGCGCGCGTGACGATGTATTTGGCGCCGAAGGTGCTCGTCGCGGGCACGATCTCGACGCCCGGTGCGGCGAGTTTGCGCGCCTCGCGCGCGACAAGCTCGGTGATCGCCGGCGTCGTATTCGGATTCAGCAGCAGGATGCGCATGTCGTCCCGTCAGGGCATGATCTCGCCGCCATTGGGATGCAGCAGCTGGCCGCAGAAATAGCGCGATTCCGCCGAAGCCAGAAACACGAAGCTGGGCGTCATGTCGCCGGGCGTGCCCAGGCGCTTCAACGGCAGGGCGGCGGCGTGGTCGCGCTTGGCCTTCTCGGGCAGCGGGTCGAAGCCGGTATCGACCAAGCCGGGCGATACGCCGTTCACCAGAATGCCGAACGGCGCCATTTCCTTCGCCAAGGCGCGGGTGAATCCGATCAAACCGGCCTTGGCGGCGGAATAGGCCGTGTAGTTCCCGCGCCCGATATAGCCGAGCTGCGAGCACACGGTGATGATCCGCCCCGATTTGCGCGGCTTCATCGCTTTGGCCGCCGCACGCCCGCACAGGAACGCGCCGCGCATGTGAACGGCGATCATGCGGTCCCAATCGGCGACCGACATCTTGTCGATCGGCTGCGATTTTTGGATGCCGGCGTTGTTGACCAGCACGTCCAGGCGGCCGAAATACTTCTTATGCGCGGCGAACAGCGCATCGACCTGTTTTTCGTCGGTCACGTCGGCGCGTACGGCAATGGCCTTGCGGCCCAGTTTGACGATGGCCTTGACGGTCGCTTCGGCGGCGCGCGGATTGTCGAACCAGGCGATCGTCACGTCCGCGCCCTCGCGCGCATAGGCCAGGGCGACGGCGCGCCCGATCCCCGTATTGCCGCCGGTCACCAGCGTCTTCAACCCCGTCAAACGACCCATTGCGCGTACTCCTTCACGAAAGGGGAAGATATCAGCAAAAACGGGGCCGGTTTTCATCCCCCTTGCGGGGTATCGCGTTCCTCGGCACTTTGGCCGCAACTCATTCCAAGGGGCTTCGATGCCATGCGCCTGCTGTTGATCAACGCGAATACGTCCGATTTCGTCACCTCGAAGGTCCGCGCGGCGGCGCAGGCTTGCGCCTCGCCGGGCACGACGATCGAAGCGGTGACCGGCACATTCGGCGGCCGCGTGATCGGCTCGCGCACCGAAAACGCGATCGGCGAGCATTCGGCCGTCGATCTGGCGGCGAAACACGCAGCCGGTATGGACGGCGTGCTGATCGCCGTGTCCTACGATACGGGTGCGAAGGCGCTGCGCGAGATGCTGGATGTGCCCGTCCTTGGCATGACCGAAGCCGCGTTGCATGCCGCGACGATTTTGGGCGGGCGCGTGGGCATGATCGTATTCGGGCCGCGCGTGCTGGGGCTTTATCGCGACGTGATCGACGCGACCGGCCTTGCGGGCAAGGTCGGCGGCTGGCGCGCGATCGACAACTCGAAACCCTATGCGCCCGGCGATCAGACCGAGGTCGAAGACCAAATCGTCGCCGCCTGCGACGATCTAATCGCCAAGGATTGGGTCGAATCGATCGTGCTGACCGGGGCGGTGATGGCGGGGGTGCCCGCGCGTATCCAGCATCGCGTCGCCGTGCCCGTGCTCGATGGTATTACGACCGGCGTGCCGATGCTCGAAGCCTTCGTGAAGTTCAAACCCGCCAAGCCGCGCACCGGCAGCTTCGCGCCGATCACGGGGCGCGAGGCGGTGAATGTCGATCCGGCGCTGATCGCCAAGCTGAAGGGCTGAACGTTTGATCGTCGTTTTCGGTTCGATCAATATCGATTTTCTGCTGCGCGTCGCGCGTTTGCCGGGCGAAGGCGAAACCGTCGGGGGGCAGGATGTCGCCTTGGCGCCGGGCGGGAAGGGGGCGAACCAAGCGCTTGCCGCGCGCAAGGCGGGGGCTTCGGTAAAGCTCGTCGGCGCGGCCGGCGGCGACGCTTTCGCCGATCTGGCGCTCGCCAATCTCGTCGCCTCCGGCGTCGATCTGTCGGGCTTGAGCCGCGTCACGCGGCCGACCGGGGCGGCGTTCATCACCATCGACGATGCCGGCCGCAATCACATCGTGCTGTCGCCGGGCGCCAATCAGGATGCGAAGGCGGCCGACTTCGTGCCCGTCGCAAGCGGGATTCTATTGGTTCAGCGCGAATTGCCCGAAGGCGAAACGCTGGCGGCGCTGCGCAAAGCTAAAGATGCGGGCATGACGACGATCGTCAACGCGGCACCCTCGGCCGGGTTTACGGCGGAGATGCGCGACCTCGCCGACATCGTCATCGCCAACGAGCACGAGATCGCCGATGTCGCGGGCCGCGTCGATACGCCCGAAGCGCTTGCCGTCGAGCTTGCCAAGACCGGCAAGTCGATCGTGCTCACACTCGGCGCCGAAGGGGCGCTCGCCGCCAAGGGCGGTCAGGTTTGGCGCGCCCCCGCCAGCAAGGTGAACGTGGTTGATACGACCGGGGCGGGCGACACGTTCTGCGGCGCTTTCGCGGCGGCCTTGGACGAGGGCAAGGATATCGGTGCGGCCTTGGCTTTCGCCGCCGCCGCCGGATCGCTCGCCTGCACGGGGCTGGGGGCGCAGAGCGCCACGCCCGATCGCGCCGCTATTTTGAAAGCGTGATCTGGTGGCGATAGATGCCGGCGGGCGCTACGCCGATCGCGCCGTGCTTGGCCAGCGCCTCTGGCGATAGAACGCCGCGCACGGTCGCGGCGAATTCCGGCATATCGCCCCAGCCTTCGACCAGCAGCGCCACGCGCGGCCGGTCGTTGGAAACGCCGCGCGCTTTCTCCTCCGCGTTCACTTCGCCGCTCGCCGCCTCGTCGGCGACGATGGCGGAAAGCGCCGCGATACCCGGCATCGTCATCAGCTTGTCAAATAACGGGGTGAGCGAGGCGACATGCGCCGCTTCGCCGCCGGGCTTGGTGTTGTAGCGCAATGTCGCCAGCAAGCCGCCATCGGCCGCCCCGCGATTGACCGCCACGCCGCACAGCGATCGCGCGACATTGCGGAAATGCTGGACGGCTTTCAGCGTCCAGGGTGTCGGCGAATTCAAACGCGCGCGATAATCGGGCCCAGCGACAACGCCCGCGTCGCGCGTTTCGTAGATGTTGAAAAAGCCGAGATCGGCGTCCAACGCCACAAAGCGCCGCCCACGCACGAAGCCGGGGATCGCGACACGCTCGGGCATATGCTCGCCGCCGTGCCAAGCGTAGAAATCCGCGAGACCATCGGGAACGATATCGTGCCAGATCGCGACCGCGCCGTTGCCTTGCAAACTCATCCGATCAGTCCTTGTTGGCGGCACAGGGCCGCGATTTCGGCGCGCTCGGCGTCGGAAATGCCGAGCTGCGGTTCGCGCACCGCCGCACTGGGGAAGATGCCCTGCAAGCGCAGCACTTCCTTCATGCGCGGGCGAAAATCGCGGATCGGGGCGCGCCAGCAATAGCGTGCGATGGGGCCAAGCTTGTCCCAAATCGTCTGCGCTTTGGCGAGATCGCGGTCGCGGCAGGCATGGATCATCGTCCGGAGTTCGGCGGTCGCCGTGCCCGCGAAGCCGATCAACGCGCCGTCGCAGCCCATCAACTGGGCTTCGAAGATGAACGTGTCGCTGCCGGTCAGCACGCCGATCTTGCGCGGCAGCTTGGCGACGGCCTCGACCGCCTGAATCGTCTGCGTCGCATCGAAGGAGGATTCCTTCATCGCGATCAGTTGCGGGATTTCCGCCATCGCCTGAAGAATGTCCGGCGTGTAATCCGGGCCCCAACCCCGCGGGAACTGGAAGCAGATGATCGGCAATCCCGCCGCATCGGCGATCGCGCGGTGATAGCGCACGATCATGTCGGCGGGGACCGGCGCCCCCGAGAAGGTCGGGAAGGCCGGGAACACCGCGAAGCCTTCCGCGCCGTTCTTGGCGAGCTTCTCGGCCTTTTTGGCCGCTGCCTTGGTCGAGCCGCCGCCGGCCCCCGACAGGAAGGGCACGCGCTTGGCGATGGCCCGCGAACAGAGTCGCGCGACTTCGTAGATTTCGTCGTCGTCGAGCGAGACGACTTCCGACGCGTCCATATTCATGACGATCGCGTCGGGCTTCTGGCCCGCGATCCAATCCATGTAGCGCTCAAGAGTCGCCCAGTCGATCGACTGGTCGTCTTTCATCGGCAGAAACGGTGCCGCGATGAGGCCGGAGAAGGGCCGGGGGAGCATGATGCGGGACCTCAATATTGGATGACGCCGCGGCGCATGAAGCACTCAGTGATTTCTTCGCAGTATTCCGAGAACTTCGCGCTGGCGATGATTTCCTTGTTGCGGGGGCGCGGCAGATCGATGTCGATGATGCGGTCGATCTTGCCGGGGCGCGGCGTCATGACGATCACGCGATCGGCCAGCGCCACGGCTTCCGAAATCCCGTGCGTCACGAACAGCGTCGTGTGGCGCCGGTCGAGCCAGAGTTTTTCGAGGTCGATGCGCATCTGTTCGCGCGTCAGCGCGTCCAGCGCGCCGAAGGGCTCGTCCATCAGCAGCAGCGGCGGATCGTGGATCAGGCCGCGCACGATGGCGCAGCGCTGGCGCATGCCGCCCGACAATTCGCGCGGCATGCGGTCGGTGAAGTCGCCCAAGCCGACCTTGCCGAGCAGCCGTAGCGCTTCGTCGCGACACTTGGCGGGATCGAGCCCGCGCAGTTCGAGCTGGACCAGCACGTTGTCCAACACGTTGCGCCAGTCGAGCAGCACCGGCGACTGGAACACGATACCGATTTCGGTCTGCGGGCCGGTCACGTCGCGCCCGGCGACCTTCACGTTGCCGGAACTATTGCGCAGCAGGCCCGCGACGATACGCAGCAACGTACTTTTGCCGCAGCCCGACGGCCCGACGATCGCGACGAATTCTCCCGCCGCGATCGTCAGGTCGACATGTTCGATCGCGTGCGTGACCATGTCTCCACGCCGGAAGACATGCGCCACGCCCGCGATATCGACGGACGAGCCGATTTTGTCGAGATCGTTACGCACTCGGCATGAACTCGTTGGTGTGGAACGCGGTCCAAGGCTGGTTCGTCTGCAATTCGCGATACTGCTTCAGCAGATCGATCGTCTGTTCCCAATCCTTCTGCGCGCCGAAACCGATGCGGCCCTTCGAATTCGCGGAATCGAGCAATTCGAAATCGACCAGCATCTGATCAAGCGTCGAGGCCGCGTTGAGGTCGGGTTTGACCTTCAATGCCGCTTCGACGGCGGCCTTCGGGTTCTTCTTCGACTCCTCCCACGAGCGCACGCTGGCGCGCACGAAGCGGCGGACCATGTCGGGCTTGTCGCGGATCGTCGAAAGCTGCGTCAGGATCGTCATGCCGACGATATTGGCGCCGTGATCGGCGTAGCGCAGCGCATGCGGCTCATGGCCCTGGTACTTGATCAGGAAGAACTGATCGTCGGCACCGCCGAGCAGCGCGTCGGCGCGCTTTTCCAGCACCGCCGCGACCTTGGCCGCGGGATCGACCTGGACGAAGCGGATCTTGCTCATGTCCAGCTTGTTGTGCGCGGCAAGGGCGCGGAACAACTGGCCCAGCGGATCGCCGGGCGACACGGCCAGCGACTTGCCTTCGAGATCCTTGGGCGTGCGGATGCCGGCCGAGGCGAGCGACACGACCGAAAAGCCGGTCGAGTTCAGCAGCGACATGACCGATTTGATCTCCGCCCCGCGCGCGGCGAGGCCGATCAGGCTGGAGGAATCCGCCATGCCGAACGTGTCGGATCCGGCGGCGACGACCTGCACCGTGTTGGCCGAGCCGCGGCCTTCGTTCAGCGTGATGTCGATGCCCGCGTCGCGGAACGCGCCGATGTCGCGGCCGTAGTAGAACGGCACGTGCAATCCGCCGAGATACCAGTTGAAGCGCAGCGAGACGGCGTCGCGGGCTTGCGCGATGGCGGGGGCGTAGGGGGCGGCGGCGAGGGCCAAGGCGCCCATGCCGAATTTGCGGCGTGTGGTTTTCATGGCGTTGTCTCCCTTGTGATTTGTTCGTTGGTTTTGGCCGTTGTTTTCGTTCAAGCGCCGGTCACGCCCGCGGGCCGTTGCGAGACGTGCCAGGGGATGGCGAGCCGTTCGATCAACTCGACGGCGTAGTAGACGACGAGGCCGATGATGCTGAGGATGATGATGATCGCGAAGACCATCGCCGTTTCGAACTGCCCGTTATACTGGAGCAGCAGATAGCCGAGGCCACGATCGGCGGCGACGAATTCGGCGACGATCGCGGCCGTGGCCGACAAGGCGGCACCGACCTTCAGCCCGGTGAAGATGTCGGGCAGCGCCTGCGGCAATTGGATGGTGCGGAACAGCTTCCATTCCGAAGCGCCCGTGGTGCGCGCGAAATCGGCGATCTCCGGATCGACCGATTTGAAGCCCGCCACACTGGCCACCACGATCGGGAAGAAGCACAGCAGGAAAACGATGATGACCTTCGGCGCGAAGCCGAAGCCCAGCCAGATGATGAAGAGCGGGGCAATCGCGATCTTCGGGATGATCTGCAGGAAGACGACGACCGGATAGATCGATTGCTCGACGAAGCGGCTGCGCGCCACGACCAGCGCCAAAGGCACGCTGACGACGATCGACAGCAGATAGCCCGCGAGCAATTGGCGCGAGGTGACATATGCCGCGTCCATCACGGCGGGCGCGCGTTTGACGAACTCGACCCAGACTTTGGTCGGCGGCGGCAGCAGATATTCCTTGATGCCGAACAGCTTCACGCCGAATTCCCACAGCAGAAGCAGGATCGCGAAAACGATCAGCGGCCCGGCGCGCCGCTTCGTCCAGTCGAGCAGGGCGGTCATTCCGCCACCTGCCGAGGCAAATCGAACGTGCCGAACTCGGCGGGCGTGTTGATCTCGATAAGCTCGAGATCGTCCGAACGCGCCAGCACGTTATGCGCGACACCGGCGGGCTGCGACAGGCAATCGCCCGCGCGCACGGTGATCTTGCCCTCGCGCCCGCGATAGCCGAACTCGATCCAGCCTTTCATCACGAATACGAAATGGCCGGTCATGTCGTGCCAATGCCAGCCGGTTTCGCCGGGGAACGGCTTGATCGCGCGAATATGCTTGGCGCCGATCTTACCGCCGCTGGCGGCGGCGAGCCCCAAATCGCGATATTCGACATCGGCGCGCGGGCCGTCGCGGGTAAACGGCGCGTCGGCAGAGACGAGGGCGAGTTTGCTCAACGCCTCGGCAAAGGGCAGCGGCCCGGCATAGGTTGGCGTCGCGGGCATAGCGTCAGACGGCATTGGCGAGCTCCGGCGGAAGGGCGGCGGGCGATCGGCCGACGAGGCCGGCGCGCAAGGGCCAGATGGCGGAAAGTTCTTGGGCCGCGGCGGCGAGGGTGCGCGCGAATTCGGCGCGCCGTTCGGCGGGGAAGCGGCTGATCGGCCCCGCAAGGCTCAACGTGCCCGCGACGGGCGCATCCGGTTGCGGCGACACGCGGAACGTGACGGCGACGGCGGCCGTCCCCAATTCCGCTTCCTCCAGCGCCAGGCCGTAGCCGCGCGCGCGCGTTTCGCGCAGTTTCGCTTTTAGCGCCTCGATCGTGCGCACGACATTGGGGCCGAACAAGGCGGCACGCGGGAAGCCGGCGGCGGTGACGATGCGCACCGCGTCCTTCTCCGGCAATGTCGATAGCCAGATCGATCCGACGGCGGTCGGGTGCAGGGCGACCAGGAATCCGGTATCTGGATCGTAGCGCAGGCCGTGGCGCGCCCCTTGGGCCTTCGCGACCCAGATCAGGCGTTCGTTGTCGACGATCGTCAGGCGCGCAAGCTCGCCGCTGTCGCGCGCCAGCCGGTCGAGGATCGGCTGCGCCACGTCGTTGATGCCCAGCCCCGCATAATGGCGCAGGCCCATCAGGCCGAGTTTCATCGTGAGTTCGTAATCGGCGGAGCCTTCATCCTGCTGCACGAAACCCTTTTCGATCAGCATCGCCAGCAGGCGATGGACGGCACTTTTCGGCAGCTTCAAGCGATCGCCGATATCGGTGATCGACAAACCGCCGGAATTGGCCGCGAGCAATTCGAGAATATCGAGCGTGCGGCGCGCGGCGGATTTGCCGCCGGCCGTTTTGTCGCTCTCCGATTTGCGCGTACCCGCCAAAAGCTTTCCCCGTCGCATTCCTGTTTTTAAATCGGAACGTGGTTCCAGTTTGTGCAGGACCGGATGCGGAGTCAAGCCGGTCGCTTGCTCCGGGGATGCGTTTTGTCGGCGGTTCGGGGTAGAATGATCCGTATGCGCCCCCTCCGCATTCTCCGCACCGTTTTGCTCGTTTTGGCTGTGTTGCTCGCCGGACCCGGCATCACCGCCCTGTCGCGCGCGTCCGACAACAACGATTGGCGGCGCGCGAGCCGCGAGGCGATGGGCTTGGCACCCGATCCCGCCGTCGCGCGCCAGGCGATGATCCGCGTTTATGGGGCCCGCACGCGCGGCTGGCGCGGGGCGTTCGGCGTTCACACCTGGGTCGCGGTGAAGCCGGAGAACGCGGCCGCGTGGACGACCTACGAGATCGTCGGCTGGCGCTCGCGCTGGGGCGGCGACGGGCTGGCGGTGTCGCAAGGGGCCCCCGACCGGCGCTGGTTCGGCGCCGAGCCCGAGCTCTACGCGCATCTGGAAGGGCCGGGCACGCAGGAAGCGATCGCGCGCGCGGTCGCGGCGGCCGAAGCCTATCCCTATCGCAACGAATACGGGCTGTGGCCGGGGCCGAACTCGAACACCTTCACTGCGATGGTTGCGCGCGCCGTGCCGGAGCTGCGGCTCGACCTGCCGCCCACGGCGATCGGCAAGGATTTTCTCGGCGGTGCGAAAATCGCCGCCCCTGCGCTATCGGGCACGGGCGTGCAATTCTCGCTGTTCGGCTTGCTCGGCCTCGTCGTTGCGGCCGAAGAAGGCATCGAGCTCAACGTCGCGGGCCTGACCTTCGGCATCGATCCGCTGGGCTTGGGCGTCAAGCTGCCCGGCATCGGCCGCCTCGGCCCCGCGCAGGATCCGGCGCGGCAGCTTTAGCGATTAATGCTCGTCGATGCCCGCCGGATTGGCGGCCATGGCGTCGTCGAGCAGTTCCGACACGCGCCGGCACGCGTCGTTATAGGGCTGCGAGGTGCGGAACGCTGTGCCGCGCGGATAGCCCGCATCGACGCCGAGCTCGCCGACGATCCGGCCCGGGCGTGCGGCCATGACGACGATGCGCGTCGACAGATAGACGCTTTCATAGACCGAGTGCGTGACGAACACGACCGTCCAGCGCTGCTTGTTCCAGAGTTCCAGCAGATCGTTGTTGAGTTTGAAGCGCGTGATTTCGTCGAGTGCGGCGAAGGGCTCGTCCATCAGCAGCACTTTGGGCCGCATGACCAGCGCGCGCGCGATCGACACGCGCATCTTCATGCCGCCGGACAATTCGCGCGGATAGGACTTGGCGAAACGCTCCAGCCCGACCATCTTCAACGCTTCGGCGACGCGGTCGGGCACTTCCCCTTTCGGCCGGTCCTTCAGCGTGAAGGGCAGGGCGACATTGTCGAACACCGTCGCCCAGGGCATCAGCGTGGGTTCCTGGAACACGAAGCCGATCTCGCGCTCGGGCTTGCCCGACGCATCGTACATCGCCGTCGGCCATTCGATCTCGCCTTCGCTGGCTTCGCCGAGCCCCGCGATCATGCGCAACGCCGTCGATTTGCCGCAACCCGAGGGCCCGAGCAGCGAGATGAACTCGCCCGGCATGATGTCGAGATCGAGGCCGCGGATCGCTTCTGTGCCGTTGGAGAAGACCTTGCGGATTCCCTTCAAGCGCACGAGCGGGCGGGCGGGGATGGAACCGTCGTCCATTTCAAGCGCTCCGCGTCACGAGATTGGCCAGCGGATAGCGATGCACTTCCGCGAGCAGGCGATTGAAGCCGGCGGCGGCGTGATCGATACACGCATTGCCGCGGGCGGCGTCGGCGTCCTTGGCGTTGCCGCAGGCACCGGCGGGATTCAGATCCTGCGTCTGCCAGCCGAAGCCGATGCGGCCCTCGGGCATCAAGAACTCGTATTCCTTCTCCATGGCGACGGAAATCGACACGAAATCGGCGGCATGTTCCATCTGCACGAGATCGGGGCGGCTCGCGAGCATCATTGACGTTTCGACCGACCCGCCATGGATGCCGTGGGTGAGCTCAAGTTCGGGGTACAGCCCGTCGGGCACGCCGAAGGAGAACGTGGCACAGGTGATGACGAACATGTCGAGGCGCACGCGCAGATCGCGCGCGACGATGTCCAGCACTTGCGGCTGGCCGCCATGCGAGTTGACGATCACCAGCTTGCGGATCCCGGCGCGATGCACGCATTCGCCGAGTTCCGTCCACATCCGGATCAGCGTTTCGGCCGAGAAGGACAATGTGCCCGGAAAGGCGAGATGCTCGTTCGACTTGCCGACCGGCATCGCGGGCAGCACGGTCACCGGCAGATCGGCCGGCATGGTTTCGACCGCGCGCGCGACGACGGCTTCGTTGAGGCACGCGTCGACATAGACCGGCAGATGCGGCCCGTGCTGCTCGATCGCCGCGACCGGTAAGACGGCGATCGTATCCTTCGGCAGGCGCGCGAATTCGGCGGTCGTCATGTCGCGCCACCAGCGGCGCGGCAGGCGGGGGGAAGTCGGCATGTCGATCAATTCTCGCGTTTCACTTCGCTCTCGTGCCAGCGATGCAGCAACGCCCATTGCAGCCACATCGTGGCGTAGAACAGGACGATGCCGAAGGCCGAGAGCATCAATAGCGCCGCGAACATGCGCGGCACGTTCAGCATGTTGCCGCTTTCGATGATGCGCCAGGCGAGGCCCGTGGCCGAACCCGAGCCCGCCGCGAACTCCGCGACCACGGCGCCGATCAAGGCGAGGCCGCTGGAGACGCGCACGCCGCCCAGGATATAGGGCAGCGCCGAGGGAAGCTGGAGATAGCGGAATTTCTTCCAGCCCGAGGCGCCGTAGAGATCGAACAGATTCTTGAGTCCGTGATCGGCGGAGCTAAGTCCGATCGTGGTGTTCGACAGGATCGGAAAGAACGCGACGATCCAGGCGAGGATCAGCAGCGCCAGCCACAGCCGGTCGAGCCCGATCCAGATGATTATGAGGGGCGCGATCGCCACAACGGGTGTCACCTGCAACACGACCGCATAGGGCCACAGCGTGCGCTCGATCGTGCGGTTGAGCGTGAACAACACGCCCAAGGTCATGCCGGTGACGACGGCGGCGAGGAACGCGACGACCGTGACGCGCGTGGTGAACCAGAGCGAGCCGAGCAGCGACGGCCCGTCCGACCAGAACGCCATCGCGATCAGGCTGGGGGCGGGCAGCACGAATTTCGGGATTTTCCAAGCCGTGACCGACCATTCCCAGAAGGCGAGGAAGGCGATGCCCGCCGCGAGCGGCAGGATCCAGCGCGAATGCTTCGACCAGAGTGTCCCGATCACGCCGACACCGCACGCGATTCCGTTTCGCCATGCGCTTCCAGCAATTCGCGCAAGCGCCGGCGCATGACCAAGCCCGGCTTGTCCGACGGCATGTGGAATTCCTCGCCGTCGACGACCGCGAGCGGCACGTCCGGGCTGCAGCCTTCCAGGATCAGCTTGTCCTCGTCGACGATCTTGCGGTCGAAGGCGATGACCTGTTCGGTCGAGACGTCGGCTTCCGTGTCGTTGCGGAAGCAGAACTGAATTACCATCGTGCGTGCGTCTTCCATTGGCGTCGCGGCAGTGACGATCGTGTGGCGCAGGCCGTTGGGATAGGTGATGCCCAAACGCCGCGCGAAGGGCATGAACCAGGTATTGGTGCGCCGGCGCGTGGTCGTGCCTTCGGCGATCTTCAGCGCATCGGCGGAATCCCCGCCGCGCACATCGACCTCGCTTTCGACGTAGTAGTCGAAGCCGTTCGCGTGCTCGGTGACGACCGGCATTTGCTCGGGCAGCGGCCGCGACGTGCTGCCGAACGTGCCGCGATGGACGAAGGCGGGATGCGCCACGTCGAAGGAATTCTCCATCAAGCGCAAAGCGCCGATCTTCCATTCCTCGTAAAACTGATCGACGCGGCGGAAGCCCGGCTCGTTCGCTTCGGGGATCTCGGGCAGCGGCGTCAACGGTTCGCCGAGCGCCACCCAAATATGGCCGTAGCGTTCTTCGACGCGATAGCCGTCGACCGCGATCTTGCCCGTCGCGGCCGGGTTCTCGCGCTGGGGAATGCGCACGCATTTGCCCGCGCAATCGAATGTCCAGCCGTGATAGCCGCAGACGAGATTGCCGGTCTCGTCGAGATAGCCAAGCGACAGCTTGGCCGAGCGATGCGGGCAGCGATCCGCGATCGCGGCAAGAGTGCCGTCCGGCTTGCGCCAGACGACGATATCCTCGCCCAACAAGCGGAACGGCTTCTGGCCGTCGTCGAGATGCGACGCGCGGAACACCGGATACCAGAAGCGGCGCAGGATCGGTTGGCGGGTCGGCAGCATGCGCGTTACTCCGCCGCCTGGGACGAGCGCACGTGGCGCGTCGCTTCCGTCTCGCCGTGTGCGGCCAGAAGTTCGCGCAGTTTACGGCGCATCACGAGGCCCGGCTTGTCCGACGGCATATGCTGCTCGAAACGGTCGTCGAGCGGCACGTCGGGATCGCAGGATTCGAGGATCACCTTGTCCTCCAGCGTCACCGCGCGATCGAAGGCGTTGACGTCGGCGGCTGGGGCCTGTTCCTCGGTGTCCGAGCGATAGCACCATTGCACCAGCATGGTCGTGTCGTCGGTCATCGGCGTGGCCGCCGTGATGATCGTATGGCGAAGCCCGTTGGGGTAGGTGATCCCGAGGCGCCGGACGAACGGCATGAACCAAGTGTTCTTGAGCTTGCGCACCGTGTCGCCCGGATCGGCGCTGAGCACCTTCGAGGCGAGATCGCCGCGGATCTTCACGGGGATTTCCGCGCGCAGATGGAAGCCGTAATCGTATTCCTCGATCTCGTTCTTCGCGGGGATCGGCTCCGACGCTTCGCCGAAGGTCTTGCGATGCGTGAAGGCGACATGCGCGTTGTCGAAAGAATTCTCCATCAAGCGCAGCGCGCCGATCTTCCAAGACTCATAGAATTGATCGATATGGCGCAGGCCCGGCTCGTCGGCCTCCGGGATATACGGCAGATCGGCCAGCGGCTCGCCCAGCACGACCCAGATATGGCCGTAGCGTTCGGCAGCTTGATAGCCGCCGATGCGCATCTTGCCGGTCGCGGTCGGGTTCTCGCGCTGGGGAATGCGCACGCATTTGCCCGAGCCGTCGAAGGTCCAGCCGTGATAGCCGCAGACGACGTTGCCTTCCTGCAAAAAGCCGAGCGAGAGCTTGGCCGAGCGATGCGGGCAGCGATCCTCGATGCAGGCGATGCCGCCGTCGGCTTGGCGCCACAGGACGATGTTCTGTCCCAGCAGCGTGAAGCCGAAGGGCTTGTCGGCCGTCACATCCGCCGCGCGCGCGACGGGATACCAGAAACGGCGCAGCACCGGTTGCTTGGTGTTCAGCATGAGGATCGCTCCCGATCTTCGTCGTTGCGGCTTAGAGGCCGCGGCGCTTGTTGATGAAGTCCAGCGTGAAACCCGAGCGCCAGTCGAAATCCGGCTTGTACAGGCCCTGGTCGCGCATCATTTCGAAATGGCCTTTGAAGCGCTCTTCGGAGATCGTGCCGATCCCGAATTTTTTGGCGTCGTCGTTCACGATCAACTCGTATTTCTTCATCGTTTCGATCGCGAAGGCCATCAGCTCGGGCGTATTATCCGGGTTGTCTTTCTGGATCAGCGCGTTCGCGGGCGCCGGATCCTTCAGATAATCGATCCAGCCGTCGATCGTGCCGTCGACGAAGCACTGCACGTTCTTGGGCTTCTCCTTGATGTATTTCGTCGGGAAGATGATCAGCGACGAATAGGAGAGATAGCCGAAATCGGCGAACAAGAAGACCTTGGGATCGACATTGCCTTCGGTCTTCACTTTGAACGGCTCGCTCGACACGAAGCCTTGCTGGATCGCGTTCTTGTCGATCAGCCACGGACCCATCTGGAACGTGTAGGGTCGGATCTGCGAATCCGTGAAGCCGTAGCGCGCGCGCAGGAACGGCCAATAGGTCGTGCGCGCCGATTGCGCGATCAGGATCGGCTTGCCGCGCATATCTTCGATCTTCTCGATTCCATTGCCCTGATGGGTCATGAAGATCTGCGGCGATTTCTGGAACGACGCCGCGACCGCCTTGGCTTCGAACCCCGCTTCGTTCAAGCGGAACGGATCGTCGGTGTAGGAACCCATCATCGCGTCCACCGCGCCGCCGGCGAGCAGCGCCTTGGCATCCGTGCCCGGGCCGCCCATGCGGATCGCGACGTCCAAGCCGCAGGCTTTATAGAAGCCCTTGGCGACCGCTTGGTAATAGCCGCCATGTTCGGCCTGGGCGCGCCAGCTCGACAGGAAATTCAATTTCTCCTGCGCTGACGCGGGAAATGCGGCCAGCAGGCCGGCCGTCAGAAGGGTCGCCAATCGCAGTTTCATCGCCGGGCTCCATTCTCGAAAGGAACAATCTCTGCCGCCAAAAGGAGCAAGCGTCATGCCAGAGCCGATTCGCGCCAAGCCTTTGGCGTTCTTGTTGCATTGATCACCGGGATCTCGCGGCGCCGACCGGTTGGGTGCCGCTTACATAGGCAGGACCATGCGCGACGCTACCGATCCCACCGCCCGGCTGTCCGCGTTCCGCGCGGCGATCGGCGACATTCCGCTGATCGACGATCTGCAAACGCGCAAGGCGATGAGCCGCGACTGGTCGTCGGTATCGCCGGTGCTGCGCAAATCCTTGCGCGGGCGGATCGCCGACGCGGTCGCCATTCCGCGCGATCGCACGCAGATCGCCACGCTGATCCGTGCGGCGGTTCGCACGGGCATGCCGTTGATCGCGCGCGGCGGCGGCACGGCGAATTACGGCCAATCGGTTCCGCTGGTGGGCGGTGTAACGATCGACTTCCGGCATTTCGCCGGCATCGTCGCGCACGACAAGACGCGTGTACGCGCGCTGGCGGGCACGAATACGGATGTGCTGGACGCCGAGCTTCGTGCGGCGGGCACGGAACTGCGCATCCATCCGTCAACACGGCATGTATCGACACTCGCCGGGTTCATCGCCGGCGGCTCGGGCGGGATCGGGTCGATCCGCTGGGGATTGCTGCGCGATCGCGGAAACATTTCCGCAATCAAACTGCTGTCGATCGAGGAATGTCCGCGCGAGGTCGAGTTGCGCGGTAAGGATGTGCTGCTGGCCCATCACGCCTATGGCACCAACGGCCTGATCGTCGAGATCGAGATGCCGCTGGAACCGGCGTGGGATTGGCGCGAACTCGTTTTCGCCTTTCCCGATTTCAAATCCGCGCTCGACGCCGGATTGCGCTTGGGCCACGAGGACGCGCTGCTGCTGAAGGTGCTGTCGTTGCAGGAATGGCCGATCGCGCGCTTGATGCCGGCCTTAGGCGCCGTCGTGCCCGAGGGCCAGACGATGATTTCGACGATGGCGGCCGCCCAGCATCGCGACGAGGTCGTGGAACTCGCGGCCGAATATGGCGGACGGCTGGTCCATGATCACGCCGAGGGCCAAGGTCCTTACGGCGAGCCGCTCTACCGCTTCTGCTACGGCCATTCGCTGATGCAGGTGCAGAAGAAGGACACGAAATATACGAGCGTGCAAACGATGTTCGGCGGCGGCGATCTGCGCGGCCAGTTGTTGGGCCTGCATCCCGAATTCGAAGGCACGATGCCGTTCCGCCTCGAATTCCAAAAGTCGCAAGGCAAGCTCGTCGCCGTCGGCTCGCCGCTGTTCCTTTACGAAAGCGAAGCGCAGATGGCGGACGTGGTGCGCCGCGTCCAAGCCAGCGGCGCGCATGTCGCCAATTCGCACACGACGTCGATCCGCAATGTCGGCATGAAGACGCTGACCCAGGCCGATCTCGACTTCACCCGCGCGATGGACCCGCATGGTTTGTTGAACCCCGGCAAGGTCGATCTCGACGACGAAACGCTGGAAAACGAACTCGACGTCAGCGGCTGGCATTTTGAAGAAGCGCAGGCGCGCTGATTGTTGCCTCGCGCGCCCGCAAGGCGTAGGGAAGGGGCATGCAAGCCCCCCCGATCGTCTTCGACAACAGCTACGTCAAACTGCCCGACCGTTTCCACGCCAAGCTGCCGCCGACACCGGTCGCAGCGCCCGCTTTGCTGCGCGTCAATGTCGATCTCGCGCGCGAACTCGGCATCGATCCGCATTGGCTGGCGAGCGCCGATGGCGTGGCTACCGTCGCCGGAAACGCTTTGCCGCCAGGGGCGGAACCGCTGGCGATGGCCTATTCCGGCCATCAATTCGGCCATTGGTCGGGGCAGCTCGGCGACGGGCGCGCGATCTTGCTGGGCGAGACGATCGGGCGCGACGGCAAACGCTACGACATCCATCTGAAGGGCTCGGGCCGCACGCCGTTTTCGCGCGGCGGCGATGGGCGCGCGGCGATCGGCCCCGTGTTGCGCGAGTTGGTCGTCAGCGAGGCGATGCATCGCCTGGGCGTGCCCACGACGCGCGTTTTGTCGGCGGTGATGACGGGCGAAGCCGTGCTGCGCCAGGACGGGCCCTTGCCGGGCGCAGTGCTGGCGCGCGTGGCGCGCGGGCATATCCGGGTCGGCACGTTCGAGCATTTCGCGTCGCGCGAGGATCGCGATGGATTGACGATTCTGACCGATTACGCGATCGCGCGTTTCGATCCCGAATTGGCGGCGTTGGGCCCAAATCGGGTGCTCGCGTTATTCGACGCCGTCGTCGCGCGCACGGCCAAGCTGATCGCGCAATGGCAGTGCCTTGGCTTTATCCACGGCGTGATGAACACCGACAACGTGACGATCTCGGGCGAGACGATCGATTACGGCCCGTGCGCCTTCATGGACGCCTACGATCCCGACGCGGTGTTCAGTTCGATCGATCATGGCGGGCGCTATCGCTATTCCAATCAGCCGCGCATCGCCCATTGGAACATGGCGCGGTTCGCCCAATGCCTGCTGGCGATCGTCGAAGGCGACGGCAAGGCTGCGGCCGATGCCGCGCAAAAGAAGCTCGACGCGTTTCCGGTACTGTTCGAACAAGCGTGGCTCGCGGGCATGCGGCGCAAGCTGGGCTTGCTGACGGCGCAGGACGGCGACCAGGAATTGGCCGAGGCGTTCTTGTCGCTGCTCACCGAAACAAAATCGGATTTCACCAATACGTTCCGGCTGCTCTGCGACGATCTGACGCTCGACGGGTTCGAAGCGTGGCGCGCGGCGTGGCACACACGCCGCGCGAGGGAAGACGTGCTACCAGAGGCCCAGCGTACGGCGATGCTGGGCGCCAATCCGGCTTTCATTCCGCGCAATCATCGCGTCGAAGCCGCCCTTACGGCGGCGCAGGACGGCAATTTGGCGCCGTTCGACGAATTGATGGATGTGCTGAAAGCGCCTTACGACGACCGGCCGGAATACGCGGATTACAAAACGCCGCCCGCCGAACACGAAATCGTCCGCGCGACGTTCTGCGGAACGTGAATTAGGCGTCGTCCTTGGGCAGCGGACGGGCGAGGCGATCGCCCCACACTTCGCGCAATTCCTGCGCGCGGATTTCCATACGGTCGAGCGCCTTGCTCTGTTCCTTGGTCTTCACGCGCCCGAAAATCCAGGGCAGCGCGATCGCCATGATCGCGGCGAGAATCATGCCCGCGAATGGCACGATCCACGAGCGCAGTTCCAAATGCAGGGCGCGGTCGTGGTTGAGGAATCCCGCGAGCAGCACCGGTGCGGCCAAGGCGGCGCCGATCGTCGCGCAGGACGCCGACAGCAAACGCGGGCGCGCCGTTTCGAACGCGTAGATGATCGCGATGGGCAGCGAGATCCCGGCGACGTAGACCAGCAGGATCGGCCGGATCAGCACGATCGCGACGCAGATCGCCAGCATGCCGCCGATGACGAGCAGCGGCCCGAGCTTGCTGGCGCGTTTCGCGGGGGCTTCGTCGTTCATCGCCCGACCCCGATGGTCATGAACAACATGGCGAGGAACCCGACCGAACTCGTCAGGCTCAGCAGAATATAAGCCATCGCCGTACCGCGTTCCTGGCCCATCAGCCGTGCCAGGATCAGCAAGCCTTCGCGGTTGGCCAGCGCCACGCCGATCGAATCGTATTCGCGCTTGGCTTCGAGGAAGTCGCGCTTGTCCTTGGCGATGGTTTCCTCGTCCATCACCACGTCGACCATGCCGGTGATCGAACCGCTGCGCGCGTGATGCTCGGCCTCGGCCAGCAAACGCTCGCGCGTCTTGGGGTGGTTGATTTCCTCGATCAGCTTCTCGGCGCTGCGCAGGCACACTTGCGCGAGCTTGGGCAGCGTTTCGGCCTGCGCTTCGGCTTGTAGCTTGTTGGAGACTTTGAGGACCTTGGGCGCGCCCTTCGCGTCGACATTGCCGAGATTGTACCAAGGGGCGAGCATGTCGTCGGAAATGTCGGCCTTGGCGCCCAGGAAACCGACCATGTGGCGGTCGATGCCCGGCTTGTCGGGATCGGCGCAGGCCGCTTCGATCGGCTTCACCAGATCGACATGCGAGACCGTCCATTGCCCGTCGAGTTTGGGCGACAAGCATGGCGCGTCGGGGTTGAGCTTGTAGAGGGCGGCTTCGAGATTGTTGCCCGTGCGCTCGTAGCTGCGCTCGATCTCCTCCAATTTCTTGGCCGCCATATCGACCAAGCCGAATTCGGCGGCCCCCTTCATCCAATAGGAGATGAGCTTGCCTTTCAGCGCCTCGCCGAACTCCGCCCAACGCGGCGGATCGTTGGCGATCTCGCGCAGCAGAGCGCCCACGCCGGCGGGATAGAAGGACAGGGACTTGAACCGGATCGGTCCGCCGGGATCGCAACGCGCGATCGCCTTGGCGAGCGCCACGTTATCGTCTTCGTTCTGGCGCGCCGCCGCGATCGCCGTTTGGGGATTGTCCGCCTCGGCCAATTCCTTGCCCGCCATCGCCGCGGCGCGCTTGGGATTGTTCTCGACCATCCATTTGTCGATCACGCCGCTGCGCACCAGCGGAATGCCTTCGGTCTGGTATTTGTGGAGCGCGAAGGCGACTTCCTTCGGGCCGTAGCAAGTCATCGGGCCGACGCGGATCGACATCGCGCGTTTGCCGAGTGACCGAACCTGCTTCACCTCCGGCTTGCGGCCGCTGCACCAATCCGACAGCGTTTGGATGTTCCAGCGCAGCTTGACGTCGTCCTGCATCAAGCCTTCGACCGCGTCCTTGATTTCGATCGGCATGGCGCCGGTATCGACCATGGTCGAGATCGAGCCGAACTCCAGCCGGCGGCGTGTGAAGTCGGCCGGGTCCATGCCTTCGCCGGGCAGGCGGCCGGCGGCGAGGCAATAGAAGGTGACGCCGAGCGCGAACATATCGTCGGCGGGCGCCACGGGACCTTTGGAGATCGGGTTGGCAAGCGCGCGCTCGATGGGCTCGAAAATCGCGGGCTGGTCGTAACCGGGCGGGCACAGCGTGCAGGGGCCCAGCGTCAGCAGCGAATAGCGGCTGTCCTGACCGAACAGATTGTCGGGCCTTATCGCGCCATGGCCTTCATGCGCTTCCGACAGGCTTTGCAACGCCGCGATCGCCGGGCGCAGGAAATTCTTGATCAGCGTCGGGACGGGGTAGTGGCCCCACAACGCGCGCGGCGGCGTGCCCATCAACGGGCGTTCGTAGACGAAGGCGTAGCGGTCGCGCATGCCTTTGATGCGCAGCGGCCCGTGATGGAACAGGCGCAGCATGCCCGCGCGTTCGATCGAGCGCACGCGGCGCGCGGCATCGACGCGCGGTCCCGGCAGATCGTTGCAGACATAAGCGATCAACGGGACGTCGGCGAATTCGATGTGCTGGGCGACATAGGCCGACGCATGGGCGCGCGAAAACATCGCCAAGGGTTGCCCCATGTCGATCATGTGTTCGGGCCCGAACGCGATCCGCGTTTCGGTGTCTGCGCCGGCGGCGTCGGCCAAGTGATGGGATCCCTGGAGGATGAACCGGGCTAAGGCATCGCAAATCCCGCGCCATCAAACAAGTTTTGCGAAACGTAACGACGGCCGGAAGCTACGGATTAAGCTAAACAAATTCGCAAATTGCGAATATTGGGAACGTTCAGGACCGCTTAAAGGATGGGAGATCTTTGTCGCGGATCGTTTCTTCCGCCATCCAGCGCGCCATATCGCGGATTTCCATGCGCACGTCGCGCGACAACCCGTCGAAACCGGCCTTGGCGAGCAGCCAGTCCATCCCATCGTCGGTGCGCATCGCCTTTTCGACATCCCGAACGACCGGGTCATCCGGTCCCAGAACGGCGGCCATCGCACGAAGGACGATTTCGTTCTGCATGAGGTTGCGAATCCGACTCCCTGACTCATGTATGAGATTTCTTTATCGAGTCGGTCAACATCCGGCCGCGTAACACCCTGACAACGCAGGAAACAGGCCTCCGTTACGTCGGAATTGACCTTTCCGGCGAAACCGGGACACTGGCCGCAATTCGAGGTCCGGGGAGCGATCGAGGCGATGCGTTACGTGGGTATTGCGCTTGTAGGTTTGGGCTTGGCGGCGATCGATGCGCCGGCCATCGGCCAGTCTTTGCCCCCGGGCTGCCGATTGGGGCCGGATGCACAATGCGCGGGCGCCAATCTGGAAGGCCGCGATATGCGCGGGGCCAATCTGCGCCGCGCCAATTTGAAGGGTGCCAAACTGCGCGGCGCCAATATGGCGGGGGCCGATCTGGGCGGTGCGGATCTGACCGATGCCGATATGCGCTTCGTCAATATGGGCGGCGTTGCGCTGTTCGCCACCAAGCTGACCGGTGCCAATCTGAAAGACGCCGGTCTGCGCTACCAGGATCTGAAATCCGATACCGAGATCAGCCGCGCGATCATGCCCGATGGCAAGATGTGCGCCGAAGGCTCCGTCGGCGATTGCCGCAACCCGACCGTTCCGCCGCCCGCGCGGCGCTGAGATGGCTTCCGACGACATCGATCCGCATGTCGAACTCGCGAGGTTGCGCAAGGAATTGGCGCGCGAGCGCGAATTGCTGCGTGCCGTGCTCGACAATATGGACGAAGGCGTCGTCGTGTCGGATTCGGGCTTCAACGTCGTCGCGTATAACCAGCGCTTCCTCGAATTCTACGCCGTTCCCGACGAACTTCTGACCGGGCCCGATCCGCGCAAGGCGCTGACGCGATTCATGGTGGCGCGCGGCGCCCTCGACGTGCAGGCCGCCTTCCGCAATTGGCGGGCGGGCGAAAGCAAATCCTCGTTCGAAGTGACACGCCCCGACGGGCGCACGCTGGAAGTCCACTCCAACCCGATGCCCGAGGGTGGATTCGTGTCGACCTATGTCGACGTGACCGATCGCAAACATTTCGAGCGCGATTTGTTGCTGATGGGCCAGCGCGCCGAGGCGGCGAACGAAGCGAAGTCGCGCTTCCTCGCCTCGATGAGCCACGAAATCCGCACGCCGATGAACGGCGTGCTGGCGATGCTCGAATTGCTCGGTCAGACCGATCTCGACAGCGAGCAGTTTTCGATGGTCGAGGTGGTGCGCGACAGCGCGTCCTCGCTGCTCAAGATCATCGACGACATTCTCGACTTCTCGAAGATCGAAGCGGGCAAGCTCGATCTCGAAAGCGTCGATATGTCGCTGGCCGCGATCGTCGAAGGCGTGGCCGAAACCTTGATCCCGCAAGCGCGGCGCAAGGATCTGGCGCTGACGACCTTCATCGATCCCGCGATTCCGCGCGCGGTGAAGGGCGACCCGGTGCGCCTGCGCCAAGTGCTGTTCAATCTCGCGGGCAACGCGATCAAATTCACCGAAGCGGGCGAAGTCTTCATCGCGGTCGAAGCCGTCGCGGGTGCGCCGCCCGGCACGATCCGTATCGGCGTGCGAGATACCGGCATCGGTCTGTCGACGGAAGCGCAAGCCCGGCTGTTCCAACCCTTCAGCCAGGCCGATAGCTCGACCACGCGGCGCTTCGGCGGCACGGGGCTGGGCCTGTCGATCTCGATGCGCATCGTCGAGTTGATGGGCGGTCGGATCGAGGTCGAGAGCACGGAAGGCGAAGGCTCGGTCTTCCATTTCCAGATCGCGTTGCCGCCGGGGCGCGAAATGCCGCCGCTGCCCGATCTTACGGACAAGCGCGTGCTGGTCGTCGAAGACAATCGCTCGATGCGCGAGGCGTTCGCGATGTATTTGCGCGCCGCCGGTGCGGCGGTCGAAACCATCGCGGCGGGCAAGCCCGCCTTGACGGCGATGGAGAAAGCGGTTCGCGACGGCAAACCCTTCGACGCCGCATTGATCGATTTCCGCCTGCCGGATATCGACGGCATCGTGCTGGGCGAGGCGATCCGCGGCACGCCCGAACTTTACGAAACGCGTCTCGTGCTCGCGACCGCCTTCGACGAAAGCGGCCATCGCAAACGCGCGCTGGAACGCGGGTTCGACGCGTATCTGCTGAAGCCGGTGCGCCGTGAATCGCTGCTGCGCGCACTCGCCAATCAATTCGGGCCGGCGCGGAAATCCGCTCCCGCCGGCGCCATCGTGACGGCACCGGGTGCCCGCATCCTGGTGGCGGAGGACAATCCGACCAATCGCGCCGTCGTGCAGCGCCAATTGGTGCGGCTGGGCTATCGCGCCGAACTTGTGCCCGACGGCAAGCAGGCATTCGATCTGTGGCGCGAAGGGCGGTTCGACGCGATCCTGACCGACGTGCATATGCCCGGTATGGACGGGTTCGAATTGGCGCAAGCCGTGCGCGCGGCGGAAGCGGGCAAGGGGCGCCGCATTCCGATCGTGGCGCTGTCCGCCGCCGCGATGACGGGCGAGGCGGAGCGCTGCCTTGCCGCCGGGATGGACGAATTCGTCGTCAAACCCGCCACACTCGGCATGCTGGGTTCGGCGCTGGCGCGCGCCATGGGCATCGCGGATACGTCGGGCTTGGTCGAGGAAGATGTGCCCGCCGAGACGGGCCCCATGCGCGACGTCGATCTCGACGTGCTGCGCAAGCTTTACGGCGCGCAACGCGGCGAGATGGCCGAGGTGATCGAGATGTTCCTCGACAACGCCGCGCGCCAGATCGCGACGATCGACGAGCGGATGCGCGCGGGCGACGCTTCGCACGCGCAAGACGTCGCGCATGCGCTGAAGGGCGCGTCGCATTCGGTCGGCGCGCATGCGCTGGGCGAGGCCGCGTCGAAACTGGAATTGGAACTGCGCACGGGCAGCGCCAAGCCGGGCTCGGCCGAAACCTTGCGCGTCAAACTCGAGGCGGCGCGGCCCGTGTTGATGCGGGCCACGGAAGGGCAGTGATGGCGGACGAGCGTCCTTACGCGAAATTCGGCGTGCTGGTGATCGACGATTCCCCGGTCGTGCGCGCGATGGTGTCGCGCATGCTCGACCAGCTCGGCTTCGGCCGCGTGCAGGCGGAGGCCGACGGATCGGCGGCATTGACCTATCTCGAGACGGCCGACCCCGCGCCGAATTTGATCGTCTGCGATATCGGCATGAAGCCGATGGACGGGATGAAATTCGTCGAAGCCTTGCGCGCCTTGCCCGCGTTGCATCTGGCGCGCTTGCCGGTGATCTTTCTGACCGCGACGGCGACCGATGAACTTGTGCGCCGGGCGCGCGAGCTGAACGCCAACGGCTATATCGTTAAGCCGGTGACGCCCGAAGTGCTGGCGCTGCGCGTCGAGCGCGCGCTGGCCTGACTAAGCGACGATATCGAATTTGTGCTGGTTCGCCGGCTTGCGGCCGCGTTTCGCTTTGGCGCCCACGGCATTGGCGTCGTTATCGACGCTTTCGCCCGTTTTGGTGCCGTCGCGCGATTCCTTGGTGCCGGCAGCCCCGGCCCCTTGGCGCAATCCTTTGGCGGTCTGGGCATTGGCCGTTTGGGCGCCGGCCTGCATCGCGGCAAGCTGTTGCTGCTGCGCGTTCGGGGTGTGGATCTGTGCTGGCGTCACCGCCAGCGGTGCGGAGATCGGCAATACCGGCATAAAGCGAAATGTAACACGACTTACGCCATCGCGTCAGTTTCGGCTTCTACGTATATGAAATTATTGCTGTCTGACGCCGACGGCGATGTCGAAATCGAGGGTCGTGACCGGACCTTGGCCGAAGCTCGCGTCGATGCGCACATGGCGGCCTTGGGGCGGCACTTCGACGACGGCGGTGAAGCTGCCATCGGCGTTGAACACGACTTGGGCATCTTCGATTTTGAGATCGGTCAGCGTTCCGTCGCCGCGCACGCGGCCGACCAAGCTGACGAAGCCGGGATCGGAGACGGTCATGCGCCGCCCGGTGCGGCCCGGGTCCCAGGCGGGGAAGTTGATCTGGATTTCGCGCGGGGCGCGCGCGACCGAGGCGGTGACCGGCGGGCGCGAGCCGATGGCGGCCGAAGGCACGAAGCCGACCACGCCGCCGCCGGTCGCGACCAGGCTCCAGCCCGCGACGGTCGCCTCGCCCAGCCGGACCAGCGGCCGGCCGGCGGGCAGGATTTCGACATTGGGGCTTTGCGCGTCGGCGGCGGCGCGCAGTTCGACGCTGCGCGTCGTCACCACGTCGGCGACGAGCCCGCGCGTCGAAATACGCGGCGTGGCGACGAGCGGTGCTTCCGCCGCCGGCGGCGGTGCGGCGGCGCGCGCCGGCGTCGTCGTCGGGCGGCGGGCAAGCTCGCCTTCGACGCGCTGGATGCGTTCGATCAGCACGAGGTTCTCGGCGCGCAGGCGTTCGATCTCGGCGAGCGCGTAGGGGCCTTCGTATTCGTCGAGCTTGGCGCGCGCCATCGCATAGGCTTGGCGCAGCGCCTCGACCGACTCAGGTGCGCGGCCATCGATCGCGAGTTCGAAATCGGCGAAGATCAGCTTGCCGGTCAAGCGCCCGTCGGCCACTCGCGCATCCAGCTTCACGCGTTGTTGCTGGTTGGCGGGATCGACCGCGTCGCCGGTGAAATGCCCGTCGGCGAAGCGCGCGGGCTTGAACACGATGCCGCGCGGCTGGATCTCGATCGTCAGCGCGCCATTCTCGCGGCGGATGTCCCATACGGCGCGCGGATTGCCCATGCGCGTGCGCAGATTGGCGCCGAACAACGGAATACTGGCGAGGGTTTCGTTGACGTCCGGCCCGGTCTCCGCGACCAGCCAGAACCCGGCGGGATCGTCGAGCGGCGAGGGCTGTTCCTGCGCCGCCGCCGGCATCGCCAGCACCAGCGCCGCCGCCAGCAGAAATTTCGCGATCAGCTGACTTGCTTGCACGCCAAAATCACGAAGCCCTGATCCTGCGGGTAGCGCGAGCGGATCCGGGTGGTCGCGTCCTTTTCGCTATAGGCTTCGATTTCGATGAAATGCTGGTTCTGCCACTCGTCCTTGAAGAACTTGTGGTGCTCGCCGCGACGCACGGCGTCGCGCACGACTTCGTTATAGATGGCGAATTCGAATTTTTGCTTCTTGATCATCACGGTATCCGGCGGTGTGGGGCGCGGTCATTGTGGCTGATTTTTCGCGCGGCGCAAGACAAGCCAAAGCCAGCCGGCACCTTGCATGGCGATCAGTCCGAGCATGACGGCACGATGGCCGTCGGCGGGGGCGCCGGGGAAATGCGACAATGCCACGCCGATGCCCCATTGCACGACGAAGGCGAGGGCGAAAACCAGCATGTTGATCGAAGCGCCCACGCGGCCCGCCATCTCCTTCGGAAAACTTTGCGTGGCGACGGCATAGCCCAGGATGGTGCCGCAGCCGGTCAGGCCGAACAGCGCCCAGAAGCCGAGCGGGTTATGCGTCCAGCCCGCCGCCATCGGTATTTGCGCCACCATGAACAGCACCACGAAGACCGCGAAGATCGCGCGCGTGGAAATGCCGCGCGCGGCCAATCGGTCGGCCAGAATGCCGAACAGCGGATACCCGATCGCCATGGTCGCGTTGACCATGAACAGGCCTTGCGCGACCGCGAACCGGTCGAGCCCCGCGACGTCGCGCATCCAAGGGCCCGCCCACAGGGCTTGATAGGAGAGGTAGACCGCGTGCGTGGCGGTCGTCGCCGGGGCGACGCGCCAAAAGGCCGATGCCGACAGCACCTTGCCGATGCCGCGCAATTGCGCGCCGAAGGTGACACCGGTCGGATGCGGCGTTTCGCGCGGGGCGGCGAAGAAAATCGCCAGCGCCACGAGCAGCGTGAGCCCGGCCATCGCCAGCAGCACGAAACGCCAGCTGGTCGCGGCGAGCATCAATTCGACCGGCAGCGTGGCCGCACCGGCCCCCAATCCGCCGAAGCCCATCAGCAAACCGTTGGCGAGCGGCAAGCGTTCGATCGGCCAATAAAGCGTGTTGGCCTTCATCGCCGCGATCAGGCACGAGGCGACGCCGAAGCCGATCAACGCGCGACCCAAGGCGAGTCCGGCCACACCGCCGGCCAGCGCGAAAATCACGGCGCCGGCGGTCGCGAACAGCAGCAGCGTGAATTCCACGCGGCGCGGGCCCCAGCGGTCGAGCGCCACGCCCATCGGCAATTGCGCGGCGGCGAAGGCGGCGAAATAGGCGCTGGTGACGGCCCCCAACGCGGCGGAATCGAGGCCGAGTTCGCGCGTCATGTCGGGCGCGATCGCGCCGTTCACCACCCGGAACGCATAGGACAGGAAATACCCGGCCGCGAAGGGCAGATAGCAGCGCGCGACGCGCAGCGCGAAATTGTCCGGCACGCTCACGTTAGGCCGCGGACTCGAACAGCGCGCGGCCTTTGTCGGTGATCTTACAGACGAGCCAATCGGGCTTCGTCGGGTTGGAATACCAAGGCTCGCACCAGCCTTTGTCGAGGCAGGATTTAACCGTGCGGGAATCGATTTTCTGCCCGTCCTGCATGAACAACGGCAGCTTGCCGCCGGCTTGATCGAGCGCGCGCGCGAGCCAAGCACGTTGCAGAGCCGTGGGTTCGCCCGGGGCGGGCGGCAGGCCTTTGGGTTTGGCGGCGGCGCGCGGCAGGGGCGGCGGCTCGTCGAAACCCGACACGCGGCGCACCGGAAACGGAATGGGTTGTGCGGACATTGATGCTGAGGACTTGTTTCTTTTTGTAACGACGGGAAACCGGAAGACGCAGTTTATCCCGAGCGTGAGCGAAGCACCAAGTGCAGCGCATTCGTCGAGACATTTCAGACTGTTGTATGTTCCGGGCGATCGCCGCGCGGGGGCGGCGTGGGGTGCCGCGACAGGGTGCTTCAGGAACCTTAAGCGAGCGTTCAGGCGGCGGGCGCAATTTTCCGTCGAATCGCGCAACGGGCGCGATCAAGCACAAAGGAAGTGTCATATGGCCGCGAAGAAACTGAATGGCCGCCGGAAGAGTGCCGACCGCGTTGCCGCCCGCCGTTCGACCCCCGTTGACGTGCAGGTTGGCCGCAACGTGCGCAAGCGGCGCATCGAACTCGGTCTGTCGCAGACCGAACTCGCGCAAGCCTGCGGGATCACGTTCCAGCAGATCCAGAAATACGAGAACGGCGCCAACCGCGTGTCGGCGTCGCGTCTGTGGCAGTTCGCGGCGGTCCTCGGCCTGCCGGTGGGCGAATTCTTCGAAGGCCTGGGCAAGCCCAAGGTCGCGGCGGCCGCGCCGATTCCCGACGCCGCCGAGCGCA
The DNA here is from genome assembly GCA_017308135.1 of Alphaproteobacteria bacterium. NCBI lineage: Bacteria > Pseudomonadati > Pseudomonadota > Alphaproteobacteria > Alphaproteobacteria bacterium. Next base: position 138,299 of record JAFKFM010000008.1, read on the forward strand.
AACTCGACGACGAAACCGCGAAACTCGCGCGCCGCTTGGCCGCGATCCGCGACGTTCGTCTGCGCCAGCGCATCAAGACGATGCTCTCCGCGATGGCCGATGGGCAGCACTAGATACATCCCGCGCGTCGCGAAAGCGGCGGGAGCGAAGCGGCGGCTCGACGACATCGTCGAGCCGCGTTTCGTTCGCATCGGCACACGGCGCACTGCGTTGCGGCTCGAGCCCATCTTCTGGGCCGCGCTGCAGGAGATCGCGGACGCGCGCGGCCAAGCGGTCGAAGAATTGTTGCGGGACATTGTGCCGCCGCCGCCGCCGCGCAATTTGACGTCGCGCGTGCGGGTCGCGATTCTGGCGCAATACTGGTCCGCAGATGACAATCCGCGTTTTGCTTAGACCGACCCATCTTGCGTAGATCGAATGCCGCGCGCAAAATGCGCGCCGTCATGTCGCCCCAATCCATTCCCGGTTCGCCCGCGCTCGCGCGCAGCTTCTCGAACGTCGGCCATGCGTATTCGCATCTGCTGATGATGCTGTTTCCTACCGTCGTACTGGCGCTGGAAAAAAGCTGGAGCATGACCTACGGCGAATTGATCGTGCTGATGCTGGCGGGCCAGGTCCTGTACGGTGTCGCCGCATTGCCCGCCGGCTGGTTCGGCGATCGCTGGTCGGCCGTCGGCATGATGACGATCTTTTTCGTCGGCACGGGCCTTGCGACCGTCGCGACCGGCTTGGCGCGTTCGCCCGTCGAATTGGCGCTGGGCTTGGCGTCGATCGGCTTGTTCTCGTCGATCTACCATCCAGTTGGCATGGCGTGGCTGATCCGCATGGCCGAAAATCGCGGCCGTGCGCTGGGCGAGAACGGCATCTACGGGGCGGTCGGCATCGCGCTGGCGCCGTTGGTTGCCGCCGCCCTTACCGACGCGATTTCGTGGCGCGCCGCCTTTATCGTGCCGGGCGTCACGTCCGTATTGATCGGCCTCGGCCTTTGGGCCGCCTGGCGTATGGGCAAGGTCGTCGATGTCGAGGCCGACGCGAAGCCGGTGCCCGAACCCAGCAAGGGCGACGCGGTACGCGCCTTCTTCATTCTGTCGGTGACGATGACCTGCGTGGGCTTCGTCGGATCGACGCTCGGCGTCGTGCTGCCCAAGCTGTTCGAACAGCGTTTGACGGGGCTCGGCGACGGCGTGTTGGGCACGGGCGCGATGGTGGCGCTTGTGTATTTGATCGCGTCGACCGGCCAATTGATCGGCGGGCGTTTGGCCGACCGCTTCGCGATGAAGCGCGTCTACGTCGCGTGCTATTTCGTCGTGACGCCGTGCCTGCTGCTCGCGGCTTATGCGGAATCCTGGCCGCTGCTGGCCGTCGCGATGGCGGCCGTCTATCTCAACATCACGTCGCTGCCGTCGGAAAACGCGATGCTCGCGCATTTCACGCCGGCGAGCTGGCGCGCGACCGCCTACGGCGCCAAATTCGTTCTGGCGCTGGGCGTCGCCGCGATGGCGGTGCCTGTCGCGGGCTGGGTGCAGGACACCTACGGCGATTTCTTCTGGCTGTTCGTGTTCATGGCCGCGGCCGGCGTATTGGTGCTGTTGTTCGGGCTGATGCTGCCGGACGACAAGAAAGTCGCGAAGCCCGAACCTGCGCTCGCGGCACAGCCCGCCGAGTAATCAGCGCAGCGGTTTTTTCGCCCGCAGCACGATCGCGATCTGACCGCACACGTTGTTGAAGTGGCGGATCGCGTCGTCGATCGCCGCACGGTCGACTTCGCCGGCGGCGAGGCGCTTGTGCCATTCCGGCGTCAGCTGGAAATCGACCTTCTCGATCGCGAAATCGACGTCGAGCTGAAGGCCGAGCGGCGTGTTCGCCGCACCGGTCTTCGCCCATTCGCGGTTCAGCGTGCGGTCGAACAACGCGAGCCCATCGGGCGTGATCGCGCGGACATGGGTGGGATCGTTGAGGAACGCGTCGGAACGCGGATGCGGCACGACGATTTCGATTCGGGCCTCGGGGGCGCAGACGCGCCAGAGTTCGCGGATCATGCCGAGATAGCCGTCCGTCGTGGCGCCCAGATGTTCGAGCGCGTGGATCAACGCGACATCGGTGACGGATGAATCCGCCCACGGCCAGGGCGAACGCTCGAGATCGACGACCTGATCGGGCGCGCAGCCGGCGAATTTATCGACATTGATCCAGCCGGCGCGTTTGGCGTTGCCGCAGCCGAGATTGAGTTTCATGTCGCGGCCAAGGCGGTGTCGAGATCGCGGATCAGATCGTCCACGTTCTCGATGCCGATCGACAAGCGAATGACGTCGGGGCCGGCACCGGCCTTCACGCGCTGTTCCTCGGTCAATTGGCGGTGGGTGGTGGAGGCGGGATGAATGATGAGCGAACGCGTGTCGCCGATATTGGCGAGATGGCTGAACAACTCGACCGTCTCCACGACCTTCATGCCCGCGTCGTAGCCGCCCTTCACACCGAAGGTGAAGACCGAGCCGGGGCCTTTGGGCAGGTATTTCTTGGCGAGCGCGTGATAGGGGCTCGACTTCAACCCGGCATAGGAGACCCAAGCGACCTTCGGATGGGCGGCCAGGAACGCCGCCACCGCTTGCGCATTGGCCACGTGCGCCGCCATGCGCAGATGCAAAGTCTCGATGCCGGAGATCGTGAGATAGGCGTTGAGCGGGGCCATCGTCGGGCCCAGATCGCGCAGGCCCACGGCGCGCGTTTTCATCGTGTAGCCGAAATCGCCGAAGGTCTCGGCGAATTTGAGGCCGTGATAGGCGGGATCGGCTTCGGTCATCGATGGGAATTTGCCGGACGCGAACCAATCGAACTTGCCGCTTTCGACGACCGCGCCGCCCATCGCGTTGCCGTGGCCCGACAGGAACTTGGTCGTCGAGTGCAGGATAATGTCCGCCCCCCAATCGAAGGGCTTGCACAGGAAAGGCGTGGCCAGCGTGTTATCGACCATCAGCGGGATCTTCGCCTTGCGCGCGACTTGCGCGACCGCTTCCAGGTCGACGATCACGCCGCCGGGATTGGCGAGCAATTCGCAGAAGATCGCCTTGGTGTTCGGGCCGATCGCGGCATCGAAATTCTTCGGGTCCGACGGGTCGACGAAATCGACCCCCCAGCCGAATTTCTTGAAGGCGTGGGTGAACTGCGTGACCGAGCCGCCATAGAGATTTCGGCTGGCGACGAAGCGGTCGCCCGGCTCCATCAGCGAGAAGAAGGCGAGCAATTGCGCCGCGTGGCCCGAGCTCGTGCATACCGTGCCGCGCCCGCCTTCGAGACTGGCGATGCGTTCCTCCAGCACCGCGACGGTGGGGTTCGTCAGACGCGAATAGATATAGCCGAAAGTCTGCAGGTTGAAGAGCGAGGCGGCATGATCCGCATCCTCGAACACATAGGCCGTCGTCTGGTGGATCGGCGTCGAGCGCGCCCCCGTCGTCGGGTCGGGCGTGGCACCGGCATGCACGGCACGCGTGGCGAAACCGAATTTTTCGCGTGGAGCGCCGGGGCGTTGGTCGGGCATGTTTGGTTCTCCCAGGAGTCGGCGGCATGTTGCATCGCGGGCCCGGGGAAGGGAAGTTTCTCGTCATGCGCGAATGGCGGTTGGTGATCTGGCTTTCGCTCGCCCAGATGATTTCCTGGGGGACGCTGTTTTACGGCTTCGCGGTGATCGTGGGGCCGATGGAGCGCGAACTCGGCTGGTCGAAAACCGAAATCTACGCCGCCGCGTCGATCGGATTGATGGTCTCGGGGCTCGTCGCGTTGCCCGTGGGCGCATGGATGGACCGGCATGGCGGCTTGCTGTCGATGACCGGCGGCTCGATCGCCGGCGGCTTGCTGATGATCGCCTGGGCCTTCGTACAAACGCCCGCGCAGTTCTACGCGATCTGGATCGGCATGGGCGCCGTGCTCGCTTGCGTGCTTTATCAGCCGGGCTTCGCGGTCGTCGCGGCGAATGTGCGCGATTGGAAGCGCGGCATTCTGATCATGACGTTCCTGGGCGGGCTCGCCAGCACGGCGTTCATTCCGCTGGGCCACACCATCAACGACCTGCTCGGCTGGCGCATGACGGCGACGATTTGGGGCGCCGTGAACCTCACCGTTTGCGTCGCGATCCATTTCTATTGGTTGCGGGGCACGCGCGCGAAAGGCGAAGCGGCGGAGAAGGCGGATGCCGGCGCTTCCGAATCCGCCCTCAAACTCGCGATGCGCCGGCCGGCGTTCTGGGGGCTCGGCTTCGTCTATTTCGTCTATAATTTTTCGGTCAACGCGATCACCTTCCATTTGATCGGGTTGTTGGGCGAACGCGACGTCGATCCCGACACGATCATTCTCGTCTGGGCGACGATCGGGCCGATGCAGGTCGCGGGCCGGATGAGCCTGTTCGCCTTCGGACCCAAGCTCGACGCGCGGCTCGTCGCGCGCGTGGCGATGGCGGGCTTGCTGATCGGCATGGTGACGCTGGCGACGGGTGCGGCCACATTGGCGCCCCTGCTGGTGTTCGCGTTTTTCCACGGGGCGGGGAACGGCTTGATGACGATCGTCAAAGGCACGATCGCGCCCGATATTTTCGGGCCGCGCGCCTATGCGACAGTCAACGGCGCCTTGACCGTGCCGCATCAATTCGCCGCCGCCGCGGCGCCGGTCGCCGCCGCCGCCTTGTGGGGCGTGTTCGGCTATGACGGCGTGCTGCTGATCTTGCTCGGCCTTTTGTCGGCGGGTTTCCTCGCCATGCTCGCGGTCACGACGGTGCGGCGCGCTTCATGAAGGAGATGCGTTTCGTCGTTTGGTTTTCGATCGCCCAGCTCATCGTGGGCGGCGCGCTCTACTACAGCTTCGCGGTGATCGCGGGGCCGATGGAACGCGATCTCGGCTGGACGAAGCCCGAGATCTACGGGGCGTTGACGCTCGGGTTGGTCGTTTCGGGCCTGTCGGCGCTGCCCGTGGGCGCGTGGATGGACCGATATGGCGGGTTCTGGCCGATGACGCTGGGATCGATCGCCGGCGGTCTGTTGATGGTCGCCTGGGCGTTCGTCGAAACGCTGCCCCAATTCTACGCGCTGTGGGTCGCGATGGGGATGGCGTTCGCGTGCTCGCTTTACGATCCCGCATTCGCGGTCGTCGCGGCGAATGTCCGCGACTGGCGGCGCGGCATATTGACCATGACGCTGATCGGCGGCTTCTCGATCACCGTCTTCGTGCCGCTGATGCATTATCTCAACGAGGCCTTCGGCTGGCGAAACGCGTTGATCGCGACGGGATGTCTGACCGCGATCACGTGCGGCTCGATCAATTTCTACTGGCTGCGGGGCGCCCGCGCCAAAGGCGTCGCGGCCGAAGCGGCCGATGCGACGCAAACCGGTTCGGCTTTGGCGGCGGCGTCGCGCCGGCCGGCGTTTTGGGGATTGGGCTTCGTCTATATCGCGTATAATTTCGCGATCGGCGTGGTGACGTTCCACCTGATCGGCTTGCTGGGCGAACGTGGCGTCGATCCTGATACGATCGTGCTGGTGTGGGCGGCGATCGGGCCGATGCAAGTCGTCGGGCGCTTGACGCTGATGGTGCTGGGCGCGCGCGTCGACGGGCGGTTGACCGCGCGGGTCGCGATTTTCTGCTTGTTGATGGCGATGGCGTTGCTGGTCAGCGGGATCGACGCGCTCGTGCCGCTGCTCGCTTTCGCCGCGATCTACGGTATCGGTAACGGGTTGATGACGATCGTGCGCGGCACGATCGTGCCCGAGCTGTTCGGCCCGCGCGATTACGCGACCGTCAACGGGGCGCTGGCGCTGCCGTTCAATTTGTCGCGGGCACTCGCCCCGGGGATCGCGGCCGCGCTGTGGCGCATTTCCGGCGGCTATGACGGCGTGACGCTGGCGCTGTTCGCCGCGTTGAGCGCCGCCTTCGTCGCAATCTGGCTGGTGACGATCAGGAAATGACCGTGCGCTTGCACGGGGCATTCAACGCCGCCGGCGCGATCTGTTCGGGCACCGCCCGGAACAAAGCCGCGATCTTGGCGAAGACCGCGCCAAAGGCTTGCGCGCGCAGCGTGCGCGCGTTGGCGATGTGGAACTCGAGTTCGGCGGCGGAAATCTGCGGCATGGGGGAGCTCCAAGGCGGCGGTAACGGGATTGCGTAACTGGAGCTTGTTAGGGTTCGCCGCTGGCGATAATCACCGATTTTGGCCTATCATTTGTGAACCAACGTCACAAATGGGGCCGGTATGGATCAATCGGGGGAAATGGCCGCTTTCGTCGCCGCGGTCGAGCGGGGCGGGTTTTCGGCCGCCGCGCGGGCGATGAAGCTCACGCCGTCGGCGTTGTCGAAGCTCGTCGGGCGATTGGAAGCGCGGCTTGGCGTGCGCTTGCTGGCGCGCACGACGCGCACCGTGACGCTGACGCCCGAAGGCGAAGCCTATTACGCGCGCGCTCGGCGCATCGTCGCCGATATCCGCGAAGCGGAGTTGGAGGTCGCGGGTTTCCGCGCGCGGCCGCGCGGCGTGCTGAAGATCAACACCGGCAACGCGTTCGGCTATCACCAGCTGGTCCCCGCCTTGCCGGAATTCCTGGCGCGCAATCCCGATCTGCGCGTGCAGCTATCCTTCGTCGATAAGCGCGTCGATCTGATCGAGAGCGGCGACGATGTCGGGATCCGGATCGGCGAAGTCGTCGACGACCGTTTGGTCGCGCGGCGCATCGCGGAGGTGAGCCGCACGATTTGCGCGTCGCCCGCTTATCTTGCCCGGCGCGGCGTGCCCAAGCGGCCGGAGGATCTGCGCGACCACGATTGCGTGACCATGTCCGACATTCCGCATCTCGCGCATTGGCCGTTCAAATCGGGCATCGTCGAAGTGACGGGCCCGGCGAGCGTCGACAGCGCCAACGCGATGCTCGATCTCGGCATCGCGGGCGTTGGCGTCATCCGAATGGGCGATTTCGCGCTGATCGACGCGATCCGCGACGGCCGCTTGGTGCCGATCCTGACGGATTGGCATGTCCGCGATCCGGTGACGATCTGGGCCGTCTATCCGCAAACGCGCAATCGGGTGCCGAAAACGGCGGCGTTCGTCGAATTCCTGCAAGGCAGGTTCGGCCATGCCCCATGGCGGATCGCCTGACGGGCTGCTAAGAAGGCGCCGGAGAAACCGTCAGACGAGATAAATGATTCTTTCCGACAACGCGCGTGGCGCGCTGCTGCTGTCAAGCGCGATGACGATCTTCGTCGCCAACGACGCGGCGATGAAACTCGCCGCCCAGAACATTCCGATGATCCAGGCGCTCGCCGTGCGCGGCGTGTTGGCGACGTCGCTGTTCTGTTTGATCGCGTGGCGGGCGGGCGCCTTCGCCAAGATTTCGACGCTGCGCGATCCCAAGATGATGCTGCGTACGGTGGCGGAGGTCGTGGGATCGATGCTGTTCATGCTGTCGCTGGCGCATATCCCGCTGGCGACGGCGGCGGCGCTGAACCAGGCCGTGCCGCTGCTGACGATCCCCTTCGCGATGCTGTTGCTGGGCGAAAAAGTCGGCTGGCGGCGCATCGCGGCGCTGCTCGCCGGCTTCGCGGGCGTGATGCTGATTTTGAAGCCGTCGCCCGCGGGCGTCGATCCATGGCTGCTGGCGTCGTTCGCATCGGCCTGGGTATTCGCGTTCCGCGATTCGATCACGCGGATGCTGTCGTCGCATATCCCCACAGTTCTGGTCACGTTGCTGATGTCGGCCTCGATGATGACCGTCGGCGTGATCGGCACGATCGCGACGGGCTGGACGGCGATGTCGCTCGAAAGCTGGGGCCTGATTGCGATCGCGACGGTCGCGGTCGCAGGCGGCTACACGCTTCAGGTCGCGGCATTTCGCGTGGGCGAGTTGTCGCTGGTCGGCGGCTTTCGCTACGCCGGGCTGATCGGTTCTGCATTCGCGGGTTGGGTCTTGTGGGATTATCTGCCCGATGCGCTGACCTGGACGGGTATGGCGCTGATCGTCGCGTCGGGGATTTACGCGCTGCATCGCAGCCGCGTGCGCGCGGGACGCGCGCCGTGACCCCGGGCAACCGCAACGGCATTTTGGCGGTCGTCGTGGCGATGACGCTGTTCGCCTTCTCCGACACGATCATGAAACTCGCCCTTGCCGACGTGCCCGCCGGCCAGTTGCTGTTCGTGCGCGGCATCATTCTGGTGATCGCCGGCTCGTTTCTGGTTTGGCGATCGGGCGGCTTCGCCCAGCCGCGCGCGTTCATCGAGCCGCATACGGTGCTGCGCGGGTTGATCGAGGCGGTCGCCGCCTTCTGCTTCATCGCGGCGCTGGGGCATATCCCGCTCGCGCTCAACGCCACGATCAATATGGCGACACCGTTGCTGGTGTTGCCGGTCGCGGCGGCGCTGCTGGGCGAGCGTTTCGGCTGGCGGCGCGTCGGCGCCATTCTGGCGGGCTTCGCCGGCGTGCTGCTGATTTTGCGCCCCGGCGCGGAAGGGTTCGACATTTGGCTCGCCGTGTCGTTCCTGTCGGCGGTTCTCTGCGCCGTTCGCGACGTCATCACGCGGCGCATTCCGCAATACGTACCCTCGGCGGTCGTGACGCTCGTGACGCTGGCTTCCGTCGGTTTGTTCGGCGGCGCGGTCGCGTTTTTGCAAGGCTTCGTGCCGATGCCGGGCTTCGCGTGGTTCGTGGTTTTCGCCTCCGCGCTGATCTCGGGCACGGGGATGTATTGCATGGTTCTGTCGATGCGCTTGGGCGAGGTGACCGTCGTTTCGCCGTTCCGCTACACGGGTCTTATCAGCACGACGCTGCTGGGCTGGGCCGTCTGGGGTTATCTGCCGGATGTCTACGCGTGGTGCGGCATGGCGTTGATCGTCGCGGCGGGGCTTTACGCGCTGTGGCGGGAGCGAAAGGTGAGGGCGGCATGAGCACCGCGTTGAAGATCCGGCTGGCGTTTTCCGGCCTGCTGACCGTCGTGATGACGGCGATCGTGTCGTGCATTTCGACGGTCCGTGTTCTCGGCCCCGCCGACGTCATTGCCGATCCCGCCGCGTTCTTCGACGCGTGGATTCATGCGTGGTTCTATTCCTGGATCGTCGCGGCACCCACGGTCTATTTCGTGGCGCCGTGGGCGCGCGGCAAGGTCGAAGGCTGGTTCGCGCCGAAGTGATTCAGCGCCATAAGCCCCGGCGCATCAGCCAATCCTGCACGCGCTCGGCGACTTGGTCCGAATTCTTGTCCATCATCGGCATATGGCTGTTGCCCGCGATCCCGCCGCGCGGCAGGTCGAGCACGTCGACCTGCGCGCCGGCGGCGCGCAAGACTTCGAAATAGCGCAATCCATTGCCCTTGATCGCGGGCCAGCGCGTATCCTGTTCGATGTAGTCGCCGTAGATCGCCAACACGGGCACGCCCTTGATCTCGGCCGCACGGCCGGGATCGCCGAAACCCGTCGGCTCGATCGCCACGATCGCGCGCACCTTGTCGGGCCGCGCTTCGGCCGCGCGGAAGGCGAATTGCCCGGCCTGGCTATGCGCCACCAGCACGCAAGGGCAGCTGCGGTCGACCAGCGCGATATAGGCTTCGGTGATCGCGTCGTCGGTCGAGGTCCATCGCGGCACCATCTGGCGCACGAGCTGGTCGTAGGTATCGGCCGGGAATTGATTGCCGGCCAGCACCTCGCGCTTGGCGAAGGAGCCGGGCCCGTCGCCGATGCGGAAGCGCTCGAAGGCTTCGGGCTGCGCCAGGAACACCGGCTCGCCCCGGAAGATATCGGGAAATTGCGCCCAACCCGCGCGCCCGCGTTCGACCGCGTCGGCGTTGTGCACGGTCCAGCCGCGCCGCAGGAAGAAATTGAGCCAGCCATCGCGCCCGTCGGGCGTGGTTTCGTACTGCACGCCCGTCATGCCGCCGCCATGCATCAGCACCAGCGGTGCGGCACCGCGCTTCCAGCGCGGTTCGAACCATTGCGCGTACATGTGTTCGACCAGGAACGTGCCATTGGGATCGATGCGCGCGATCGGCCCGCCGGGCGTGAACTGCACGTCGCGCACCGGCTTGCCCACGATCGTCACCGCGCGCCCGCCGACATGGTACGAGCCCATATTCGCGAGAACGATATCGCCTTTGGGCGACGATGCGGGCGTGCCATCGGCCGCGACGGTCGATCCGCCGCCGCCACCGCAAGCGGCGAGGGGCAACAGGCAAGCGACGGCAAGCGACAATCGGCGGAAAAGCGGCATGGCGGACCTCAACCCGGTGGAGTCAGCGGTTCTTTGATCGACTCGCCCCACTCGCCGATCAGCGCGGTTTGACGCTCTTCCAGGATCGCGAACTGTTCCTTTTGTTCGCGCGTGGTGATCGCTTCGCCGATCGCGGGCACGATGATGGCGACGGCGGTCCCCGCCATTCCGGCGGCGACGGGCACGCCCCAGGCCCACATATCGCCCATGATGAAGCGCGTGTTGTCGAGCAAGCCCGCCAGCACGACCGGGCCGGCGGCGGCCAGCGTCATCGCCGCCGAACCGATCCAGGCGAAGCGCCGCTTGCTGCCTTCCATGATGTAGACGGCCGCGCACGGCGTGAACACGCCGATGATATAGGCGAGCAGCGCGGGCTTCAGGATCAGTACCGCGACGGCAAGCACCGTGGCGCCGAGAATGGCGAGAGCGATCAGGATTCCGCGGAAGCCGAGCGATCTCATCGCGCCATCACCCAGAAATAAAGCTGTGCCAGCAGCGTGCCGACCGCCAGCGCCGATAGAACGGCGAGCGCGATTTCCTGGCCCTTGTCGCGGCCGATGCGCCGCGTCGCGTCGACGATCGCTTCGCGATGGTCGAGCACGCGCTGATTGGTGTCGAATTCCGATTTCACGGCCGCGAACTCGGCCTGATCCTGGCCGAACACGTCGGGATCGGTCGCGAGATCGACGAGGCCGGGAATATCGCCCGCATTCGCCAGCGCGTCGGATTCCGCGAGTTTGCGTTCGCGCAATTCGGGCTTCTTCAGCCGGTTGATCATCGTCTTCGCCGCATCATGGCAAAGCTTGGTGAGGTTGGGCAGCTTCTTGCCCTTGGCGTCGACCGCGAAACGCATCGACGCCTTCAGCACGGCGGCGGCGCGGCGCTGATCCTTGCCGTCGAAACTTTTGAGCGCGCCGATATCGGCGGCGGAAATGCCGCTGCGCGCGCCCAGGAACGCGACGACATGGCCGTCGAAATCCATCTTGCCTTGGCCGATCGACGTCTCGATGAAGTCGAGCAGATCGCCCGCCTGATCGACCCATTTGCCTTGCACGGCGGGCGACAGGCACGGCGCGTCGGCGTTGAGGCGATATAGCGCCGCTTCCAGCTTGTCGACCTTGTTGGAGATGCGGTCTTCGACCTCCAAAAGCTTGCGCGCTTCTTCGTCGAGCAGGCCGAATGAATTGGCGGCTTTCGACCAGACATGGGCGAGGCGCCAGGAGAAGAACTCCTCCAACTGGCCGCGCTTGTTGGGATCGAGCATCGCGGCATGCGCGACGGCACCCGCCCCGCCGGGATGGAAGGCGAGGTCGCGATACCGCAACGGCCCGTGCGGATCGAGACGCATCACCGTGCGCGACAGCATCACTTCGGGCGGCGGCGCGTTGACTTGCGTCTTGTCTTCGCCCGCGAGGGCCGCGACGCGCTGCACGTCGTTATCGCGGATCCAGTTCGTCACGTCGTCGCCGGTGACGGCCGCCTGACCTTCTTTCTGGAAGCGATGCAAGGCGAAGGCGAGTTCGGCGGGTTCCAGCGCGCTGACCGAGCCGATCTTCAACGGCGATCCGCGCCGCGCGATCGTCTTCTTGGTTGGCAAGGTCGGCCGCCGCCCGGCGATCCAATCGAGCAGCGTGGCGAGCGTCCAGCGCGATTTGAGATCGTCGTCGATCAGCGCCGTGATCGGATCGAAAATTTCCGACGGAATCTGCGACGTGTCGATCATCGTGCCGATCGAGCCGTAGGCGATGCGCCGCGCCATCAGCGCGTCGGGGTTCTGGCCTTCGCCCGGGTATTTCCCGGTCGCGAAGCAGTAAAGCGTCATGCCCAGCGCGAACATGTCGTCGAGCGCGCCGCCGGGGCCTTTGCCGTCGGGCGTCGCAAGGGCGCGTTCGATCGGCTCGAACACCGCCGGCTGGTCGTAGCCGACGGGCCCGAGCACGCAAGGGCCGAGGGTAAGCAATTGTCCGCGCGTATCCTGCATGAACACGTTGTCGGGGCGGATCGAGCCGTGGATCTCGTCGCGATCCGACATGTCTTTGAGTACGAGGGCGACCGGCTTCAGGAAATTCTGCACCAGCGTGCGCGGCGCCCAGCCCGACCACATGCGGCGCGGCGGCGGCGGACCGACCGGCTTTTCCATGACGACGGCATAAGCGTCGCTCGCACCCGGCCGCTGGAGCACGCCTGTTTCGAGGATGGCGAGCATGCCCGAGCGCGAAATACCGCGTAAGCGCTGCGCCGCCCGGATGCGCACCGAACGATCGGGCTCGCACACGAAGGCAACGTGCTGGGCGTCGGCGAAGCGCTTATCGACGGCCGCGTAGGCTTTGGCGCCGGGCTTGTCGAACGCGGGCAGGGGCGTATCGAGATCGACCAGAACATGCTCGCCCAACGGCAAACCGCCGCCGCCGGCGCCGTCGGGCGCGCGCAGAAAGGTCGGGCGTTGCACGAACGAGGTCACCACAGTTTGCCGGATATCCCGCGAAAGATTCGACGTTTCGAGAGTGCGCGAAAGGCGAGGCGGTCGCAACAATTCCGCCGACCGTCAACGAAACGGCCCGGTGCGGAACACCGGGCCGTTCGCGGCCGGAACCCTCGTGGACGGTTCAGGCGTAGGCTTTCTTCAAGTTCTCGTCGATCTTGTCGAGGAACTTGGTCGTCGTCAGCCACGGCTGGTCGGGCGAGATCAGCACCGCGAGATCCTTGGTCATGAACCCGGATTCGACGGTATCGATGCACACCTTTTCCACCAGCTTGGCGAAGTCGCTGACGTCGGGCGTGTTGTCGAACTGGCCGCGATAGGCGAGGCCGCGCGTCCAGGCGAAGATCGACGCGATCGGGTTCGTCGACGTTTCCTTGCCCTTCTGGTGCTCGCGGTAGTGGCGCGTGACCGTGCCGTGGGCGGCTTCCGCCTCCACGCAGTCGCCGGTCGGCGTGGTCAGCACCGAGGTCATCAGACCCAGCGAACCGTAGCCTTGCGCGACCGTATCCGACTGCACGTCGCCGTCGTAGTTCTTGGTGGCCCACACGAAGCCGCCCGACCACTTCATCGCCGCGGCGACCATGTCGTCGATCAGGCGATGTTCGTAGGTGATGCCCTTCGCCTGGAACTTGTCCTTGAACTCCGCGTCGAACACTTCCTGGAAGATGTCCTTGAAGCGGCCGTCATAGGCCTTGAGGATCGTGTTCTTGGTCGAGAGATAGACCGGATAGTTGCGCGCGAGGCCGTAATTGAGCGAAGCGCGCGCGAAGCCGCGGATCGATTCATCCACGTTGTACATGGCCATCGCCACGCCCGAACCCGGGAAGTCGAAGACCTTGTGGTTGATGTTCGTCTTGCCGTCCTTCGAGACGAAGGAAATGGTCAGCTCGCCCGCCGACGGCACGACGAAATCGGTCGCGCGATATTGGTCGCCGAAGGAGTGGCGGCCGATGACGATGGGCTGCGTCCAGCCCGGCACCAGGCGCGGCACGTTCTTGCAGATGATCGGCTCGCGGAAGATCGTGCCGTCCAGAATGTTGCGGATCGTGCCGTTGGGCGACTTCCACATCTTCTTGAGATTGAATTCCTTCACCCGGCCTTCGTCGGGGGTGATCGTCGCGCACTTGACGCCGACCTTGTACTTCTTGATCGCGTTCGCCGCGTCGATCGTGACCTGATCGTCGGTCTTGTCGCGATACTCGACGCCAAGGTCGTAGTACTTCAGATCGACGTCGAGATAGGGAAGGATCAGGCGTTCGCGGATCAACTTCCAGATGATGCGCGTCATCTCGTCGCCGTCGAGCTCGACGATCGGGTTTGCGACCTTGATTTTCTTCATGGAATTACTTCTCCCAGCGGCGGAATAGGCATCGGAAATACTACGATGCCCCGTATGTTTCCAGCGATTTCCGGGCTGGCGAGGATTACTCTCCCGGCGCATGGAATCGGAACTGCTTCTGGTGCTTTTCGTCACGGGGCTGGCGGGCGGCGTGGTCACGGCGCTGGTTGGCGGCGCCACGCTCGTCACGTTCCCGATCATGTTGATGGCGGGATTGCCGCCGGTCGTCGCCGTCGCGTCGAATTTGGTGGCGCTGGGGCCGGCGAATTTCATGGCCGCCTTGGCCGATCGCGGCCGATTGCCGCCGTTCGACAAGCATGTCCGCCGGATCATGGCGGGCGCGTTCCTTGCCGGCGCGGCGGGGGCGGGGATTCTTCTGGCGATGCCCGAGAAAGCGCTGGAGGACGTGGTACCGGCGCTGATCGGCGCCGCGACGCTGCTATTCGCCTTCGCCGATAGGATCAAACGCCATGTTCAGCGCCGCCGCCAGGGCGTGGCCGCCGATATGCGCAATGTCGTCGCGCCGTCGATCGCGGTATCGATCTATGGCGGCTATTTCGGCGCCGGGCTCGGCGTCATGTATCTTTCGCTGTTCACGCTGGGCGGCATTTCGGATTTGCGCGCCGCGAACGCGCTTAAGAATCTCGTCAACGCACTGAACTCCGCCGCCGCGATCGCGATCTTCATCGCCTCGGGCAGCGTCGATTGGCACGCGACACTCGCTATGCTCGCGGGCGGTTTGATCGGCGGCTATTCGGGCGGCGTCGCGATGCGCTACATCGCCCCGCTCGTGTTCCACCGTTTGGTGACAGCGATCGGCGCGGTGATGACGCTCGTCTACGCTTGGCGCTTCTGGTTCTAAAATTTCTGCGGCTGCGGCGGAATCGCGGGCGGCGGCTCGTCGCGCAGCAGCGGCAGGATTTCGTCGATGCCGTCGACGACCTTGTAGAACTCGCGGAACGACGGCTTGGCGTATTTCGCGTCGATGATGCCGTCGATCAAACCGATCAGGCCGTCCCAATAGCCGCCGAGATTGCAGAGCACCGTCGGCTTGTCGTGCAGCGCCAATTGGCGCCAGGTCAGCATCTCGAACACTTCGTCGAGCGTGCCGGGGCCGCCGGGCAGGGCGACGAACGCGTCCGAGCGCTGGAACATCATGGCCTTTCGCACATGCATGGATTCCACCACGTGCAATTCGGACACGCTGCCATGGCCGACTTCCGCGCGCATGAGATGCTCGGGAATGATGCCGACGACATGGCCGCCTTCCTCGATGGCGCCATCGGCGACGGCGCCCATCAGCCCGACGCGCCCGCCGCCATAGACGAGATCGATTTTCGCCTTGCCGAGAATCTGGCCGAAGCGCCGCGCTTCCGTCCGGTGCAGGACCGGCCCTTCGTTCGACGAACCGCAATAGACGCAAACCGACCGCAATGGACGCATGGACCTGCACCGGAAAATTACCGCGACGCCGGTCTGATTAGAGCGGTTCGCGGATAGGGACAAGAGGCGCGGGAATAATCTCGGATCGGGGGTGTATATCTTCCCAAGCGCGGCGTTCCCGCCGCGTGGAACGGCTCGCAAAACCAAGTAAACCGACCCAAAAGGGGACACCGAATGCGCTCGAAACTCCGTCTGGCCGCCATCGCGTTGGGCCTGACCTTTGCCGCCACGGGCGCCTTCGCCCAAGCGCCCGAAATCGGCCAGCGCCAGAACGCCATGAAGGCGGTCGGCGGTGCCGTCGGCCAGATTGCGCCGGTTATCCGCAACGAGCGTCCTTGGGACGGTGCGGCGGTCGCCCAGCAGGCCCAGACCGTCGCCACGAACCTGTCCGCCGCCAAGGCGCTGTTCCCGGCCGGTTCCACCGCCGACAATTCGCGCGCTCTGCCCGCGATTTGGGAAAGGAAGGCGGATTTCGATGGTCTGATGGATCGCGCCGCGGGCGTCGCCACCAATCTCGCCCAGCTCGCCGCCGCGAATAACGAGGCCGGTTTCCGCGCCGCGTTCCCGCAGCTCGGCCAGGCTTGTGGCGCCTGCCACACCCCGTACCGTCGCCCGCAATAATACCCCCCGGCGGACGCGACCCTACCCCGCTCGCCGGAGACCCTCTCCTCGGCGGGCGGGGTGGACGCGACCTCGCGCGACGTTCACAATCGACTTATGACTCGAACCCCCATCGTCGCCGCTTTCGCGGCGTTTTTCGTTTTCGCCGCCGGCGCCGTCCAGGCCCAGGACGTGAAGCGCGGCGAATACATCTTCGCGGCCTCGGGCTGTGCGGGCTGCCACACCGATACGGCGAATAACGGCCAATTGCTGGCCGGCGGACGCGCCCTCAAAACGCCGTTCGGCAATTTCTATGGGCCGAACATCACAGCACACCCCGATGCCGGCATCGGCAAATGGTCGGACGCCGATTTCATTACGGCGCTGCGCCAAGGCCGGCGCCCCGATGGCGCGCATTACTTCCCCGTGTTTCCGTATACGTCGTTCACCAAGATGACCGACGCGGATATGCGCGATCTCAAAGCCTATATCTTCTCGCTGCCGGTTTCGGATCGCCGCAACAAGGCGCACGATATCGGCTTCCCGTTCAATCTGCGCGCGTTGCAATTCGGCTGGAAGCTGCTGTTCTTCACGCCGGGCGAATTCAAGCCCGATCCGGCGAAATCGGCCGAGATCAATCGCGGCGCTTACCTTACGCAAGCGATGGGCCATTGCGCCGAGTGCCATACGCCGCGCAATCAACTTGGCGGTTTGCGGACCGACATGATGTATGCGGGCGATCTCAACCATGCGGGGCAGGGCACGAAGGTGCCGAACATCACGCCGCATCCCACGACCGGCATCGGGTCGTGGACGCCGGGCGTCTACGAGGATCTGCTGTCGATGGGCATGACGCAGGACGGCGATTCCGTCGGCGGCGATATGGGCGAGGTGGTCGCGAATTCGACCTCCAAGCTCACGCCCCCGGATCGCGCGGCGATGATCGCTTATCTGCGCCAATTGCCGCCCGTCGATCACCGGGTTCGTGGCGGGAATTGAACGATTTCCGGGAATTGAGTTTAGGTCCCATTCGGGCCTAACCTGAACCTATGTATTTCCCGAGTCCCGCGAGGGGGCAATGAGTAAGACCACCATCATCGCGATCGTCGGCGCGCTCTGCGTCGTCGTCGCCCTGTTGCTGGGCTTCCGTGGCTTCTTCGTGCCCGAGCCTCCACCGCCCAATCGCACCCCGTCGCCGCCGGTCGCTTCGGCGCCGGCGACGCCGGCACCCGCACCGCAAGCGGCAGCCCCCATTCCCGTGCCGGAAACGGCGGTGGTTCGTCCGTCCTTTGACGTCGTGCGCGTGTCGCCGACGGGCGAGGCGGTGATCGCCGGCCGTGGCGCCCCCAATGCACCGATCGTGATTTTGGACGGCGAGAAGGAAATCGGCCGCGTCACCGCCGACGGTCGCGGCGAATGGGTTTTCGTGACCGTCGATCCGCTCGCGCCGGGCCCGCATGAATTGCGGCTGCGGATGGACACCGACAAAGGTCCGGTCTGGTCCGAGCGTAACGTCGCCGTCGTTGTGCCGCCGCGCGGGACCGGCACGGGCGGCGGCCCGCTGGTCGCCTTGTTGCCGGCCGAAGGGACCGGCCCCGCGACCGTGTTGCAGGTGCCGGGGCCTGGCGTGGGCAGCCAGCGCATGTCGATCGACGCGATCGATTACGGCGATGCGGGCAGCGTGACCGTGACCGGCAAAGGCACGGCGGGCGCCACGGTGCGCCTCTACGCCGACAACAAATCGGTGGGCGAGGCGGTGGTCGGTCCCGATGGGCGTTGGCGCGTCGACATTCCGCAATTGGGCGAAGGCAATTACACGCTGCGTGCCGACGAACTCGGCGCCAATGGCCGCGGCGTGGCGGCGCGCGCCGAAACGCCGTTCCAGCGCGCGGTGGTCCCCGCACCGGGGCCGGGCGAGCAGATCGTCGTCGTCCAGCCAGGCAATTCGCTGTGGCGGATTTCGCGGCGCATCTACGGCGAAGGCCTGCGCTACACCACGATCTACGAGGCCAATCGCGACCAGATCCGCAACGCGGATTTGATCTATCCCGGCCAAATCTTCGCCATTCCCAAGACGAACTGACGCGCCATAACGATCCCGACGCGGCCGGGCCGGGGTAGCGGCCCGGAGCGGGCTTTGTTATGATGCGGCTCAATATCTCGAAACCAGATTAACAGCGGCTTCTAATCTCATGAGCGATATGTGGAAATCCGTCGCGGCTCCGATCCATAAGGCGGGTGTGCCGTTCGTCGCGGCGGCGGTCGTCGCGACCTTCGTGCTGGGCTGGATTTGGGGCCCGCTCGCCGCTATCGGCGCGGTGGTGACCTTGTGGGTCATTTATTTCTTCCGCGATCCGGAGCGCACGATCCCGACACGCGACGGCCTGATCGTGTCGCCCGGCGATGGCATGGTGCAGTTGATCGTCGATGCCGTACCTCCGCCGGAACTGGAAATGGGCGATGCCCCGCGTCCGCGCATTTCGATCTTCCTGAACGTGTTCGACGTGCATGTGAACCGCGTGCCGATCGGCGGCACGGTACTGCGCGCGCGCTATCAGCCCGGCCGCTTCCATAACGCCGCCCTCGATAAGGCGTCGGCGGAGAACGAGCGCATGTCGATCCGCGTGGGGCTCGTCGATGGCCGCGACGTGGGCTTCGTGCAGATCGCCGGTCTCGTCGCGCGGCGCATCCTTTGCGATCTGCGCGAAGGGCAGAACGTACGCACCGGCGAACGCTATGGCCTGATTCGCTTCGGCAGCCGCTGCGACATCTATTTGCCCGAGGGCGTGTCGCCGCTGGTTGTGGTCGGCCAACGCGCGATCGGCGGCGAAACCGTGCTCGCCGATCTGCAATCCAGCGAAGCGCCGCGCCAGGGCGAGGTGCGCTGATGTTCGGCCGCAACCGTCGGCGCGCGCGTGATCGCGCAACGCTTCCCGGCGGCGGCACGATGAACCGCCTGATCCCCAACGCGATCACCGTGGGTGCGCTGTGCGCTGGCCTGTCCGGCATTCGCTTCGCGATGGACGGGCGCTGGGAATGGGCGGCGACGGCGATCGTCGTCGCGGCGATCCTCGATGGGCTCGACGGGCGCATGGCGCGCTTGCTGAACGGCACGTCGAAATTCGGCGCCGAGCTCGACTCCCTGTCCGATTTCGTCGCCTTCGGCGTGGCGCCCGCCCTCGTGATGTATATGTGGGTGCTGAACGCCTGGGGCGCCATCGGCTGGATGCTGTGCTTGGCCTATGCCGTGTGCATGGCGCTGCGCCTCGCGCGCTTCAACACCATGCTGTCCGACCCCAATCCGCCGAAATGGCAGGGCTATTTCTTCGTCGGCGTACCGGCGCCGGCGGGGGCCGCCTTGGCGCTGTTGCCACTGATGATGCATTTCCAGGCGGGACCGGGCTGGTTCGACAAGGCCGCGATCGGCGGGCTGACGATGGTCGTCGTCGCGTTTCTAATGGTCAGCCGCATTCCGACCTTCTCGGCTAAGAAGGTCCATATTCCGCGCGGCTGGATGGTGCCGTCGCTGGTCGGTGTGGGTGTGGTGTTCGCGGGGCTATTCAACGCGCCCTGGGCGACGCTGGTGATATTGGGCCTGATTTATCTGGGTTCGATCCCGGTCTCGGTCGCCATGCAAGCGCGTATGCGCGCGGCCGAACCCGCCCCGGAAACGCCGGCGAGCCACATCACCGTGACGGTGGAGCCGGCGGCGCCGACCCCGCGACACGGCGAGTCCGCTTGACGGGCGCGAAAAACAGTTCATCCTAATCGCTTGAAGCCGTTGGCGTTTCGGGCGAGTTTGCGGATCGTTAACCATCGGGCGCATAATTTGGCCCCGAATTGGCAATGCTAGGTTCCGGTGTTCCGGGATCGGCGGAGGAAATCGATGTTCGCGATCGGCGGTCTGGTTTTCGTGTTCTTGTGCGTGTTCGGGGGCTACGTGCTCGCCGGCGGCAAGCTCGGCGTGATCATGAAGGCGCTGCCCTTCGAGTTCATGATCATCGGCGGTTCGGCTGCGGGCACGTTCCTGATCGGCAACTCCGGCTCGATCATCAGCCACGCGCTCAAGGATTTCGGCAAGGTCTTCGGCGGGCCGAAATACAAGCGCGACGACTTCATCGATCTGCTCTGCCTCATCTTCACGATCCTGAAGCTCGCGCGGTCGAAGGGCACGCTCGCGGTCGAACCGCATATCGAGAAGCCCGACGAATCCAACATCTTCATGGCGTATCCGAAGATCCTCGCGAACAAATACGCGATCATGCTGATCTGCGATCACATGCGCATGCTGTCGATGGGCGTGGAAGACGCCCACCAGCTCGAGGAAATCTTCAACAAGGAACTCGAAAAGCACCATCACGAGACGCTGCGCGGCGCCCAGGCGCTCGCCACCGTCGCCGATGCGTGCCCAGCACTCGGCATCGTCGCCGCCGTCATGGGCGTCATCAAGACCATGTCGTCGGTCGACCAGCCGCCCGTCATTCTCGGCGGCCTGATCGCCTCGGCGCTCGTCGGTACGTTCTTGGGCGTGTTGCTGTCCTACGGCATTTTGGGCCCGATGGCCGGCCGCTTGAAGCAGTGCTACGAGGATGAGTTCAAGTACTACGAAATCATCCGCGACACGTTCGTGGCCCATCTGCAAGGCAACGCGCCGCAGATCTCGACCGAGATCGGCCGCAAGAGCGTGCCGAGCGAACTCCAGCCGACCTTCTACGAATTGGAAGAGGCGATCGCCTCCAAGCCCGCGGCGTGAGTTCCGACCCGGGGGGCGCCGCTGCGGCGCTCCAAGAAGGATTGGCGGCCGCACAGCGTGGCGACGCCGAAGGCGCGCTTAGGGCGTGGCGCCGCGCCCGCACTCTCGATCCCGCCGATCAAGGCACCATCCTGCGTCTGGGCGATTTGCTGATCCGCATCGGCCGTTTTGCCGAAGCGGACGATGCGCTCGCCGAAGGAACTCCCAATCCCGCCATCGCACGACGACGCGCGATCTGCGCGCTCGCCTTCGGCCATTTTACGGCGGCCGAGGCTTTCGCGCGCGCGGCGCTCGATGACGCGGCCGAAGGGGCGCAAGCCCGCCAGTTTTTGGCGAGCGTGCTGATCCAGCGCGGCGACGTGCAAGGGGCCCGCGAACAACTGGCGCTCGCCAAAGCCGCCGATCCGGCGTTCGAAACCGCCTATACCGACGATCTATTCGCCGCGAATTACGATCCGGCGATGACCGGTGCGGCGCTCAAAGACCTCTACGCCGATTGGGCGCAGCGCTTCTGCCCGCCGGAAGCGCCGCTTGCCGCGCCGGCGCCGGGGGGACGTCGCTTGAAGGTTGCTTACGTTTCGCCCGATCTGCGCCGCCATTCGCTGCGCCACTTTATCTCGCCGATCTTCCGGCACCACGATCGCGCGAAGATCGAAGTTCACGCCTATGCGCTGAGCGGCACGCCGGATGCCGAGGCGGCGGCGCTGCGCAAACGCGTCGATGTTTGGCACGATTGCCAAGCGCTCGACGATGACGGGCTCGCGGCCAAAGCGCGCGCGGACGGGATCGACGTCGCGATCGATCTCGCGGGGCACACGGCGGGCGCGAAACTTAAAGCCTTCGCGCGGCGTTTGGCGCCCGTGCAGGTCACTTGGCTCGGCTATGGCGGCACGACCGGCGTGGGCGCGATGGATTGGTATCTCGGCGACGCGCATATGGCGCCAAAGGGCAGCGATGCTGCGTTCACCGAACGCGTCTGGCGCCTGACGCGCGCGGCTTTCGCTTTCGATCCGCCGCCCGAGATGCCGGCGGTTTCGCCGTTGCCCGCCCAAGCGAAAGGCCATGTGACTTTCGGCAGTTTCTCGCGCCTCGTGCGGATCAACGACGCAGTGATCGCGGCGTGGGCCGCGATCCTCGCCCAAGTGCCGGGCTCGCGTTTGATGCTGAACGCGCTGCCCTTCGTCGATGGCGCGGTGCGCGAAGACTACGCCGCACGTTTCGCGCGGCACGGGATCGCCGCCGAACGGCTCGATCTTATCTACACCTCGCCGCAACCCGCGACCTGGGCCGCCTATGGCCAGATCGACATCGCCCTCGATCCGTTTCCGCATAATGGCGGCGTGACGACGTTCGAAGCGTTGTGGATGGGCGTGCCGATGGTCAGCCTGCGGGCGCGCCCGCCGCTCGGCCGCTACGGCGATTGCTTGCTGACGGCTTTGGGGCTCGACGATTTCTGCGTCGATACGGTCGAGGCCTATATCGCGCGTGCGGTCGATGCCGCGCGGGATTTGCCGACGCTGGCGGCGCTGCGCGGCGGTTTACGTCCGCGCATGGCGGCGAGCGAACTTTGCGACGGGAAGGGGCTCGCGGCGGCGTTGGATACGGCTTACGCGGCGATGTTCAACGCCCGGGCGGAATCTTCGTCCGGTAGCGTTTGACCGGCACGGTCTGGCCCGGCAGCCATTTCTTCACCGCCTGCGGCTTCGACGCCTTCTTGCCGATCGTCGCTTCTTCCAGCTTGTCGGCGAGGCTTTTGTAGTTGTCCATCGTCTGGGCCAGCAGATCGCGCTTGGCGATGCCCATGGCGATTGCGCTGTCGCCTTTCATCTGCGCTTGGCGCAGCAGATAGATCATCAGCCGCGCTTCGTCGCCCGAGATTTTCAGCGTGTAGATGGGGCCGCTCATGATCGATCCTCGATTCGTCGCCGAGGACCGATAATATCACGCGGCGAGGGGCGCGACCTTGTCGCGGAACGCCTCGAAGCCCGCGAGGACCAGCCACAAGCGCCCGACTTCGGCCGTGCGCTTGGATAGCGGGATGGACAGGCGCGAATAGCGCCACGTGCCTTGCGGGGTCTGCGCTTCGATCGTGTGCAGCAGCGGCTGGCGCGCTTGCACGATTTCGCGGAACTGGCCGCACAGCAAATCGCGGAACGCCGGATCGGGGATCGCTTCGATCTCGCAGCAGCCATTCGACGTCTCGCCGCAAACTTTGAAGTCGCAGCCCATGCCGCGCACGTCGAACACGGCGAGCTTGTCTTTGAGGCCCGGCACTTTTTCGGGGTGCAGCGAGTCCGCGCAGACCAATCCCGCCTGACGTTCGCCGTCGGCCCAGTGGAGCAGAGCCAAGCGCTGGGCCGGATCCGCCGCCTGGCAATAATGGGCGGAGGTTCCGGAAAAACGCGTCGTGCTGGCGATCGTCGAAGTCATGGCGGACGGGTTCCCGAAGATGTCCCGTCGTAAATAAGGGTTTTTGCGCCGGATTAAAGGGGGGGTGCCCGGTTTCTCGACAATATGCCGCAAGGCGAACGCCAAAAACCGCCCCCGAGGCGGGGACGGTGCGGGTCGGCCCGATACCGGAATGTCGCCGACGTTAGGCGGAGATATTCAGCTTCGCGCCGCGGCCCTGGAGGGACGCGATCGAATTGCTGGCGATCTCGTTACCTTGCGCCACGCCCTTGAGGATCTGGCCTTGGTAATTTTCGGCGAATTTTTCGGTCACGTCGCGGAACGCGGCCGTCTTTTGATTGCGGAAATCGATCACAGGCTGAGCGGCCTGCGAGATAGACGCTGCCATCGGGATTCTCCAGTGGCGTTGGTTTTCAAGACAATCAGTATAGTTAATGGCCGTTTACCAAGTCAACGACCGAGTCGCAATCTTGGATGGGAATTGCACTCGTTAAGTCCGCAAAATTTATTGGATTTGGGAAGCGAGGCGCCTTGGCGCCCTGGAAATTGGCTGGGGGACTAGGATTCGAACCTAGACAACCAGAGTCAGAGTCTGGGGTCCTACCGTTAGACGATCCCCCAGCGGGACGCGTCCGCCGGACGGGGCGAAACCCCGACCAAGCGGCGCTGTCTATATCGCCCTTCGCCCGGATCGTCAAACCCGGTTACAGTACTGGTCAAAATAGCGACGCGAACTTGGGGAGTTGCTTCTGTGGAGACGGCGCAAGCCCGAAGGGACGAGGGGCCGATACTCGCGGCCCTCGACCTCGGCACGAATAATTGCCGTCTGTTGATCGCCAAACCGGCCCCGGACGGGTTCCGGGTGGTGGACGCGTTCTCGCGCATTGTGCGCTTGGGCGAAGGGCTGGAACGTAGCGGCAATCTCGCCGAAACGGCGATGGTTCGCGCGTTGGACGCGCTTCATGTCTGCGCGGCCAAAATGGACCGGCGCGGCGTGACTAGTTTTCGCGGCGTGGCGACCGAAGCCTGCCGTCGGGCCGAAAACGGGGCGGCCTTCCTGTCGCGCGTGCGCGAGACGACGGGCATCGAGCTCGAGCCCATCGCGGCGGACGAGGAGGCGGATCTCGCCTTGGCCGGCTGCGCGGCGCTGCTCGACGCGGGCAAGCCGCACGCCATCGCCTTCGATATCGGCGGCGGCTCGACCGAAGTGATGTGGCTGGAACGCGACGGCGATTCGTGGCGGCGGATCGATTTCGTGTCGCTGCCGCTGGGCGTCGTGGCGATTGCCGAGCGCTTGGGCCCCGACAAAATCCCGTGCGACGCTTACCAAGCCGCTGTGGCCGATATTTCGGCGCGGCTGGCCGATCTCGACGCGCGCCACGATATCGGGGCCCAAATCGCGGCCGGAAATGTCGAGATGGTGGGCACGTCCGGCACGGTCACCACGCTGTCGGGCATCGCCATGGGCTTGCAGCGCTACGAACGCGCGTTGGTCGATGGCTCCTGGCTCGATTTCGCGCAGATCAAGGCGCTGTCGGCGGACCTCGCCGCCGCCGATCTGGCGGGGCGGGCGCGGCATGGCTGCATCGGGCGCGAACGCGCCGATTTGGTCGTCGCGGGCTGCGCGTTGCTGGAGGGGATTTGCGCGCGCTGGCCGGTCGGACGCTTGCGCGTCGCCGATCGGGGCTTGCGCGAAGGCATTCTGATGGGTCTATTGCGCGGGCATGAGTGATTCCCGCCGCCTCGCCGAACGCCTGAAGACCGCCAAGGGCCGTTCCACATCGCAGCAGAACTGGCTGCGCCGCCAGCTCAACGATCCTTACGTCGGCAAGGCGAAGGATGCGGGCTATCGCAGCCGCGCGGCCTTCAAGCTGATCGAGATCGACGCCAAGGTGCGGCTGTTCCGCCCGGGCATGAAGATCGTCGATCTGGGTGCGGCCCCCGGCGGCTGGACGCAAGTCGCGATCGAACGCAAAGCCGGTACGATCGTCGCGCTCGATATCCTCGAGATGGATCAATTGCCCGGCGCCGTCGTGCTGCAAGCCGACTTTCTCGATCCCGCCGCGTCGGAAAAGGTCAAAGCCGCGTTGAACGGTCCGGCCGATTTGATCCTGACCGACATGGCGCCGTCGACGACCGGCCATCGCGAGACCGATCATTTGCGGATTATCGCGCTGGTCGAAGCGGCGTTCGAATTCGCCTGCGACGTGTTGAAACCGGGCGGCGCCTTCGTCGGCAAGCTGCGCCAGGGCGGCGAGGAGCAGCAACTGATGAAGGCGGTGCAGGCGCGCTTCGCCAAGCTCCAGCGCATCAAGCCGCCCTCCAGCCGATCCGAGTCGGCGGAGTTTTACTTCGCCGCGACCGGCTTCAAAGGCTGATTTCCTCGTCATTTCAACGCGATTCGACCCCATTTCGATCTTCACGAACGGGGTGTATAGATGCGCGCCACTTCCCGCGACCCCAGGAGGCGGCATGCATATCCGCGAAGCGCTTACGTTCGACGACGTCCTTCTGGAGCCCGGCGCCTCCGCCGTTTTGCCCGGCGACGTCACCACCCGGACGCGGATCACCCGCAATATCGAACTCGGCATTCCGCTCGTGTCCTCGGCGATGGACACGGTGACGGAAAGCGCGCTCGCCATCGCGATGGCGCAAGCCGGCGGCATGGGGGTCATCCACAAGAATCTCGATATCGAGCTTCAGGCGCAGGAAGTGCGCAAGGTGAAGAAGTTCGAAAGCGGCATGGTCGTCAATCCGCTGACCATCCGCCCGGACGCCACGCTGGCCGATGCGCTGCAGATGATGGCGGCCAATCACATCTCCGGCATTCCGGTCACGGAAGCGAATGGCCGCCTCGTTGGCGTGCTGACCAACCGCGACGTGCGCTTCGCCAGCGATCCGCGCCAGAAGGTCAGCGAGTTGATGACCCGCGACAAGCTGGTCACCGTGACCGAGGGCGTGTCGAAGGAAGAAGCCAAGCGCCTTCTGCACCAGCATCGCATCGAGAAGCTGGTCGTCGTCGACCAATCCTATCGCTGCATCGGCCTGATCACCGTCAAGGACATCGAGAAAGCGCAGCGTTTCCCCGCCGCCACGAAGGACGAGAAGGGCCGCTTGCGTGTGGCCGCCGCCACGGGCGTGGGCGATAAGGGCCTGGCGCGCGCCGAAGCGTTGTTCGACGCCGAGGTCGATATCGTCGTCGTCGATACCGCACACGGCCATTCGGAAGGCGTGCTGAATTCCGTGCGTGCGATCCGCAAGCTCGGCAATTACACCCAGATCATCGCCGGCAATATCGCGACCGCCGAGGGCGCCAAGGCGCTGATCGATGCGGGGGCCGACGCCGTGAAGGTCGGCATCGGCCCCGGTTCGATCTGCACCACGCGCATCGTCGCGGGTGTGGGCGTGCCGCAGCTCACCGCCGTGATGGATTGCGTCGAGGTCGCGCAGAAAGCGGGCGTGCCCGCGATCGCCGATGGCGGCATCAAATTCTCGGGCGATCTCGCCAAGGCGCTGGCCGCCGGGGCGGAATGCGCGATGATCGGCTCGCTGTTCGCGGGCACGGAAGAAGCGCCGGGCGAAGTGTTCCTGTTCCAGGGCCGCTCCTACAAATCCTATCGCGGTATGGGCTCGGTCGGCGCGATGGCGCGCGGCTCGGCGGATCGTTATTTCCAGCAGGAAATCAAGGATACGCTGAAGCTCGTACCCGAAGGTGTCGAGGGCCGCGTGCCCTATAAGGGCCCGGTCGGCGCGGTCATCCACCAGCTCGTCGGCGGGCTTCGCGCCGCGATGGGCTATACGGGCAGCGCCACGCTCGCCGATCTGCGCAAGAACGCGCGGTTCCTCAAAATCACCAATGCGGGCTTGCGCGAAAGCCATGTCCACGACGTCGCGTTGATGCGCGAAGCGCCGAACTACTCGGGCGGTTCGGCGGCATGACACCCGGCGGGCGGATCGCGGCGGCGATCGAAATTCTCGATCTGGTTCACGCCCGCAAAGCGCCCGCCGATCGGCTCGCCAACGATTATTTCCGCGCGCGCCGGTTCATCGGCTCCAAGGATCGCACCGCGATCTCGGGGCTGGTCTATGGCGTGCTGCGCAAACGCGCCCAGTTGGAATGGTGGCTCGCGCGCGTGCGCGAAGGGGCGGCGCGTGTACCCTTCGCGCCCAACGGCCGTTCTTGGCTGCTTGCCTATCTCGCCATCGTCGAAGGCTGGGAAGCGGGGCGCATCGAACACGCGTTCTCGGGCGAGCGTTACGATCCGCAGCCGCTGAAAGCCCACGAACAGGCGAGCATCGCATCGCTCGCGGGCCGTTCGCTCGACCATCCCGAACAGCCCGACTGGGTGCGCTTCAATCTGCCGCCCTGGGCCGCCGAACGTTTTACCCAGCGCTTCGGCGAACGCGCGCGCGCCGAGATGGCCGCGATGGGAACGGAAGCGCCGCTCGATCTGCGCGTCAACGTGCTGAAGGGCAAGCGCGACGCGGTGCGCAAGGCGCTGAAGGAAGCGGGTATCGCGACCGAGGCGACGAAGATGTCGCCGTGGGGTTTGCGGACCGAGGAACGCGCCAATGTCATGGCGAGCGCGCCGTATAAAGCCGGCCTCGTCGAAATTCAGGACGAAGGCTCGCAACTCGTCGCGCTGCTGGTCGACGCCAAGCCCGGCATGCGCGTGTGCGATTTTTGCGCCGGTGCCGGCGGCAAGACGCTCGCCATCGCCGCGACGATGGAGAACAAGGGCCAGATCGTCGCCTGCGATACGTCGGAAAAGCGCTTGGCGGGGGCGACCACGCGCTTGCGCCGCGCCGAAGTGCATAACGTCGAGCGCCGCTTGCTGGAAAGCGAGCGCGACGGCTGGGTGAAGAAGCACAAAGGCGGGTTCGATCGCGTGCTGGTCGACGCACCCTGCACTGGGACGGGCACCTGGCGGCGCAATCCCGATGCGCGCTGGACGCTGGTGCGCGACGAGATCGCGGAATTGACCGCCAAGCAGGCGCGCATTTTGGAGAGTGCCGCGCGGCTCGTGAAGCCGGGCGGGCGCTTGATTTACGCGACATGTTCGGTGCTGCCGGAGGAGAACGAAGCGCAGGCCGAAGCGTTCCTCGCCGCGCAAAGCGATTTCGCGGCTGTGCCCGTTGGCGCCGTATGGGAAAAGGCCGGCGAGGGCACGACGCTCAGCTTGAGCCCCGCCAAGGACGGCACCGACGGTTTCTTCGTCGCGGTGTTCGAACGCAAAGAGGCGCCGTCCGCCGCATGACGGTCACGCTGCTCAAAGCCACGCAAGGACATGTCCGCGGTATTTCGCGGGTCTATGTCGATGCGTGGCGGGCGACCTATGCCGGGCTGCTGCCGCCCAAAACGCTGGTCGGCATGGATTACGACCGGCAGGCCGTCGAATGGGCCTACCAGATCCGCCACAAATCGCTGCATGCACCCATTCTCGTCGCCTATGACGACAAATCGGGCGTGGTCGGCGTGACGAGCTTCGGCCGCAGCCGCATCGAAGACCGGCCCGCGCGCCCGCCCTTCACGCAAGTCGGCATCACGCTCGGCTCGGGCGAGGTGTTCACGCTTTACGTGCATCCCGATCACCAGAACCGGGGGATCGGCGCGGCGTTGATCGGCGGCGCCTTCGAAACCTTGCGCGAACGCGGCCTCAACCAGGCTTATGTCTGGGTGCTGCACGACAATCCGGCGCGTTATTTCTACGAACGCATGGGCGGGCGCTTCATCGCCACGCGCCGCGAACGCCTGTGGGGCTCGGACGTGGCGCAAGCCGCCTATGGCTGGCCCGACCTCGCCAAAACCCTCGCTTTGCCGGGGCTTGTCCGCTCCGCCCGACTGGGATAAATCGCACCATGACCGACAAAATCCTGATCCTCGATTTCGGCAGCCAAGTCACCCAGCTCATCGCGCGCCGCGTGCGCGAAAGCGGCGTTTACTGCGAAATCCATCCGTTCAATACCGACGAATCCAAGCTCAAGGCGTACGGCGCCAAGGCGATCATCCTGTCGGGCGGTCCCGCCTCGGTGACCGAAAGCCACACGCCGCGCGCGCCGGGCTTCGTGTTCGAAGCGGGCGTGCCCGTCCTCGGCATTTGCTACGGCGAGCAGACGATGTGCGCCCAGCTCGGCGGCAAGGTCGAAAGCTCCGACCATCGCGAATTCGGCAAGGCGTTCATCGCCATCGAACGCGATTGCAAATTGTTCGACGGCATCTGGCCCGTCGGCTCGCGCGAGCAAGTGTGGATGAGCCATGGCGACCGCGTGACGGCGCTGCCCGACGGTTTCCGCGTCGTCGCGACGTCCGAGGGCGCGCCCTATGCCGCCATCGCCAACGACGAGAAGCGTTTCTACGGCGTGCAGTTCCATCCCGAAGTCGTGCACACGCCGCATGGCGCTGCGTTGCTCAAGAATTTCACCCATCGCGTCGCCGGCTGCTCGGGCGATTGGACGATGGCCGCGTTCCGCCGTCAGGCGATCGAGCGCATCCGCGCCCAAGTCGGCAAGGGCCGGGTGATTTGCGGGTTGTCGGGCGGCGTGGATTCCTCCGTCGCCGCCGTGCTGATCCACGAAGCGATCGGCGATCAGCTCACCTGCATTCTGGTCGATCACGGTTTGATGCGCGAGGGAGAGGCCACGCAGGTCGTCGACCTGTTCCGCGGCCATTACAACATTCCGCTGGTGCACCGCGACGCCAGCGACATGTTCCTGTCGCGTCTCGAAGGTGTCACCGACCCCGAGACCAAGCGCAAGCTGATCGGCGCGACCTTCATCGAAGTGTTCGAGGAAGAGGCGAAGAAAGTCGGCGGGGCCGATTTCCTCGCCCAAGGCACGCTCTATCCCGACGTGATCGAAAGCGTGTCGTTCATCGGCGGGCCGTCGGTGACGATCAAATCGCATCATAATGTCGGCGGCTTGCCCGAGCGCATGCGCATGAAGCTCGTCGAGCCGCTGCGCGAACTCTTCAAGGACGAAGTGCGCGACCTCGGCCGCGAGCTTGGCTTGCCCGAAACGCTGGTCGGCCGCCACCCCTTCCCGGGGCCGGGCCTCGCGATCCGCATTCCCGGCGCCATCGACCGCGACAAGCTCGCGATCCTGCGCAAGGCCGATCTCGTCTATCTCGAGGAGATCCGCCGCGCGGGCCTCTACGACGCGATCTGGCAGGCCTTCGCGGTGCTGCTGCCGGTGAAGACCGTCGGCGTGATGGGCGATTCACGCTCCTACGATTATGTCTGCGCGCTGCGCGCGGTGACGTCGACCGACGGCATGACGGCGGAATCCTATCCCTTCGATCACGCGTTCCTGGCGGCGACGGCGACACGCATCATCAACGAAGTGCGCGGCATCAACCGCGTCGTCTACGACGTGACCTCGAAGCCACCCGGCACGATCGAGTGGGAGTGAGGGGTGTTGTAAAATAGCTCGATAGCGGGAGGTCACTAGTTGCGTTACGATTC
This sequence comes from Alphaproteobacteria bacterium, assembly GCA_017308135.1. NCBI lineage: Bacteria > Pseudomonadati > Pseudomonadota > Alphaproteobacteria > Alphaproteobacteria bacterium. The sequence goes on from JAFKFM010000008.1 coordinate 169,007, forward strand.
GATGGTAAGCTATCTGCGTATGTAACAAATTATAAAATGGGGAAGAGATGGCTACGAATAATGAGAAGTATTCAGAAGCTGCACTTCGGCATTTTATCGACTCAGAGACCCTAGCCACCGTATCGCGGTGGAGCAATGCGGGACATCTTGTTGGTTTCGCGGGCGAATGTGCGATAAAATATTACATTCGATCGCAATTTTCTCCCCATGTTCCTCACGGCCATTTTCCCAACATCACTGCAATCGCGCTAAAACATTTGAGCGGTCGTCGTGGCTCGACGATGTTTAAGGTATTAAAACTTCCTAATCTTATGAGTGGGTGGGACGTATCTCATAGATATGCGTCAGACATAGTTATTGGTCAAGCTGAGTACAATCTATGGAAGACACATGCCAAGCGCCTGCTAGGCGCAGCGGGGATTCGCCAATGAAGAAATTAAACGGATCGCGCCGTCAAGCTACCGTGGCTCGGTATGATGATGCCTTGCCACTATTTACACAATTGGTGCTGAATCATCTTGGCGAGGAGGCGCTGGCAAAGAATTGTTTTCTTCGAGACGCTGAAGGAAATTTGACTTTTGTTCATCGCGACGAATTACCCAGTTCTAAACTAAGTCGGCTCAGCCATGACGCAAAGCTCACGCTGGGCCCATATCTTTCAGGCCAACCGGTTTGCACTCCGTTTGAATTGTTAGACGATGAGCTCGTTAACTTATCCAATGATAAACTTGAATTTGTCTCAGGTGAAGGCTTCGAGATTTTTGTCCGGTTGGTAGAACGACGGATTGTTGGTCAAGATTGGGTTCGCGGCATTTCTCCACCCATAAAGGGAGCCCCACCAATTGTGGTGTTTGCCAGCCATAAGGGGGGAGTGGGCCGGTCTACGGCGTTGGCAGTTGCAGCTGCTGAATTTGCAAGCCGGGGGCACTCTATACTGGCAATTGATGCAGATTTGGAGGCGCCAGGATTGGGGGAAATGTTTATTCTTGAAAACGAGCAACCAGAATTCGGAGTACTTGATTATTTTGTCGAGAATGGGCGCGGAACCGTCGATAAAAATTTCTTAAAGCAGATGCTAGCGCCTAGTGCGCTGACACGTGGCCGTGGAAATGTCTTGGTTGTACCAGCGGTAGGTAGGAGATGTCGTCGGTATCCTCAGAACGTAATCGGAAAAATTTCGCGGGCTTATCTCGACGATATGTCGAGCGATGGAAGGCACAGCCTCACGCTGCTAGATCAGATGCGTCGCATGATAAAAGATTTGTGTGCACGTCAAAAATTTGACGCGATTTTCGTTGATGCGCGTGCAGGTTTGAATGAAACGACTGCTGCTACAGTGCAGGGGCTGGGGGCAGAAATTTTACTTTTCGGAGTTGATACACCGCAAACTTGGGATGGCTATCGTTATTTTTTGGCTCACTTGGCTCGATTTAAGCCCGAGGATAAAAGCGAAGATTGGCGCTTCAGACTCAAGATGATTCACGCGAAAGCCACTAGCGACCGAAATTCTGAAGCACGTTTCCGTGACAATGCTTTTGAATTATTTGCGGAGCGTTTTTATGATGAAATCGATGAAAGTGACGCACAAAGAGACGATGGTAGCTTGGCATTTGGATTTGACTTAGATGATCGTACGGCGCCTCATTACGCGTGGCCGATAAAAATGAACAAAAAATATTATGAATTTGATCCAGTCGATCATCCTCAACAGCTGGATCGTGAGCAATATTTCGATGTATTCGGAGAGTTCATCGAGAGCCTAGCTGAGCGACTTAGGTTAAAATGATGATTTCGCAAATCGACATCGCTGCCATTCGTTCGGTGCTTGCAAATATGGATCCCAAGTCGGCCGTGAGTGCGGCGCGACCAATGAGCATTACTGATCTCTATGCACCTCCCTTGCATTCTAAGGCATTGCGTTTCAACTCATCTTTAGTCGTAGGAAATCGCGGCGCAGGAAAAAGTGTTTGGTCCGGCGCGCTTGCGGATAAAGAAACTAGGATGGAACTAGCCAGTCATTATGATCGACTTGGGCTAGATAAGATGGTCGTAGTTCTGGGGTTCCACGAGGATGCAGGTAAAGTTAAAGGGGTCGCCCCCTCTCCGTTGACTTTGAGTTCTATTTTGGCAAATGGCGTTGATCCGGAAACTATCTGGATGGCGGTTTTATTGAAGGCGATTGCCACGGAGATTGAGGTGGATGTTCCATCGAATCTTCGGGAGACCGTCAATTGGATGCTCGATGATCCGGAGCGGTTTGAGGCAGTATTACGAAAAGCAGATCACCATTTCGGGCGCCGACAGCAGAAATTTTTACTTGTATTTGATGCGGTCGATCGATTGGCTAATAGTTGGGATAAAATTCGACCACTAAGCCAGGGAATTTTGCGCCTTGGTCTCAGCATGTTGGGATTTGAAAACATGCGAGCCAAAATATTTCTCCGTACAGATCAGGAAGGGGATGAAGCGCTATTCAATTTTCCCGATGCTTCAAAGATTCGGGCGATGACTGTGCGCCTAGCTTGGCATTCTTCTGAGCTGTATGGTTTGTTATTCAGCACCCTTGAGCGCGATGAGATTTCAAAAAAAGCATTTCAGAATATCAAGAAGTTCGTTGGAAACGTTATCGACATTGATATCAATAGCGAAGAATTTCAGCGGTCTGTTTTTTCATTGATCGCTGGTGAGTTTATGGGGGCAGATCACAGAAGAGGTAGGACCTACACTTGGTTAATTGACCATTTGGCTGATGCATTTCATGAGACGAGCCCACGTAGTTTTTTGATCGCGCTTCAGCGCGCGGCTTCATCGCATTCAAAGCCTTCAAGAACTGTAATTGATCATCATGGTATTCGTGAGGGCGTGCAAGCGGCATCAGCAGTTCGAGTAAATCAACTTGAAGAGGATTACCCTTGGATTCAAACTGTGCTTGGAGAACTTGAGGGCCTGGAGGTTCCTTGTAAGCCCGATGCATTCATAAAGCGTTGGGTTAATGAAAATACGGTGGCTCAGGTCATGCGCGTTGCCAAGACAACAGGCAGGCCTGGTCCAATTGGGCTTGAAGGTACCGGTTCGCGTGATCGGGAAAATTCTCTACTCGAAGCGCTTAAGAATATTGGGGTGGTGGAAGAGCGCTCTGCGGATCGTATCAACATGCCAGATATCTTTCGAGTGGCGGCGAAGATCAAACGGCGCGGCGGTGTACGGCCCCCATCGGGAAAAGTGCGGCGCAAATAGGTTGTAAACCGGCAGATGTGCGCGACGCCATTACTATAACCGATCACGTAGCCAATACGACGATCGCGCTGACGACAGGGCACGGCTGCCACTATGCGTTCGAAGTGCGCTATTTGGTTGGCGTGAGCTGTTCCCGCTAAGCTCGCGCGCCGCCGAATTTGCGATCGCGCTGACGGGTCGGGGAAGGGTGGCGTTCTCACATCGCGCCGACGCTTCGGCACCAATCCACCAAGGCGACGCGGATCGCATCTCGCGGAGCGGCGTCGCGTTTGAATGCCGTCCAGATAAGGGTGCCCTGCCAGACGCTGGCCATCTGCCATCCCATCCGCTCGGCATGCTTGGTTCGCGTCGTAAGGCGCCGGCCCAAGGCCCTGGCGAGCGAAGCCCCCCAAGCGGTACCGCGCTTGCGAAGTGTGGGGTTCCGGATATCTTCGCGCAGCAACAGAAGCCCGTCGGCCAGCGCATATTCCGTCCGGCTGGCCGGTATGAGTCCCAGCAATATCGAGATGGCCCCGGCCGGGCTCGCCGGCGCTTTGGCATCGGCCGCCGCCGTCGCCGCGTCGAGGCGATCCCAAGCATAAAGCAGAACGGCCTCGATCATCGCCTCGCGGGTTCCGAAGCGCTGCACCAGCGTGGGGGCGGATAGCCCCACGGCGCTCGATGCCTTGGAAAACGACAATCTTTCCGGCCCCGCCGTTTCCAGCGCGGTCAAAAGTTTGCCGAGCACCGCCTCATCCGAAATCGTCTTGCGTCTCGCCATATCCAAAAATATAAACGAATATTCATTTATATTCAAATGGAGAAGCTCGATGGCCAAGATTCTGGGATACATCGCAACCAGCCTCGACGGCTTCATCGCCACCGAGCAGGACAGCCTCGATTGGCTTTTCGCGTACAACGATATGGATCTCGGCGCGTATGACTACCGCGCGTTCATCAAGCGCATAAAAACGATCGTCATGGGGCGCGGCACCTATGATTTCCTCGCCAAGGACGCCGCGCCCTGGGCCTATGACGCGCAGCGCGTGTTGGTCGTGACGTCGCGGCCCATTGCCGATCCGAAGGGGAAGTTGGAAACGCGAAGCGATGTCGATGCCCTCGTCGCGGAGTTGCGGGGACTGCGCGACGGCGATGTGTGGCTGGTCGGGGGCGGGCGGTTGCAGATGGCCTTCATCGAGCGATCGGCGCTGGACGAGATCGAGATTTACGTGATGCCCGAACTCATCGGCGGCGGGCGGCCGCTTTTCCCCTCGGCCGGCGTTCGAACGCGCCTGCGCTTGCTGCAGACGAATGCGCTGGACAAAGGTTGCGTCCGGCTTCACTACGCCTTCGATCACGCGCGCCCGGCGGCGGCCGCGGTATAACCCTAAGTCGCGTAGTTCCACGTATTCTCAATTTCTCTACGTACGCGCTCTAGCGTCGGCATTCGTTCTCGAGCCAAGGAGATTAAGATGCGCGTCATGGTGCTGGTGAAGGCGACGGCGTGGAGCGAGCAGGGTTTCTCGCCCGACGCGTGGACCGCCGAAATGATGGCGGCGATGGGCAAGTTCAACGATGAACTGCGCGATGCCGGAATCCTCGTGATGGGCGAGGGGCTGAAGCCCACCTCGCACGCCAAGCGCGTCGCGTTCGACGGGGCGGGGCGCACCGTGGTCGACGGGCCCTTCGCCAATCCGAACGAACTTGTCGCCGGCTTCTGGCTGTGGGACGTCAAGGATATGGACGAAGCCGTTGCTTGGGTGAAACGCTGCCCCAATCCCATGAAGGGGCCGAGCGAGATCGAAATCCGGCCGCTTTACGAAATGTCAGATCTCGCCTAAAGCGGTGCGCGTCAATCCGCCTTGGCGAAATGCGCCATCTGGTCGGCGTGCGATTTGACGAAGGCGGGGCGGGACGTCGCGCGCGCGACGTAAGCTTTGCACGCCTTGTACTCGCCGAGCCCGCCGAAGCTGTCGACCACCCGCAGCGCGTCGGCCATCTGGATATCGGCGATCGAAAACTTCCCGGCCAGCCATTCGCGCGTCGCCAGCACTTTCTCCATATGCCCCAATCGCCCGGCGAGAAACGTGTCGAGCAGTTTCTTGCCCGGCGTCTGGCTGTCGTCGTTCTCGAATTTGAACAGCGCCCAAGGCAGGCTCGCCATCTCGACCGAGTTGAGGGCCGCGAACGCCCATTGGATCACGTCGGCGCGGCCGCGCGCATCCTTCGGCATCAGATTTTCGCTGCGCTCGGCGAGATACAGTAAAATGGCGCCGGTCTCGAAGATCGAGATATCGCCGTCGGTCAGCCAGGGCACTTGGCCGAAAGGCTGATGCGCGAAGTGATCGGCGCCGCGTTCGCGGAACGGCACGCCGACGACGCGATAGGGCATTCCCGCTTCCTCCATCGCCCAGCGCACGCGGATATCGCGCACGAAGCCGCGCGGCATTTGCGGCACCCAATCGAAAGTGTGGACGATCAGCTCGCTCATGCGCGCAATCCTTCGCGTTCGGCGATGGCGAAATTCTCGGCATAGACTTGGAACTTATCGAACAGCGAGTTCCAGCCGCCGATATGGCTGTCGCGCGTCGCGACGTCGGTGAACGGCGTTTGATGGAAAGTCTGGATCGTTTTGCCGTCTTTCTCGGCGAAGGTCACGGTCACCAACGTTTCGGGATAGCGGCCGGGTTCTTGATCCCAGCGGAAGGTGAACACGATCCGCTTTTCGCGCACCACTTCGCGAACGATGCCGGAAAAGCGGCTGAGTCCGTGTTGCTTCGAGGTCATCGCGCCCCGCCACGGCCGGCCGGGGGCGAGCGCCCAATCGAGTTCGACGGCCGTGAATTCCGCCGGCCCCCACCAGCGCATCATGTGATCGCGGCTTTCCCACAGCCGGAAGACCAGGGCCAGGGGCGCATCGAATTCGCGTTCGATTGAAAGCTCGTCGTCACGAATAGCGATCATTGCTTGCGTCCCTTCTTCGGCGGTTTGGCGAGATCGGCCAGCAGCGCGTCCATCTTGTCGAAGCTGCCGGTCCAGAATTGGCGATAGGTCTCGAGCCATGAATCGAGCTTTTTGAGCGGGGCGGTGTCGAGCGTGCAGGGCCGCCATTGCGCTTGGCGGCCGCGCGCGATCAGTCCCGCGCGCGCCAGAACTTTGAGATGGCGGGAGATCGCCGGCAGCGACATCTCGAAAGGTGCGGCCAGTTCGTTGACGGTCGCTTCGCCGCGGCTCAAGCGGGCGAGGATCGCCCGGCGGGTCGGATCGGCCAAGGCCGCCAAGGTCGCGCTCAAAGGGTCGGTCGCCGGCATATTTATCAATTCCGTTAATTAACTTACTTGCTAAATAATGTATCCAACATGTCGCGTCAAGGGGCGCGTGCAGAGCCGGTTGCGCGGCGGCATTTCCGCATACGCCTTCCGATTGATTCGGCGCTACGCTTCCGCCAAGCTGGCAGCGCTTTCGCCGACGCCGAACGATTCTGAGAGGGAAATTCGTGGTCAATATTCCGGACGATATCTATACCGAGCCCGACGATATTTCGCCGGATACCTTGGCCAATCTCGGCCCGCTGCGGCGTTTGGCCGGCGTGTGGGAGTCCGATCAGGGCGTCGACATCAATCCGAAAGCCGACGGGCCCGAGCGGCGCGTGTTTCGCGAATATATCCGGTTCGATCCGATCGACCCGCAGCCGAACGGCCCGCAGCTCCTTTACGGGCTGCGCTATCACTGCCATATCAACACGCCGGAAGAAGCGACCACGTTTCACGATCAGGTCGGCTATTGGCTGTGGGAACCGGCCACGGGCCTGATCATGCAGTCGCTGACCATTCCGCGCGGGCAAGCCGTTCTCGCCGGCGGCACCGCGAAACCGGACGACGATCATATCTTCGTCGAAGCGAAGCGCGGCGACACGAGCTTCGGGATTTGCTCGTCGCCCTTCCTCGAGGCGGCGTTCCGCACGGATTATTACCGCATCGACATCACCTTCAACGCCGACGGCAGCTGGAGCTATGTGACGCGGACCGATCTGGCGATCCGCGGCCGCACGCCGCCCTTCGACCATCGCGATACGAATACGTTGCGCCGGATCGAGGGGCCGCAGCCGAACCCGCTGCTATCGGCAAGCCGGACTTAGCGCCGAAGCCGATGACCGGCGATCCGGCCAAAACGGCGATCGCGTTGACGGCGGAGCAGGGCCGGCATTACGCGCTGGGCGATAAGCTCTCGGCGCGCTTCCTCGCCGACGAGGCCGAGACGGGCGTGCGCTATAGCATTTCCGAATGGCGGCTTGAACCGGGGCAAGAAGGCGTTGGCGCCCACAGCCACGCCGAAAACGACGATATCTTTTACGTGCTCGATGGGCGGATCGAATTCCTGCTCGGCGAGACTTGGACCGCGTACGGCCCCGGCGCCTTCATCCGCGCGCCCGCCGGCGTCACGCATGATTTCCGCAATCGCGGCGCCGCGCCCGCGCGGCTCTTGAACATCTATATTCCCGGCGGGTTCGAACGCGACATGCCGGGCATCGTCGCCTGGTTCGCCGCGCAAAAATCGGCATAGGCCGCCCGCGCGATCAGGCGTCTTCCAATTCGCGCGCTTCCAGTTTGGCGGCGGCGCGCTGGCGTCGCGGCGAATGGCCGATCACGCGTTTGAACGCGGTGCTGAACGCGGCCTCGGACATATAGCCGACCGATCGCGCGATGCGCGCGACCGGCTTGCCGCTTTCGCGCAATTCGCGTTCGGCCACGCGCATGCGCCATTCGGTGAGATAGGCGAGCGGCGCCATCCCCGCGACGGCTTTGAAATGCGCGGCGAAGGCGGTGCGCGACATCGCGGCGGCCTTGGCAAGCTCGGGCAGGCGCCAATCGCGCGCCGGGTCGCCATGCATCAGGCCGAGGGCGGGGGCGAGCTTCGGATCGCACGCCGCGCGCAGCCAGCCGATTTTGACGGCACCGGCTTTCGCGATATGCGCGCGCAGCAAATGCAGGAAAACGAGTTCGACCATGCCCGAGCACGCCGTTTCGGCGCCGGGCATCGCGTCGCTCGTCTCGCGCATCATCTCGCGGATCAGCCATTGGATTTTGTCCGCACCGGCATCGGTCGCGCGCAGATGGACGATCGGCGGCAAGCCGCCTTTCAGCAGCCGCATGCCGATCTCGTTCAACTCGATATGGCTGCCGATCAGCATCACGTCGTCGCCGCCGCCGACGGCGAGAATTCCGCATTTGGGCGCGCTTGCGTAGAGCTGTTCGAAGTCGCGCGGCCGCAACGCGAGGTCGGTCGCGATCGAATAGGACCGGCGCGCGATGTTAAGGAACACGTCGCCTTCGACCAGATGGCGCGGCCGTTTCTCGCCATCGACCGAGATGAAGCATTGGCCGCGCGCGATCACCATCAGCTTGACCTGCTCGGGCGGCGGAACGCGAAACGCCCATTTGCCGCCGGCGGTGATGCCGCCGGTATAGACGCCGCGCGCTTCGATCAAAGACAGGATGGCGGAAAGGGGATCGCGTTGCATGCCCGGACTATCGCGAAAGAAATGCGGTATTTCAAGCGCGATCGTCCGGAATGCGGTTCATCCCATCTTGGTTTTGATATGCGCGACGAGCTGGTCGAGCACGGTCGCCCAGCCGTGATGGAAGCCCATTTCCTCGTGCTTCTTGCGCGTCTCCTCGTCGCCATGGATTGCCGTGGCGACGTAGCGCGTGCCTTTGGCGATCTTTTCCAGCGACAAGGCGCCGACGAAGAAGGGTTTCGGCGCGGGCCGGAACCCGGCAAGCAGCGCGTCGGTGAACACGAGATGGCGCAGATGTTCGACCGCGAGCACGCTGCCCTCGTTGGGGAATTCCTGGCCTTCGGGCGAGCGCATCGTGGTGTTGAACACGCCGCCCGGCCGCAGATCCATCTCGCAATGCGTGACGGTCCAGGGCTGGGGGCAGAACCAATGCTTGAAATGCTCGGGCGTGGTCCAGGCTTCCCAAACGAGTTCGACGGGGACGTCGATGTCGCGTTCCAGCACGAGGTCGAATTTGGGATTGGGCTTGGCGAAGAAGATGCTGCTCATAGGCCGCGTTCCTTTTTGAGGGCGAGGAGATAATTGTCGAGACGGTCGAGGCGCGCTTCCCAGATGGCGCGCTGGCGATCGAGCCAGGATTGCGCGACGCCGAGTTTTTCCGGCGCCAATTCGCAAGTCCGCACGCGGCCCGATTTTTTCGAGCGCACGAGGCCGGCCCCTTCGAGCACTTTGATGTGCTCGACGAAGCTGGGCAGCGCCATGCGGTGATCGGCGGCGAGCGTGCTGACCGACGCGGCCCCTTCGCCCAATCGTTCGACGATTTTGCGGCGCGTGGGATCGGCCAACGCGCGGAAGATCGCGTCGATCTGCGCGGGGCTGGGCGGTTTTCGCGAGGCGGCTGCGCTGTGAAGCATGGCGCCGGTTTAGCGCGAATCAATACTTAGGACAATACCTAAGTTTTGCGGCGACGCGCGGGAACGCGAAAGGCGGGGCGCCTTATTCCGCGCGCGAATATTGCCGGGGCGAGACGCCCATGACGCGTTTGAAAGCCGCCCCGAACGCGCTATCGGAATCGTAGCCGAGCGACGCGGCGACGTTCGATATCGTCGCGCCGGATTGCGCGAGTTTGTCGCCGGCCAGCAGCATCCGCCAGCGCAGCAGATATTCCATGGCGCCCATGCCCACGCGTTCCTTGAAGCGCGTGGCGAAGATCGTACGCGACAAACCGACATGCGCGGCGAGTTCGGCCAGCGTCCAGCGTTTGGCCGGATCTGCGTGCATCAACCCGATCGCCGTGCCGATATGTTTGTCGGCGAGGGCGGACAGCCAGCCCGCCTGCGCTTGCGCCGCGCCGTCGGCCAGATAAATGCGCAAGACGAGGACCAGCATCATATGCGCCAGATGCGTGGCGACGACCGCACCGCCGGGCCGCGCTTCGCGCAACTCCGCGCGGATCGTCTCGATCGCCCAGCGCAGCGTATCGCGATCCTCGGCTTTGCGGATCAGCAATACGGGCGGCAACATGCCGAGCAGAAGATCGGCGTGGCGGCCGGAAATCAAAAAGCGGCTGCCGAGCATCGCGAAATCGCCGCCGCCATTGCAGGTGACGATCCCGCCGGGACTCGCGGGCGGGAACAACGCACCGGCGTCGAGCGGCTTCAGGGCTAGATCGCTCGCCAGCCGGAACGGCACGCCGCGCGGCAGCAAGAAGCAATCGCCCGCCTCCAAGCGCAGCGGCGCGGCCAAGCCTTCGGCGTCGAGCCAGCAAGCGCCCGCGACGATGGCGTTGCATTTGATGCCCGCATAGCGCGGAAACGCGATCGCCCAATCGCCGCCGGCCTCAAGCGCGGCGGCGGTGTAGTTGCGCGGCTTCAGCAGCGAAAGAACGTCGGATAGCGGATCCATCTTCGGGCGTCCGGAACGATCGCGACGAAAACGCGGACGGCGCGGCATAGCGTTCGCGCGCGGGTCCGCTTACGAGCGTCGCGGGTTTCATCGAATTGCGGGAGATTACATGATCGTCGTCACCGGGCCTACGGGCAATATCGGCGCCAGGGTTCTGGCGCGTTTGGCGCAAGGCCCCGAACCCGTGCGCGTTATCGCGCGCGCACCGGACAAGATTCCGGCCGCGTTGCGCGCGAAGGTCGAGATCGTCGCGGGCGATTACACCGATCCGGCGATCGTCGCGAAAGCGTTCGAAGGGGCACGCGCCGTGTTCTGGCTGATGCTCGGCGATCCGCGCGCCGCCAGCGCCGAGGCGGCCTTCGTCGACGCGACGCGTCCCGCGGCGGCGGCGATGCGCGCACAAGGTGTCGCGCAGGTCGTGACCGTCTCGGCACTCGGGCGCGGCTGGCCGCACGCGGCCGGGCACGCGGCGGCGAGCCAGCGCATGGACGATCTGATCGCGCAAACCGGCGTGTCGCTGCGCGCCTTGGCGTGTCCGTCGCTGATGGAGAACGTGCTGCGCCAAGTCGACGGCATCGCGACGCGCGGCGTCTTTTTCGGCGTGGCGCCGCAAGGCCAGCGTGAACCGCTTTGCGCTTGCGCGGATGTCGCGAGGGCGGCAGCGGATCTTCTCGCCGATCCGGATTGGCGCGGCGTCGCGGATGTGCCGTTGCTGGGGGCCGAGGATATTTCCGGCGAAGAGATGGCCGCGACCATGACGGATGTTTTGGCGCGGCCGGTCGCCTATCGCGAAATGCCGGTCACCGATTTGCGTGCGGGCATGTTGGCGCGCGGTGCATCGCCGGGTATGGCGCAGGCGATGGCGGAAATGATGGACGCGAAAATCGCGGGCATGGATCGCGTCGTGCTGCGCGCCGCGAACAACACGACGGCCACGCGGTTTCGCGAATGGTGCCAAGCCGTGTTGAAGCCCGCCATGGCGCGCTAGGGCTCGAGTTGCGGTGACTCCGTTTGCCATGTCAAATTGCACCGGCAAACGATCGACGGAGGAAACCATGGCGGCCAAGAAGAAAACGGCGACGACGAAACTCGGCTATGTCGAAGGCTTCGTATTGGCGGTGCCCACGCGCAACAAAGCGGCCTATCGCAAGATGGCGGCGGGGGCGTTGCCGATGTTCAAGGAATACGGCTTGCTGCGGCTGGTCGAGTGCTGGCAGGACGACGTGCCCAAGGGCAAATGGACCGATTTCTTCCGTTCGGTGAAGGCCAAGCGCAACGAAAGCATCGTCTTCGCGTGGATGGAATGGCCGGATAAGAAGACCCGCGATTCCGGCCATAAGAAGATGATGGCCGATCCGCGCATGTCGCAGTTCAAGGACATGCCCTTCGACGGCAAACGGATGATCTGGGGCGGTTTCAAGCCGATCGTCGAGGGCTGAGGGGGCCGGGGGCTTGGCAGAGGCGGCGGGTCGCGCCATATACGCCGGTAACACGGGCTTTTAGGCCCGTCTTACGGATATCTGGCGTTCGGACGCCGGTTTCAGTAGCTTGCCGCCTATCGAACTTACCCCTGGAGCAACTTACACCCTATGCCGCCTTTCAATCCCGGCCCGACCAAGACCGTCGAAGCGGTCGTTAAATGGTTCAACACGACCAAAGGCTTCGGTTTCATCGCGCCGACGGACGGTTCGCCGGACGTATTCCTGCACGCCGCCGCCCTCGAACAGGCGGGGCTGCCCCCGCCGGGCGAAGGCGCCAAGATCAAGTGCGATGTCGGTCCCGGCAAGAAGGGTCCGCAGGTCGTCCGCGTCCATGAACTCGACGGCCGTGCCGGTGCCGCCGGCGGCGCCGGCGGGGGTGGCGGCGGCGGCGGGGCTGGCCCCGGCGGCGGTGCGCCGCGTCCGCGCGGCGGTTTCCGCGATCGCATGGGCGGCGGCGGCGGGCGCGAGCGCGACGATGTCGACATGACCGGCGCGCAGGACGTCGAAGGCGTCGTCAAATGGTACAGCCCCGAAAAGGGCTACGGTTTCGTGGGCGCCAATGACGGCGGCAAGGACGTGTTCGTCAATGCCGCGTGTCTGCGCCGTTCGGGCGTGCCGTCGATCGATACCGACGTCCAGGTCCGCACGACCTATGTCAGCACGCCGCGCGGCCGCGAGGCCCGCTACATCCGCGTCGTGGTGTAAAACACCGGGTAAGCGGCCGTAATTCCGCCGTTTTTTCCGGATTATTGAGGGTGGCGCGGGGCCGCGCGAAGGGGTAACTTCCCGGTCCCACGCAACCCTCTTTTTCTTAGATTCGGCGGACGAGCGAAGTGGCGGACGTTTTCGACGAAGTCGACGAGGAACTCCGGCGCGACCGCGCGGAGAAGCTCTGGAAGAAATACGGCGCCTATGTGCTGGCCGCCGCCGTGGCGATCGTCGTCGCCGCGGGCGCTTATTCGTTCTGGCGCGACCACCAGCGCAAGACGCTGGAGGCCGACGGCGTGCGCTTCGCCGCCGCCGACGCGCTGCTCGTCGGCGATCGCGACAAGGCGCTCGCCGAATTCCGCGAACTCGGCCAGACCGGCAGCGGCGGCTACAAGGGCATCGCGCGCATGCGCGAGGCGGGGCTGACCGCCGAGAAGGATCCCGCCCAAGCGTTGACGCTTTATCGCGCCATCGCGGCCGATGCGGGTCTCGATGCCGAAATCCGTCGCATGGCTTCCGCACTTGTCGCGTTGCTGTCGGTCGATGCGGCCGATCGCGCGTCGGCCGAACAAGCCGCCGCGGCGCTGCAAACGCCGGGCAATCCGTTCTTCAATTCGGGCCGCGAGGCCGCCGCTTTGGCGGCGCTGCGCGCCGGCGACGCGGCCAAGGCGCGCGAGCTTTATCGCGCCATCGCCGACGATCTGAACGCGCCGGGCGGCATGCGCCAGCGTGCGGCCGAAATGCTCGCGGCATTGGGTTCTTGAAGCGCATGCGCGCGCGCCTGCTTCTTCCGTTTCTCGTGACGGCGGCCGCGTTGGGCGGCTGCAGCTGGTTCGGCGGCGAAAGCAAAACGCCGCTGCCGGGCACGCGCGTCGCCGTGATGGGGGCGGAGCGCAAGCTCGAGCCCGATGCGCGCGCGCAGGATCTCGCCGTGACGCTGCCCGAGGCGAAAGACGTCGCCGAATGGCCGTTGCCGCAAGGCACGCCGGGGACCAGCATCGGTGCCGTAAAGGTCGACGGCCTCAAATACACGTGGCGCGCGTCGGTCGGGGCGGGCAATAGCCGCTCGGGCCGCGTCTCGGGCGTGCCGATCGTCGCCAAGGGGCGCATCTACGCGGTCGGCGCGGATTCCAATCTCACCGCGCTCGACGTCCAATCGGGTGCGCGCATTTGGAGTTTCGATCCGGAGCCGCCGCAGGATCGTTCGGGCGGCGGGCATGGCGGCGGTGTGGCCGTCGACGGCGATCGCGTTTATTTCGCGACCGGCTACGGCCAGGTCGTGGCGCTGGAAGCGGCGACGGGCAAGGAAGTCTGGCGCTATCAGATGACCGCACCGGCGCGTTCGGGCCCGGCCGTGTCGCAAGGGCGCGTCTACGCGATCTCGATCGACAACACGACGCATGCGATCGACGCCAATTCCGGCCGCCGGTTGTGGAGCCATTCGGGCATTTCCGAAAGTGCCGGCTTCACCGGGGCGGGCAGCCCGGTGATCGACGGCGGCACGCTGATCGTCGGCTACTCCTCGGGCGAGATTTTCGCGCTGCGCGCCGAAGGCGGGCGCGTGTTGTGGTCGGACTCGCTGTCGGGCGTGATTCGGTCGGGCGAGATTTCGGCGATGGCCGATATCCGCGGGCTTCCGGCCATCGATCGCGGTCTCGTCATCGCGTCGTCGCAGGCCGGGCGCACCGTCGCGATCGATCTGCGCTCGGGCGCGCGCATCTGGGAACAGGAAGTCGGCTCGCTGGGCCAGCCTTGGGTCTCGGGCGATTTCGTCTATGTGATGGGCGTGAACGGCGAACTCGCGTGCCTCGTGCGGCGCGACGGCCGCGTGCGCTGGGTCGTGCAATTGCCGCGCTTCCGGAACGAGGAACGCAAACGCGATCGCATCATCTGGACGTCGCCCGTCGTCGCGGGCGGCAAGGTCATTGTCGCGAATTCCGAAGGCTACGCGCTGGCCGTCGATCCCAAGGACGGCGGATCGCAGGAGCGAATTTCCTTGCCCGGTTCCGTGTCCGTGGCGCCGATCGCCGCACAGCGTTCCGTCATCTTCCTGACCGATGACGGCGATATCGCCGTCGTCCGATAGAAACGATCCCATGTCCTGGCGCATCGCCATCGTCGGCCGGCCCAATGTCGGCAAATCGACCCTGTTCAATCGCCTGACCGGGCGCCGCCGCGCTTTGGTCGACGACACGCCGGGCCTGACCCGCGACCGGCGCGAAGGCGCAGGGAAACTCTACGATCTTCGCTTCACGCTGATCGATACGGCCGGCCTCGAAGAAGCGCCGTCGGACTCGCTGATGGGCCGCATGCGCGAACAATCGATGCGCGCCGTCGCCGATTGCGATCTGGCGCTGTTCGTGATCGACGCGCGCGACGGCGTCACGCCGCAGGACGAGCATTTCGCGCGATACCTGCGCAAAGCGGGCAAGCCCACGCTCGTCCTCGCCAACAAGGCGGAGAGCAACAAGACCGACTATGCCGTGGCCGAGGCCGCGGGGCTGGGCCTGGGCGATGCGCTGGCGATTTCCGCCGAGCATGGCGACGGGCTCAGCGATCTGCATTCGGTGCTGCGCAAGATGGCGCCCGAAGGCTCGATCGTCGTCGACAACGGCGAATTCGACGACCGCCACGCCGAGAAGCGCTCGGCGCCGGCCGAGGGCACGACGCCGCATCTGGCCGATATCGCCATCCGCATCGCGTTGATCGGCCGCCCGAACGTGGGCAAGTCGACGCTGGCCAACGCGCTGCTGGGCGAAGACCGCATGCTGACGAGCCCGGAGCCGGGCACGACGCGCGACGCGATCTCGACGCCCTTCTTTTGGAAGGAGCGCGAATACCGGCTGATCGACACGGCCGGTTTGCGCAAGAAGGCGCGCATCGACGAGAAGATCGAGCAGATGTCGGTCGGCGAGACGATCCGCACGGTGCGCGAGGCGCATGTCTGCGTGCTGGTGCTCGACGCGACGACGATGCTCGAAAACCAGGACCTCCAGATCGCGCGTCTGGCGACCGAGGAGGGCCGCGCCATCGTCGTGTGCCTCAACAAATGGGATTTGGTCGAGGACGCGCAGGCGGCGCTGCGCAAGCTGCGCGACCGCCTCGAAATCTCGATGCCGCAGGTCGAAGGCGTCATTTTCGTGGCCGTCTCGGCGCTGCACGGGCGTAAGCTCGACGCGCTGATGGAGGCGGTCGTGACGGCGCATGAGCGCTGGAACACCGATCTGCCGACCACCCAGCTCAATCGCTGGCTGGCGGGCGTCACGCAAGCCCATCCGCCGCCCTTGGTGCGCGGCTTGCGCCCGCGCTTGCGGTTCTGCCGCCAAGTCTCGGTCCGGCCGCCGACGATCGCGCTTTTCGGCAACAAACTCACGGATTTGCCGGGGGATTATCAGCGTTATCTGATCAATTCCCTGCGCGACACGTTCGAGCTGCCGGGCACCGTGATCCGGCTGCAGTTGCGCGCCAGCAAAAACCCCTACGTCGAAGACCGTTAAGCCGACGATTGACGGCATCAAGCAATCGGTTGATGCTATCAACCGATGATGAACCGTATCGACGCCATAAGACGATTCAACCGCTTTTACACCCGCAAGATCGGCGTGTTCGACCGAAGCTTCGACGGGTCGCCCTTCGGCCTCGCCGAAGCGCGCGTGCTTTACGAGCTCGACCGGCGCGACAAGGCCGTGGCGTCGGAGATTTCGGCCGAACTCGGGCTCGATCCGGCGCATCTGTCGCGCATCCTGGCGGGCTTCGCGCGCAAGGGCCTGGTCACGCGCAAGGTCGCTTCGGCCGACCGGCGCCGCCAATTCCTGACTCTGTCGCCCAAGGGCAAGATCGCGTTCCGTCGTTTGCGCGCCGGAACGGAGAAGCGGCTTTCGGCGTTGTTGAAACCCTTGTCGCCGGCGTCGCAGGACGCGTTGACCGGCGCCATGGGCACGATCGAGCGGGTACTTGGCGGCGAAGCCGGGCCGGTCACGCTGCGCGACCCGGTTCCCGGCGACATGGGCGCGGTGATCGGCGGCCAAGCGCGCATCTACGCCGAGGAGTACGGCTGGAACTGGGAGTTCGAAGGTTTCGTCGCCGAAATCTGCGGCAAATTCATCCGTGACTTCGACCCGAAATGGGAAAAGGCATGGATCGCCGAGCGCGACGGCCGTGTCGTTGGGTCGGTGTTCTGCGTGCGCGAAAGAAAGTCGGTCGCCAAGCTGCGGATGCTTTACGTCGATCGCGACGCGCGCGGCACGGGCACGGGCGCGCGGCTGGTCGACGAAGTGATCGCATTCGCCAAGGCGAAGAAATATCGCCGTTTGGTGCTGTGGACGAACGATATCCTGACCGCCGCGCGGAAGATCTATCTCGCGCGCGGATTCGTGCTTGAGAAGTCCGAGAAGCATCGCAGCTTCGGCAAGGCGCTGGTCGGCCAGTATTGGTCGCTCGATCTCGCGAGCAAATGACGACGGAACGCGTCGCGCTCGGGATCGCCATCGCGACCGGCGTGCAGGTCGGTGCCGCGATCGTCGCGACGCGCGCGGTCGCGGGGGCCGTCGATCCCGTCACGCTCGCCTTGCTGCGCTACACCGTCGGTGCGGCGGTAATGGTGCCGATCGCACTGGCCGCGCGCGTTTCCTGGCGCATGGCGCCGCGGGATTTCGCGGCCGTCGTGGTGCTGGGCATCCTGCAGTTCGGTGTGCTGATCTGGCTGCTGAATTGGGGCATGGCGCATGTGCCCGCCGCCGACGGAGCGGTGTTGTTCGCGACGTTTCCGTTGCTCGCGCAGATTTTCGCCGCCTGGGCGGGCTACGAAGCCTTGTCGCGCGATCGCGTGTTGGGGGCACTCTGCGCCTTCGCGGGCGTCGTGATCGCCCTCAGCGGCCATCTTTCCGGCGATGGGTTCGGCGCCGGCGCGCTGCTTGGTGCGGGCGCGGTGTTGCTCTCCGCCATCATCGGGGCGGCGTGCTCGGTCGCATATCGGCCCTATATCGGCCGTTATCCGCCGCTTGCCGTCGGCACGATCGCGATGCTCGCCTCGCTCGTCGCCTTGGCGCCGTTGAGTTTCGTGCAAGACGCCGCGACGTCGTTGGACGCGGGCGGCTGGGCTGCCGTCGTCGGGCTCGGCGTTTCCAGCGGCGTGTTTTATTGGCTGTGGCTCGTCGCGTTGAAGGTGATCGGTGCCGCGCGCACGTCGGTCTTCCTGTCGCTCGGGCCTCCGGCCGCCGGAATAATCGGCGCCGTGTGGCTCGGCGAATGGCCGGGCATCGAGCTCTGGGCCGGGATGGTCGCGGTCGCGTTCGGCCTGCGCCTGGCGACGCGATAGTCAGCTCGTCAGCGAAATCGTCTCGCCGTGCCGCGTGCAGCCGGGCAGTGCGAGATCGACGAACGCGCCGGCGATGTCCTCCGGTTTGCGCAGCGTCGCGGGATCTTCGCCGGGAAAGGCGGAAGCGCGCATGCGCGTGGCGATGGGGCCGGGCGACAGAAGATTGACGCGCACCTTGGTGTTGGCGAGTTCGTCTGCCCAGGTCAGCGCCATCGCTTCCAGCGCCGCCTTCGACGCGGCATAGGCGCCCCAATAGGCGGTGTTGCTGCGCGCCGCACCGGAGGTGACGATGATCGCGCGGCCCGCATCGGACAAACGCAATGCCGGTTCCAGACTGCGGATCAGCCGGAAATTGGCGTGGACGTTGATGCGGAACGTCTCTTCCCACAATTTCGGCTCGTGGTGGGAAATGGGGCCGACCGTGCCGAGCCCGCCCGCATTGGCGACGAAGATGTCGACCTTGCCGAAGCGCTGATAGAGCGACGGCCCGAGCGCTTCGAGCTTATCGAGATCGTTGAGATCGACGGGGACGAGTGTCGCCGAGCCGCCTCGCTTGCCGATTTCGTCGTCGAGTTCCTCGAGCGCGCCGACGGTGCGAGCCAGCGCGATCACATGCGCCCCTTCGGCCGCGTAACGCAACGCGACCGCCCGGCCGATGCCGCGCGAAGCGCCCGTCACGACCGCGATACGACCATCCAAAACGCCGCTCATCGCGCATACCCCGCGTGTTGGCGCGGCAGGAAAAGCCGCGCGATTGCCGCGAGGATCGCGGAGGACATCAAACCGAGCAGCAAGCCGATCGCGCCGAAGCCGAGGGAATCGAGATCGAAGCGGAGGCCGGGCTGCATCATGCCTAGCGCGCGCTTGGCGACGTCCATGTCGAGATCGAAGGCGGCGCGCAGGCGGCCGAAACCGCCTTGGGCGAGAAGATCGAGGCGCGCACGCAAGGCGGGCAATTCGGCTTCGGTGCGGGCGATCGTGGTGGCGTCGGGTGTGGGCGAAGCGCGCATCGTGGTCAGCAGATTCTCGATCGTGACCCGCTTTTCGTCGAGCCGATGGTGATAGAGCTCGAAGAACACGGGCAATTGCAGAAAGGCGAGCACAAAAGCCACGGCGAAGACGGCGTCGAAAAGACGCCTTATCTGCGTCGTGACGAAGTTCATGCGATTTGAAGCAGCGTCGCGCGCGCGGGCGTTTCGCCGCGGTCCTGGAAATCGGTGAGTTCGATCGGATACTCGCCGGTGAAACACGCGTCGCAGAATTTGGGTGCGGCGGGGTTGCGGCCCTTTTCGTTCATCGCGCGGTAGAGACCGTCGATCGAGATGAAGGCGAGGGAGTCCACACCGATCAAGCGCGCCATTTCCGGCACGTCGTGGCGCGCGGCGAGCAGTTGGTGCCGCTCGGGCGTGTCGATGCCGTAGAAGCAGGAATGCGTCGTCGGCGGCGAGGAAATGCGCATATGCACTTCCTTGGCGCCGGCCGCGCGCACCATCTCGACGATCTTGCGCGACGTCGTGCCGCGCACGATGGAATCGTCGACCAGGATCACGCGCTTGCCTTCGATCTGCGCGCGATTGGCGTTGTGCTTCAGCTTCACGCCCAAATGGCGGATCTGATCCGTCGGCTCGATGAAGGTGCGGCCGACATAGTGGTTGCGGATGATGCCGAGGTCGAACGGAATGCCGGATTCCTGCGCGTAGCCGATCGCTGCCGGCACGCCGGAATCGGGAACCGGCACGATCAGATCGGCGGCCACGCCGCTTTCGCGCGAGAGTTCGGCGCCGATGCGCTTGCGCGCCTCGTAGACGCTTTGGCCTTCGACGACCGAATCCGGCCGCGCGAAATAGATATACTCGAACACGCAAGGCCGCTTGGTGTGCTGCGGGAAGGGCCGCATCGAGCGGAAGCCCTTGCGGTCCATCACCAGCATTTCGCCGGGTTCGACGTCGCGCACGTAATCGGCGCCGATGATGTCGAAGGCGCAGGTTTCCGACGCGACGATATAGGAATCGTCCAGCTTGCCGAAAACGAGCGGACGCACGCCGCGCGGATCGCGCACGGCGATGATCTTGTCCTCGGCGATGCAGGTCAGCGAGTAAGCGCCTTCGACCTGGCTCAACGCCGTGATGAGGCGCGTGACGACGTCGCCATGGGCCTTGGCCATCAGATGGATGATGACTTCGGTGTCGGTCGACGACTGGAAGATCGAGCCTTGGCCGATCAGCTTCTTGCGCAGGAACGCGGCGTTGGTGAGGTTGCCGTTATGCGCCAGCGCGAAGCCGCCGAACTCGAACTCGGCGAACAGCGGCTGGATGTTGCGCAAGGCCATGCCGCCGGTCGTCGAATAGCGCGTATGGCCGATGGCGAGATCGCCCTTCAGGGAGTCGATCACCGAGCGCGCGCTGAAATTGTCGCCGACCAAGCCGACCGCGCGATGCGTATGGAACTGCGCACCCTCGAGCGCCACGATGCCCGCCGATTCCTGGCCGCGATGCTGGAGCGCGTGAAGCCCCAAGGCGGTCAAAGCGCCGGCGTCCTTATGGCCGTGGATGCCGAAGACCCCGCACTCCTCGTGGAGCTTGTCGTCGTCGAATGGATTGGTCGTCGGCAAATCACCGTCCATACGAGAAGTCCCCTTCGGGTTCGATCGATGACGTTTCAGCGCGGAGATTTAGGCGGTTCGGTGCGGCGCAACAACTGCCCGATCGCGTCGTCGGATTTATATCCGGTTTCGTTCCCGGCCGGGAGATTATTCGGCTGGGGCGAAGTGCTTGTTCCGGCGGGATTTCCGACCTGCTGGAGCGCTTTGATGGCCTGGGTTGCGCGATCCGCATCCTGGCCCGCCTGGCGGACCTGGCCGCGGAATTCGGGCGGCGCCAAGCCGACCAGCATTTCGGCCACCCATTCGACCGCCGGGCGGGTGCGCGAATCGTGGATCCAGCCGGGCTGGCGCTCGACCGGCAGGGCCCAGGAAAGGGCGAGCCAGCCCAAGCCCAGCAGGATGGCGCCACGGCCGATCCCGAACACGAAACCGAGCGAGCGATCGACCGCCGATAGGGCGCTGGATCGATGCACCAGCGCCGCAATGCCATGCGCGATCATCGCGAAGACCAGCAAGCTGACCACGAACAAGGCGATGCCGGCGGCGACGTCGGCCAGCAACTGGCTATCGATGAAGGCACGCGCATAGGGCCGCGCGTAATTGAGGCCCCAAAGGGTGACCAGCACCGCCCCGGCCCAAGCGGCGAGGCTCAAGACTTCCTTGACGAAGCCGCGCCACATCGCGATCAGCGCCGAAATCAGGACGACGCCGATGACGGCCAGGTCGAATGGGGAAACGGGCAACGAATCGGGCATGATCGGGCCCTAAGTTACCACCGCGCTAAACCGCGCGCACCGGCGCGGTTTGGCGTTTCGGGCCCGGCGGCGGGGTGCCCAACGCCTCGACGAGGTCGGTCAGCAGCCGCATTTCGACCGGCGCCATACCCGCAACATTTACGGCCCGTTTGCCGCGCGCGGGTGCGAACGCCTTGGTGAAGCCGAGCTTGGCGGCTTCCTTCAACCGCGCTTCGGTCTGGCCCACGGCGCGGACTTCGCCCGACAAGCCGATTTCACCGAACACGACCGTCTCGTTGGGGACGGGTGTATCTGTCAAGGCCGAGACGAGCGCCGAGGCAACCGCGAGATCGGCGGCGGGTTCCGCGATGCGTAAACCGCCGGCGACGTTTAGGTAAACGTCCGCCGCCCCGAAGGCGAGGCCGCAGCGCGTTTCCAGCACGGCGAGAACCATGGCGAGGCGTCCGGAATCCCAGCCGACGACGGCCCGGCGCGGCGTGCCATAGGACGTGGGCGAGACAAGGGCCTGGATTTCGACCAGCACGGGCCGCGTGCCCTCCATCCCGGCGAAGACGGCGGCGCCCGAGACCTCGCCGCGCCGTTCGGCCAGGAACAAGGCCGACGGGTTGGCGACTTCCGACAACCCGCGCTCGGTCATCTCGAACACGCCGATCTCGTCGGTCGGGCCGAAGCGATTTTTGACCGCGCGCAGAATTCGGAACTGGTGCCCGCGCTCGCCTTCGAAATAGAGCACCGTGTCGACCATGTGTTCGAGCACGCGCGGGCCGGCGATGGCGCCTTCCTTGGTGACGTGGCCGACCAGGATGACGGCCGTGCCCCGGCGTTTGGCGAGGCGGATGAGCTCGCTTGCCGACGAGCGTACCTGTGCGACCGTGCCCGGCGCTGAGTCGAGCTGATCGACATACATCGTCTGGATTGAATCGATGACCGCGAGGTCGGGCGCGTCGTTGGCGTCCAACGTCGCCAGGATGTCACGCACATTGGTCGCCGAGGCGAGCGCGACGTTCGATTTCGACAAGCCCAGGCGCGCCGCACGCATGCGGATCTGGTCGACCGCTTCTTCGCCCGAAACATAGGCGACGCGCGCGGTTTTGGAGAGGGCCGCCGCCGCTTGCAGCAGCAGCGTCGACTTGCCGATCCCCGGATCGCCGCCGACCAGCACAGCCGAGCCTTTGACCAAGCCGCCGCCGAGCACGCGATCGAGCTCGGCGATCCCGGTCGTGCGGCGCGGCGCCTTGTCGCTTTCGCCGTCGAGGCCGACAAAGGCAATCTTGCGCCCGCCCTTGGGCGACACACCTTTGGGGGCGGCTTCGGGAACCGCTTCCTCGATGATGCTGTTCCACGCCCCGCAGGCTTCGCATTTGCCCGCCCAGCGCGGCGTAACGGCACCGCATTCCTGGCAAACGAATTGGCTGCTCGCTTTTGCCATCACACGGGGATCTGCATCCGGATCGGGCCCTCGGCCCGGCCATGGATGAATTGATCGACGAACGGATTGTTCGAATGATCGATCTCAGCGACCGGGCCGTCCCAAATGATCTTGCCCTGATAAAGCATCGCCACGCGGTTGGCGATTTTGCGGCAGCTCGCCATGTCGTGCGTGATCGACAGCGCGGAAGCGCCCAGCACATGCACGCAGTCGACGATCAGATCGTTGATGACGTCCGACATGATGGGGTCGAGGCCGGTCGTCGGCTCGTCGAAGAAAATGATCTCCGGCTGCGTCGCGATGGCGCGGGCAAGACCCACGCGCTTCTTCATGCCGCCGGACAGTTCGGCCGGATAAAGCTCACCGGTTTGTGGCGGCAAGCCGACCTGGCCGAGTTTTTCGATCGCGATTTTCTTCGCTTCGGCCTTGGGCAGTTTCTGCGCCGCGATCAAACCGAAAGCGACGTTCTC
The DNA here is from genome assembly GCA_017308135.1 of Alphaproteobacteria bacterium. Taxonomy (NCBI): domain Bacteria; kingdom Pseudomonadati; phylum Pseudomonadota; class Alphaproteobacteria; species Alphaproteobacteria bacterium. The sequence continues at coordinate 192,408 of JAFKFM010000008.1, forward strand.
CCAGACGCGCATTGAGTCGAACAACGCGGCCGACTGGAACAACATGCCGAATTTCGTGTTGATCGCCTCGCGCTCGCGCCCGCGCATCCCGACGACTTCCTGGCCGTCGATCTTGATCGAACCGGCTTCGGGCTCCAGCAAGCCGAGGATGCATTTCAGCAGCACGGATTTGCCCGTGCCCGAACCGCCGATGACGACGACGGATTCCGCGACGCCGACATCGAGATCGATGCCGTCGAGCACGACCTTGGGGCCGAAGCGCTTCTTGAGACCGCGGATGGAGATTTTCGGCGTCGCCATGATCAGCGCCCCGAGAAGAAGATTTCAGTGATCCCGTAATTGAATACGAGGATCAGGATGGAGGCGGAGACGACCGCGTTGGTCGTGGCGCGGCCGACACCTTGCGCCCCGCCCTCGGAATTGTAGCCGTGATAGCAGCCCATCAGCGAAATGATGAAGCCGAAGACCGAGGCTTTCACAAGGCCCGAAACGACGTCCATCACTTCGAGATAGTCGAAGGTCTGCTTCAAATAGGTGCCGGCGTTGAAGTCGAGCTTATAGACGCCGACGATATAGCCGCCGAACACGCCGATGATATCCGCGACCAGCACCAGCAGCGGCAGCATGGCCGCACCGGCGATGATGCGCGGGGCGACGAGATACTTCATCGGGTTGGTCGATAGCGTGTGAAGCGCGTCGATCTGTTCGGTCACGCGCATCGTGCCGATTTCGGCCGCCATCGAGGCGCCGATGCGCCCCGCGACCATCAGGCCCGCGATGACGGGGCCAAGTTCGCGGGTGATCGACACAACCACGACTGTGGCGACCGCGCCCTCGGCGGAGAAGCGCGCGAAGCCGGTATAGCTTTGCAGGGCCAGCACCATGCCGGTGAACAGCGCGGTCATGCCGACGACGGGCAGGGAGTAATAGCCGATCTCCATCATCTGCAAGCCGACATGGCGCAGATAGAAGGGCGGGCGCACGCAATGCGACACGGCGCGCGAGGCGAAGAACGCCACGGCGCCGATGCGCTGCAGGAAGGCGATCGCGAAACGGCCGATCGTGGCGAGCGGGTTCATGGTTCGATATAGGTCCGCGCGAAACGCGCACCCAAGCGCGTGAGGATTTCGTAACCGATCGTGCCGGCCGCTTCCGCCACCGCATCGACCGGCAGATTCGGCCCCAGCAATTCGACCATTCGTCCTTGCGTCGCGGAAGCCATGTCGCTCACGTCGATTGTGATCAGGTCCATAGACACGCGCCCGATGAAGGGAAGGGACCGACCATCGATCCACGCCTGCCCCTTACCCTGGAACGTGCGCAGCCAGCCATCGGCATAACCGCAAGCGATCGTCGCCACACGCGTGGGCCGAGTCGCTTTCCACATCGCACCGTAGCCGACGGTTTGGGGCGAATCAATTTCGCGGACCTGGAGGATACGCGCCTCCAATTTGGCCGTTCCGCGCATGGGATTTGGACGATCCGGCGTGGGGTTGATGCCGTAAAGCGCGCAGCCGGGCCGGGCCACGTCGAAATGATATTCCGGGCCCAGGAAGATGCCGGAGGAGTTGGCGAAACTCGCCGCCACATCCGGAAACGCCGCGCGCCATTTCTTGAAAGCCGCAAGCTGTGTCGCGTTGATCGGATTGTCGCGTTCTTCTGACGCGACCAGATGGCTCATCACATAGGAAAGCGCGATCCCATCAAGCTTCGTGCGGTCGGCGAGCAGAGCGTCGCCTTCCCGGGGCGTGAGGCCCAGGCGCGACATGCCGGTGTCGAAATGCAATGTCGCGGCAAGTTTCTCGCCCGCCGCTTTGGCCTGCGCCGACCACTCGGCGATCTGCCCCGGATCGTTGAGCGATGGCGTCAAGTTGCGGCGGCGATAGAGCTCGGCTTCGCCTTTCATCAGACCGTCGAGCACGGTGACGCGGCAATCTTCCGGCACCGCATCGCGTACGGCCAAGCCTTCGTTGAGGCGGGCGACGAAGAAATCGCGGCAACCGGCTTTGGCCAAGGCGTGCGCGACGGCGACGGAGCCGAGGCCGTAGCCATCGGCCTTTACGACGGCGGCGCAGCGTGCGGGCGCCACACGCGCGGCAAGGTCGCGCCAATTGGCGACGATGGCGCCCAGATCGACGGTCAGCAGCGAAGCCGGATCAGCCTTCGCCATCGCCGCCGTAGCCGGCCATCTCGGCCGGGTCGAGATTGTCGAACTTGGTGAATTCGCCGATGAATTTCAGCGGCACCGTGCCGATGGGCCCGTGACGCTGCTTGGCGATGATGATCTCCGCCTTCGCGTGGATCAGGTTGCCGCGCTCCATCCACTTCTGATGACGTTCGTTGAATTTCGAATCGTCCTCTTCGGGGCGGCGCATCGGCTCGGCGCGCGAATGGTAGTACTCCTCGCGGAACACGAACATCACGACGTCGGCGTCCTGTTCGATCGTGCCCGATTCACGAAGATCGGAAAGCTGCGGGCGCTTGTCTTCGCGTTGTTCGACGGCGCGCGACAGCTGCGATAGCGCCACGACGGGCACTTCCAATTCCTTGGCGAGCGCTTTGAGGCCGCGGGTGATCGCGGAGATTTCCTGCACGCGGCCTTCGGCGCGCGCGTCGGGCGGGCCGGAGAGCAGCTGCAAATAGTCGATCACGATCATGCCCAGGCCGTGCGTGCGCTTCAGGCGCCGCGCACGCGTGCGCACGGCCGTGATCGACAGGCCCGGCGTGTCGTCGATGAACAGCGGCAGGCGGGCGAGTGTGGCCGACGCATGCGCGAATTTCTCGAAATCCGAGGCCATGACTTCGCCGCGCCGGATCTTGTCCGACGGCACTTCGACCTGTTCGGACAGAAGACGATTGGCGAGCTGCTCGGCCGACATTTCGAGCGAGAAGAACGCGGTCACACCGCCTTCCGCGCCCTTGGGATCGGGCTCATTGCCCAGCCGCGGATTGTCCTCGCGCCATTTCATGCGCGCTTGCGCCGCGTTGAAGGCGATCTTGGTCGCGAACGCCGTCTTGCCCATCGAGGGACGGCCCGCGACGATGATGAGGTCGGAGGGGTGGAAACCGCCGAGCTTGTCGTTGAGCGCGTCGAAGCCGGTCGTCACGCCCGTGACGGCGCTGTCGCGCTTGAACGCGCTGTCGGCCATGTCGATGGCGACACCCAGCGCCCGGGAGAATTCCTTGAACCCGCCTTCGGACGAGCCCTTTTCGGCGAGGTCGAACAGCGCGCGCTCAGCTTTTTCGAGCTTCGCGGCGGAATCTTCCTCGACGTCGAATTCATGCGCTTCGTTGACGATGTCCGTGCCGATGCCGATCAATTCGCGCCGGCGATAGAGATCGAAAATCTGCTCGGCATAGTCCTTCGCGTTGATGATCGTGACCGCGTTGGCTTGCAGGCGGGCGAGATACTCGGCCCCGCCGATATCCTTCAGCTCCTCGTCGCGATCGAAATAGCTTTTGAGCGTCGCGGCGTTCGCTTGGCGGCCTTGTTCGACCAGCTTGCGGATGGCCGCGTAGATGCGTCCGTGGCGGCCATCGGCAAAATGTTCGGGTTCGAGAATCTCGCCCACGCGCTCGAAGGCGCGATTATTGGCGAGGAGGGACGCCAGCAGGCCCATCTCGATTTCGAAATTATGCGGCGGAATGCGAGGTGCAGGCGTGCCCTCGCTGCGTTCGCTCGCGGCGGGATGGGTGACGACGTTATCGCGGGCTGGCGTTTCCATGGGGAGGCGGACCTTAGGATGCGACAGGCGGCGGAACAAAGGAAATGCGTGGGGCTTGCGACAAGCGCGAGGTTATCCACGGGATAGTGTGAACAACTCCGCCCGTCCGCCCCAAACGAAAACGGCGCGCCCCGCAGGACGCGCCGTTCATTCGTGAAGAAAGCGAGAAGAGCGAGGGGCTTAGGCTTCCTCGGTCTTTTTTGCTTTCTTGGCCTTCTTGGGCTTCGCATCGGCGGCCGGGGCTTCTTCCGCGGCCGACTCGGCAGGCGCCGCTTCGGCCGGGGCTTCCGCCGGGGCGGCTTCGGCGACCGGGGCTTCCTCGGCGTCCGCGTTGCGGCGGACGGCCTTGCCTTCGGCCTGGAGCTTCGCTTCTTCTTCCGACTGCGCGACGTTGACGGTGATCGTCACCGACACTTCCGGATGCAGCGCGATGCGGGTCTTGAACAAGCCCAGCTCCTTGATCGGCTGGACGAGCAGAACCTGCGCGCGGCCGATCGTGACGCCGGCCTTGGTCACCGCTTCGGCGACGTCGCGCGTGGCGACCGAGCCGTAGAGCTGACCGGACTCGCCGGCCGAGCGGATGATGACGACCGAGAACGTGTCGCCCATCTTGGCCGCGACCGCTTCGGCTTCGCCCTTGGCCTTCAGGTTCTGGGCTTCGAGCTGGGCGCGCTGCTTGTCGAAGTATTCGCGGTTCGCCTTGGTGGCGCGCAGCGCTTTCTTCTCGGGCAGCAGGTAGTTGCGAGCATAGCCCGGCTTCACCTTCACCACGTCGCCCATCTGGCCGAGCGATTCGATGCGTTGAAGCAGAATGACGTCCATCTGCGACATGGGTTGTCTCCTTTGTCTTTCTATTCCGAAGCGCCGCGCGCTTTGGCGCGCGCTTTGAGTTGGGTGAGGGGTTCGGCCAAGCCCAGCACGGCGACGACCGCGATAGGCCAACCGAAAACGATGATGGCACCGTAGCTCGCACCCAGAGCCACGCCGCGCCATTGCAGCTTCGCCGTCACCGCGTGCAGGACCGAAAGCCCCGCGAGCGCGTAAACGGCGACGAACAGGACGATCATGTTGCGCGACACGAAGCCGCCGAGCCCGTCGAGCAGGCTGCCGGCCGCGAAGATCGCGACCAGCCCCATCAGCGAAGCGGGAAGATCGAGATCCTCCATCTTCGGAGCGGGCCGGATCGGCTGGGCGAAGCGCTTGACCAACGCAAACGCCAAGGCCGCGTTGACCACGCTCATGAACAGCCACGACACGCCCAGGATCCCGGGGAAGAAGCGGGCGACCGCTTCCGCGAAGGGTTCGAGGCGCGACGTGTCGATCCCGGGGGCGCGCAAGCTGCGGAAGGCTTCGATGATGAAGTCCTTCAGCGCCGCTTCCAGCCCGCCTTCCGGTCCGGCGAAGGCGAAGACGAGGCCCGCGAACAACGCGCCGAGCAGGCCCACCAGGGTCAGCAACACGTTGCCAATCGGATAGAACTCGATTCCGCCGTCCGGTGCCGGGCGCCAGCGCAAGGCTTGGCGCACCAGCACATAGGCCGGGCCCGCATTGGCCAGGAAATAGGCCAAAGCGAACACGAAGCCGCCGGTCACGAACGCGATCAGCGTGCCCATCGCCACCGCCACACCGGCGGCGGACGTGCCCATCCACAAGCCGGCCGCGAAAAGCGGCAGCTGTGCGAGATAGGCCAGCAGGAACGATGCGGGCGAACCGGTCATCAACGATCCGTGAAGGACCGCGCTGACCGCTCCCATACCGCCTGCGATGAGCAACGCTTGGGTTTTCATGATCGTTGAAGGCCCGGCTCGCCCGAAAGCGAACCGATCCTTCCCGTCCTTAGCTCACCAGATAGGGCAGCAGGCCCAGGAAGCGCGCGCGCTTGATCGCCTTGGCGAGTTCGCGCTGCTTGGGCGCCGACACGGCCGTGATACGCGCCGGCACGATTTTGCCGCGCTCGGACACGTAACGCTGCAGCAAGCGGATGTCCTTGTAGTCGATCTTCGGCGCGTTGGGGCCGGAGAACGGGCAGGACTTGCGGCGGCGGAAGAACGGACGACGACCGCCGAAGCCGCCGCCGGAAGCGCCCTTCTCGGCGCCGGGATTTTCGTTGCTGGGACCGGTCATATCAGTTCACTCCCATCGCGGGGGCTGCATCGTCGAAATCGCGACGGCGGGGACGGTCGCCGCGATCGCCGCGGGGGCCGCCGAAGCCGCGATCGTCACGATCGCCGCGATCTTCGCGCTTCTGCATCATCGCCGTCGGGCCTTCTTCGAAGGCTTCGTCGACGCGCACAGAAAGGAAACGCAGCACGTCTTCGTTCAGACGCAGCTGACGCTCGAGTTCGGCGAGGGCGGCACCCGAGCATTCCAGCCCGAGATACACGTAGTGGCCCTTGCGGTTCTTCTTGATGCGATAGGTCAGCGAACGCAGACCCCAATATTCGCGCTTCTTCACTTCGCCGCCCAACCCCTTGAGGAGTTCGGTCATCTGATCGGCGAGCGCGTCGACTTGGGCTTGCGCCAAGTCCTGACGCGCGATGAACACGTTCTCGTAGAACGCCATCGTTGGCATCTCCTGCTCGGTTTACGGACCAAAGCCATACCCAGGATGGGAACGACCCGGCCCTCAGCCCGCCTCTCGATCCAATGGGGATCGGCCAAGACGGGCAAGGAGGACGGACGGGATATGGCCCCGACCGCCGTTGAGGCGCGGCTTATAGGCGGTTTCCCGGGCTATAGCAAGCCGGGGCGGGGCGGTCAGTGCCCCTGGCCGTGGCCGCCGGCGCGGGGCTGGCGAACCTCGACTTGGACCTGGACTTCGCCGCCGCGCTCGAATTTGAGGGTCAGCGGGAATTTTTCCCCCAGTTTGAGGGGGGATTTGAGGTCCAGCAGCATCACATGCAGCCCACCGGGCTGGAGTTTCACCTCCGTGCCCGGCGTCACCTGAATGGCGTCCACGGGGCGCATCTGCATGACGTTGTTGTTCATCGTCATGCTGTGCAGTTCGGTCTTGCCCGCGACCGGGGCGCTGGCGGCGACCAAGCGGTCGGGCGCGCCGGTCGTGGTGATCGTCAAGTAGGCCGCCCCGTTGCGGGCTTGGCCCAAGGTCGGACGCGCCCAGGCATCGTCCACCTTGATATCGGCGGCAAGCGCGGGAAAAGCGAACAGGGCCGCGAATGCGGCGATCAGGATGCGTTTCATGCCGGGAGTCCTACCAGGGGCGGCCCGGCGCCGCCACCGGGTGCGACGGCTTGACACGGGGGGCCGCGCTTTGTACGCAGACGGCCTTCCCGACAAATTCCCCTCTCATCGCGACGGTATTTCCGCATGCGCGCTTTCACGTTTCCCGGTCAAGGTTCCCAGGCACCCGGCATGGGCAAGGATCTGGCGGAAGCCTTCGCCGCCGCCCGCGCGGTGTTCGAAGAGGTCGACGAGGCCCTGAAGCAGAAGCTGTCCAAGCTGATGTTCGAAGGCCCGGCCGAAGAACTGACCCTGACCGCGAACGCCCAGCCCGCGTTGATGGCGCATTCGATCGCCGTGCTGCGCGTGCTGGAAAGCGAAGCGAAGCTCGATTTCGGCAAACACGTGTCGTTCGTCGCCGGGCATTCGCTGGGCGAGTATTCCGCACTGGCCGCCGCGGGCACGTTCAGCCTGTCGGATGCGGCGCGCCTGCTGCGTTTGCGCGGTACGGCCATGCAAGCCGCCGTACCCGTGGGCGAGGGGGCGATGGCGGCCCTGCTGGGGCTCGATGCGCCCGCCGCCGAAGAAGTCGCCGCTGAAGCCCGCAAGAGCCCCGAGGGCAAGGACGAGGTTTGCGACTTCGCCAACGACAACGCGCCGGGTCAGGTCGTCGTGTCGGGTGCGAAGGCCGCCGTCGAACGCGCCCTCGATATCGCCAAAGCGAAGGGGGCGAAGCGCGCTGTACTTCTGCCGGTGTCGGCACCCTTCCATTGCGCGCTGATGAAGCCCGCCGCCGACGCGATGGCCGAAGCGCTCGCCAACACGAAAATGGCGCCGCCCAAAGTGCCGCTGGTCGCCAATGTGACCGCCGCCCAAGTCTCCGATCCCGAGACGATCCGCGAGCTGCTGGTGAAGCAGGTGACCGGCCGCGTGCGCTGGCGCGAATGCGTTTCCTATATGAAGGCGCAGGGTGTGGCGCAGCTTTACGAACTGGGTGCGGGCAAGGTTTTGTCGGGTCTGGTGAAGCGTATCGAGCCGGATGTCGTCGGCACCGCGCTCAACGGCCCCGCCGATATCGAAGCTTTCGCGAAATCACTGTAAGGAATTTCCGCATGTTCGATTTGACCGGTAAGACAGCGCTCGTCACGGGCGCTTCGGGCGGCCTGGGTACAGCGATCGCGATCGCGTTGGCCAAAGCCGGCGCGAAAGTCGCGCTGTCGGGTACCCGCGTCGAAGCGCTGGAAACGGTGAAGGCGAAGATCGGCGACGCGGCCGTGGTCGTCCCCGGCGATCTTTCGGACGCGGCGGTCACCGAGAAGCTGTTCAAGGACGCCGAAGCGGCCTTGGGCGGCGGCGTCGATATTCTGGTGAACAACGCCGGCCTGACGCGCGATGGCCTTGCCATGCGCATGAAGGACGAGGATTGGCAGAAGGTCATCGACGTCGACCTGACGGCCGCCTTCCGCCTGTCGCGCGCCAGTTTGCGCGGCATGATGAAGCGCAAATGGGGCCGGATCGTCGGGATCACTTCCATTGTCGGCGTCACCGGCAATCCGGGTCAGGCGAACTACGCCGCCGCGAAGGCCGGCATGATCGGTATGTCGAAGGCTTTGGCCCAGGAAGTCGCCTCGCGCGGCATCACGGTCAATTGCGTGGCGCCGGGCTTCATCGTTTCGCCGATGACCGACGCGCTGAACGACGAGCAGAAAACCCGGCTTCTGGGCGGCATTCCGTTGGGACGCATGGGCACGGCCGAGGAAATCGCCGCCGCCGTTCTGTATCTTGCGTCGAACGAAGCCGCCTTCGTCACCGGCCAGACCTTGCACGTCAATGGCGGGATGGCCATGATCTAAGGCCCAAGGTATTGGCAGGGCGGGTATTTCCCCCGCTTTCCATGACCCGCGAATTCGTGTTAGCTACCCCCGTTTTTCCAGACGACTCCGCACGAGGCGGCGCGTCCCTTAGAAAGGTAACGAGAAATGAGCGACATCGCCGACCGCGTTAAGAAGATCGTCGTCGAGCATCTGGGCGTCGAAGAAGCCAAGGTCACGGAAGCGGCGAGCTTCGTGGACGACCTCGGCGCCGACTCCCTCGACACGGTCGAGCTGGTCATGGCCTTCGAAGAGGAATTCGGCATCGAGATTCCGGACGACGCGGCCGAGAAGATCTCGACCGTGAAGGACGCGATCGACTTCATCGGCAAGGCGAAGGCCTAACCGGGACCGCCGCCGCTTATGCGCCGCGTCGTCGTCACCGGGCTGGGTTTGGTCACACCGCTGGGTTGCGGTGTGAAAACCTCGTGGGATCGCATCGTGGCCGGCGAGTCCGGCCTTGCGGGGATCCAAGCCTTCGACGTTTCCGATTTGCCGGCCAAAGTGGCGGCGATGGTGCCGCGCGGCGATCTCGCGTCGGGGAAGTTCAATCCCGACGATTGGGTGCCGCCCAAGGAACAGAAGAAGATGGACGACTTCATCGTCTATGGCGTCGCCGCGGCGACCCAGGCGGTGGAGGATGCGGGCTGGAAGCCGACGGACGAGGAAAGCCTCGAACGCACCGGCGTGATGATCGGCTCGGGCATCGGCGGCTTGCAGTCCATCTACGAAGGTTCGATCACGCTGAAGGAACGGGGCCCCCGGCGCATCTCGCCGTTCTTCATTCCCTCGGCGCTGATCAACCTCGCGTCGGGCCATGTGTCGATCAAATACGGCTTCAAGGGCCCGAACCATTCGGCCGTGACCGCCTGCGCGACGGGTGCGCATGCCATCGGCGATGCGGGCCGTTTGATTGCACTTGGCGATGCCGACGTGATGGTCGCGGGCGGTGCGGAAGCGGCGATCTGCCGCCTGGGCATCGCGGGCTTCGCGGCCGCGCGGGCGCTCTCGACCAATTTCAACGACGAGCCGCAACGCGCGTCGCGTCCTTGGGATAAGGACCGCGACGGTTTCGTGATGGGCGAAGGGGCGGGCGTCGTCGTGCTCGAGGAATACGAGCACGCGAAGAAGCGCGGCGCCAAGATCTACGCCGAGCTCACCGGCTACGGCCTGTCGGGCGACGCGCACCACATCACCGCCCCGCCGGAAGACGGCAATGGCGGGTTCCGCGCTATGACCGCCGCGCTGCGCAACGCCAAGCTCGACAAGACGTCGATCGACTACATCAACGCGCATGGCACCTCGACGCCGCTGGGCGACGAGATCGAACTCGGTGCGGTCAAGCGCCTGTTCGAAAGCCACGCCTATTCGCTGTCCATGTCGTCGACCAAATCGGCGATCGGGCATCTGCTGGGGGCCGCCGGCGGCGTTGAAGCGATCTTCTCGATCCTCGCCATCCGCGATCAGGTCGCACCGCCCACGCGCAATCTCGACAATCCGTCGGAAGGCTGCGACATCGACCTGGTTCCCAAGCAGGCGAAGCCGCGCAAGATCCGCCACGCGCTGTCGAACTCCTTCGGGTTCGGCGGCACCAACGCGGCGGTGATCTTCTCGAGCGTGAATTGAAGCCGGCGCGCTTCGCCGCCTTCCTCATCGTTGTTTTAGGGTTGGCCGCGACCGGTTTCTGGTTCGCGGCCAATCTCTATTTGGGGCCCGGCCCATCGACCGAGACCGTGCGCGTGCTGATCCCACGCGGAAGCGGGGCGCAGGACATCGCCGAACTTCTCGAAGCCAAACGCGCCATACCCAACGCCTGGGTGTTCCTGGGCGGCGCGCAGTTCGACGGCCAGCTCGCGCGCTTGAAAGCGGGCGAGTACGACATTCCGCCGCGCGCGTCGGGGCGCGAGATCGCTTCGTTGATCGCGTCGGGCAAAGCGGTCGTGCGGCGCATCACCTTCGCGGAAGGTTTGATGTCGGGCCAGATCGCCGCGCTGCTGAACACCGCCGAAGGCTTGGACGGCGATCCGGTGGCCGTACCGCCGGAAGGCAGCGTGTTGCCGGACACGTATTTCTACGCGTGGGGCGACCCGCGCGGGCGGATCGTCGAACGCGCGACCCGCGCGATGCGCGAGACGCTGGCGGAGCTTTGGGCCAAACGCGCCGAGAATCTGCCGTTACGTGATCCCGCGGAGGCTTTGGTGCTTGCCTCGATCGTCGAGCGTGAAACCGGCCATGCCGACGAGCGCGGGCGCGTCGCCGCCGTGTTCGTCAATCGCCTGCGACGCGGCATGCGGCTGCAAGCCGATCCGACCGTGGCATACGGTATCGACCGGATGGCGCCGTTGGGACGGCCGCTGTCGCGCGCCGATCTCGATACGCGCCACGACTGGAACACCTATGTGATCGCGGGTTTGCCGCCCACGCCGATCGCCAATCCGGGGCGCGCGTCGATCGAAGCCGTGCTCAACCCGCCGCAGACCGACGAGCTTTACTTCGTCGCCGATGGCGAGGGGCGCCACGCCTTCGCGCGCGACTTGGCCGAGCATAACCGCAACGTCGCCAAGCTTCGCGAGATCGAGCGCAATCGCCGTTAGCCCTTCTTGGGCATTCGCGCCATCAGCATGTCGGTCAGGAATTGCGGCAAGCCCGCGATCAGTCGCGTCGCCCAATAGGTCGGCCAGGGATAGGCGATGCGCGGTTTGTCGGCCGCAAGGCCGCGCAACATGATCCGCGCCGCGCGATCCGCGTCCATCAGGAACGGCATTTTGAAATTGTTCTTGGCGGTCATGCGCGAGCGCACGAAACCCGGGCAGATCACGTTGATCTTCAAGCCGCGCGGCCGCCAATCGGCCCGCAACGCTTCGCCCCAGACGCGCACGAAGGCTTTCGAGGCGCAATAGGTCGGCGCCCCGCCGAAACCCCGGAAACTCGCCAGCGACGACATGATCGCGATCTGTCCCTTGCCGCGTGCCGCCATCGCGGCCAAAGCGGGCCGCACGGTGGCGATCACGCCGTCCACGTTCGCGGCGAGGATTTCGGCGATCTGCTCGTCGGTTTCGTCGCCGCCGCCCGTACCGGCCGACACGCCGGCATTGGCGATCACCAGATCGAGCGGCACTTCCGCCTCGATCTCGCCAATCAGTCCGGCCATCGCGGTGAAATTCGCGGCATCGATCTGGAAGGCGCCAACGGCCGCCCCCTTCATTTTGCAGGCGTCGGCCACACCGTCGAGCCGGGCTTTGTCGCGCCCCGTGATCGCCAGAAAAACGCCCGGTGCGGCGAGTTCCAGCGCCATGGCCTGTCCAAGGCCTGACGAGCCGCCGGTGATCAGGATCGCCTTCCAGGGCCACATGAGATTGTTCCTTTCGCCGCCCGGAGTATAAGTCGGACGGAATTCGACCACGACGAGTCGCGGGAGTGACGATGAGCCTCGCCAGCATGACCGGTTTCGCGCGCGCCACGGCCCAGATACTGGGCCGCGCGGTTGTTTGGGAAGGCCGGTCGGTCAACGGGCGCGGGCTCGAAGTTCGTCTCCGCTTGCCGCCGGGTTACGACAGAATTGAGGCGGAAATTCGCGCGCGTGCCGCAAAGCGTTTCGATCGCGGCAATGTGACGATCAATCTTGCGGTCGAAACGCCGCCGCAAGCGCCGAAATTGCAGATCAATCGCGCGGCGTTGGATCAGATCATCGGACTGGTGAACGATCTTCAGGGCCAGGTCGATGCGGCGGCCCCGCGTCTCGATGGGTTGCTGGGTTTGCGCGGCGTCATCGAGACCGTGCCCGAACAAGGCCTCGACGAAGCCGGGATGGCCGAGCTCGACAAGGGTATCCTCGCCGCGTTCGACCAATGCCTCGACGGGCTCGCCGCCGCGCGCGCCGGCGAGGGCAAGGCGCTGGCCGGAATTCTCAATTCGGCCCTCGCCGAAATCGAAGCGCTGGTCGGCGAGGCGACCGCCAACGCCGCGAGCCGCGCGCCCGCGATCAAGGCCAAGCTCGAAGCGCAGATCGCCGAGTTGATCGGCGGCACGCATTCGGTCGCGCCCGAACGTCTGGCGCAGGAAGCCGCGATGCTGGCGGTCAAAGCCGATGTGCGCGAGGAATTGGATCGGCTGACCGCGCATATCGAGCAAGCGCGCGAATTGCTCGCCAAGGGCAAGTCGATCGGCCGCAAGCTCGATTTCCTGTCGCAGGAATTCAACCGCGAGGCCAATACGCTCTGCTCCAAATCGGGCGATATCGCGCTGACGCGCACGGGCCTCGCCCTCAAAACCGCGATCGATCGGCTGCGCGAGCAAGCCGCCAACGTGGAGTAGGGACATGGCCGACATCACGCGAAGGGGCCTCATGCTCGTTCTGTCCTCGCCCTCGGGGGCGGGCAAAACGTCGATCTCGCGCGAGATCCTGCGCCGCGAGAGCGGCCTTACCATGTCGGTCTCCGCCACGACGCGCGCCAAGCGGCCGGGCGAGATTCACGGCACGGATTATTTCTTCGTCGACAAGACCGAGTTCGGTTTGATGCGCAATCGCGGCGAGTTCCTGGAACACGCCAAGGTCTTCGACAACTACTACGGCACGCCGCGCAGCTTCGTCGAAGAGAAGCTGTCCGCGGGGCTCGACGTGTTGTTCGACATCGATTGGCAGGGCACGCAGCAATTGCGCGAGGAAGCGCATACGGATCTCGTATCGGTCTTCATCCTGCCGCCGTCGACCTACGAATTGGAGCGCCGCTTGAATGCGCGTGCACAGGACCCCGCCCATGTCGTCGCCGCGCGCATGTCAAAGGCCGCCGACGAGATGAGCCATTGGCCCGAGTACGACTACATCATCGTCAACAGCGATCTCGACGTGTCGGTCGCGCGCGTGCAGTCGATCCTGACGGCGGAGCGCTGCAAGCGCGACCGTCAGGTCGGCCTGGGCGATTTCGTCAAACGACTGCGCGACGGCCAATGATCCTTCACATCACCAACGGCGATATCGCGGCCGACAAAATGGCGGCGGCGGGGATCGCGCCCGTCTTGCGCTGGCGCGACGTGCTGCATGACGGCGAATTGCCGGCCGATCCAACGAGCGAAACCTTCCGGGCCGCGCGCGTCGCGTTTATCGTCGAGCGCGGCTGGGCGCCCGAGCATCTGGTCGCGTCGGCTTTCGCGGCGCGCGACGCGGCTTTGGCGCTGGCGGCCAAAAGCGGCGACGAATTCGTGCTGTGGTTCGAAGCCGATCTCTACGATCAGTTCCAAATGCTCGATGTATTGGAACGGTTGCGCCGCTACGGCGTCGCCGCCGATCGGATTTCGGCGCATGTCGTCGACGCATGGCCGGGGATCGCGCGTTTCGCCGGGCTCGGCCAATTTTCGCCCGAGGATTTCAAGACCCTGGCGGCTCAAGCGCCGGCGCCGGTCGATCTCGATTTCGCCGGGCGCGCTTGGGCGGCGCTGACGGTCGCTCCCCCGCATCTGGCCGCGATCGCGCGCGCGAAGATCGGCGGCGCGCTGCGTTTCGTGCCGGACGCGTTCGCGCGCTGGATGCGCGAATTCCCGTGGACCAGCGACGGTCTGACGCTAACCGAGCGTCGCGTGGTCGATGCGTTGGCGCAAGGTCCGGCGAGTGCCGACGATCTGTTCCGCGCGATCGGCCAAGCCGAGATGCGGCCCTGGCTTGGCGATCTGTCGTTCTACGATCGGCTGGACGCGCTGGCCGAGATGGGGGCGATCCGCGCCGATGGCGATGTCTATCGCGCGGGCAAAGGCAAGATGCCTTCCCGGCCCTGGCGCTACGATCCCGAACGCGACGCGGTCGTGGCCGCGTAAGCGCGGGCGAGCGCGCAGAATTCCTCGACCGACAGCGTTTCGGCGCGGCGCGTGGGATCGATCCCGGCGGTTTCGAGCATGCTGGCCGCGTCGCCGATCGATTTGAGCGATTGGCGCAGCATCTTGCGCCGCTGGCCGAAGGCGGCGGCGACGACGCGTTCCAGCGCTTTCGCGTCCGCCTCGGCCAAGGGTTTGGCGCGCGGCACGATTTCGACCACGGCGGACATCACGGCGGGCGGCGGCACGAAGGCCGAGGGCGACACGTCGAACAGCGGCCGCGCTTGCCAGCGCCATTGCGCGGCGACCGCCAGGCGCCCGTAATCCTTGCCGCCGGGCTCGGCGCAAATGCGCTCGACCACTTCCTTTTGCAGCATGATCACGATGCGCTCGAACGCGTCGGGCCGGGCGAGCCAGCCGAGCAGCATATGCGTGCCCGCGTTATAGGGCAGGTTGGCGATGATCCGGCGCGGGGCCGTGCCCAGTGCGGCCGCGTCGACCGCCAGCGCGTCACCTTCGAAGATTTCGAGCTTGCCCGGATAGGCGGCGGCGATTTCGGCGAGGGCGGGCAACGTGCGCGCGTCGCGCTCGATGGCGATGACGCGCGTCGCCCCTTCCATCAGCAACGCGCGGGTCAGGCCGCCGGGGCCCGGGCCGACCTCGATCGTCGTGCCTGTGGCGAGATCGCCGCCGTTGCGCGCGATGCGCCGCGTCAGATTCAGATCGAACAGGAAATGCTGGCCGAGGGATTTCCGCGCATCGAGCCCGTATTTGCGGACCGTCTCCGCGACCGGCGGAAGGCCGTCGTTGGTGCTCACGCGCGAATATCGACCACGGCAACGCGGCGCAGATCGCGCAGATAGCGGCGCGCGGCGTTCTCGATCCGCTGACGGGCGAGATTGTCCTCGATATCGGTTTCGGTCGGCACGTTCGATTGCGCTTCGGTGCGCACGCAAATCATCGCGACGGCCTCGCCGCGATCGGTGTTGAACACTTCGGTCGATTCGCCCACGCCCAAATCCTTGACGCGCGCGCGCATGTCGGGCGTGAGATCGCCCACGCGCAAATCGGCGATGCGCTGCGGCTCGGGGATTTTGGCTTCCGTCGCGACGCGGTCGAGATCGGCGCAGCCTTGCACGGTTTCGCGCACCATCTCGGCCAGCGCCTTGGCGGCTTCGCGCTCGGCGGGGTTGGTCGCGGGGAAGACGAGCTGGGCGAGATCGACGCGCGCGTCCTCGGGCTTGGGCGGCGCGATCGTGCGCGAATCGCGCATCGCATAAAGATAGAAACCGGCGGCGACGCGCACCGGGCCGACCAACTGGCCGCGCTGTGCCGCCGCGATCGCCGGGCTTACTTCCGGATCGAGCGTTTCGCGCTCGACCCAGCCGATATCGCCCTGTTCGCCGGCGGAGGCGGATTGCGAATATTGCTGGGCCAGCACCGCGAACGGCACGCCACGGCGCAACTGCGCGATGATGTCCTCCATCCGCTCGCGCACTTCGTCTTCCTGGTCGGGCTGATCGACCGCCAGGAAGATCTCGCTCAGTTGGAACTCCTGCACCGGCTCGCCGGTCTGGTAGCGGCGCAGCACTTCCTCGACCTCGTCGCGGCCGATCTCGACCGTCGGGCGCAGGCGGGCACTCACCACGCGCTGCCAGGATTGCGTGGCCTCGATCTGGCGTTCCAGCGCCACCAGCGGCACGCCGCCTTGGCGCAACGCGCGCTCCAGCCCGCCTTGCGGCAGGTTGTTGGCCTGTTCGATGTTGCGCAGAATCTTGTCGATCTCCGCGCGCGGCAGCGACAGACCCAAGCGCCGCGCCTCCTGCATCTGGATGCGCTCGTCGATCAACTGGCGCAGCACTTGCGAGCGCATGCGCGCGCGGGTTTCGGGCGTGTCGGCGGGGCCGGCCCCCATCATCATCAATCCGACGCGCGCGTCGATGTCAAAATTCGAGATCACGTCGTCGTTTACGACAGCGACGATGCGCTGTTCTTGCGCCGCCGCGAAAGGCGGGGCGGCGAGAACCAGGGCGAGGGCGAGTCCGGCGAGAAGACGCTTCATGGCGGGTCTTATACGGGAGATGGAGGGAAGAGGGCTAGCCGTCCTCGAGATGGAGCAAAAGCGCCACCCCGAGCATGGCCGAAACGGCCGCCGGCGACCAGGCGGCCAGGATGACCGGAATGGCGGCACTTTGGCCCAGCGCGCCGACCAGACTGGAGACGAAGAAAAGGAGGAATCCCGCCCCCACGCCCGAGCCGATCAGCAGGCTGGTGCCGCCGCGCCGATGCGGGCGAAGCGAGAATGTCGCGGCGATCAAAACCATCGCCGCCAGCAGCAGCGGGATTGCCAGCAATTGGTGCCAATGCAGACGATGGCGCGTGGCGGAGAAGCCGGCCGCTTCCAGCAGGCGGATGAAGCCCGGCAATTCCCAGAACGAGATCGTTTCGGGCGACGAGAACGAATCCTGGATCTGCTCGGCCGTCATGTTGGTCGGCACGCGATAGCTGCGCTCGAACCGCGAGGGGCGGTTGGGCGCGGTGATCCAGGCGTCGGACACGTCCCAATAGCCGGGGGCGAGGACGGCCTTGGCGGCGTCCACACGGCCGATGAAGCGGTCCTTGCCTTCGAAATTGAAAATGATGACGTCGTAGAGCGCCATTTCGGCGGAAGTCACGCGCCGCGCATGGACGACCGAATTGCCCTGGTCGTCGATCTGGCGCAGCCAGAACCCGTTTTCCGACACGGCAAGCAGGCTGGAACTGCCGCGCAGCAACTGCGCTTCCATGCGTTCGTAGCCCGCGTAAAGAACGGCGGCGGCCGGGTTGATAACCGTAATCTTGAACATCCCGAACAACGCCGCGACCGCGACGACCGGCAACAGGAACTGCCAGACCGACACGCCCGCGGCGCGCGCGACGGTCAATTCGTGCGAGCGCGTCAGCCGCCAGAAGGTGATGATCGCCGCGAACAGCACGACGAAGGGGGCGAGCTGCTCGGCCATGTAGGGAAGCTTCAGCAGCGCCATGCGCAGCACCAGCCCGGTCGAGGCTTCGGGGCGGCTGGCAGCCCGGCGCAGCAATTCGATCGCGTCGAACATGTAGACGACGATCATGAACAGCGCGAGGAAGCCGATCAGCGCCAGTGCGAATTGGCGGCCGATATAGCCCGACAACGTGGTGGAGACGCGCATGCTACGCCGCCTCCGGCATCGGGCCGGGATTGCGCTTGCGGCGCGGGCCCTGCACCAGCGCCCAGGCGGAAATCGAGATCGCCGCCAGCGGAACCGCGTAGAGGAACGGGATCGTCGCCGGGATGCGCGCGGCGAGATTGGGCAGCGCGATCGAAATCGCTTGCACCGCGATGCCGGCGGCGGCCGCGGCCAGCACGCGCTTGCCCATGCCGCGGCGGTTGAAATCGCCCGGTAGCAAACAGGCGAGACCGACGATCACCAGCGCGAAGACGTAAAGCGGCGTCGATAAGCGCGTATGCGCCTCCGCGATCAGCTTGTTGGCGAAATAACGGTCGTTGCTGTTGTCGTAATCGGGCCAGAGAAGCTCGTGCAGATATCGCTCCCCGGGTTCGCGCCAGCGATACTCGGCCTGCGCGCCCGATTGCCCGATCTCGACCGAATAGCGTTCGAAATAGAGCAGCGACAACTTGCCCGCCTCGCGATCGACCTGCTGGCGATTGCCGTTGAGCAGGATGACACGCGGGCCTTCCTCCGTTGCGGCGAGGGTGCCGCGCTCGGCCAGCAGCGTGACCGGGTTCGAAGGGTCGCGCGAATCATGGACGATAAGCCCATGCAGATCGCCATTCGCCTCACGCTCGCGGACATAGACGGTGAGGTTGCCGCCGATGCGCGTGAAGGCGCCTTCCTGCAACAACAGGCCGGAATAATCGGAGCGGATATCCGCTTGCAGATTTTTGAACTGGCTGAAGCTCGCCGGGATCAGCCACAGGTAAAACACATAGGCGATCAGCGTAGCGCCGGCGGCCAGCAGTAAGGCGGGGCGGGCGAGTTGTCCCGGCCCGTAGCCGACCGCGCGCATGACGACGAGCTCGCTGTCGCCGGTCAGGCGGTTGTAGACGAACATCGTCGACACGAAGAGCGCGATGGGCGTGACCAGCGCCAGGAAGCTCGGCATCAACAGCGTGGTCAAAAAGAAATAGCCGCCGATCGTCAGGCCGCGATTGACGATCAGATCGATGAACCGCAGCGACTGGGTCAACCAGATCGCAAGGGTCAGCGTGACCAGCACGAACAACGCCGTGGTCAGCACCTGGCGCAGGATATAGGCGGTGATGCGGGACATGGGATTCGCCTAATTATAAGCGTTTACGGCCCCGTTGCCGCCGGAACTTTCATCGAACACGATGCGGGCCGCGCTTTTATTTCCATTCCGGTCGGCTATTGTGACGGCCAACCCGGCATCCTTCGTCGGGATCGTAAAAATCGCATCGCCGCAAGGACTCCTCCGCCCATGAAGATCGCATTCTCGAAGCCCGAGACGCCGACCACCGGCAGCTATGTCGTGACCGTTCTCGAGGACCGCAAGCTGGCCCCCGCCGCCGCCGCCCTCGACAAGAAGACCGGCGGCGTCATCACCCGCGCGATGGGCGCGACGCGCTTCAAGGGCAAGAAGGACGAGTTGCTCGATATCCTGGCGCCCAAGGGCGTGCCCTTCGCGCGTATCGTGCTGGCCGGTCTCGGCAAGCTCGACAAGCTCGACGCCAACGGCGCGGAAGCTTTGGGCGGCAAACTCGTCGAACACCTCAACCGTGCGGGCGAAACCCAAGCGACCGTTTCGGCCGAACAGATCCCCGGCTCGCCGTTGGGCGCTTCGGAGTTTGCCGCGCATGCGGCGATGGGGGCGAAGCTGCGCAGCTATCGCTTCGATAAATACAAGACGCGCGAAAAGGAAGACGCGAAGCCGACGCTGAAGGCGATCAACTTCCTGGTCACCGACGTCGCCGCCGCGCGCAAGGTCCATGGTCCGCTCGACCATGTCGCCGATGCGATCCATTTCACGCGCGATCTGGTGTCGGAACCGCCGAACGTCCTTTACCCCGAAAGCCTTGCGGAGCGTTGCAAGCGCTTGGCGTCGTTCGGCGTGAAGGTCGAGATTTTCGACGAGAAGCAGCTTGAGAAGCTGGGTGCCGGCGCGTTGCTCGGCGTGGGCCAGGGTTCGGTCCGCCCGTCGCGCATGGTGATCCTGCGCTACGAAGGCGCACCCAAAGCCAAGGACAAGCGCCCGGTCGCCTTCGTCGGCAAGGGTGTCACGTTCGACACCGGCGGGATCTCAATCAAGCCGTCGGCCGGCATGGAAGACATGAAATGGGACATGGCGGGTTCTGCCGCCGTTATCGGCACGATCGAAGCGCTGGCCGCACGCCACGCCAAGGTCAACGCGATCGGCGCGGTCGGCCTCGTCGAGAACATGCCCGGCGGGAACGCGCAGCGCCCGTCGGACATCGTGAAGTCGATGTCGGGCAAGACGATCGAAGTTCTGAACACCGATGCGGAAGGCCGCCTCGTGCTCGCCGACGTGCTGTGGTACGTGCAGGACCGTTTCAAGCCCAAGGCGATGGTCGATCTCGCCACGCTGACCGGCGCGGTCATCATCGCGCTGGGCCACGAATATGCGGGCATCATGGCGAACGACGACGCGCTCGCCGACAAACTGATCGCGGCGGGCAAGAAGACGGGCGAGCCGTTGTGGCGCCTGCCGCTGGGCGAAGCTTATGACCGCGACATCGACAGCCCGGCCGCCGACGTGAAGAACATCGCGGCGGGGCGGGGTGCGGGGTCGATCATCGGCGGCCAGTTCCTGGCGCGCTTCGTGGGCGAAACCGCGTGGGCGCATCTCGACATCGCCGGCGTGGCGTGGTCGAGCAAGGACAAGCCGACCTGCCCGAAGGGGGCGACGGCGTTCGGCGTGCGTCTGCTCGACCGCTTCGTCGCCGATCATCACGAGGAGAAGTGAGCGGGGCGGCGATGGCCGAGATCCGCTTCTATCATCTGACCTCGTCGACGCTCGATCGCGCGTTGCCCGCCATCCTGCAAAAGGCCTTGGCGAACGGGCAGCGTGCGGTCGTCGTCGCGGGCAGTCCCGAGCGCGCCAAGGCGCTCGACTTGCAGCTCTGGACCTACGAGGAGCGCTCGTTCCTGCCGCACGGGCTCGCCCCCGCCTCGGGCGAGGACGAGTTCGCGGCCGATCAGCCGATTTGGCTCACCACCAAGGTCGAGAACCCGAACGGCGCGGGGCTGCTGGTGCTGATCGACGGCCAGACGGTCGACACACCCGACGATTGGAAACTCGTCTGCGAGATTTTCGACGGCAACGACGACGATGCCGTTACCGCCGCGCGCGCGCGCTGGAAAACGCTGAAGGCGCAGAACCACGAGCTCGCCTATTGGCGCCAAACACCGTCCGGCGGCTGGGAAAAGGCCGCGTAATTTGCGGTGTTCGTAAGAAAACTTACGGCCGTGATTTCGGAAAATCACGTATCCACACTTTCCATCACTGCGGGAATCCCGTTAATTTAATGACGGATGAAAAATGCCGTTTTAACGATTGCCGTTGTTGCGCTGTTGGGATTTTCGACCGGCGATAGTCGCGCCGAGCCGCCGAAATGGGGCGCGCATATCGATCTGGAAGGCAAGATCGGCAGTAAGCGCGATCTGGGCGAGGCCGATATGTTCGTGCCGCTCGCGCAGAACGCGCGGACGTTGTTGTTCGGCAATCTGCGCGCGCGTTTGGACGATAACGAAAGTCAGGAAGGCAATTTCGGCGTCGGCCTTCGGCACATGCTCGACGCGGGCTGGAACCTCGGCGCCTACGGCTATTTCGACCGGCGCCGGACCGAGATGCGCAACGCCTTCTCGCAAGCGACGCTCGGCCTGGAAGCGCTGTCGCTCGATTGGGATTTCCGCGCCAATGCCTATGTGCCGACGGGCCGGCGCGTCTACGAGGTCGATCGCTTCAATACGGCGGAGGTATCTGGGACGACCGTGATCTTCCGCGGCGGCGAAGAGCGCGCGATGGGTGGTTTCGACGCCGAGATCGGCTGGCGCGCGCCGATTTTCGCGCCCGAAGACGGCAAGCAATTCCGCCTTTATGCGGGCGGCTACCGCTTCACCGAAGACAGGCTGCCCGATGTCGCGGGGCCGCGATTGCGGGCGGAATTCGTGCTCGATCAGGTTCCCGGGCTTTGGAACGGCGGGCGCCTGTCGTTGGGCGCCGAATGGCAGCGCGATACGCCGCGCGGCGCGCAGAATTTTTTCGGGGCGCGGTTGCGCGTTCCGCTGCAATGGGGCGGCGGCCCGGCGCGCGCGTTGACGCCGATGGAGCGGCGCATGACCGATCCGGTCGTGCGCGATATCGACGTCGTCGCGCAGGCCGGCACGTTCGGCGCGCCGGAAGCCGCGACGGCGAAAGCGGGCGGCGGTGCTTTCACCGTGCTCAATAGCGCCACGACGACCGGCGCCAATCTCGCGACGGCCATCACAAACGCCGGCAACAACAGCACGGTTCTGCTGTCCGGCAATTTCGATACCGGCGCGACGCTGCTGAATATGGCGACGGGGCAAACCTTGACCGGTACGATGACAGTACAAAGCGCGTCGGGCCGTTTGGCGACCGTCAATACCGGCGCCACGATAACAGCCGCCAACGCGTCCAGCGCGATCCAGGTCAATGCGGGCGGTACGGTATCCGGATTGGCCGTGTCGAACGTCTATAGCGGCGGTGCGGGTGGGCGCACCATTCTCGTCACGGACGGTTCCACCAACGTAAATATCTTCAACAATCGCATCACCGCCACGCAAAGTGGCGCCAATGGGGCGCTAGCTATCGCCGTCGGTCAGAACACGTCCGCGACGATCGCCGGCAACACGCTCATCGTTACGGGTAGCGGCGGTGCCCAAACGCTGACCGCGTTGGGGATAAACAGCAACAATACGACCGTTACGGTATCGAATAATTCGCTCGGTGCGTCGGGCGGGACCACGAACAATATCGTCTGGTCCACCGGGACGACGACGATTAACGCCGGATCGACGGGCAATATCCGCGGTTCGGGCGTATGCAACGGGACCAGCGCCAGCGGTTCCGTGGCATTCACCAATGGGACGACCTGTCCGTAATTCCTGGGGGCAAGGGCGGGGGGGTTGCCCCCTTGGCCGGGCGCGGCTATAAGCCCGGACCCTTTTCCAAGACGGATACGAGAGACCCATGGCCATCGAGCGTACCTTTTCGATCATCAAGCCCGACGCGACCCGCCGCAATCTGACGGGCGCCATCAACGCCCTGATCGAGAAGTCGGGCCTGCGCATCGTCGCCCAGAAGCGCATTTGGATGACCAAGACCCAGGCCGAGACGTTCTACGGCGTCCACAAGGAACGCCCGTTCTTCGGCTCGCTGGTCGCGTTCATGACCTCCGGCCCCGTCGTCGTGCAGGTGCTGGAAGGCGAAAACGCCGTCGCCAAATATCGCGAAGTGATGGGCGCCACCAACCCGGCCAACGCCGCCCCCGGCACGATCCGCAAGGAATTCGCGGAATCGATCGAGGCGAACTCGGCGCATGGTTCGGACAGCGTCGAAAACGCGGCGATCGAAGTCGCGTTCTTCTTCGCCGGCCTCGAAATCGTCGGCTGAAGATGAAGATCGCGGGCGGTTGTCACTGCGGCGCCGTCCGCTACGAGATCAATGGCGAAGCGCTGACGCATGCGCTTTGCCATTGTTCCGATTGCCGCCGGCATTCGGGCGCGCCGATGGTCGCTTGGGCGATGTTCCCGGCCGACGCGGTCAAGACGACCAAGGGCACGACGAAAACCTACGCGTCCTCGACGGACGGACGGCGCTATTTCTGCGCCGATTGCGGCACCGGATTGTTCTATACGAACGCGGCGATCCTGCCCGGCATCACCGACGTGCAGAGCGCCACATTCGACGATCCGAACGCGCTGCCCGCGCACGCGCATATCCAAACGGCCGAGCGTATCGGCTGGATGGAAGCCGCGCACGATCTGCCGATGTTCGAGCGTTATCCGCCGCAGAATTAATTGACGGGCGCTTTAGCGCCCCGGCCGCCACTCGTCCAATAGCCGCCGCGCCAGGGCTTTCGCATCGGCCGGCGGCGTTCCGATCCGCATGCGCGGCTCGTAGAGCAGCTTCAGCATCATTTCGTCCGGCGGCGTCAGGTCCACATAAGGCGTGCGATCGTTGAAGATCGAATAGGTGTTGAGCTCGCTGTCGTTGAACAGCCCCAGCGACTGGGTGATCTCCTCCACGATGCAGCGCCACGCGGTCGACGGATCGCGCTGCGACGGGATGACCGCCAGCGCGCCGGCGATGCCTTGGCCGCCGCCGCGAACGTTGAAATAGCAATTGGCCGTGCGCGGCTGGTTGGCGACGAAGGCTTCCAGCGCCGCATCGTCCCCGCCCATCAACGCGCGCATGGCGTTGCGCACATTGCCTTGCGGCTGCGCGAAAATGTCGGGCGTGAAAACGACGACGAAATTCGCCTGACCCGCCGTGATGACCTGGATGTCGTGGCCGGTGATCCGGCGCAGCAATTGGACATGCCGCTCGACGAAGGGGCGGAAGATCGGCACGCGATCGCCCATCACGCCGATGCGCACCGGTGCGGCCCATTTGACGATCGGGCGCTCGATGCCCTGGCGGTTTTCCGATTGCAGCGCCACGCGGCCGAACCATTCGGCCAGCAACGCGTTGGACGGATCGAACTCGATCGCCGCCGGCGGCGTCTGCGCGAACGCGGCTGAACCAAAAAGACAAAGGGCCGCCCCGAGGAGGCGGCCCTTCCACGTCGCGCGGTTCACGCGACGGAAGCTCAGACGGGCTTGCCGTGCGGAACCAAGAAGGCCCACATCAGGATGAGGAGCAGCACGGTCAGGCCGAGCGTCCACTTGGCGAGCGAATTGAAATTCGCCCAGGTTTCCAAATGCGGCGTCATGTCGTGCTTGAAGTTCGGGTCGTTTTCTTGCGGGGCGGCGGCCATAGCTGACTCCGTTTCGTGAATTCCGCCCGGAACATAGCCGAGCTTGGGTTTTCGTCAAAGAGGCGGATTATAGACCGTCGGGACGGCGCCGGCCGGTGCCGGCCTGCCCGATGCGACCGCGGCCAAGGCGGCCGGGTAGATCTTGTGCTCGGCGACCAAGACGCGGGCGGCGAGGGTAGGGGCGTCGTCGCCCGGCAGGATGGGCACGGCCGCCTGGGCGACGATCGGGCCCACATCCATTTCGCTGGTCACGAAATGCACCGTGCAGCCGCCGAACTTCGCCCCGGCATCGATGGCGCGTTGATGCGTGTCGAGGCCCGGAAAGGCGGGCAGCAGCGACGGGTGGATATTCAGCATCTTGCCGGCCCACGCATCGACGAAGAACGGCGTCAGCAGCCGCATGAACCCGGCGAGGCAGACGAGTTCCGTGCGCGCTTCCAGCAGGCGCGCATGCAGTTCGCGTTCGAAGGCTTCGCGCCCGCCTTTGCCGCGATGGTCGATCGTCGCGGTGTCGATCCCGGCCGCACGCGCGATGTCGAGCCCGCCGGCCCCGGGCACGTTCGCGGCGACCAGGACGATCTCGGCCGGGTAGGCGGGGTCCTTCGCCGCGTCGAGCAGCGCCTTCATGTTGGAGCCGCGCCCGGAAATCAGCACGGCGGTCCGCACGCGTTTCATGCGCGTCAGATCTTCCACGCGTCGAGATTGGCAACGACGCAGCCCGGCGCCTCGGCCGAGGGCTTGTCGGCGACCACGCCGATCTCGAACGCCGTTTCGCCATGCTCGCGTGCCAGCTTCAGCGCCGCGTCCTTGTGCGCGGGATCGACGATCATGACCATGCCCACGCCGCAATTGAACACGCGCACCATCTCGGCCGCCGAAACCTTGCCCGCACGCGCGAGCCACGCGAAGACCGGGGGTAAGATCCAGGAACGCGCGTCGATCTGGACTTGCACGCCGTCGGGCAGGACGCGCGGCACGTTCTCCACCAAACCGCCGCCGGTGATATGGGCAAGCGCCTTGGCGTGGCCCGCGCGGACGAGCTTGATGCAGGATTTCACGTAGACGCGCGTGGGGGTGAGCAGCGCGCGCGCCAGCGTATCGTTGGCAAACGGGGCGGGCGCATCCCAGGCGAGTTCGGCGGCCGCGACGACTTTGCGCACCAGCGAGAAGCCGTTCGAATGCACGCCGGTCGAGGCGAGGCCGACCACCACGTCGCCCGCCTTCACGGTCGATCCGTCGATGCCGGCACCACGTTCCATGGCACCGATCGAGAAACCGGCGAGGTCGTAATCGCCGCTCGAATACATGCCAGGCATTTCGGCGGTTTCGCCCCCGACCAGCGCGCAACCCGCTTGGCGGCAGCCTTCGGCGATGCCTTTGACGATCGCGGTCCCGGCGGCGACGTCGAGCTTGCCGGTCGCGTAATAGTCGAGGAACAGCAAAGGCTCGGCGCCCTGGACGACCAAATCGTTGACGCACATGGCGACGAGGTCGATCCCGACCGTGTCGTGCTGGCCGCTTTCGATGGCGATTTTCAGCTTCGTGCCGACGCCGTCGGTCGTGGCGACCAGGATCGGGTCCTTGAACCCGGCGGCTTTCAGGTCGAACAACGCGCCGAAACCGCCCAATCCGGCCTCGGAACCCGGCCGGCGGGTGGATTTGGCCAGCGGCTTGATCGCTTCGACAAGTGCTTCGCCCGCATCGATATCGACACCGGCTTCGGAATAGCGGTTCGTGGTCATTGGCGCCCCTTTGCGGGACCGGCTATAACACCCCGGCGCGGCTCGTTACAGGGCCGGAAAAATATCGGTTTTGGAAAGGGTTGGGATGGCGTTGCGGGCCTTCCTACTGGCGATTTTAGTGGCGTTGGCGGCGACTCCGCCGGTTCACGCCCAGCGCGCGGGCGACGGCGTGTTCACCGTACGCGGCGTGGAAATCGACCGGACCGCGCCCTCGGCCCCCCAGGCGCGCGATCAAGGCGTGACCGAAGGCCAGCGTTTGGCGTGGCGACGGCTGGTCGAGCGCTTGGTGCCCGTCGCCGGGCGCGGCAATCTCGCTTCGTTGCCGGCCCCGCAGATCGCCGAATTGCTGGAAAGCTACGAGATCGAAGCCGAGCGCGCGACCGGCAATCGCTGGATCGGGCGCGTGGCCTATCGCTTCGAGGCGGAGCGGGTGCGCAATCTTTTCCGGACCCGCGAAGTCGCTTACGCGGAAACGCGCGCGCGTGCCGTGCTGATCGTGCCGCTGCTGATCGACAACGGCATTCCCAAATTATGGGAAGAAGAAAACCTCTGGAAGCGCGCCTGGGTGGCGCTGGGCATCGACGACGGCTTGCAGCCGCGCCGCGTGCCCGAAGGCAATCTCGAGGATATCGCCACGCTTGAAGCCGCCCAGGCCGATGCCGGCGATGCGGCCGCTTTGCGCCGCCTGGCCGAAGTCTATCAGGCGCAAGGGGCGATCGTCGTGCGCGTGCAGGTCGATACGATCGAAGGCCAGACTCTGGCGGTCGTGACTTTCGATCGCGTGGGTGCCCGTGCGCAGGATCAAAGCTGGCAGAAGATCGAAACGCTGAAGCCGGGCGAAGATCTCGAAGCCGCGTTCAAGCGTTTGGCGCAGGAAGCGGCGAACGAGATCGAGGAGCGCTGGAAACAGGAAGTGCTGGTCGGCACGGGGGCGGGGCAAGGCGGCACGCTGCGCGCGCAGATCCGCGCCGAGGATATCCGCGATTGGGTCGCCGTGCGCGCGCGCTTGGCGGAGGTCGCGGCCATCCGCAATATCGACGTATTGGCTATGGGGCGCGGCGGTTTGATCGTCGACGTGGATTACGACGGCGCGGTCGAAACCTTGCGCGCGGCGATGGCGCAGCGTGAATTGACGCTCGCCGCCGATGGCGAAGCGTGGATCATCGCCATCGCGGGACAGGCCACACGTTGACGGCCGGCACTTGATCAATCTTCCCAACATCCTGTCGTTCTGCCGCCTGATGGCCGTGCCCGTCGCCGTCTGGCTGATGCTCGACCAGCATTTCCCGGCGGCGTTCTGGCTGTTCGTCGCGGCCGGCCTGACGGACGCGATCGACGGTTTCCTCGCCAAGCGTTTCGGCTGGGAAACCGAGCTCGGCTCCTATCTCGATCCGCTGGCCGACAAGGCGCTGCTCGTTTCGGTATTCGTCGTTCTGGGCTGGATCGGGCATATTCCCGTCTGGCTGGCGATCATGGTCGTGTTCCGCGACTTGCTGATCATCGGCGGGGCGCTGGTGGCCGTGGCGATCACCGGCACGTTCAAGGCCGATCCCATGTATGTCAGCAAGCTCAACACCACGGTGCAGATCGCACTCGCCGCCGCCGTGCTGGCGAAATTGGGGCTGGGGCTCGATCTCGACACGCCGATTTGGCTGCTGGTCGCACTCGCCGGGATCACGACGTTCGCGTCGGGTATTGCGTATCTCGTGCGCTGGACGCGCATCATGAGCGCGCAGGAGGAAGAGCCGTCATGACCGCCGAACCTTCGCCGCAAATTCCGTGGGGCCGTTTCGTCGCGTGGCTGATGATCCTGGGGGCGCTCGGCTTCACGATCTACGCGCTTTCGGCCGTGCTGCTGCCGTTCCTAGTCGGGGCGGGGGTCGCCTATCTGCTCGATCCCGTCGTCGATCGCGCGGAAAAGGCGGGCGTGCCGCGCGCCTACGGCGCCGCTATCGCGACCGCGATCTTCTTCGTCGCCGTCGGCGTCACGCTGGCGCTGCTCGCCCCCGTGCTGCAAACGCAGATCTTCGGCCTTGCCGAACGCCTCGCCGTCGTTATCCGCCACGGCATCGAATGGGCCCGGCCCTATCTCGAGGAGTTTTTCGCCCAGATCGGCCACGCGGACTCCCAGCAATTGCGCGGGGCGGGCGATGCCGCGCGCCAAGTCCTGTCGGTCTTGGCGAGTGCGGCCGTCGGCGTGCTGACCAGCGGCATCGCCATCGTCAATCTGATCTCGCTGCTGCTGATCACGCCGGTCGTGTCGTTCTATCTGATCCGCGATTGGAACAAGGTCGTGGCGCGGATCGACACGTGGCTGCCGCGCGACCACGCGAACGATCTGCGCGGTGTGGCCAACGAAATCGACGAACGCCTTGCGGGCTTCCTGCGCGGCCAAGCCTTGGTCTGCGTGTGCCTGGGCATTTTCTATGGCGTGGGCCTGACGCTCGCCGGCCTCAATTACGGCTTGCTGGTCGGATTGATGACCGGCTTGTTGGGCTTTATCCCGTTCGTCGGCGTGACCCTCGGCACGGTCACGGGCCTCGCCATCGCGTTCTTCCAATTCGGCGATTGGGTCGGCATCGCGATCGTCGCGGGCGTTTACATCGCCGGTCAATTGCTGGAAGGCAGCGTGCTCACACCCAACCTCGTCGGCGATCGCGTCGGCTTGCATCCGGTGTGGATGATCCTGGCGATCCTGGCGGGCGCATCGCTGTTCGGCTTCACCGGCGTGTTGCTCGCCGTACCCATCGCCGCGGCGATCGGCGTGTTGTTGCGCTACGGGCTCAAACGCTATCTCGGCTCGTCGCTTTATCTCGGCCGGGGGCGATGAGCCCCACGCAACTGACCTTCAACCTGCCGCATCGATCGGCGTTGGGGCGCGAGGATTTTCTCGTCGCGCCCGCCAACGAAGCGGCGGTCGCGTGGCTCGATTCATGGCCCGACTGGCCGAGCCACGGCTTGGTCGTTCACGGGCCCGAGGGCAGCGGCAAAACGCATTTGGCCCAGGCGTGGCGCGCGCGCAGCGGGGCGAAACCCGTCGCCGGCGACATCGATGAGTCGCGCGAATGGCTGCTCGACGACGCGGATCGCGTGGCACCCGACGAGACCGCGTTCTTCCATCTGTTGAACATGATCGCCGAACGGCGCGGGCATTTGCTGATCACGGCCCGCACGCCGCCCGCGCGCTGGAACGTGAAGCTGCCCGACCTCGCCTCGCGCTTGAAGGCGCTGCCCGCCGTCGGGTTGGGCGCGCCCGACGACGCGCTGGTCGAAGCCGTGCTGGTCAAACACTTCGCCGACCGCCAATTGCGCGTGGCACCCGAAACGGTACGCTTCGTCGCGCGCCGGCTTGAGCGATCGCTCGGCGCGGTCGCGCGGGTTAGCGACGCGCTCGATCGTGCCGCCTTGGCGCAAGGCCGGGCGATTTCCATACCGCTTGCGCGCGACGTGCTCGCCGCGCAAGGATTCGCCACGACATCCGAGGAGTAGGGACGATGGATCTGGGATTGAAAGGCCGCAAGGCGATCGTGTGCGCGGGCTCGAAGGGTTTGGGCAAGGGCTGTGCGGCCGCCTTGGCGGCGGAAGGCGTCGATCTCGTCGTCAACGGGCGTGGTGTCGAAGCGCTCGAAGCCACGGCCGCCGAACTGCGCGCCAAATACGGCGTGAAGGTCACCGCTGTCGCCGCCGACGTGACGACCGCCGAAGGCCGCGCCAAATTGCTCGCCGCGTGCCCGGATCCCGACATCCTGATCAACAATGCGGGCGGTCCGCCGGCTGGCGATTTCCGCGAATGGGACGAGGCCGCGTGGCACAAAGCGGTCGAAGGCAACATGATCACGCCGATCATGCTGATCAAGGCGACGATCGACGGCATGATCGGCCGCAAATTCGGCCGCATCGTCAACATCACCTCGGGCGCCGTGAAGGCGCCGATCGCGCAGCTCGGCCTGTCGAATGGCGCGCGGACCGGCCTGACCGGCTTCGTCGCCGGGCTGTCGCGCCAGGTCGCCAAGCACAACGTCACGATCAACGGGTTGCTGCCGGGCCCGTTCGAGACGGATCGCTTGCGCTCGCTGTTCACCGCCGCGTCCAAAACCAGCGGTCAGCCGATCGAGCAGGTGGCCGAGGCGCGGCGCAAAGCCAATCCGGCCGAGCGCTTCGGCACGGCCGAGGAATTTGGGGCGGCCTGCGCCTTCCTGTGCAGCGTCCATGCGGGCTACATCGTCGGCCAGAATATCCTGCTCGACGGCGGCGCCTTCCCGGGCACGTTATAATTCGTGCATTAGCTTAGAGTCCCCCTGTAATCCTTTATAATTACAGGGGGAATTTGCATGTCATTAAAGAGTAATTCTTTGCCAGTTGCCGCCCCTCAAGGGGCCCCCTAAGGTCTGCCGCGCCGGGCAAACGAGGGCGCAGCAGTGTCGAGCGAAGCCAAAAACGCGACGGAGATCGAGCTGAAGCTCGCCGTCCCGGCCGAAGCCTTTGCCAAATTGGTCCGCGCGCCGCGTTTGTCCGCGTTGTTCGCGTCGAAAGCCCCGATCCGCAAACGCTACGTCACCACCTATTTCGACACCGCCGATCGCCGCTTGGCCGAAGCCGAGCTTGCCTTGCGCGTGCGCCGCGACGGGCGCCGGCGCATCCAGACGGTCAAGACGGCGGCCGCGCCGGAGATCGCCGGCCTCGCGCGCGGCGAATGGGAACGCGAGATCGTCGGCGAAACGCCGGTGCTGGACGAGGCCTGGATCGCCGAAATCGGCGACAAGAACGTGCGCAAGGTTTTGGGCAAGCCCAAGATCCAGGCCGGTTTGGCGCCGTTGTTCACGACCGATTTCCGCCGCCAAGCCTGGCGCGTGCGCTATGGCGTTTCCGATATCGAAATGGCGTTCGACAAGGGCGAGATTTCGGCCGGCAAGGGCAGCGCGCCGATCGCGGAAGTCGAACTCGAATTGAAGGACGGCGATCCCGCCGATCTTTACGGGCTCGCGCGCGATATCGCGAATATCGTGCCCGCCAGCGTGGAAGCGCGCACGAAGGCCGAGCGCGGCTACGCGCTACTCGACAAGAAAGGCGCGGGAAAATCGCCGTCGGCGGTGCGCGCCGCACCCATCCGCTTGGCGCCGGAAACGACGACGGCCGAAGCGTTCGCGCTGATCGGCCGCGCGTGCTTCCGGCATATGCGCGCCAATGAATCGCTGGTGCGCGGCAAACCCTTCGTCGAAGGCGTGCATCAGCTGCGCGTGGCGCTGCGCCGCCTGCGCTCGGCCCTGTCGGCGTTCCGCGACATCCTGCCCGAGGACGATCGCAAGACGATGTCGGAGGAATTGCGCTGGATCGCGTCCGCCTGCGGTCAGGCGCGCGACTGGGACGTATTCCGCAGCGAATTGCTGAAGCCGCTGGCCGAACATGTCGAGGACGATCCCGCCTTGGCCAATGTGGCCGCCGCCGCCGATCGCGCGCGCAAACGCAGCTACGCCGACGTGACGGCGACCTTGGCGAGCCCGCGTTTGACCCAAGCGCTGCTCGACGTCGAAGCGTGGTGGGAGAAGGGCGCTTGGCGCGAAGGCATGGGCAGCTGGGCGTTGCTGCCGGCGGAGGAATTCGCCGCCGCGACGCTCAAGAAGCTCCATCGCAAGGTCGAGAGCTTGGGCGAGCAGATCGGCGATCTGGAGGAAGTCGAACTTCACGAGCTTCGCATCCGCTGCAAGAAGCTGCGCTACGCCGCCGAGTTCTTCCGCGGCCTTTATTCCAAGAAATCCGCAAGCGCCTATCTCGACGCGTTGGCCGGCGTGCAGGAACATCTGGGCGCGCTCAACGACGCGGTCGTCGCCAAGGCGCTGATCGCGCGGCTGGGCAAGTCGTCGAAGGATTTGTCGCCGGAGGTTTTGGCGCGCGCCGACGGCATCGTCACGGGCTGGATCGCCGCCCGGATCAAGTCCGATCTCGAGGAATTGCCGGGCGTTTGGGACGAATTCCGCCGCCGCAAGCCCTTCTGGAAGTAACGTTTTCCCGGTTTTGCGCGAAATCTCCGGCAAGGCTATTCTGCACGCCAGGGAGTTCCGCGAATGCGTATTCACATTGTACCCGTCTTGGCGGCGGCGATCGGCATCGCGGGCGGTTTTTCGGCCGCGAGTTTCGTCTTCGCGCAAGCCGCACCGGGCGAGATCGTGGTCGTGCAGCGCGACATCGATTTCGACAAACGCGCGGTGACGATCCGGGCCGGCGGTCAGGTCGTCTATATCAACGAGGACCGCTTCGGTCATAACGTGTTCTCCGAAACGCCGGGCGGCGAGTTCGATATCGGCCGCCAAGCGCCGAACAGCCGTGTCGGCGTGCCGTTCCGGCGTCCCGGAACCTTCACGGTCAATTGCCGGATCCATCCGCGCATGGAAATGACCGTGACCGTGGTTCAATAGGCCGCCGCCCGGCCATGTCGCGCCTGTCGCTTCGCGTCAAACTCATCGCCGCGTTCCTGTTGGCGCTGGCGGCGGTCGGCACGCTGGGTGTGGGCGCGTTCGACGCGACGCGCACGCTCGGCTCGCTGACTATGCAAATGTTCGACGGGCCGTTGCAGGCGATCAATTTCACGCGTTTGGCGCAGACCGATTTCGCCGTTCTGCAGCGGCGCGAACACGAAATGGGCGCCGCGCCCGACGAGTCCGCGATGCGCGAGATCGAGCGGCTGGTCGAGGATTTCCGCAAGGACCTTGCCGTCGCCGGACAGCGTTCGGCTTCGCCCGACGTGCCCGAATTGATCGCCGGTATAATCAACGATCTCGACGCATGGGAAAAGGCGATCCGCGCGGCGCGCGTGGCGTCGGGCCCCGGCACCGTGTCCGAAGCGGCCCGCGAACTCGGTTTCAAGATCCGCGGCGAGTTGGAGATCCTGACCCAGATCGCCGCCGACGAAGGTTATGTCTTCCGCGAGGAAGCCGCCGCACGCATCGACGAAACGCGCGATTACCTGATGGCCGTTATCGCGGGCACGGCATTGGTGCTGTTCGCGGTCGCGGCCTTGCTGGTGCGCGACATCGTGCTGCCGCTCAACGCGCTAAACCGCAAGATGCGCCGCATCGCGCGCGGCGACGACGACGTGCACGTCCTCTATGTCGACCGCAAGGACGAGTTGGGCGATACGGCGCGCGCCATGACGGTGTTCAAACGCGTCATGGGCGAGATCAGCGGCGCGCGCGACGAGGCCGAAGCGGCGACGAAGGCGAAATCCGAATTCCTCGCGATGATGAGCCACGAGATCCGCACGCCGATGAACGGCATTATCGGCATGTCGCGCTTGCTGCTGAAA
This sequence comes from Alphaproteobacteria bacterium, assembly GCA_017308135.1. Classification (NCBI taxonomy): domain Bacteria; kingdom Pseudomonadati; phylum Pseudomonadota; class Alphaproteobacteria; species Alphaproteobacteria bacterium. The sequence continues at coordinate 226,055 of JAFKFM010000008.1, forward strand.
TCGGAGTTGACGCGGGAGCAGCGCGAGAACGCGCGCATCGTGCTCGATAGCGGCGAGGCGCTGCTGCAAATCCTCAACGACGTGCTCGATTATTCGAAGCTCGAAGCGGGCAAACTCGACGTCGAAAGTATCGATTTCGATTTCCGCCGCATGCTGGAGGATGTCGGCGCGCTGATGGCCTCGAAAGCGGCGGAAAAGGGGATATTCCTGGTCGAGCGATGCGATTCCGGCGTGCCGCGCTTCCTGAAGGGCGATCCCGGCCGTTTGCGTCAGGTGCTGCTGAACCTCACCGGCAACGCGATCAAATTCACCGAAAAGGGCGGCGTCACCATCGTCGCGGCCGGATCGGAAAGCGGCGGGCGCGTGCGCTTGCGCGTTTCGGTGCGCGATACCGGCATCGGCATTTCCAAGGAAGCACAGGCCAAATTGTTCGGCAGTTTCGTGCAGGCCGATTCCTCGATTACGCGGCGCTTCGGCGGAACAGGATTGGGCCTCGCCATCAGCCGCCGGCTGGTCAACGCGATGGGCGGCGATATCGGCGTCGTCAGCGCGCCGGGCGAAGGCTCGGAGTTCCATTTCACGCTCGACCTGCCCGCCGGCGTCGAACCCGCGGAGATCGATCATGCGGCGGAAATCGGCGGCGATCTGCGACCGCTGCGTATTTTGCTGGCCGAAGACAACATCGTGAACCAGAAAGTGGCGCTCGGCCTGCTGAAACCCGGCGGCCATAGCGTGGACGTCGCCAATGACGGCCGTGCCGCTTTGGCGCTGGCGACCGCCAATGATTACGACGTCGTGCTGATGGATATGCATATGCCGAATATGGACGGCATCGAGGCGACCAAGGCGATCCGCGCCTTGCCGGCGCCGCGCGGCACGGTGCGCATCATCGCCGCCACGGCGGGCGCGTTGCAGGCCGATATCGACCGGTGCCTGGAAGCGGGTATGAACGATTACATCGCCAAGCCGATCGTGCCGGAAAAGCTGTTCGCCGCGTTGTGCGCGGCGGCACCGGCGGCCGCGCCCGTTTCGACGCAAGATCTGCTTGCGGCGAGCGATGCGGTGCTCGATGCGAATGTCATCGCCACGCTGGAAAGCCAGATCGGCGCCGATACCGTGGCAATGCTGGTCGACGATTTCGCGGCGAGCGCCGACGAGGCCGTCGCCCAGATCGCGCGGGCGCGCGCGTCGGACGATTTGGTCGTATGGACGCGGGCCGCGCATTCCTTGAAAAGTGCCGCCGCCAATATGGGCCTCGCGCGCGTGTTCCAACTGGCCGATGCGATCGAAGCGGCGGGGGGAAAGCGCGATCGGTCGACGATGGAAGCGTCCTCGGATAGATTGGCCGGCGCGGCGGCCGAAGGTGTGTCGGCTTTGCGCGCGCGCTATGCGGCGATCGCGGCCGGCGAGGAAACGGTGAATTGATGAACACGCAACAAGGCGCGCCCGGCGATCCGCTTTTCGCCAATCTGTCCGTGCTGCTGGTCGAGGACGACGCCTTCGCGATCAAGATCGCGCAGACCGTGCTGCGCCAATTGAAGGTGCCTTATATCAGCACCGCCAAGGACGGCGCCGAGGCGCTGGACGTGCTCAATTCCGGTACGCAGCGCTTCGATCTGATCATCTCCGACTGGAACATGCCGGAGATGAGCGGCCTGCAACTGCTCAAAGCCGTCCGCATGAAGTGGGCAGGGATGCCGTTCATCATGCTGACGGGCAAGGCCTCGCCCGAATTCGTCGTCGAGGCGCGCGACAACGGCGTGGACGCCTATGTCGTCAAACCTTTTTCCCCCGCTCAGCTTGGGCAGAAGATCGCGGCCGTGGTCGCGGCGAAAGCGAAGAAATGACGGACGAGATCTATATGCGCCGCGCGATCGAGTTGGCGCGCGAACATTCGATGTCGGGCGCGGGCGGTCCGTTCGGCGCGGTCGTCGTCAAAGACGGCAAGATCGTCGGCGAAGGGTGGAACCGCGTCACCTCGACCAACGATCCCACGGCCCATGCCGAGATCGTGGCGATCCGCGAGGCCTGCAAGGCCCTCGGCACGTTCGATCTGACCGGCGCGACGGTCTATACGAGCTGCGAGCCGTGCCCGATGTGCCTGTGCGCGATCCTGTGGTCGCGCGCCGAACGCATGTGCTACGCCGCCAACCGGCGCGACGCGGCCGAGATCGAATTCGACGACGAGGCGTTCTACGTCGAAGTCGCCAAGGATATCGACAAGCGCGACCTGCCCACATCGAACGTGCTGCGCGACGAAGCGCGCGCGGTTTTCGCCGAATGGTTCGTCAAGCCCGACAAGGTCGCCTATTGAAATGACCGGCGGCCGCGCGGTCTTCGCCTTTGTCCTGGCGGCGTCGTTCTTCACCTATGCGTTCGTGCAACGCGTGGCGCCGTCGGTCATCGTCGGCGAGTTGATGGCGGAATTCGCCGTCGGTGCTGCGGTGCTCGGCAATCTCGCGGCTTTCTATTTCTACGGCTACGCGCCGCTGCAAATCCCCGTCGGCATGTTGATGGACCGGTTCGGGCCGCGCCGGCTGATGAGCTTCGCGGTCGGCGTGTCGTCGATCGGGGCCGTCATCTTCGCGATCGCCCCGACGATCGAGATCGCCTATCTCGGCCGCTTGCTGGTCGGCATCGGCGCGGCGTTCGGCTGGGTCGGCGTGCTGACCGTCGCCACGCTATGGTTCCCGCCGACGCGTTTCGCGATGCTGACCGGGATCGCGCAATTGTTCGGCATGATCGGTGCGATTTTCGGCCAAGCGCCGTTGGCGCTGTCGGTCGATGCGTGGGGCTGGCGCGGCACGCTGGGGGCCCTCGCCGTGTTCGGCGCGTTGCTCGCGGTCGCGATCTTCGTCGTGATCGCCGACAAGCGTACCGCACCGGCGCACGTGACGGGCAGTTTCGCCGCCGGCTTGCGTGGCGTGTTGCGCGCGCGCGATGTGTGGATCGCGACGGTCTATGGTTTCGCGATGACCGGCACGATGCAGTCCTTCGCGGCACTTTGGGCCGTGCCGTGGCTGATGCAAGCGCATGGGCTGGAGCGCGGATCGGCGGCGCTGTTGAGCTCGGCCATGTTCGCGGGCTGGGGGATCGGGGCGCCGATCATCGGCTATGTCGTCGATCGCTTGGGACGGCGCGTCGGCCCGATGCGCCTGCTCAGCGCGGCTATGGCGATTTCGCTCGCCGCGATCCTCTACTGGCCGGGCCTGGGATTACCCGCGCTCGCGGTGTTGATGTTCGTCAACGGCGTATGCGCGTCGTCGATGGTGATCTCCTATGCCCATGCGCGCGACCATTCGCCGGCCCATGCCAGCGGGGCGGCCTATGGGCTGGTGAACACCGCCGTGGTGGGGTCGGGGGCGGTGCTGCAGCCCGCCATCGGCGCGCTGCTCGATCGCGCGTGGGACGGCGCGCTTTCGGGCGGCAGCCGCGTTTATTCGCCGGCGGCTTTCGAGCAGGGGTTCTCGATCTTGCTGGCCGTGGCGGTTTTGGGCGCGCTGTCGGCATGGCTGATGCGCGAGCCGGCCCCGGCAAAAACCCTTTAACAACGAGGCCTTGAAACGCTACCTTCGCGTCCGGTTCCCGGGAGGAGTCCTGTTATGTCCGCGACGAAATTCGACAAATCGAAGCTGCCCAGCCGCCACACGACCGTGGGGCCGACCAGTGCCGCGCACCGCGCGATGCTCTATGCGATGGGCCTGACCAAGGAACAGATCGCCCAGCCGCTGGTCGGCGTCGTCACGACGTGGAACGAGGCGGCCCCCTGCAACATCACGCTGTCGCGCCAGGCGCAGGCGGTGAAGAAGGGCGTTTCGTCGGCCGGCGGCACGCCGCGCGAATTCACCACCATCACCGTGACCGACGGCATCGCGATGGGCCATGCGGGCATGAAGGCCTCGCTCGCCAGCCGCGAAGTGATCGCGGACTCGATCGAACTCACCGTGCGCGGCCATTGCTACGACGCGCTGGTCGGTCTCGCGGGCTGCGACAAGGCGCTGCCGGGATTGATGATGTCGATGGTGCGTTTGAACGTGCCCTCGATCTTCATCTATGGCGGCACGATCATGCCGGGCAAATTCCAGGGCCGCGACGTGACGATCGTCGACGTGTTCGAGGGCGTGGGCAAGAACGCCTCGGGCAAGATGACGGATGCCGAGCTCGAGCATCTTGAGCAAGTCGCGCTGCCCACGGGCGGCGCTTGCGGCGGCCAGTTCACGGCCAACACGATGGCCTGCGTCTCCGAGGCGATCGGCCTGGCGCTGCCGGGTTCGGCCGGCACGCCCGCACCCTATGAAAGCCGCGACCGCTGGTGCTATCAGTCGGGCGAGCAGATCATGAATCTGATCGCGCAGGGTCTGCGCCCGCGCGACATCGTCACCCGCAAATCGCTGGAAAACGCCGCGCGCGTCGTCGCCGCCACGGGCGGGTCGACCAATGCGGCACTGCATTTGCCGGCCCTCGCCAACGAAGCGGGTATCGATTTTGACCTGCACGAAGTCGCGCGCATCTTCCGCTCGACGCCCTACATCGCCGACATGATGCCCGGCGGCAAATACACGGCGTTCGACCTTTACTCGGTCGGCGGCATTCCGGTCGTGATGAAGGAGCTGCTGGACTCCGGCTTCCTGCACGGCGACTGCATCACCGTCACCGGCAAGACGATGGCCGAGAACCTCAAAGACGTGAAGTTCCCGGAAAACCAGGAAAAGAAGATCGTCTATCGCGTCAAAAACCCGATCTCGACCACGGGCGGCGTCGTCGGCCTCAAGGGCAATCTCGCGACCGAAGGCGCCATCGTGAAGATCGCGGGTTTGAAGAAGCTGACCTTCAAGGGCCCGGCGCGCTGTTTCGACCGCGAGGAAGAAGCCTTGGCCGCCGTGCTGAAGCGCGACCTTAAAGACGGCGAAGTCATGGTCATCCGCTACGAAGGGCCCAAGGGCGGCCCCGGCATGCGCGAGATGCTGTCGACGACCGCCGCTCTTTACGGTTGGGGCAAGGGCGACGAGATCGCGCTGATCACCGACGGGCGTTTCTCGGGCGGTACGCGCGGCTTCTGCGTGGGCCATGTCGGACCCGAAGCGGCGGTCGGCGGTCCGATCGGCCTGCTGAAGGATGGCGACATCATCACTATCGACGCCGAAAAAGGCACGTTGGACGTCGACGTGTCGGCCGAGGAGATGGCCAGGCGCAAGGAAGCCTGGAAACCGCGTCCGCACGAATACCAGTCGGGTTCGATCTGGAAGTATTCGACGACCGTGGGCTCGGCCGAGAAGGGCGCGGTCACGCATCCGGGTGCTTCGAAGGAAACCTTCGACTACTCGCGGAGCTAAGGAAGGCGCATGGCCCGCATCGCCGTCGGCACGTTCCAACACGAGACGAATACCTTCGCGCCGACGAAGGCGGATCGTGCGGCATTCGTGAATGGCGGCGGCTGGCCGTCGATGGTTCGGGGGGACGCGATTCCCCCGGCCTTCGCCGGCATGAACGTGCCGATCGCCGGCTTCATCAAAGCCGCGACCGCGCGCGGACATAAATTGGCGCCGCTGATTTGCGCGAACGCCACGCCGTCCGCGCATGTGACGGACGAGATTTTCGAAAGCGTCGTCAAAACGCTGTGCGAAGATCTCGCCAAGGCATTGCCGGTCGATGCGGTCTATCTCGATCTGCACGGCGCGATGGTCACCGAAAGCCTGGAAGACGGCGAAGGCGAGATTCTCGCCCGCGTGCGTGCGGTCGTCGGCCCGCGCATTCCGGTCGTCGCCTCGCTCGATCTGCACGCCAACGTCACCCAGCGCATGGTCGATCAGGCCGACGGTATGGTCGCCTATCGCACCTATCCGCATATCGACATGGCCGATACGGGCGAACGCGCTTGCGACATGCTGGAGGCGATGCTGAAAGCGGGATCGCCGCCGGCGAAGTTCTTCCGCCAATTGCCGTTCATGATTCCGATCACGGCCCAGTGCACGTTCATCGAGCCGGGGGCCGCGATCTATAAGCGCCTCGCCGAGATCGAGGCGACCAGCGGCACGATGCTGTCCTATTGCTCGGGCTTCCCGGCCGCCGATATCCGCGATTGCGCGCCGTCGGTGTTCGGGTTCGGCGCGGATGCGCGCAAAGCCAAGGACGCGACCGACGCGTTGTACAACGTCGTCGCGGACGCGGAGCGCGACTACGTCGCCGAGATCTATTCGCCCGAGGATGCGATTGCCCGCGCCGTGGCGCGCGGCGGGCGCAACGGCAAGCCCGTGGTGCTGGCCGATACGCAGGACAATCCCGGGGCGGGCGGCAACGGCGACACGACCGGCTTGCTCGCCGCGATGCTGCGTTTGAAACCGAAAGACGCCGTGCTCGGCATGTTGATCGATCCCGCATCGGCCAAGCGCGCGGTCGAAGTGGGGGCGGGTCACACCGCGCCGTTCAAGCTCGGCGCCATTTCCGGCTGGCCGGGCGTTTCGCCCATCGAACGGCCGTTCAAGGTCGAGCGCATCGGGACGGGCGAAATCCTGTGCACCGGCCCGTTCTATGGCGGCAGCAAGATGAAGCTGGGGCCCATGGCGCTGCTCGAAGCCGAAGGTGTGCGCGTCGTCGTCGCCAGCCACAAAGTGCAGGCCGCCGATCAGGAATTCTTCCGCCATCTCGGCATCGAGCCGATCCAGCAGAAGATCGTCGCGGTCAAAAGCTCGGTCCATTTCCGCGCCGACTTCCAGCCGATCGCGGAGGAAGTTCTGGTCGTCGCATCGCCGGGCCCGAACCCCGCCGATCCCGCCGATCTCGTCTGGAAACGACTGCGCCCCGGCCTGCGCTTGAAGCCGCATGGCCCCGTGTTCCAGGGGCGCGCGTGATCCGCGCCGCGATCCTTGCCGTCGCGTTGATCGCGGGTTTGGCGCCGGGTGCGCAGGCCCAACAGCGCGACCGCCATGCGGGCTATTACTATCCCGTGCCGCATTCGACCGAGACGTATGTTTCGCGCGCCAAGGTGCTGATCGACTCAGATCGCTCCAAGCGGCTCGAATTCGTCAACGGCCTGACCGCGGCGCAGTTGAGCCTGCCTTATCGTCCGTCCTACGCGATTTTCGCCAAGGGCGATCGCGCCGACCGTTTGATTATTTCGGCCTTGGACAAGGGCCATCTCGACACGGTCTATCGCGCGCGGGCGTTGCTGGCGCAGCTCACCGCCGCGTCGCGCACCAGCCCGATGTTCGTCGAATACGGCGTGGACGAGCTGTTTACGTTCCTGGACCTGCTGAAACTGCTCGGTTTCACCACGCTGACCATCGGCGACGGCGAAAATTTTGCCCATCAAATCGCGATACGTTAGACACCGGGCCGTTGAACAACCTTTCCGATATCGCTTAACCTGCCTGTAACCGGACCCTCCGATCCTGTCGGACGAAGGTTCGCGTGCGAGGGAGGTTGCGATGGACGGGACGGGACCGGCGGCCGCGCATTCGGGCGTGCTGACCGACGTGGCGGTCGAGGCGGGATCGCTGGGCGTCGAACTCGCCGACGTCGCGGGATACATCGACGACATCGCGGCGAATTTGCAGCGTCAAGTCGGGCTGTTCGGCGAGACACGCCAAGCCACCCAGGAACTCGCCGCCGCGAACGCCGACGCCGCGCGCGCGGCGGACGAGGCGAAGGATCTCGCCGGCAAAGTCTCGGCGGAAATGGGCGCCTCGCGCGTGCAGGTCGATCAAGCGATGGGCGACATCTCGGCGCTGGTCGGGGCGGCGCGCGAGATCGCGGCCGATTTGGGCGGATTGCAAACGGCCCTCGAGCGCATCGGCAAAGTCGCCAAGCAGATCGACGCGATCGCGCGCCAGACCAATCTTCTCGCCCTCAACGCCACGATCGAGGCGGCGCGCGCGGGCGAGGCGGGGCGCGGCTTCGCCGTCGTCGCGGGCGAGGTGAAAGCGCTCGCGCGCCAGACCGCCGAAGCGACGGCGGAGATCGGCGGCACGCTCACCGAACTCGGCCAGCAGGCCAAACGCCTGATCGGCCGCTCGGAAGAAAGCCAGGCGCGCGCGCAATCGGCCGAGACCGGGGCCGCCGCGATCGGCGGCGTGATCGGCACCATCGCGACGCATGTCGACGAAGTGGCCGGACGCATCGATCGGATTTCGGGTGCGGTGCGCGAAATCGACGCGCGCTCGGGCAAGGTGCTCGACGCGATGGGGGCGTGCGGCGACGGCGTGACCGCTTCGTCCAAAGCCATCGACGGCACGAAGGAACGGCTTTCGCGCCTCGTTTCGATGGGCGAGCGTTTGATTCAAATCACGGCCGCGTCGGGCGTCGAAACGGTCGATACGAAATTCATCGCCGCCGCGCGTGATGCGGCCGCCAAGCTATCGGCGGCATTGGAAGGGGCGGTGTCGCGCGGCGAAATCCGTCTCGACGATTTGTTCGACGAGAGCTACGCGCCCATTCCGGGCAGCAATCCGCAACAGGTGCGCACGCGCTTCCTCGATGTGGCGGATCGCTATTTCCCCGCGATCCAAGAACCGCTGCTCGATCTCGATCCGCGCGTCGTGTTCTGCGCCGCCGTGGATCGCAACGGGTACCTGCCCACGCACAACAACAAATTCTCCAAGCCACACGGACCCGACCCGGCGTGGAACACGGCCAACGGCCGCAACCGGCGCATCTTCAACGATCGCGTCGGGCTCGCCGCCGGGCGCAACCGCGCGGATTTTCTGGTGCAGACCTATCGCCGCGACATGGGCGGCGGGCAGTTCACGCTGATGAAGGACGTCTCGGCGCCGATCGTCGTGCAGGGCCGTCCCTGGGGCGGCGTGCGGCTCGCCTACAAAATCTAGTCGCGCAGTTCGATCCACGCGGGCGTGTGATCGGACGGTTTTTCCAGCGTGCGCGGATTGCGGTCGACGCCCGCTTCGCCCAAGCGGTCGGCGGCTTCGGGCGACAGCAGCAGATGGTCGATGCGCAAACCGTGATCGTGGGTGAAGCGATCGCGGAAATAATCCCAGTAGCTGTAAAGCCGCGCGGCCGGATGGCGATGACGCAAAGCATCGGTCCAGCCTTGATTGACCAGGGCGCGCCACGCTTCGCGCGCTTCGGGTGAAATCAGCGCGTCGCCCGCCATCGCCTTGACGTCCCAAAGATCGATGTCGGTCGGGCAGACATTGTAGTCGCCGCCCAGCACGACCGGCTTCTCGAGCGCGAACAGCGTTTTGGCGTGTGCTTGCAGGCGCGCCATCCAGCCGAGCTTGTAGTCGAATTTCGGGCCGGGGCAGGGATTGCCGTTGGGCAGATAGATCGACGCGACGCGTAACCCGTCGATTTCGGCTTCGATATAACGCGACTGAACGTCGGCATCGTCGCCGGGCAGACCGCGCCGCACGATATCGATCTTGCGGCCCTTCGCGAGAATGGCGACACCGTTATAGGTCTTCTGGCCATGCGTCTCGACGGCATAGCCGAGCGCTTCGACCTCCAGGCGCGGGAACTCGCCGTCCTGGCATTTCAATTCTTGGAGCAGCGCGATATCGGGCGCGAAATCGGTCAGCCAGCGCGTGAGATGCGCGGTGCGCGCGCGCGCCGAGTTGACGTTCCAGGTCGCGATCTTCAAGGGAAGTTAGACCGAGAACGAGTTGCCGCAGCCGCAGGAGCTCTTGGCGATCGGGTTCTTGATCTGGAACGAGGCGCCGATCATGTCCTCGACATAGTCGATCATCGAACCGCCGAGCAGTTCCAGCGACGTGTTGTCGATCAACACCGTGGCGCCGTCCTTCTCGATCTTCAGATCGTCGTCGTTCGCCGTATCGTCGAAGGTGAAACCATATTGGAAGCCCGAACAACCGCCGCCCGAAACGGCGATGCGCAGCATCATGCCGGGCTGGGCTTCCTGCGACAGCACGAAGGCGATCCGCTTGGCGGCGGCGTCGGTGACGACGACCGGGGCGGTTTGCGGTTCGGCGAGGGCGGTATCGGACATACGGAAACTCCTTGGTCCTTCAGAGTTAAGGAGCGCCCCCGGATATGTCAATGCACGGGCGTGAACAAAGCGCGAAAAAGCCCCGAATATCAGCGAGTATATAGGGCGTTGCGGGGTATGTAACGCGACGCTAGCTTGGCCCGATATGACGGCCTTACCCAAATCCGAGTCGCCCGAACGCGCGGGTTTGGCGCCTTATGCCTGCGATTGGCGCGCAAGCCGCGGCCGGCGTCATGCCGAACGGCCCAGCGCTTTGCGCTCGCCATTTCAGCGCGACCGCGACCGGGTGATCCATTCGACCGCGTTCCGCCGCCTGAAGCACAAGACCCAGGTCTTCGTGGCGGGCGAAAGCGACCATTTCCGCACGCGGCTGACCCATTCGATCGAGGTGGCGCAGATCGCGCGCACGATTGCGCGCGCATTGGGCCTCGACGAGGATCTGACCGAGTGCTTGGCGCTCGCCCACGATCTTGGCCATACCTGCTTCGGCCATGCGGGCGAGGATGCGCTCGACGCCGCCATGAAGGATCACGGCGGCTTCGATCACAACGCGCATACGCTGCGTTTGCTTACCGAGCTTGAGTGCCGCCATATCGGCTTCGACGGTTTGAACCTGACCTGGGAATCCCTGGAAGGTGTGGTCAAGCATAATGGTCCGGTGACGGGATCGGACGTGCCGGGCGCCATCGTCGAATTCGACCGCGTCTATCCGCTCGATCTTTCGACCTACGCGTCGGCCGAGGCGCAGGTCGCGGCCTTGTCCGACGACATCGCCTATAACGCCCACGATCTGGACGACGGATTGCGCGCCGGGCTGTTCGGCGAGGACGATCTGGCCGAAACCCCGTTGTTCGGGCCTATTTTCGCCGGAATTCGCAAGCAACATCCCGGGATCGATGTCCAACGCCGCCAGGCCGAAGCGGTACGTGAGGCGATCGGCCGGATGGTGGAAGATTTGCTGTCGGAAACGCACAAGCGCCTTCGCGCCTGGCGCCCGCGCGATGCGGACGCGGTGCGGGGGCTCGGCAAACCGCTGGTCGGTTTTTCGGACGCGATGCGCGCCGATATCGAAGGCGTGCGAAAATTCCTGTTCGCGCGTATGTATCGCCACGCCAAGGTCGTCGAACGCACCGACGCGGCCAAGGCGATCGTGCGCGACTTGTTCGCGCGTTACTGCGCGGCGCCCGACCTTCTGCCGGAGGAATGGCGACGACGCGAACCGATCCATCGCGCGGTCGCCGACTACATCGCCGGCATGACCGATCTTTTCGCCCAAAACGAACACCGACGGCTTTGCATCCCCTCATGAATATCTTCGCCGAATTCCACGCCGTACTCGCCAAGGCCCTCGACGCGCTGGTCGCAGAAGGCAAGCTGCCCGCCGGGCTCGACCTCTCGCGCGCCGTGGTCGAACCGCCGCGCGACATCACGCACGGGGATTTATCGACCAACGCCGCTTTGGTGCTGTCAAAGGGGGCGAAGATGAAACCGCGCGACGTGGCGGAATTGCTCTCCGCCAAGCTCGCCGCCGATCCGCGCATTGCCGGAACCGATATCGCCGGGCCGGGCTTCGTGAACATGAAGCTCAAGCCCGAGATTTGGCGCGATCTCGCACGTTCGATCCTGACGCTGGGCGAAAAATTCGGCCACGGTGCGATGGGCGGCGGCAAGAAGGTCAACGTCGAATACGTTTCCGCCAATCCGACGGGGCCGATGCATGTCGGCCATTGCCGGGGAGCGGTCGTCGGCGATGCGCTGGCCGCGTTGCTGGAAAAAACCGGCCACGACGTGACGCGCGAATACTACATCAACGACGCGGGCGCGCAGGTCGATGTGCTGGCACGCTCCGTCCATCATCGCTATCGCGAAGCTTTGGGCGAAAATGTCGGCCCGGTCGCCGAAGGGCTTTACCCGGGCGATTATCTGAAGCCGGTCGGTGCCGCACTCGCCGCCGAATTCGGCGCCAAGTATCAAACGGCGGCGGAATCCGAGTGGCTCACACTGTTCCGCGAGCGCGCCATCGCCGCGATGATGGATTTGATCCGCGAGGATCTGAAGGCGCTGGGCGTCGTCCACAAGGTCTTCTCCAGCGAGAAGAACGACATCGTCGGCAAGGGCCGCGTCAACGATGCGATCGAATATTTGAAGGCGCGCGATCTCGTTTACACCGGCGTGCTCGAACCGCCCAAGGGCATGAAGCCCGAAGATTGGGAACCGCGCCCGCAAATGCTGTTCCGCGCCACGTCGTTCGGCGACGACGTTGACCGGCCGCTCGCGAAGTCCGACGGCACCTGGACCTATTTCGCGGCTGACATGGCCTATCACCTCGACAAATATCGCCGCGGTTTCGAGCGCTTGATCGACGTATGGGGTGCCGATCACGGCGGCTACGTGAAGCGCGTCGACGCGGCCGTGAAAGCGTTGTCCGAAGGCCGCGCGACGCTGGAAGTGAAGCTCTGCCAGATGGTCAATCTTCTGGACAAGGGCGAGCCGGTGAAGATGTCCAAGCGTGCCGGCACCTTCGTCACGCTGCGCGATGTGGTCGACGAAGTGGGTGCCGACGTCGTGCGCTTCGTGATGCTGACGCGCAAGCAGGATCAGCATATCGATTTCGACTTCGCCAAAGTGCGCGAGCAGTCGAAGGACAATCCGGTCTTCTACGTGCAATACGCGCATGCGCGGCACCATTCGGCGTTCCGCCAAGCGAAGGCGACATTCGACGGGATCGACCTGTCGGACGCCACGCTTGCGAAAGCCGATCTTTCGCGCATCGGCGACGCGGACGAACTCGCCTTGCTGCGCATGTTGTCGGGCTATCCGCGTATGCTGGAAGCGGCGGCGGAGGCGAGCGAGCCGCATCGCGTCGCGTTTTGGCTTTATGATCTTGCTTCCGCGTTCCATGCGCTGTGGACGCGCGGCAATGCCGAGCCCGGTTTGCGCTTCGTGCTGCCCGAAGATCGCGACACGACGCTCGCGCGTTTGGCCTTGGTGCGCAGCGTCGGCATCACGGTCGCTTCGGGCTTGCGCTTGCTGGGTGTGACGCCCGCCGAGGAGTTGCGCTGACGATGCTGCCCGAAGGCGCCAAACCGATCTTGTCGAGCGGCGACGAGCCCGCCCCGTTGAGCGGCGGGCCCCAACGCACGCGCGGCAATGGCGGCGGCGGGCGCAATTGGGGGCGCCTCATCGCGGCCGTTTTCGCGTTCGCGGCCGTGGTCGGCTTCGGCTCGCTGCTTGCCTACACGTATTTGGAAACGCGCGACGGATCGACCGATCCCAATTCGTTGCCGATCGTGCGCGCCGATACGCGGCCGATGAAAACGCGGCCCGATCAGCCCGGCGGCATCGAGGTGCCGTTCCAGGACAAGGAAATCTATAACCGCGTCGGCCAGCAATCCTCGGGCGGTGCCACGACCCAGGCCGCGCAAGGCGGGCAGGTGGAACGCTTGCTGCCCGGCCCCGAAGCCGTGATGCCGCGCCCTGTGCCCGAACCGCCGCCGGCCCCCCGTGTGGTGGTGCCCGACGCGCCGCAGGTCGAGCCGACCGCCGACGCCGTGCCGGTGACCGCACCGCCGCGCGCCTCGATCCAGCCGGGCGGGGCGAACGCGCCCGCCCCCGTGCCGCCACCGGCACCGTTGCAGGCGCCGTCGGCGCCGCGTCCGCAACAAGCGGCCCCCGCGGCCCCCACGACTGCGGCTCCGGCCGCACGCCCGGCGACGCCGGCTCCGGCCCCGCAAGTCGCGGCCGCACCCGCCGCCGGGGGCATTCGCATTCAATTGGCGTCGGTACGCAGTCAAGCCGATGCGCAGCGCGAATGGGAACGTTTGCGCCGCCAGCATGGCGACGTGCTCGGCAATCTGACCGCCAGTTTCCCGACCGTCGATCTGGGCGATCGCGGCATGTTCTGGCGTATCCAAGCGGGCGGTTTCGCCAATGCCGATGCGGCGCAAGCCGCGTGCGCCGCGTTGCGCGCGCGCGGGGCGGGCTGCAACGTGGTGCGATAGGAGAGGAGAAGCCATGCGTCCTTCCGCGATCATTTACGGCTGTGCGGGCACGTCGCTGACCGCCGAGGAACGCGCGCTCTATCGCGATGTCGATCCGCTGGGCTTCATCCTGTTCGCGCGCAACGTGGGCACGCCCGACGAAGTGAAGGCGCTGGTCGCGGATATGCGAAACTGCGTGGGCCGCGCCGACGCGCCTGTGTTGGTCGATCAGGAAGGCGGACGCGTCGCGCGGTTGAAGCCGCCGCATTGGCGCAAGGCGCCGCCCGCGATGACCTTTGTCGAGCGTGCGGGATCGCGCGGCGAAGCGGCCGCACTCGCGGCGTTGCGCACCAACTTCCATCTGATCGCGCGCGAATTGCTGGATGTGGGCATCACCGTCGATTGTGCGCCGGTCGCCGACGTGCCGGTTCCCGGCGCGCACGACATCATCGGCGATCGCGCTTACGGCAGCGATCCCGCCGCGATCGGCCGCTATGGCCGCGCCGTCGCGGAAGGCTTGCTCGATGGCGGCGTGTTGCCGGTGCTGAAGCACATTCCCGGCCATGGGCGCGCGCGCGCCGACAGCCATTTGGAATTGCCGGTCGTCGAAGCGAGCGTGGAAGAACTCGAACGCACGGATTTCGTGCCGTTCAAGGCGCTGGCCGATCTGCCCTGGGGCATGACCGCGCATGTGAAATTCCCGGCCTTCGATCCCGATCGCCCGGCGACGACCTCGCCCGTGGCGATCGAGGCGATCATCCGCCGCCGGATCGGGTTTCAGGGCTTGCTGTTGTCGGACGATCTTTCGATGAAGGCGCTCGACGGTGATTTCGAAGCGCGCACGCGCGCCTGCCTCGACGCCGGCTGCGACGTGGTCCTCCATTGCAACGGTGATTTCGCCGAGATGAAGGCGGTCGCCGTGGCCGCGCGCCCGCTCAACGATTCCGCGATGGCGCGGGTGGAGGCGGGGGAACGCCTGCGCCTGTCGCGTGCGCAAAGGTCGTTCGACGAAGCGGCGGCCAAAGCGGAGCTGGACGCGTTTTTGGCCGCATAACAGGCCGTTAGCCTGTGGATAATCTTGCGCTTTTCCGGGGTTTTGCTTTGGCGTATCCAAGATGCAGGTGGTGGCCCCGAGTCGCAACCACCGCATCTTGTGGACCAAGGGCTTAGCCCCCGATCTTAAAGCAGTGCCCGCCGCCGATATGACGATCGAAACCGCAGCCGAGTTCGAAGCCGATCCCGAGCGCCGCCAAGCGGCGCCCGAGGCCGATGGCTTGCTCGTCGTCAATCTCGGCGCGTTCGACGGGCCGCTCGACCTGCTGCTGTCGCTCGCGCGCGATCAGAAGGTCGATCTCGCCAAGCTGTCGATCCTGGCGCTGGCCGAGCAGTATCTGACCTATATCGCCGAAGCCAAGCGCCTGCGCTTGGAAGTCGCCGCCGATTATCTGGTCATGGCGGCGTGGCTCGCGTTCCTCAAATCGAAGCTGCTGCTGCCGCCGGAGCCGACGGAACCCGAGCCCGAGCCCACGGCCGCGCAGATGGAAGCCGCGCTGCGCTACCAGCTCCAGCGCCTGCAGGCCATGCAGGAAGCCGGGGCGGGCATGATGGCGCGCGCCCAGCTTGGCCGCGACACGTTCGTGCGCGGCATTCCCGAAGGCGCGCCCGTCTCGACGACCGAGACCTGGGACGTGCGCCTGATCGACGTGCTCAAGGCCTATGCCGATTACCGCAAGCGCACCGACAAGCCGGTGCTGCGCATCGTGGCGACCGAGCTCGACACGATGGATGCGGCGATCGAACGCCTGTCGCGCATGCTGGGCGACATGGCGATCCCCGAATGGACGACGCTCCAGAACTTCCTGCCGCCCGACATCGCGGCAGGAACGATCGGACGCTCCTATGTGGCAGCCACGCTTGCCGCCACGCTTGAACTCGTGCGGACCGGCAGATTGCAGATCCGGCAGGAAGGCAACTTCCAGCCGATCTTCGTGCGCCGCCCGCCCGAAAACCCCGTTTCCGAATTTCCCGCCGACCGTACGGTGCCGCAATGAGTAAAAGCGCCCGCAAAGCCCGCCGCGAAGCCGCAGCCCAGGAAGCCGCCGAAGCGGCCGCCGCTGCCGCACAGGGCGAAGCGCAGATCGTCGAATTGACCGTCGTTGAGGAAACGGCCGTCGTTGAAGAAATCGCGATCGTCGAGGAGACGACCACGAGCGACGAACCCGTCGAGACGCAAGCCGCCGAGGAAACGCCGGCGGAAGAAATCGCGCCGGATGCGGCCGTCGCGGTCGACGGCGAAGCCGCCCCGGTGGAAGACGCCGCCGCAATCGTCGAATTGCCGCCCGAGGAATTGCGCGCGCAGGCGATGCGCGTCGTCGAAGCGATGATCTTCGCGTCGTCCGAGGCGTTGTCGGTCAAGGAAATCGCCAAGCGTCTGCCCAAGGGCGTGGACGTGCCGGGGATCGTCGCGGAAATCGAAACGCATTACGCGGCGCGCGGCGTCAATCTCGTGCGTGTGGCGGGCAAGCTCGCCTTCCGCACGGCGTCGGACGTGGCCGAGAAGCTGAAGATCGAGCGCGTCGTCGCGCGCAAGCTGTCGAAGGCGGCGACCGAAACGCTGGCGATCGTCGCCTATCAGACCGCCGAGGGCCGCCCCGTCACGCGCGCGGAGATCGAAGAAATCCGCGGCGTCGCGCTGTCCAAGGGCACGCTCGAAATCCTGATGGAAGCGGAGTTCGTGCAGCCCAAGGGCCATCGCGAAACGCCGGGCCGCCCCGTCACCTACGCGACGACCGACAAGTTCCTGGAGCATTTCGGCCTCGACAGCATCAAGGCGCTGCCGGGCTTGAAGGAACTGCGCGAGCTGGGCTTGCTCGATACGCGTCCGGCCGTCAGCGCCTATAGCGAAGACGGCGGCCTCGCCGAGCCGCCCACGATGGGCGAAGCGGCCGAGGAGGAGGAGGGCCCGATCGACGAGCGCGAAATGGCGCCCGAAGATCGCCCGTCCGCCGAGATCGTCGAATTGCATGCGGGCACGGATTCCGAAACGGCCGAAGCCGATGCGGAAACCGCGACCGAAGAAGCCGCCGTCGAAGAAGACTCCGACGCCGTCGATGACGACGTGGAAGACGATGACGACGACGAGAGCGAATTCGAAGACGACGACGAGGACGACGAGGATTTCGACGATGAAGAATCGTCGGGGGAAGAATCGTCGGACGAAACCCCGGTCGATGACGAAGACCGAGAGCGTAAGCCGGAGTAGTCCTTCGTCGCCATAAGTTGCGAGAGCTTCGCAACTATCATAGTTTCCGTCGATGGACGGAAATACGGCGAAACTCGATCTGCCCGGCCTGCATCTGCGGGACATTTCCCACGCCTTTGGCGCGCGCCGGGCGGTCGATCGCGTGACATTGTCGGTCGCCCCGGGCGATCTCGTTTGTCTGCTCGGGCCTTCCGGCTGCGGGAAGACGACGTTGCTGCGTTTGGCGGCGGGGCTCGAAACGCTGCAAGCGGGCAGCGTGGCGCTCGACGGCCGCGTGCTCGCCATGCCCGGCCGCGCAATTCCGCCCGAAGCGCGCGGCATCGGACTTGTGTTTCAGGATTACGCGCTGTTCCCGCATCTCGATGTCGCGGGCAATGTCGCTTTCGGCATCGGCGCGTTGCCGGCCAAGGAACGCGAGGCGCGCGTGGCCGAAACCCTCGCGCAAGTCGGCATGCTCGATTACGCGAAAGCCTGGCCGCATGAATTGTCCGGCGGGCAGCAGCAGCGCGTGGCGCTGGCGCGCGCCTTGGCGCCCAAACCCCGCGTGGTGCTGATGGACGAACCGTTCTCCGGTCTCGATTCACGTCTGCGCGAAACGATCCGCGACGACACGCTGCATGTGTTGAAGGAAAGTGGTGCTGCGACGCTGATGGTCACGCACGATCCGGAGGAAGCGATGTTCATGGCCGACCGGATCGCGGTGATGCGCGACGGCCGCATCGAACAATTCGCGGCCCCCGATCGCGTTTACGGCGAACCCGCCAGCGCCTTCGTCGCGCATTTCTTCGGCCAGGTGAACGAATGGGTCGGCCATGTCGCGGGCGGCAAAGTCGCCACACCGTTCGGCGCGGTCGATGCGGCGGGGCACGCGGACGGCGCGAAAGTGCGCGTGTTGATCCGCCCCGAAGCGCTGAAGCTATCGCGCATCGCCGACAACGCGGCAGAACCCGCGTGCGTCGCCAAGGTGATCGCCGCGCGGCTGCTGGGCCGTTCGTCGTGGGTGCATTTATGCTTGGGACGCACGCAAAAACCCGATGCGCATCTGCATTTCCACGCCCGCGTCCCCGGCCGTTTTCTGCCGGCGGAGGGGGAAGTGCTGGCGGTCGCGCTCGATCCGCGCGAGGCCTTTATCTTCGCCGCCGACGTTCCTAACTAATTGACTTAAGGCACGTAAGGAACGTTGCGGGCGGCGTCGCACTCGGCCATACTCCGCCCCTCATTTGGACCCTGGCGCGCCCGGAACCCTAGTTCCATCAGCGCGTTAGCGGCCGGAACTCAACCTCTCCACCACGGGAGCGAAGCGATGGGTATGACGAGCATTTGGCACTGGCTGATCCTGCTGGTGGTCGTGCTGTTGCTGTTCGGCGCGGGCAAGATCCCCAAGCTGATGGGCGACGTCGCGGGCGGCATCAAGGCGTTCAAGAAGGGCATGAAGGAAGACGAGGGCGAGAAATCCGACGCCGCGTCCACGCCGGCCCCGCAAGTGACCGGCCAGACGACGACTACGACCGAAGCCTCCGACAAGTCGAAGGTCTGATCCGCGACGACCACGGCGCCGGTACGAGGCGGGGGACGACATGCTCGATCTGAGCTGGGGCGAGATCATGATCATCGGCGCGGTCGCCGTGATCTTCATCGGCCCGAAGGAACTGCCGGGCGCGTTGCGGACCGTGGGCAAGTTCGTGGGCAAAGCGCGCATGATGGCGCGCGAGTTCCAGAACAACGTCGACGACATGGTCCGCGAGGCCGAACTCGAAGAGGTCAAGAAGCAGGTCACCAAGGCGACCGATTTCGCGACCGGCGGCATCGCGGGCGCCATCAAGAACGCGGTCGATCCCAAGGGCGAACTCGAAAAGGCGATGCAAGCACCCGACCTGGGCACGCTTGGCGCCGAAACGCCCAAGCCCGCCGATCCGGCACCGGCGCCCGCGACGACGCCCGCCGCCGTGACGTCCGAACCCGCACCCGCTTTGCCGGCACCCGCCGCGACGCCCGCAGCAGCACCGGCACCGGAACAACCGGCGGCCGTTCCCGCCACCAAACAGGCTTAGGCTTCGTGTCTTGAGCAGCACCGACGATATCGAAGACAAGAAGATGCCGCTGATGGAGCATCTGGTCGAGCTGCGCACGCGGCTGCTCTATTCGATCGTCGCGTTCATCGCCGCTTTTGGCGTCGCTTATTATTTCCACCAGCCGATCTTCAACTTCCTGGTGACACCGCTGAACCATGTGTTCGAAGGCCAGGCAGGCCGGCGGATGATCTTCACCGCACCCACGGAAGCCTTCTTCACCTATATCAAGGTCGCGTTCTTCACGGCTTGCGCGTTGTCCTTCCCGGTGGTCGCCAATCAGGTTTGGCTGTTCGTCGCCCCGGGCCTCTACCGGAAGGAAAAGAACGCGTTCCTGCCGTTCATCGTCGCCACACCGGTGATGTTCGGGATCGGCGCGGGGCTGCTTTATTACTTCGTGCTGCCCGTCGCGTTGAAATTCTTCACCAGCTTCGAATTGCCCGCCGCCGAAGGCCAATTGCCGATCCAGCTCGAAGCGAAGATGAGCGAGTATCTCTCGCTCGTTATGGCGTTGATCTTCGCCTTCGGCGTCAGCTTCGAATTGCCGGTGCTGCTGCTGTTGCTGGTGCGCGTCGGGCTGGTTTCGGCCGAAACGCTGGCCGGCAAGCGGCGCTATGCCGTGGTCGGCTGCGTCGCGTTCGCGGGCGTCGTCACGCCGCCGGACGTATTCAGCCAGCTGTCGCTCGCCATCCCGATGTATCTGCTCTACGAAGCGTCGGTGTGGATCGGGCGCTGGATCGAAAAGGGCAAGGCCGAGCGCGAAGCGGCGGAAGCCGCCGCCGAAGCGGCCGAAAACGGCGAAACGCCCTCGTCGCCCGCACCGTCGGCGCCGCCCAGTGCCGCACCCGCCGCGGCGGCTGCGACGGCGGCCGTGGTCGAAACGTCCGCGACGGGCACGACGCCGCCCGGCGAAACCGACTTCAACCAGTCACGTTAAGCGGCGTTCCGCGTTCGAACGCGCGGCGATAGGGAAGATAAGCCGATGCGGATCGTCGCCGTCGAGCCGTTCATCGCCCATTGCCCGATCCAGCAAGGCTCGATCCGGGATTCGACGCACAGCATCACCCATTGGGGCGTCGTCGGCTGCGTGATCCGCACGGACGACGGGCGCGAAGGCTGGGGCTTCACCGGCACGCATGCGCATCTGCCGTCGGATCGCTTGGTCACGTCGTGCATCCGCGATTGCTACGCCGATCTGCTGATCGGGGAGGACGCGATGGATGGCGATCGCTTGTGGCGCAAGCTCGCGCGTTATCCCGCCGTGCAATGGGTGGGGCGCGCCGGTATCACGCATATCGCGCTCGCGGCCGTGGATATCGCGCTGTGGGATTTGCGCGCCAAAAAGGCGGGCGTGCCGCTGTGGAAATTGCTCGGCGGCGCCACCAAGCCGAAGCTCGAAGCCTACAACACCGATATCGGCTGGCTGTCGATCCCGCTGCCCGAAATGCTCGATCTGTGCAAAGCCGCGATCGAGCGCGACGGGTTCCGGCGGATCAAAATCAAAGTCGGGCACGACGATCCGACGGTCGATTTGAAGCGCCTGGAAGCGGTGCGCCGACTGATCGGACCCTCGGTGACGATGGCGATCGACGGCAACGGCAAATGGGATCTGCCGACGTGCCTGCGCTTTTGCCGCGCGGCCGAAGCGCTCGACATTTTCTGGTTCGAGGAACCGCTCTGGTACGACGACATCGCCGGGCATGCCGCTCTCGCGCGCGCCACCAGCATTCCCGTGGCCCTGGGCGAGCAGATCTACACCGCCGAAGCCTTCGAGCAATTCATGGGGCAGGGGGCGGTGCATTACGTGCAGCCCGACGTCACGCGGCTTGCCGGCATCACCGAATATATCCGCGTGGCCGATGCGGCGCATGGACGGCGTCTGCCTGTCTGCGCGCATGCCGGCGACATGACGCAGGTACATGTGCATCTGGCGTGGTGGCATCCGGCGTCGACGATGCTCGAATACATTCCCTGGATCCGCGAATGGTTCGCCGAGCCGATCGCGGTCGAAGGCGGGAACTACAAGCTGCCGCAAATGCCGGGGGCGGGCACCACGATGCGAGCGGGCGCGCTGGACCGGGTCGGCCGGCCGCTCGGCTAAGCGCTTGAAAAGGATTCGCTTCCGGCGATCTGTGGACGCGTCGCGAAGCGCTCACGTATAAACTCGGAGTCGCGCCTCGTTCCGGCATTTTTCCCGCGCGACCGAGGGGCCATGTTCGGCAAACCGATCGATCCCGCCACGGCGCGCATTCTTGTCGTCAACGACGACGGCTATCGCGCGACCGGCATCGGCCTGTTGGAGAAAGTCGCGCGCCAGCTTTCGCGCGACGTGTGGGTCGTCGCCCCGGAAACCGAACAAAGCGCCGTCAGCCATTCCTTGACGATCCGCCGGCCGTTGCGCGTGCGCAAGCTGAAGGGCAATCGCTACGCGGTCGACGGCACGCCGACCGATTGCGTGATGCTCGCGGTCCAGGAAATCATGAAGGACAAGCCGCCCACGCTATGCCTGTCGGGCATCAATCGCGGCGGCAATCTGGGCGACGACGTGACCTATTCGGGCACCATCGCCGCGGCGATGGAAGCGACCATTCTGGGCGTGCCGTCGATCGCGCTGTCGCAGGTTTTGACCGCCCCGCATCCGGTGAAATGGGCGACGGCCGAGCACCATGCCGAGACGACGATCCGTCATATCCTGAAACTCGGCTGGCCGGCGGAAACGCTGATCAATGTCAATTTTCCCGATGTACCCGCGGCCAATGTGCGTGGCGTCGCCGCCGCGCGCCAAGGCCGCTACAAAACCGGCGACGAGATCGTGCGCAATCTGGATCCGCGCGGCGAACCGTATTTTTGGATCGGTGCGGCGCGGCGCGGTCACGACACGCGCGCCGGCACCGATATCCATTCCTGCGATCGCGGTTGGATTTCGGTCACGCCGATCTTCCTCGATCTCACGCACAAAGCGACATTGAAACGGTTTTCCGCGTCTTTAACCAAGGCATCGACCCAGGCTTCGAAAGGCCGTCGCGCATGAGCACGCCCAACCACAAGATCCGACTGGTGATGGAGTTGCGCGCGGCCGGCGTGGCCGACGTGGGCGTTCTCGCCGCGATCGAACGCACGCCGCGCGAAGTTTTCGTGCCGCCGACCTTCCGCGACCGCGCCTACGAGGACGCGGCTTTGCCCATCGGGCATGCGCAAACCTTGTCGCGGCCGTCGGTCGTCGGATTGATGAGCCAGGCCCTGGAGGCGGGGCCGCGCATGAAGGTCTTGGAGATCGGCACGGGTTCGGGTTACCAAACTTGCGTGCTCGCGCGCATGGTGCGCCGAGTCTACACGATCGAGCGGCATCGCGAATTGATGGTCCTGGCCGAAGAGCGGTTCAAAGCGTTGCGCGTCCACAACGTCGTCACCAAATTCGGGGACGGCTGGGCGGGCTGGCGCGAGCAAGCGCCCTTCGAACGGATTATCGTCACGGCAGCGCCTTCGGATATTCCCGGGGCGCTGGTCGATCAACTCGCCGAAGGCGGCGTGATGATCCTGCCCGTGGGGCGCGAGAAGCGCACCCAGGCACTCGTGCGTTTGCGCAAGCTCGACGGCCGGACGACCATCGAGGAACTCGACGCGGTACGCTTCGTTCCGATGGTGGCCGGCCTGCCGAATTAGAAGGCGCGGGGCCGTTGCGGCCGCCCGCCCTTAAATTCGCCGCCGCCCTGGCGCTGCTGGCGCTGGCCGCGTGCGAACGCGGCAGCCCGCCGGCGCCGATCTTTGTCGGCGGCCGCCCGCAAGCCCAGCCGCAACAGCAGCAAACCCAACAACGCGCCGCCGCACCGGTCGCGGGTACGCTGCAACCGGGCACGACGCATGTCGTCGTTCCCGGCGACACGGTGTTCACGCTGGCGCGCCGTTCGGGCGTGCCCACGCGCGCGATCATCGACGCGAACCGCCTGCAAGCGCCCTATGCGCTCAATCCCGGCGACAGGCTGACCATTCCCGCCGTGCGTGTGCACGAAGTGCGCAGCGGCGATACGGCCTCGCAAGTCGCGCAGCGCTACGGCGTCTCGCTCGCCGATCTCGTGCGCGCCAACGGCATCGAAGCGCCCTACATCATCCGTATCGGCCAGCGTTTGGTCATCCCGGGCAGCGCGCAGCAAACGCAGACCGCGATCGCCGCCGCACCGATCCAGACACCGGTTCAGCGCCCGGTCGAACAGGCCGCACTTCCGCCGCCGCCCGTCGCCGTGCAGCCCATGCCGGCCCCGCCGGCCAATTCACCGCCGTCGGCGGCGGTACCGCCCGTTGCGGTCGTGGTCCCGCCACCCGCACAGCCCGCTCCGCAAGCGGCGCCGCAGCCCGCACCGCCTGTACCCTCGGCGTTGACCGCGCCCGAGCCGGTCGATCCCGCGCGCGCCGGGCGTTTCCTGTGGCCGGTGCGCGGCATCGTCGTGTCCGATTACGGGCCCAAGCCCGGCGGCTTGCAGAACGATGGCGTGAATATCGCGGCCCCGCGCGGCACGCCATTTCGCGCGGCCGAGGCGGGGACAGTGATCTATGCTGGAAACGAGCTTCGCGGCTTCGGCAACCTTTTGCTGCTGCGTCACGACGGCGGTTACGTGACGGCTTATGCGCATGCCGACGAGTTGCTCGTGCAGCGCGGCGACAATGTGCGGCGCGGCCAAACGATCGGGCGCGTGGGCTCGAGCGGCGGAGTGGCGACGCCGCAGCTTCATTTCGAAGTGCGGCGGGGGACGCGCGCGGTCAACCCGACCGAATATCTCGGCAGCCAAAGCGCGTCGAATTGAGTTAACATCCCCGATCTTCGGTTGGGGATTCGCCATGAAGATTTTCGCGATCGTTTTGGTGCTGCTGTTGAGCGCCCAAGCCTATGCGCAGGACGTCATCGTCGAGGAAGCGCTGCTACCTGTCACGATTCACGGCCGCGAGTTCAAGCTCGATACCATCGTGGTGAAGCGCAAGGATCTCGACGGGCAGCGCCTGCCGATCGCGCTGCTAACGCATGGCGTGTCGCGCACCGCGCAGGAGAATGCCGAAGTCACGACCGGGCGGTTGCGCGGGCAGGCGGTCGATATGGCGCTGCGCGGCTATCTCGCCGTTGGCCTCATCCGGCGCGGCTTCGGCCGATCCAGCGCCTATACGCGCCCGCGCGGCTGCGGTTCGGGCAGTTTTCTGCCCAGTTTGCGCGATCAAGCCGCCGACATCGAAGGCGTGCGCAAAGTCGTCGTCCAACGGCCCGACGCCGATCCCGCGCGCATCGTCGGGCTTGGCGTTTCGGTCGGCGGGATCACGATGTTGGCCTGGGCCGACGAGCGCCCCGAAGGTTTGATCGCCATCGTCAACGTGTCGGGCGGGACGGGATCGACCGCGACCGATACGAATTGCGACGAGCCGGCGCTCATCGCGGCGGCGCGTTCTTTCGGCGATGCGCGCAACGCGCCGTCGATCTGGTTCTACGCCGCCAACGACACGTATTTCGGTCCGCGGGTCGTGTCGCGGATGCATGAAGGCTTCACCGCGCGTGGCGGCAAGGCGGAGCTTCACGCATTCGACGCCATCGGCAACGACGGGCATCAGCTGTGGTCGCTGTCCGATGGCCGTCAGCGCTGGCTGCCGGAGATGGACGCGTTTTTGAGCCGGTTCGGTCTGCCAAGCTGGGACCCCGCACCCGTGGCCAAGTTCGCCGCGGGATTGAACGAGTCCAACAAACGGACTCTGGACCGCTATCTCGCGTCGCCCGGACATAAAATCCTGATGATGGCGCCCCGGAAAGGCAGTTTGCACACTTGGCGCGGCGCTTCCGATTTGGATACGGCCCGCAAGAACGGATTGGAATCGTGCGAGAAATCGGCCGGCGAGAAGTGCCGGGTGGTGATGGAGAATTTCCAGCCGGCGCCGTAGCCGGATTGCGGCTTGACGGAAGGTTGTATCTCACCGAGAATATTTGCTGGGCAGAAGGCCCGGTTTCGAGACGGGAGAATTCCGATGGTTGATTCGATCGCCGCTTCGCGCGGTGCCGCCAGTTATTCCACGACCGCCCGCACGCCGACTTCGTCGGATGCGTCCGCTGCCGCCAAGGACAAGATCGATCCGGCGGTCATCCTGCAAGGTATGGCGGGCTTGAATGCCGCCTTGAAGGCGCGGCTTGGCGATTTGATCACGTCCTTCAATTCGCAAGCGCCCGCGAACGGCGAAACCGTGCGCACCGCCGACGGCATGGATACGCGCCGATTGCGTGATCGTCATGGCCGCGAGTTCGAGGAAAAGCGGCTGCGCGATCCTAAGACCGGCCTCACACTTTTCCTGACGCTCACGCCGACCGATGGCGGGGTCGGGCGCGTGACCATCATGGGCGGCGAAAAGAACAACCCCAATTTCACCATCGCCATGCGCAAGAAAGACGCGAAGCGTGTGCCCGGCGATCTGATCGCGGCCGCGCTGGTCGATCTCGCACGCGAGCGCGGCTTCGACGATACGGAGAAGCTGAAACTGACCGTGCGTTTCGATCGCTGAACAACATTCAACAAACTCGTTGACATTCAACTGATCGGTTGATAGTAAGGGCGGCATGAACCGCCCCGCTTTTCTGCGCGAACTCGTTTCCGATCCCGCCACGCAAGAGGCCACGCTCGATCGCGTGTTCTTCGCGCTCAGCGATCCGTTGCGCCGCGCGCTGCTCGATCGTCTGGCGCAAGGACCCGCGACGGTCGGCGAATTGGCCGCCCCGCATCCCGTGTCGTTGCAGGCGGTGTCGCGCCATATCCAGGTTCTGGTCCAGGCGGGCCTGATCGCGCAGGAACGCGACGGGCGCATCGCGCGCTGCAGCCTGACGGCGGAGCCCGTGCAGGTCGCCGCCCTCTGGATGAACCGCTACGCCAAATACTGGCAGCACCAGTTCGAAGCCTTGGTCGCTGCGTTGCCCGATCCCGTTCCCCCGAAAAAGAGGAAGCGTAAATGAGCTTGTCCGCCGAAATCGTCTCGCGCGAAGAATGGCGCCGTCGCCGCTTGGCGCTGTTGAATGCCGAAAAGGAATTGACCCGCGAGCGCGATCGCATCGCCGCCTTGCGCCGTGAAATGCCGTGGGTGCGGGTCGAGAAGGACTACGCCTTCGAAGGTGCGGACGGCGTCAAGCCGCTCGCCGGTCTGTTCGGGCCGCATTCGCAATTGCTCGTCTATCATTTCATGTTCGCGCCCGAATGGGAGCGGGGCTGCAAAAGCTGCTCGATGTGGGCCGACGGTTTCGACCGGCAGGCGCCGCATCTGGCCGCGCGCGATATCGCTTTCGCCGCGATCTCGCGCGCACCCTTCGCGAAGCTCGCCGTGTTCAAAGAAAATCTCGGCTGGCAATTCCCTTGGTATTCCTGCGGGCCCGACGGCTTCGCGCGCGATTTCGGCGTGGAGTTCACCGCCGGCGACGAAGCGGCGGAATACAATTTCGTGCCCAAACCCGCCGGCGCCAAGAACATGACCGATCTGCCCGGCGTATCGGTTTTCGCCAAGCTGCCCGACGGCGCGATCTTCCACACCTATTCCTGCTATTCGCGCGGCATCGAGCAGATCAATCCGACCTACGGCTTGATCGATCTCGTGCCCAAGGGCCGCGATGAGGCGGGCCTGCCCTTCGACATGGCGTGGGTCAAGCTGCGCACCGAATACGACACGGCGATTTGAGGGAGGAAGGAACGATGGCCAGTCCCGATAACACGCAAAGCGGTTGCTGCGGCAACGGCAAGCAATCGGCCGACGAACTCGACGTCTATCGCCGCGAGATCCGCGAGATCCGCGCGCGGATGACCGAAGCGCGCCGCAAACGGCCGCTGGAGCCCGTGCTCGATCATGTGTTGTTCGGCATCGATGGCGAGAAGCGCTTGTCCGATCTGTTCGGCGATTCCGACGATCTGATCCTGATCCACAACATGGGGAAGGGCTGCCCCTATTGCACGCTGTGGGCGGACGGCTTCAACGGCGTCTACGACCATCTCGCCAATCGGGCCCCCTTCGTCGTGACGAGCCCCGACGCGCCGGAGGAGCAAACTGAATTCGCCAAATCGCGCGGGTGGCGCTTCCCGATGCTCAGCCACAAGGGCAGCGACTTCGCGCAAGCGCTCGGGTTCCGCGATCCCAAATCGGGCTGGCTGCCGGGCGTTTCGACCTTGAAGCGCACAAAGCAAGGCATCTTCCGCGCGGCGGCCGAGGAATTCTCGCCGGGCGACGATTTCTGCTTCGTCTGGCCGATGTTCGATTTGTTGCCGGAAGGCGCTGCCGGCTGGCGTCCGCGCTATCGTTACGCGAGCTGAACCGATGACCAAATCCTATACCGGCGGCTGTGCTTGCGGCGCGCTGCGTTACGAAATTCCGGGCGAGCCGGTGTTCAGCAATCACTGCCAATGCCGCGATTGCCAGCGCGACAGCGGCACCGGCCACGGCTCGTATTTGACCTTCATGCGCGACGGCGTGAAGGTGATCGGAGCGGCCGCGACCTGGGACATGGTCGCGGATAGCGGCAACGTCAAAACCCGCGGCTTCTGCCCGAAATGCGGCACGTCGGTGTTTTTGAACTTCGCCGCCGCACCGGGCATTTTCACGGTCAACGCCGCGAGCCTGGACGCGCCCGAACGCTTCAAGCCGCAAGTCGTGACATACGCGGCGCGGGGCCTCGCGTGGGACAATCTCGACCCGGCGCTGACGAAGTTCGAGAAAATGCCGACCGGTTAGTCGACACGTTTGCCCAGGCGCCCGGCGAGATCGACGACGAATTGCCAGGCGACGCGGCCCGACCGCGCGCCGCGCGTCACCGACCATTCATTGGCTTGGCGGCGCAGTTCCTCGACCGGCATGCCGAAGCCGTAGCGCTGGGCGTAGCCTTCGATCATCGCGAAATAGGTGTCCTGGTCGGCGTTGTGGAAGCCGAGCCATAGGCCGAAGCGGTCGGAGAGGGAGACTTTCTCCTCCACCGCCTCGGCGGGATTGATCGCGGTCGAGCGTTCGTTCTCGATCATGTCGCGCGGCATCAAGTGCCGGCGGTTCGACGTCGCGTAGAACACGACATTGTCGGGGCGGCCTTCGATGCCGCCGTCGAGCACCGCCTTCAGCGATTTATAGGCGGCGTCCTGGCCGTCGAACGACAGATCGTCGCAGAAGATCACGATGCGCCGATCGGTCTGACGCACATGGGAAAGCAGCTTGGGCAGCGAGGGGATATCCTCGCGATGGATTTCGATCAGCGCCACGGAGCGTTTGCGCGTCTCGCAGATCTGGGCATGGACCGCCTTGACCAGCGACGATTTGCCGGTCCCCCGCGCGCCCCACAGCAGCACGTTGTTGGCGGGCAAGCCATCGGCGAAGCGCTTGGTGTTGTCGTAAAGCTGGTCGCGTTGACGCTCGACGCCTTTCAACAGCGAGATATCGACCCGATTGACCTTGGCGACGGCTTCGAGGCGCGCGCCCTCCGCATGCCAAACGAAGGCGTCGGCCCCATCCATATCGGCCGAAATCCGGGCGGGCGGGGCGATGCGATCCAGCGCATCGGCGATGCGCGCGAGAAGCTGTTCGACGTTGCTTGTGTCCATGTGCGGCGATTCCGTCCCGAAGCTGGGGGCGAACGCTAGTCCCCGGGCGCCAAGTGGTCAATCCGAAAGGAAAATCCGGCCTGGAGGGGGTGTTGCTTTTCGGGGGGAGGTGGCTATAGTCGCGCGCCTTATCCCTTTCCCCGAGACGACGGAGTTTTCGATGTTCATTTCCCCCGCTTACGCGCAGGCCGCCGGGGGCGGCGGCGGCAGCGACTTCATCATCCAGCTTTTGCCGCTGGTTCTGATTTTCGTCGTTTTCTACTTCCTGATCATCCGGCCGCAGCAGAAGAAGGTGAAGGACCACAAGGCGATGGTCGAAGCGCTGAAGCGCGGCGATCGCGTGGTCACCACGGGCGGCCTGATCGGCACGATCCAGCGCGTCGTGTCGGACCGCGAAGCGGTGCTGGAAATCGCCGACGGCGTGCGCGTGCGCATCATCCGTTCGATGATCGCGGAAATCACCGCGAAGACCGAGCCGGTCGCCGCCGACGACAAGCCGGAAAAGGCCGAGAAGAAGGCGCCGTCGGGCCCGACCTATTGGGAAATTCTGGGCGTGCCGGAAGGTGCGGGCCAGGCCGAGGTCGACACCGCCGCCGAGAAGAAGGCCGGCGACGCCGCCGCGGCCGAAGCGATCGAGACGCTGAAGGACCCGGTCAAGCGCAAGCTCTACGCGCGCCTGGGTCACGACGAGTACGTCTCGGCCGTCAAGGGCTGAGAATACCGACCCGCCGATGCTGTTCTTCTCGACCTGGAAGAAGTGGACGATCGCCGCCATTTGCGCGGCCGGCGTCCTTATGTCGTTGCCGAATTTCTTCGCCAAGCCCGGCTGGTGGCCGAGCTTCGTACCCTACACCGCGATGAATCTCGGCCTCGACCTGCGCGGCGGGTCGTATCTGCTGCTTGAAGTCGATATGCAGACGGTCGTGCGCGAGCGCCTGAACTCGATCCAGGATCAGGTCCGGGCGCGCATGCGCCAGGCCAATATCCAGATCGCGGGCGTTTCGGCGCGCGAGAACACGGTCGTGTTCCAGGTGCGCGACGCGGGCCAAGCGCCCGAAGCCGCGCGCCTGTTGCGCGAGATCGTGGTGATGGTCGGCGGCGGGGCCTTGGGCGGCGGCACGCCCGATCTCGACATCCAGACCCAGCCCGACGGCACCGTCACGCTGACGCTGACCGAAACCGCCTTGCGCGACAAGGCGACCCAGGCGATCCAGCAATCGATCGAAATCGTCCGCCGGCGCATCGACGAAACCGGCGTCAACGAACCGCAGATCGCGCGCCAGGGGGCGGCCCGCATTCTGGTGCAGTTGCCGGGCGTGGACGATCCGGACCGTGTGAAACGTTTGCTCGGCACGACCGCGCGGATGACCTTCCATCTGCTCGATCCGAATTTCGATCCCTATTCGGGCCAGCG
The DNA here is from genome assembly GCA_017308135.1 of Alphaproteobacteria bacterium. Classification (NCBI taxonomy): domain Bacteria; kingdom Pseudomonadati; phylum Pseudomonadota; class Alphaproteobacteria; species Alphaproteobacteria bacterium. The sequence goes on from JAFKFM010000008.1 coordinate 256,319, forward strand.
CCCGCCGCCGGGCACGCTGCTGCTGCGCGCCGACAAGGACACGCTGCCCAACGGCCAGCCCGCGATGTACGCGGTGCGCCAGCGCGTGGAAGTGGAGGGGGCGAGCCTTACCCGCGCCTCGGCCGGCACCAATCCGCAATCCGGCGAGTGGATCGTCAATTTCGAATTCGACACGATCGGCGCACGCCGCTTCGGCGACGTGACGCGCCAGAACGTGGGCCGGCCTTTCGCCATCGTGCTCGACGACAAGGTGATTTCGGCCCCGGTGATCCGCGAACCCATTCTGGGCGGTCGCGGTCAGATTTCGGGCCGCTTCACCGCCGCCGACGCGCAGGATTTGTCCGTGCTGTTGCGCGCGGGCGCGTTGCCGGCACCTTTGACGATCGTCGAGGAGCGCACCGTCGGTCCAGATTTGGGCGCGGACGCGATCAAGGCCGGGATCATTTCGATCCTCGCCGGCGGCGCGATGGTTTTCATCTTCATCGGCTGGAGCTACGGCCTGTTCGGCTGGCTCGCCTGTATCGGCCTCGTGGTCAATTTGGCACTGACCGTCGCGTGCTTGTCGCTGTTGCAAGCGACGCTGACGCTGCCGGGTATGGCGGGTTTGCTGCTCACGCTCGGCCTGTCGGTCGACGCGAACATCCTGATCAACGAGCGTATCCGCGAGGAAGTGAAGGCGGGCAAGACGCCCTACGCGGCGATGGAAGCGGGCTACGCGCGCGCTTTCTCGACCATCGTGGACTCGAACCTGACCACGCTGCTCAAAATGCTGCTGCTGTTCGCTTTCGGCACGGGTGCGGTGCGCGGCTTCGCGGTCACCATCACGCTCGGCATCATCACGTCGTTCTTCTCGGCGACCGTCGTCGTGCGATTGATGATGGTCATGTGGCTGCGCGCGCGTAAGCGCGATCGCCTGCCGGTCTGAGGGGCGAGGGAACATCATGATCAAGCTCTTCCCCATGCTGCGCCTGGTGCCGGAGAAGACCGACATCAAATTCATGAAGGGCCGCTTTCTGGGCCTTATCGTGTCGGCGGTGCTGTCGATCCTGTCGGTCGGGCTCTATTTCTATCCCGGCATGAATTACGGCATCGACTTCAAGGGCGGCATCGTCATGGAAGTGCGCACGCCGCAGGACGCCGATTTCACGCGGATCCGCGCCGTGCTGTCGCAGCAGAACGTGGGCCAGGCCGGCTTGCAGCAATTCGGCGGTAATAACGACGTGCTGATCCGCCTGGAACGCCAGCCGGGCGACGAAGCCGCCCAGCAACGCGCGGTCGAGCGCGTGCGCGGCGCGTTGACCGAAGCCTTCCCCGGGCTTCAGGTGCGCCGTGTCGAGGCCGTGGGCGCTTCCGTCTCGCGCGAATTGTTCGTCAACGGGATGACCGCGATGGGGCTCAGCTTCGTCGCGATGCTGATCTATATCTGGTTCCGTTTCGAATGGCAGTTCGGCATCGGCGCGGTCGTCACGCTGCTGCTCGACACGACGAAGATGATCGGCTTTTACGTGATCACCGACTTCCAGTTCAATCTGGTGGCGATCGCCGCGATGCTGACCGTGATGGGCTATTCGATCAACGACAAGGTCGTCGTCTACGACCGCGTGCGCGAAAACCTGCGCAAATACAAATCCATGTCGCTGCGCGATCTGATCGACCTGTCGATCAACGAGACGCTATCGCGCACGATCGGCACCTCGGTCGCCTCGCTGCTCGCCACGCTGCCGCTCGCCTTGTTCGGCGGCGAAGCGCTGGAGGAATTCGCCTGGGCGATGGTGTTCGGCATTTTCCTCGCGACGTCCTCGTCGATCTTCATCGCCGCGCCCATCCTGCTGTTCCTGGGCGAGGACAAGCTGCGCCGCGGCCCGCCCCCTGGAAAGACGACCGAGGGCGACAAGACCGCTTCCCCCGCCACGCCGTAACGATGGCGGCCCCGCTTCCCGAACCGGGCGCGGAGCGTAAGCTCGTCGATGGCTATGGCGGCGGCGGGATTTCCATTCGCGGGACCGTCTATCGCCGGCCGATCGTCGTGCTGGGCGACCGCGTGCTCGATTGGCACTTCGCGGATATCGCGGCACTGACTCTCGCGGATTTCAAAGCGCTGCTCGATCTCGACGACAAGCCGAACATCCTGCTGCTCGGTATGGGCAAGCGCGGGTTGTTCGTGCGGCCGGATGTGCGCCAAGGGTTGCGCGACGCCGGGATCGTCGCCGATTTGATGGATACCGGTGCGGCGTGCCGCACCTACAATCTGCTGCTGGCCGAGGAACGGCGCGTCGCCGCCTGTCTCGTCCCGGTCTGAATTCCGCGCAAAAAAACGGGGCCCCGAAGGGCCCCGTTCCGTTTCGAACCGAATGTAAGGTTCAGTTCGTCGAGACGTTCTGCGCGGCCACCATGAAATAGAGCATGGGGATCGACAGCATCGTGTTGACGCGCGAGGTGATCATCGCCGTGCGCGCCGCCTTCTTCTTCGTGTCGGCGTCGGCTTCGACCATGCCCAGCGCGATCTTCTGGTTCGGCCAAATGATCATCCACACGTTATAGGCCATCAGCAGACCCAGCCACATGCCGATGCCGATCAGGCGCGACGGGCCCGCCTGCAGCGTCAAAGCCTGGACGATGTACATGTTCATCGACGCGAGCAGCAGGCCGGTGACGACCGTGGCCAACGCGGCCCAGCGGAACCAGAACAACGCCGTCGGCGCGATGACCTTGGAGACGGCCGGCTTCTGATCGTCGGGGATCTTCGGCATCGACGGGATCTGGACGAAGTTGAAGTACCAGAGCAGGCCGATCCACATCACGCCGCACAGCACGTGCAGCCAGCGCATGAAGAACGCGAACCATTGATGTTGGAAGTAGACAGAACCGGTCAACAGCGCCAGCACCACCGCGATGCCGACACCGTAGATGACGGCTCGTTCGAGCTTGTCGAGCCCGAGCTTCGCCAATAAATCGACCATTTTTCAAGACTCCGTCACGTTGGGCGGGCACCGTCATGCGGCGCCTCGCGGGGGATTGTCGCGGGCCGAGCGTGTCCTTGCAGGATGGCGCGCGAAACGGCTCGGCCCGACCGAATCGCGGACTCCATTGTCGGGGGCAGATCGGTTTGGGTCCAGTCCCCCGCCAAAAACAGATTCTGGGTCGCGGTCAGCGGGCCGGGCCGCAACGCCTCGGCGCGCGGCGTCAGGCGTAACGTGGCGCGCCGTTCCTTGACCGTGCGGTATGGCGGCACGGGAAAAGGCGGCTTTCCCAACGCCTTGGCGATTTCGCGCCAAATCAGCGCCGCGACCGCGTCGTTGGGCCGTTCGACGAGGTCGTCGGCCGCACTGACCGTCACCGACACCACGTCGCCGCGCGCGATCAGCCATTGCGCCGTGCCGCCGACGAGGCCCAGCAAGCGGGCCCCGCCGGGCAAGGCGACGGCTTCGTCCAAGCGGAAATGGACGTTGACGATCGGCGACATTTCTTGCGGCAGCTTCAAATCCGGCAGCAAGCGCGCGATAGCATACGGGGGTAGTGCCAGCACGACGCAGGCATCGCCGACCGAAACGTCGCCATCGGCGAAGCGCAAACCGGTGACCCGGCCGCCCTGGACCGACAGCGCCTCCAGCGGCACGCCGAAGCGGCGCGTCACGCCCATCCGCGCCAGCGCCAAAACGGCGGGGTCGATCAAAGCGGGCGTCAAGCCGTTGCGCGGCAAATAGGGGCGGCACGCGACTTCGCCCTTACCGAAGCTTTCCGCCAGCACGCGGGCGAGGGGCTTGGCCGCCGCTTCGCGCGGGTTCGTGTTCAGCGCCGCGACGCAAAGCGGTTCCCACAACGCCTGGAACAGCGGGCCGTCGGGATCGAGACGCCGCGCGACCGTATCGGTCTCGGACGCGAAATAGAGATTGAGCGCTTCGGCGTAATCGGCGGGCCGCGTTCCAGGCACGCGGCGCGACGGCGCCATGATCCACCACGGGATCGGCCCCGCGTTGGGGCGGATCGACCAGGTTTCGCCCGTCGCCAGATCCATGAACGGGAAGGCGGCGGGGGCGATCGCCTCCATCTCCGCGCGCGAACCGATGCGGTCGAGATAATCGAACACGGCCTTATTGCCGCCGAGCAGCACATGGCCGCCATTGTCGATCTCGCGCTCCAACACTTGATCGGCGAAGGACCGGCAGCGCCCGCCGGCTTGCGGGGCGGCTTCGTGCAGCGCGACGCGCGCACCCGCATCGGCCAAATCCAGAGCGGCCGACAATCCCGCAAGCCCCGCGCCGATCACATGAACATCGACGCCGATCATCGGCTTTTCCACAAGCCGATCGCGACGGCGCGCAATTTGGCAAAGCGGCTCAAGCGCCGTTCGCCGCGCAAGATCGCCGCCAGCAATGCGCGATATAGTTCGGTCATCACCAAAGCGGGGCGCAAGGCGCGCGTGTCGAGGCCTTTGCGCAGTCGCTCCGCTTCGGCCAGTTTCGCTTGCGCCGTGGCGGCGAGATCGGTGCCCGGCGGCACGTAATCGCGCCCGCGCGCGCGATCTTCGTCGATGTCGCGCAGGATATTGATGCGCTGGAACGTTTCGCCGAGCGTCGTCGCGTAATCATCGGCGCGCACGCCCAAGATGGCGAGAGTCAGCATGCCGATTGTGCCTGCGACGCGCCGGCAATACAGCACCAGCCGCGCCTCGTCATAGGCGCCGCCGTCAAGATCCATCTCTTGGCCGTCGATCAACGCGTCGAACTCGGCGCGCGGCAATTCGAAGCGCTTCACATAAGGCAGGATCGCGATCGTTTCGGCGCGCGTCGGTTGACCGCGATAAAGGGCGTCGATCTCGTCACGCCACCCGGCGACCGCTTGGCGCTTCGTCGCGAGCGGCGCATCGTTATCGGCCGCGTCGTCGATCGCGCGGGCGAGATCGTAGAGCGCGAACATGGCCCCACGCTGGGGCTCGGGCAGCAAGCGCATGCCCCAATAGAAGCTCGAGCCTTTGGCCCCCGACTTGATCTTTGCGCTCATCGCGCGATGCCGGCCCACAGCCCGGACAAGCCTGCGCCGATCTTGTCGAGTTTCGACAACGCGACGCGCTTGGCGAGCGGGTCCTGGCGGCGCAAACGGGCGGCGAGCTTATGCGAAATCGCGACGATCGCCGCCGCTTCCATCCGCATGCGCCGGTCCTTGATCGCGCCGGGCAGGGCGGCGGCTTGGGCGTTCAGCCCGTCCACGCGATCGAGCAGCTTGTCGTAAACGTCGCGCAAGGCGGGCGAGATTTGCGCGGCCAGCAGATCGCGTTCGGTGAGATCGGCACGTGCCAGCATATCGCCCGGCACGTAAAGCCGGCGCAGATTGAACCAATCCTCGGCGGCATCCTGAAGATGGTTTTCGATCTGCAACGCGGCGCACAGCGCGTCGGAGGCGAGCCATGTCTCGCGGTTCTCGCCATGCAGATCGAGCAAGAAACGCCCGACCGGTGCGGCCGAGTAACGGCAATAGGCGAGGAGGTCGGACCATGTCCGGCAATTGCGGCCCGACGCGTCGGCCTTGAAGGCTTGCAGCAAATGGCGGGCGTGGTCGATCGTCAGACCGCGCGCGTCGAGGATTTCGCGCAAAGCAACCGCTTCGGCCGGCCCGTCGCCGCCCAGCAGCGCCGCGTCGAATGCTTCCAGCAGCACCAGCTTGTCGGCGTTTTCGCGGTTTGGATCGTCGGCGATATCATCGGCCGCCCGGGCGAAGGCATAGAACGCGTGCACCGCCGCGCGATGGGCGGGGGCGATCAGCCAGGAGCCGACGGGGAAATTCTCGGTTTGGCGGGTTCTTGTCACAGGTCGATTCCGGCCGATACACCGTCTATATAGCACCCCATGTCGGACGATACCCTTGCCCATGCGGACCGCGAACTTCGCGGTTCCGACCCCGATCGCTGGCGCACGACCCTGTTCGCGCGCGGGGAACTGCGCGCCCGGCTGATCGCGGTTTACGCCTTCAACGCCGAAATCGCCCGGGTGCGCGAGACCGTGTCGGAAGCCATGTTGGGCCAGATCCGGCTGCAATGGTGGCGCGAGGCGCTGGACGAGATCGAGACGGGGGCGAAACTGCGCAAACATCCCGTGGTTCTGGCTTTGGCCGCCGCCCGGCCGGAATTCGCGCCGTTGCGCGCCGCCATCGACGCGCGCGAACGCGATCTCGACGATCAACCTTACGCGACGCTGGCGGAGATGATCGACTATGCGCGCGGCGTCGGCGGTTCGATCGCGCGCGCCGCCTATGGGCTGGATCACGCTTCGGCCGAGCTGATCGGGACGGCTTATTCGCTCGCCGGTATCCTGCGTGCGTTGCCGTTCTTCGCGCGCCAGCGCCGCACGCCGTTGCCCGCCGATTTGCTCGACGCCGCGAAGATCACGACCGATACGCTGCACGAGAACAAGGCAGGCGCCGCCTTGCGCCAAGTGATCGAGCCCATCGCCTTGCGCGCGCGGGAATTGTTGGACGAAGCCCGCGCGAACAAGCCGCCGCGCGATATCTTCGCCGCCGCCTTGCCGGGCAAGGTCGCGGCCCTGGCGCTCAAGCGCCTCGAAAAAGCGAATTACGATCCGTTCGCGCCGGTTTTACGCCAACCCGCACCCGCCGATATTTGGCGGCTGTGGCTGGCGCATTCATTGCGCCGCTTCTGACCGCCCCAGCCACGTATCGAGCGCTTCGGCCGCGCGATGGGCATGCGCCTTTTTGCGGTCGAAATGCTTCTTGCCCTTGGTCGGCACGTTCTCCAGCGGCGGGAACAGGCCGAAATTGCAATTCATCGGCTGGAAGGTCTTGGCGTCGCCCCCGCCGGTGATATGCGCGAGCAGCGCGCCGAAGGCCGTGACGGGCGGCGGCGGAACAAAGGGCTGGCCCAAGGCTTCGGCGGCCGCGAATCGTCCCGCGAGCAGACCGATCGCCGCACTCTCGACATAGCCTTCCACGCCGGTGACTTGGCCCGCGAAACGCAAATTCGGCCGGGCTTTCAGGCGCAAGCTAGGATCGAGCAAACGCGGCGAATTGATGAAGGTGTTGCGATGGATGCCGCCGAGCCGCGCGAACTCGGCGTTTTCGAGCGCGGGGATCATCCGGAAGACGCGGCTTTGCTCGCCGTATTTGAGCTTCGTTTGGAAGCCGACCATGTTGAACAACGTGCCCAGCGCGTTGTCTTGGCGCAGCTGTACGACGGCATAGGGGCGCCGCTCGGTCGCCGGATCGCGCAAGCCGACGGGCTTCATCGGCCCGAAGCGCAGTGTTTCGATCCCGCGTTCCGCCATCACCTCGATGGGCAAGCAGCCCTCGAAATAGGGCGTGTCTTTCTCCCACTCCTTGAACTCGGTCTTTTCGCCCGCGAGCAAGGCGGCGATGAACGCCTCGTATTGTTCCTTGTCCATCGCGCAATTGACGTAGTCCTTGCCGTCGCCCTTGTCCCAGCGCGATTGGAACCACGCTTTGGAAAAGTCGATGCTGTCCCGATGGACGATGGGTGCAATCGCGTCGAAAAAGGCAAGGGAGTCTTCGCCCGTCGCCTCGCGGATCGCTTGCGCCAAGGCGGGCGAGGTCAGCGGCCCGGTCGCGACGATGGTGCTGCCCCAATCCTCGGGCGGCAGGCCGGCGACTTCCTCGCGCCTTATTTCGATCAAGGGCTCGGCCTCGATCGCATCGGTCACGGCTTGCGAGAAGCCCTCGCGGTCGACGGCCAAAGCCGCCCCGGCGGGCACGCGATGCGCGTCGGCCGCCTTCAGCACCAGCGAGCCCGCAAGCCGCAATTCGCGGTGCAGAAGGCCGACGGCATTGGCTTCCCACTCGTCCGAGCGGAAGGAATTGGAGCAAACCAGCTCGGCGAATTTCGGCGTCTGATGCGCCTCGGTACCGCGAACGGGCCGCATTTCGTGCAGAATTACGGGTACGCCGGCCTTGGCCAGCGCCCAGGCGGCTTCGGACCCGGCCAAGCCGCCGCCCACCACATGTACGGGTTTTTGCGTCATCTGCTATTCTCATAGCCCCAGACGGAGTCAGGTTCAACGCATGCCGAAAACCTACAATCCCGCGACCATCGCCAAGCCCACGGGCCGCTATCAACACGCCATCGAGGTGAAACAAGGGGCCCGCACGCTTTATCTGTCGGGCCAGGTCGGGAATTTGCCCGACGGGTCGGTGCCCAAGACGATCGAAGCGCAGGCCGCGGCCGTGTGGGCGAATATCGGCGCCATTCTGGCCGATGCGGGCATGGGGTTCGCGGACCTCATCAAGATCACGATCCTGCTGACCGATAAGGCCTATATCCTGCCGAGCCGTGCGGCGCGCGACAAAGCTTTGGGCGATATCCGACCACCCGCGTCGACGCTGATGATCGTCTCGGCGCTCGCCAGCCCCGATTTCATGATCGAGATCGAAGCGATCGCGGCCAAGGAAGAATGATCCGCATCCTCGCATTCTGCCTTGGCTTGCTGGCCGGGCCGGTTTTGGCGCAAACGCCGGGCCCTGTGCCCGAGCGTTTGCCGCCGCCGGCCCCGCCGCCGCGCATCGCCGAGGATTTCCTGCAAGGCAAGGCGGAGTTCGCGAAGAACAATCTCGGCCCCGCTTATTTGCTGCTGCTGCCTTTCGCGCAGCGCGGCAATCCGGAAGCGCAATTCATCATCGGCAGCATTTCGGATACCGGGGGCGGGGGCATCGATCTGGACCCGCACGAAGCCGCCCGCTGGTATCGCATGGCCGCCCAACGCGATTGGGCGCCGGCGCATTATCGTCTCGCCAAATCCTACGCCGCCGGGCGCGGCGTGGAATTGTCGGCCGATCGCGCGCTCGATCATCTGCAGCGCGCGGCCGAACTCAACTTCACGCCCGCGATCCTGGATCTCGCCGGTTTGCTCGACGACGGGCGCGGCGTTGTCGCCGATCGCGAGAAAGCGTTCGCTTGGTACAAGCGCGCCGCCGATCTCGGCAATACCGAGGCGCGGTTCCTCGTCGGTGAACGCACCTATCGCGGCGACGGCACACCCGAGGATCGCGACCTTGCCAAGGAATGGTACGGGCTCGCCGCCGCGCGCGGCCATCCGGGCGCGATGTTCCGCTTGGCGCAGATCGGCTTCGGCCGCGACCAAGGGGTCGACTACCGCATCAACGCCTATTTCCAGCTGACCATGGCGATCCAGCGCGGCGGCCCGGCGATCCGCACGGAAGCCCAAGCGCTGCGCGATCAGTTGAACCGCAACATGATCGACGTCGATATCCAGGCGGCGATGCTGCGCGTGCGCAATTGGAAACCGTCGCCGCCGCTGCCCGGCGAGCCGATCGACCCCGAAGATCCCTATAACCGGCCCGAAGGCCCGCCGGTCACGCGCTAAGCGCGTTTCTTCGCCATACCGCCGCGCGTGAGATACGGCGCGAGGTATTTGCCGGTGAAGGATTCCTTCGTCTTGGCGACTTCTTCCGGCGTGCCCGATGCGACGATGCGCCCGCCTTTGCCGCCCCCCTCGGGGCCCAGATCGATCACCCAATCGGCGGTCTTCACGACCTCCAGATTATGTTCGATGACAACGATCGTATTGCCCTGGTCGACGAGGGCGTGGAGCACTTCGAGGAGCTTGCGCACGTCTTCGAAGTGCAAACCCGTCGTCGGCTCGTCGAGGATATAGAGCGTCTTGCCGGTCGAGCGGCGCGAGAGTTCCTTGGCGAGTTTCACGCGCTGCGCTTCGCCGCCCGACAGCGTCGTCGCCTGCTGGCCGACATGGATATAGCCAAGGCCGACCTTGACCAGCGTATCCATCTTCTCGCGGATCGCCGGGACCGCCGCGAAGAACGATGCACCTTCCTCGACCGTCATTTCCAGCACGTCGGCGATCGACTTATCGCGATACTTGATCTCCAGCGTTTCGCGGTTGTAGCGCTTGCCGTGGCACGCGTCGCACGTCACGTACACATCCGGCAGGAAGTGCATCTCGATCTTGATGACGCCGTCGCCCTGGCAGGCTTCGCAGCGCCCGCCTTTGACGTTGAACGAGAAACGCCCCGGCCCGTAGCCGCGCGCCTTGGCTTCCGGCAAGCCGGCGAACCAGTCGCGGATCGGCGTGAAGGCGCCGGTATAGGTCGCGGGGTTGGAACGCGGCGTACGGCCGATCGGCGACTGGTCGATATCGATCACCTTGTCGAGATGATCGATGCCCAGGATCGTGTCGTGCTCGCCCGCGATTTCGCGCGCCCCCATCAAGCGGCGCGCCAGCGCCTTGTAGAGCGTCTCGATCACCAGCGTCGATTTGCCGCCGCCCGAAACGCCGGTGACGCACACGAACGTGCCGAGCGGCAATTCGACCGACACGTTTTTGAGGTTGTTCGCCTTGGCGCCCTTGACCGTCAGCTTCTGGCCCTTATGGCCCGCGCGGCGTTGTTTCGGGATTGCGATCTGGTCGAACCCGGCGAGATAGCGGCCCGTGGTGCTGTTGGGATTGGCGATGATCTGGGCGGGCGTGCCTTGCGCGATGATCTTGCCGCCGTGAACGCCGGCCCCCGGGCCCATATCGACGACCCAATCGGCGACGCGGATCGCGTCCTCGTCGTGTTCGACGACGATCACCGTGTTGCCGAGGTCGCGCAGACGCTTGAGGGTTTCGAGCAGGCGATCGTTGTCCCGCTGGTGCAGGCCGATCGACGGTTCGTCCAGAACGTACAACACGCCCGTCAGGCCCGAGCCGATCTGCGAGGCCAAGCGGATGCGCTGGCTTTCGCCGCCCGAGAGCGTGCCCGACGCACGGGCGAGGGTGAGATATTCGAGGCCGACATCCACGAGGAAGCCGAGCCGCGCGTTGATCTCCTTCAAGATGCGGACGGCGATCTCGTTCTGCTTCTTGGTGAGTTGCGGCGTCAGCTTCTTGAACCAATTCGCGGCCTCGTCGATCGCGAATTGGCAGACTTCGCTGATATGCAGGCCGCCGATTTTGACGGCGAGGGCTTCGGGCTTCAAACGATGGCCGCCGCACGCCTCGCAAGGCCGCGCCGATTGGAAGCGCGAAAGCTCTTCCTTCGTCCAAGCGCTGTCGGTCTCGCGATAACGGCGTTCGAGATTGGGGACCACACCTTCGAACGGCTTCGTCGTCTTGTAGTCGCGCAGACCGTCGGAATAGACCATCGTCACCGGCTCGTCGCCCGAGCCGTGGAGAATGACGTTTCGCGCCTTGGCGGGCAGCTTCTCCCACGGCGTGTCGAGGTCGATCTTCAGATGCTTGGCGAGGCTCGCCAGCGTCTGGGCGTAGTACTTGTTGCTGTCCGACGCCCAGGGCGCGATCGCGCCGCCGTTGAGCGACAGGAGACCGTTGGGCGCGACCAGCTCGGGATCGAAATACTGTTTCTCGCCCAAACCGTCGCATGACGGGCACGCGCCGAACGGGTTGTTGAACGAGAACAGGCGCGGCTCGATCTCCGAGATCGTGAAGCCGGAGACCGGGCAGGCGAATTTGGAGCTGAACACCGTGCGCTCGCCATTGTCGGCGTTCTCGGCGAAGAGCAAACCGTCGGCGAGGCCCAGCGCGGTTTCGATCGAGTCCGCGAGACGCGGGCCCAAATCGGGCTTCACGACCAGGCGATCGACGACGATTTCGATATCGTGTTTGCGCTTCTTGTCGAGGGCTGGCACCGCGTCGATTTCGTAGAGCTTGCCGTCGACCTTGGCGCGCTGGAAACCCTTCTTCTGATACTCGGCGAGTTCCTTGCGGTACTCGCCCTTCCGGCCGCGCACGACGGGCGCCAGAAGATAAAGCCGCGTGCCGTCCGGCATCGCCAGGATGCGATCGACCATCTGCGTCACGGTCTGGCTTTCGATCGGCAGACCGGTCGCGGGCGAGTAGGGCACGCCGACGCGCGCGAAGAGCAGGCGCAGATAGTCGTAAATCTCGGTGACCGTGCCGACGGTCGAGCGCGGATTGCGGCTCGTCGTCTTCTGCTCGATCGAAATCGCGGGCGAAAGCCCCTCGATCGAATCCACATCCGGCTTGCTCATCAGCTCCAGGAACTGGCGCGCATAGGCCGACAGGCTTTCGACGTAGCGGCGCTGGCCTTCGGCATAGATCGTGTCGAAGGCGAGCGAGGATTTGCCCGAGCCCGACAAGCCGGTGATGACGACCAAAGAGTCGCGCGGCAGATCGACGTCGACGCCTTTGAGATTGTGCTCGCGCGCACCCCGGACGGCGATGCGCGGGCCTTCGAACAGGGCGCCGAGCGCCGTACCCGATGCTGATTTCGTGGACATGGGCGGAATATAGGGCGGGGGTCGCTTGTTTTCGACGGGCACGAGCGGCGCTGTGGATCGTTTTCTTCCGTCCCGAAACCTGTTATTTAACGCGAATGCATTTACTTATTTTCTCTCTTTTTAGTATTTTTCTGGCCGCGCCCGTTGCGGCGGAACCGGCACGTTTCGCGGGCTGCCGCGAGGTTTTTGCGGCCCAAACGCCGCCGGTCGAACGTCTCGATACGATCGAAACCTGCCGGCCCGGGCGCGACGGGGCGTCCTTCGCCGTCGCTTTTGCGCCAGCACGGCGCGCACCCGCCTGGGCGGGCTATTCGTTGACCCGCGCCCAGGCTTTGACAGGATCGCCGAGGCGCTTGGCGGATTTCTCGCCCGATCCCGATCTGCCGAAGGATTTGCAGGCGCGCGACGCCGATTTCCGCCGCTCGGGCTTCGATCGCGGGCATCTCGTGCCCTCGGCCGTGGCGGGGCGGCTGTCGCCCGGCGCCAAGATCGCGAGCTATTGGTACAGCAATGTCGCCGCACAGAACCCCAACCATAATCGCGGGCTGTGGGCGCAGGTCGAAGCCTGGGTGCGCGAACGGGCCAAGGAAACCGGCGAAATTCGGGTGATCGTCGGGACCGTTTTCGACGAGCACGCTGTCCCGACCTCAATCGGGGCGGGCGTGGCGGTGCCGAGTCATTTCTTCCTGACCGTTTACGCGCCGGGCGACGCCAAGCTCGCCACGCTGATCGCCGAAAACGGCCCGAACGCGACGGAGGATTGGCGGGCGCTGGACGATCTCGCCCCCCGATTGCGCGCGCTGGAGGCCCGGATTTCCGAGCTTTTGCCGGCCGAGCGGCGGCCGAACGTCCGCGGGACGCTCGACTTGGACTATTGGGCCTTGCGTAGATAAGGCGGCGAGTGCAATTTCCCGCTTCGTTCTAGCTGGGAGTCGCACATGGCCGGATCCGTCAACAAAGTCATTCTCATCGGCAATCTCGGGCGCGATCCCGAAGTGCGCTCGATGAACAACGGCGGCAAGGTCGTGAACCTGTCGATCGCCACGTCCGAAACCTGGCGCGACAAGAATTCGGGCGAACGCCAGGAAAAGACCGAGTGGCACCGCGTGGTGATCTTCAACGAGAAACTGGGCGAAGTCGCCGAACGCTTCTTGAAGAAGGGCTCCAAGGTTTATGTCGAGGGTGCCCTCCAGACCCGCAAATGGACCGACCAGTCGGGTGCGGAGAAATACTCGACCGAAGTCGTCCTGCAGCGCTTCCGCGGTGAGCTCACGATGCTCGACGGCAAGGGCGGCGGCGGGGGTGGTGCTGGCGGCGGCGGCGACGATTACGGCGACGATTACGGCGGGGGCGGCGGCAATGGCGGCGGTGGCCGTTCGTCGGGTGGCGGCGGCGGCGGTTCGCGCAAGCCCTCCGGCCCGATCGACGACGATATTCCGTTCTGAGCTGTCTCGATGCCCTTCATCAATATCAAGATGACCGCCGGTGCGACGAAGGAACAGAAGTCGCAGATCGTGCGCGAATTCACCGATACGCTGGTGCGCGTGCTGGGCAAGAACCCGCAGAACACGCATATCGTGATCGACGAAGTGACGCGCGAAAATTGGGGCCATGCGGGCATTCTGGTGAGCGACCGGCCCAAGGCCTGAGTGCGGCTTTCCCGAATCGAAAACGGGCCTCGATTGCAGCGCAATCGAGGCCTTGTTTTTATCCCCAATCCGCGGCCAAATTCGCGCGTGATTTCAGCGGGTTGCGCGCCGGTTTTCGGCGTTGTGAGCGCATGTTGCGATTGCTAGACTCCCGCTTCGTTTTCGCCCTCGTTTTGTAGACTGGCCCGTGACCGAAACAGCGCCTCCCAACGTTCCCGGCCCCACCGATATTTCGCCCGTCTCCATCGAAGACGAGATGAAGCGCAGCTATCTCGATTACGCGATGAGCGTGATCGTGAGCCGCGCTTTGCCCGATGCGCGCGACGGTTTGAAGCCCGTGCATCGGCGCATCCTGTTCGCGATGCAGGAGGCGGGCTACGACTGGAACCGCCCGTATCGCAAATCGGCCCGCGTCGTCGGCGACGTGATGGGTAAATATCACCCGCACGGCGACAGCGCGATTTACGAATCCATGGTCCGCATGGCCCAGGATTTCTCGATGCGGCTGATGCTGATCGACGGCCAGGGCAATTTCGGCTCGATGGACGGCGATCCGGCGGCGGCGATGCGCTACACCGAAGCGCGCCTCACCAAGGTCGCATCGCTGATGCTGGCGGACCTGGAAAAAGACACCGTCGATTTCCAGCCCAACTACGACGACAGCTCGCAAGAGCCCACGGTCGTCCCGGCGGTGTTTCCGAATTTGCTGGTTAATGGCGGCTCGGGCATCGCCGTCGGCATGGCGACGAACATCCCGCCGCATAATCTGGGCGAAGTGATCGACGCGTGCTGCGCCTATCTCGCCGATCCGGCGATCTCGCTCGACAAGCTGATCGAACTCGTTCCCGGTCCCGATTTCCCGACCGGCGGCATCGTGCTGGGGCGCGGCGGTATTCGCGAAGCCTATCGCACCGGCCGCGGCTCGGTCATCGTGCGCGGCCGCGCGAATGTGGAGGAAATCCGCAAGGATCGCGAGGCGATCGTCTTCACCGAGATTCCCTACCAGCAGAACAAGGCGCGTCTGCTGGAGCGCATCGCCGAATGCGTGAACGAGAAGATCATCGAAGGCATTTCCGATCTGCGCGACGAATCCGACCGCGACGGCGTGCGCGTGGTGATCGAGCTGAAGCGCGACGCGAACGCGGAGATCGTGCTCAATCAGCTCTACAAATACACGGGCCTCCAGACCAGCTTCAGCTTCAACATGCTCGCCCTCAACCGGGGCAAGCCGGAGCTGATGGGCCTAAAGGAATTGATCCAGGCCTTCGTCGAGTTCCGCGAAGAAGTCATCACGCGCCGCACGCGCTTCGAATTGCGCGAAGCGCGCAAGCGCGCGCATATCTTGATCGGCCTCGCGGTCGCGGTCGTCAATCTCGATCCGGTGATCGAACTCATCCGTAAGTCGCCCGATCCGGTCGTGGCGCGCGAACGCCTGCTCGAACGCGATTGGCCGGTCGCCGATATCGCGTCCTATATCGAACTGGTCGGCGAGCCGGGCCGGGGCGTGATCGACGGCACCTACAAGCTGTCGGAAGAGCAAGCCCGCGCGATCCTGGAATTGCGCCTGCAACGCCTGACCGGGTTGGAGCGCGACAAGATCCTCGGCGAGTTGAAGGAGATCGTCGACAAGATCGCCGATTTCCTCGACATCCTCGCCTCGCGCGAACGTCTCTATTCGATCCTGAAGGCCGAGCTGATCGCGATCCGCGAGGAATTCGCCGACAAGCGCCGCACGACCTTCGAAGAAGGCGACGGCGATCAGGATATCGAAGACCTGATCGCGCCCGAAGACATGGTCGTGACGGTCACCCATGCGGGCTACATCAAGCGCACGCCGCTTTCCGCCTATCGCGCGCAACGGCGCGGCGGCAAGGGCCGCGCCGGCATGGCGACGCGCGAGGAGGATTTCGTGAGCCAGGTCTTCGTGGCGAACACGCACGACCCGGTGCTGTTCTTCACGAATAAGGGGCTTGTCTTCCGGCTGAAATGCCATCGCTTGCCGCTGGGCAACCCGCAAGCGCGCGGCAAGCCGATGGTCCAGCTTCTGCCGCTGGCCGACGGCGAAACGATCGCGACCGTGCTGCCCTTGCCGCGCGACGAAACGCTGTGGAGCAGCCTCAACATCATGTTCGCCACGTCGGCGGGCAATGTGCGGCGCAACGCGCTATCGGATTTCGAGAACATCATGGCGAAGGGCAAGATCGCCATGAAGCTGGAGGAAGACGGCGAGCGTCTGGTCGCGGTGCAGCCTTGCACCGAGCGGCAGGACGTCGTGCTGGCCACGCGCTTAGGCAAGTGCATCCGCTTCCCGGTGACCGACGTGCGCGTCTTCGCCAGCCGCAATTCGACCGGCGTGCGCGGCCAGAAACTGGCCGCGGGCGACGAGATCATTTCGATGACCATGCTGCGTCATATCGAGCTCGATACGGCCGAGCGCGAGGCGTATCTCAAAATGGCCCGCGCGCGCCGGGGCGGGGCCGACGATACGGCCGAAACGGCGGCGCCGGACGACGGCGAGGCGGCGGCCGCGCAGGCCGTGACGCTGAGCGAGGAACGCTATGCCGAGCTCGCCGAGGCCGAGGAATTCCTGCTGGCGATCACCAGCAAGGGCTTCGGCAAGCGCAGCTCGTCCTACGAATATCGTCAGACCGGGCGCGGCGGCTCGGGCATCGCCAATATCGAACTGACCGAGAAGAACGGCGACGTCGTCGCGTCCTTCCCGGTCGCCGAGGGCGATCAGCTGATGATCGTATCCGACGCCGGCACGCTGATCCGCACGCCGATCGACGATATCCGCATCGCGCGCCGCCAGACCCAGGGCGTTACGGTGTTCCGGGTGGGCGAGGGCGAGCGCGTGGTTTCCGTCGCGCGCCTGGGCGATCTGGGCGGCGACGAAGCCAATGGCGAGATCGCCGACGGCGCCGAGGGGAGCGGGGGCAAATGAGCAAGCGCATCGGCATTTACCCCGGCACGTTCGATCCGGCGACCAACGGCCATCTCGACATCATCCATCGCGGCACGGCGCTGGTCGATCGCTTGATCGTCGGCGTCGCGGTCAATCCCGGCAAGGGCCCGCTGTTCACGCTGGACGAGCGCGTGGCGCTGGTGAAGCGCGAGGTCGCGGCGCTGCCGCTTTCGGAAGCCGCGCGCATCGACGTGGTGCCGTTCGAGAGCCTGCTGATGCAGTTCGCCGAGAAGGTCGGCGCCAAGATCATTCTGCGCGGGTTACGCGCCGTCTCGGATTTCGAATACGAGTTCCAGATGGCGGGTATGAACAAGCGCCTGGGGCCGGAAGTCGAGACGGTGTTCTTGATGGCTTCGGAAAGCCAGCAATTCATCTCCTCGCGCTTCGTCAAGGAAGTGGCGCGCCTGGGCGGCGATATCTCGCATTTCGTTTCGCCTAGAACCGTCGCGGCGGTGCGTGCGAAGCTCGCCGGTCAGCCGATCGACGCGGAAACGCCGACGATCCCCACACTCGCCCCGCGCGCACCCCTCTAAATCGGGCGCCTCAGCCCAGCAGCAGCTTGGGCAGCCATAGCGTCAAAGCGGGAATGTAGGTCACCAGACCGAGCACGATCAGCATCGGTATGTAGAAGACCATGATCGATTTGGAGACTTGCTCCATCGATACTTTGCCGATGGCGCACCCCACGGCGAGCGTCGGCCCGACCGGCGGCGTGATCAGCCCGATGCCCAGATTGAAGATCATGATGATCCCGAAATGCACGGGGTCGATACCGAATTTCGCGATGATCGGCAGGAAGATCGGCGTGCAGATCAGCAGCATGGGCGCCAAATCCATGAACGTGCCCAGCGCCAGAAGCAGGACGTTCATGTAGAACAGGAACGTGTATTTGTCCGACGAGATCGCGACGAAGAATTCCGTCGCCTTCGCGGGGATGCGCATCAGCGTCATCATGTAGGCGAAGGCGACCGAGAAGCCGATCATGATCATGACCATGCCGACGGTGCGCACGACGCGGCCGATCAGATGCGGCAATTCGCGGATCTTGTAGTCGCGATAGATGAACACGGTGACCAGGAACGCCCAGATACACGCGACGGCCGCCGATTCCGTGGGCGTGAAGATGCCCGACAGGATGCCGCCCAGAATGATGATCATCGTCACGAGGCCCCAAACGGCTTCGTAGGCGATGCGTCCCGCCTGGCGCAGCGAAATGACCTCGCCCTTCGGGTAGTTGCCGCGATGGGCGATGATCAGGCACAGGATCATCAGCGACAGGCCGAGCAGCAGGCCCGGAATGACACCCGCCATGAACAGATGCGCGACCGAGACCGATCCGCCGGCGGCCAGCGAATAGATCACCATGTTGTGCGAAGGCGGAATCAGCAGCGGCTGCAACGCGCCCGAAATCGTCACGTTGACCGCGAACAAGCGCGGATAGCCCTGCTTGACCATCTGCGGAATCATCACCGAGCCGATCGACGCGGTGTCGGCGACGGACGAGCCCGAAATGCAGCCGAACATCGTGGACGCCAGGATGTTCACCAGCGCCAAGCCGCCGCGGATGAAGCCGACGAATATCTTGGCGAGATTGACGATGCGCGCCGCCATCCCGCCTTCGGCCATGATGGCGCCCGCCAGGATGAAGAACGGAATGGCGAGCAGGGGGAAATCGTCCATGCCGTCGGAGGTTTTCAGCGCGATCGCTTCGAGCGGAATATCCATCCATAAAGCGGCGCAGATGGCCGATAGGCCCAGCGCATAGGCGACGGGCACGCCCATCAGACAGAAAACGACGAAGCCGCCGAGCAATACGAGCGCGTCCATGTGGTGCTGTCCCCGGAGTTATTCGGTCGAAACGGTCTCGCGCGGGTCGTCGTCGACCTCGATCGCGGGGAAGAAATCGCCCTTCATCACGCGCTCGACCACCAGCAGCGCCGTGACGGCGCCGGCGATCGGCACGGGCAAATAGGAGACGCCGACCGACATGATCGGGAATTCGGCGATGCTCTGATACCAGGTCGTCTGCACCAGCTTGACGCCGTACCAGAGCAGGAACAGCCCGGTCGTCAGCATGCAAAGCTCGACGGCCAGACCGAGCATGTATTTGGCGCGCCCGCGCAGCAAATCGGGAACGATGTTGACGCCGATATGCCGGTGCTCGCGATAGCAGATCAGCGCCGACAGGAACGACAGCCAGATCATCATCAGGATGGCCAACGGTTCGGGCCACGACGACGCGCTGTTGAGCACGTAGCGCGTGAACACGCCCCACGGGATGATCAGGGTGATGACGACGAGGGCGACGCCCGCGAGAAACACGCTCGTTTTGTGTAGCGCGTCCATCGCGCGGAAATAGGTCTCACGCATACGTTCGGCCGCCGGTAACGGAAATGGAGCGGGGAAGGATCGGTCCGGCGGCGTTGCCGCCGGACCGTGCCCTTGCGGACGGACTTAGTTGACCGCCTGGATGCGGTCGATCAGCGCCTTGTGCTGGCCCGCGTACTTGTCCCAAACCGGTTTGACCGCGTCCTGGAACTCCTTCTTGTTCGGCACGGTATTCATCACCACGCCGGCGGCGAGCATCTTGCGGGTCGCTTCCTTCTCGGCCTCGTACCACAGCGCGCGCTGCTCGAGTTGGGCCTCCTTCGACAGACGCGCGACCAGCGCGCGATCGTCGGCCGACATCGCGTTCCACTGGCGCTTCGAGAAGACCAGGATTTCCGGGATCATCAGATGTTCGGTCTTCGAGAAGTACTTGGCGTAGCGGTAGTGCTGGCCGCTGTCGTAGCTGGGTTCGTTGTTCTCGGCGCCGTCGACGACGCCGGTCTGCATGGCGTTGATCAACTGGTCGAAGCCCATCGCCACGCCGTTGCCGCCCAGCGCGTTCATCGTATCGACGAACAGGGGGTTGCCCATCATGCGAATCTTGAGGCCTTTGAGGTCCGAAACCTGCGTGATCGGGCGCTTGGAATTGTAGACCGAACGCGTGCCCGCGTTCATCCAGCATAGGCCGATCAGATTGGCCGTCGGATGGTCCGACAGCTTCTGCATGATCTCGGAGCCGATCGGACCGTCGATCACCTTCTCCATATGCGCGGCGTCGCGGAAGACGAAGGGCAGGTTGAAGACGTTCATTTCGGGCACCAGCGGGCCCATCGGGCCGACCGAGATGCGCGCGATGTGCAAGGCGCCGACCTGGGCCTGCTCGATCATTTCTTTTTCGCCGCCGAGCTGCATCGAGGGATACATCTCGACCGAAATGCGGCCGTTGGTGGCGGCTTCGAGCTTCTTGCCCATGCGCACGACGGCTTCGACCGTCGGATAGCCGAGCGGGTGGACGTCGGTCGCCTTCAGCACCAGCTTGGATTGCGCGCGGACCGAACCGGTCGTGGCGACGATCGCCGACGCGGCGGCGGCCGTCATGAATTGGCGGCGTTTCATCTTTGGATCTCCTCCCTGTGACCGGACGGGGGATCCCGCCGGCCGGTTATCGAGCACGTTTGGCGTATTGGTTACGTCGTACTTGTTTGAGTCGCGACCCGTCGTTTGCGGCGGGTCGGAACTTCGTGCTAAAAATTTGTACGATGACCCGACAACAAAAGTCCAGCACCGTTTCGGCCGGCGTGGCGGCGAATACAGAAAGCGCCGCCATGATGACGCCCGTGCGCCCCGGGCGCAGCCTGACCAAAGAGGTCGTCGACCGTTTGATGGCCGAAATCGCCAGCGGGCGCTGGCCGGCGGGGCAGCGTCTGCCGACCGAGCGCGAATTGGTCGAAGGCATGCAGGTCAGCCGCACCGTGGTGCGCGAGGCGGTCGCGGCGCTGAAGGCGCGCGGCCTCGTCACCACGCGCCAAGGCTCGGGCGCCTTCGTGTCGCAAGCGCCACGCGACGAATTTCGTCTCGATCCCGAATTGCTGCGCTCGCTCGATTCCGCGATCAACGCGCTCGAACTGCGCTTGGCGCTGGAAACGGAGGCCGCGGGCTTGGCCTGCCAGCGCGCGACACAGCCGGCCCTCGAAGCGATCGCGGCCGCGCATCAAGCTTTCGAGCGCGCGATCGATTCCGGCCGTTCGGCGGCCGACGAAGATTTCGCCTTTCATGCCGAAATCGCGCGCGCGACCGGCAATCCGCATTTCCCCGAATTGCTGCGCATGATGGGCGGTTTCGTCATCCCCCGGCGCGACGAGAAGGTCTGGCGGATGACGGCGGCGGGGCAGGCGGCCTATCTCAAACGCATCCGCGACGAGCATCGCGCCATCGCTGAAGCGATCCAGGCGCGCGACGGCGACTCGGCGCGACGGGCGATGCGCCGGCACCTGACCAACGCCGCCGAACGCTACCGGAATTTCGTCGCGGCCTCGGAAGCCGTGCCCGCCGTATAAGCATTTGATCGATATTCGGAAATAAGCGCGACGGCGAGGTTGACCCGGGGCCCTCGAAGCCCTAGTTTCCCGCCGCCTTGGTATGAGCGCGTAGCTCAATCGGTAGAGCACGACACTTTTAATGTTGGGGCTCCGGGTTCGAGTCCCGGCGCGCTCACCAAGGCGTTCCTCATCGATCATCGATAAAGATAGGCCGTGCGCTTGCCGCGACGCGGGGCGCGGCTTTAGCATCGTTCGATGGATCATCATCAGGCGTTCAACGCGGTGCGCGACGGGTATCTGGTCAAGCTGACCAAGACGCGGCCGGAAATCCGTTACCTCGTCATCGGCGCGAACGACGGCACGAAGGGCGATCCGCTTTACAAATACACGGGCCATCCCAAATGGCGCGGCACGCTGTTCGAGCCGCTGCCGGTCCCGTTCGCCGCGTTGCAAGCCAATTACGCGGACCGACCGGGGGCGGTGCCGCGCAATGCCGCGATCGTCGCCGACGCGCCGGGCGGCAAGCGGAAATTCTATAATGTGCCGTCGTCGTCGGTGCTGGCGTCGTTTCGGCCCGAGATCATCCAGCGCCATATGCTGATGCCGGAGTTCCAGCACGTCGAAAAGGAAATGGTCGAAGTCGAGGTCGATTGTTTGCCGATCGCCGAATACGCGGCCGAGCCGGATTTTACGCCGCCCGATGTGTTGATGACCGACACCGAAGGTTACGATTTCACGCTGTTCCAAGCGTGGTGGACGCTCGGCTGGCGGCCGTCTTTCGTCGAAATCGAAGTCATCCACATCACCGAGGCGGAGCGCGTCGTCATTCGCGATGTGCTGCATCACGGCGGATACGAAACGTTCTGGTACGAAACCGACGTGTTCGCGCTGCGCGGCGACACGATCGAACCCGAGGATTTGATGCTGTATCGCGCGGCGCGCGATCAGGCGATTTCCGTTTATCGCCTCGCCGAAATGTTGGTCCAAGCCGGCGTCAAGCCGAAATCCTAATCGGCGATCAACGGTAGGTAATATAGGACGTCGCACGGCCCCGTTTGGGCGTTTAGCGACCCAATGTCGTAATTCCGCATACTTTGCGGTGATGTTTTGCCCATTGCTCTGCATACCGGCAAAGGCGCAGGATTCTTTACGACTTGTTAATACGAGAAATCCAGGATCGAACCACTTATGCCGCAACGTATGATCTTTGGTGTACAACAACGGATCTACGATCGCCCGGAGAACGCATGACGCCTCGTCCGCGCGAAAACTCGAAAAAGCCGTTCATCGATCGCCGCCGATCCGGCCGGCGCAAGGACGGCGCATGAGATTTTCCGCCAGTCTCCGCTTTACGCTTCTAACGCTGCTGGGCATCAACACGGCGATCGCGCTGTGGTTCGCGATCGACATGTCGCTCGACGCCGTCCGGCAACGCGAAGTGGCGCTGCTAGCGAAGCGGAGCAACGCGATCTCCGACCTGCTGATCGAGGCGACGGCCGCGCGCGCGCGCGAACGCGGGATGACCGCCGTCGCCCTCAACCGGCCCGAACCGATCCCCAAGCAAACGCGCGACGGGATCGATGTGGCGCGCGTGGCCGGCGATACGGCGCTGGCCGAAGCGCTGGTCAAACTGCGCGCGATCCCGCCGCAGCCCGATTGGATGCTGGCGCGCGGGGAAGCCGAAGCCGCGCAAGAAAGTCTGCTGCGCGCGCGCGAAGAGGCGGACGGTTTGATGACCCTGCCGGCGCAAGAACGGCCGCGCGATCGCGTCGACGCCTGGTTCCACGAGGTGACGGGCGCCATCGATCGCGCCAACGCGCTGCGTCTGGCGCTCGATTTCGGGGCGCTGTCGGCCCAGCCCGTGCTGAACGGCTTCGTGCCGCTGAAGAACGAGCTTTGGGCGATCAGCGAGTTCGCCGGCCGGCAGCGCGCGATCATCGGGGCGCATATCGCGCGCGACGAGCCGTTGATGCTGCGCACCATCCAAGATCTCGACCTGCTCGACGGCGCGATCCTGCGCGCCAACGGGCAGATCAACAATCTGCTGCGCAACCGATTGATCGCGTCGAACGTGTCCGCCGATATCGCGACGACACGCATGATCTTCGACGCCGAATTCCAGCGCGCGCGCGACGCCGCGATTCAGTCCGGACGCACGGGCCAGGCCTATCCGATGAACGCGACGCAATGGTTCGATACTGCGACGCTGGGGATCGAGGTGGTGCTGAATATGACGGCCGTCGCCTCGCAAACCGCGCGCGCCCAGGCCGACGCGGCCGTACGGAAGGCCGACGAAGGCGTGATCGTGGCGTCGATCATTTTCGCGCTGATCTTGGCGGCCGCGATCGTCGCGTTTCTGGCGCTCGAATGGCGCGTGATCCGGCCGCTCGAATCCTTGACCACGATCATGAACCGGCTGGCGAGGCGCGATTGGGCCGTGCAAGTGCCCGTTCTGGCGCGCGGCGACGAAATCGGCGCGATGGCGCGCGCCGTCCAGGTGTTCAAAACGTCCGGCATCGAACGCGAATTGCTGGAAGCCGAAGCCCTCGCATCCCATCGGCGCGAGAAATTGCGCGAGAACGAGAAGCGCGAGCTTGCCGAAAGTGCCGCCCAAGCCGCGCATGAGCGCGTGCTGGCGCTGGAGGAGAAGATGCGCATGGAGGCGGAGTTCGCGCGCGTCGAGCGTCTGGCCAATCTCGGCGGACTGGTCGCGGGCGTGGCGCACGAACTCAACACGCCGATCGGCAATGCGGTCACCGTCGCGAGCACGCTGTCGGAGCGCGCCGAAGGTTTCGCGCGCGAACTGGCGGCGGGGCAGGTGCGCAAATCCTCCCTCGAACGGCTGATCGACGAATTGCGCGACGGAACGGCGATATTGATGCGCGGCTTGCAACGCGCGTCCGACCTCATCCAGCATTTCAAGCGCGTCGCCGTCGATCAAACGAGCGAACAGCGGCGCGTGTTCCGCATCGACGAGCTGGTCAGCGATATCGCCGGCACGATGGCGCCCCAATTGTCGCGCGCGGGCGTTGCCTTGAACGCCGATATCGACGTCAAGCCGCCGCTCGATTCCTATCCCGGGCCGCTCGGCCAGGTGCTGCTGAACCTCGTCGGCAACGCCCAGATCCACGGGATCGGCGAAGGCAATTCGGGCGCGATCACCATCGCGGCGCGCCAAAGCGGCGCGGATGCGATCGAGATTTCGGTTCGCGACGGCGGAAAAGGCATTCCCGCCGGGTTGCGCGACCGGATTTTCGAACCATTCTTCACAACAAGGCTGGGGCAGGGCGGCAGCGGCCTCGGCCTTAGCATCGTCCACAACATCGTCACGAAGGTTTTGGGCGGTACGATCCGCGTCGACAGCGAAGTCGGACACGGCACGACGATGACCTTGCGCATCCCCTTGCGCGCGCCCACCGGCGCGCAAGGGCAACTCGAAGGGACTTACGATGTCGGACATGCCAAACGCGCCGGCTGACGATCTGCTGGAGCTCGCCCCCGAAGACGGCGCCCCCGAACGTTCGGGGGCCGCCGGTGCCGCGCGGCCATGGTATGTCATGGTCGTCGACGACGACGACGACGTTCACGCCACGACGCGTTTCGCTTTGAACGGCGCGCGCGTGCTGGGCCGGCCGATCGAACTCGTGCACGCGCACTCGGCCGCCGAAGCTTGGGCGAGACTGGGCGAGGTGAAGGATATCGCCGTCGCCTTGATCGACGTGGTGATGGAATCGCCCGATGCGGGCTTGCGTTTGGTGCGCGAGTTGCGCGAGGCGGGAATGCGCGAGATGCGCATCGTGCTGCGCACCGGACAGCCCGGCTACGCGCCCGAAGTATCGGTGATCTCGTCCTACGAGATCGACGACTACCGCACCAAGTCGGAATTGACCCAAACGCGGCTGCTGACCGTCCTGACCGCGACGATCCGCGCCTACGACCAGATCCGCACGATCAGCCGCAGCCGCGCCGGGCTCGAGATGATCGTCGAAAGCGCCACCAAGCTGTTCACGCGTACGAATCTGGAACTGTTCTCGCGCGGCGTGCTGACCCAGATCGCGGCGTTGCTGCGCGTGGCGCCCAACGGGCTGGTCTGCGTCGATGGCGGCCAAGGCGCGGACGACGGCGCGATGATCGTCAGCGCCGCCGGCAGTTTCGCCGCCTATGCGGGACGGCCGCTGTCGGCGTTGCCCGACCGGACGCTCGCCCGGCTGATCGCCGAATTTCCGCGCCAAGGCGATCCGGTCGTCGAGGGCGGATTTATGATGATGCATTTCGGCACCGAGCCCGGCCGCGCGTTGATCGCCGTTATCGAAGCGGGCGGGGAAATCGCCGACGCCGACCGGACCTTGCTGCGGCTGTTTGCGACCAATATCGCGATCGGCTTCGAGAACCAGGCGCTGATCGACCGCCTTGACCATATGGCGCATGTCGACCCCGTGTTCGACGTGCCGAATTTGAACGCCTTCGAAACGGCGTTGGGCGAGCGCTTCGCCGTCGATCCGGTCGATGGGCGGATCGCGCTGGTTCATCTCGAATCCCACGCCAGCATCGTCGCGGGTTACGGGCTGCGCATCGCGCGCAACTATCTTCGCGCGATCTATGCCGCCCTCGCGGATTTCGAGATGGGGGCGCTGGTCGTGGCGATGATCGGCGACGGCACTTTCGCGCTGATCGGCGAGAAGACGCATCTCGATCCCGCACGCCTGCATGCGCTGGTAACGGCGGCCTACACGACCGACGGCGTGGAAATCGCCTCGACCGCGACGGCGGCGCTGCTCGATCTCGACGCGGCGCCGGGCGAGGATACCGCCGCGACGATGCGTGCGCTCGCTTCCGCGCTTCAGCATGTGCGCCGCACGCGGCGCAACGAAAGCGTCGTGTTCGACGCGACGATGCGCGCGGAATCCGACCGCCGTTTCACGCTTCAGCGCGAAATGAAGCGCGCGGCGCCGAGCGGCGAGGGTTTCGCCGTCCATCTCCAGCCCAAAGTCGATATCGCCAGCGGGAGCGTCATCGGCGCGGAAGCGCTGCTACGCTGGCGTTACGACGGGCGGCCGGTGTCGCCGGTCGAATTCATTCCGATCGCCGAAGCGTCGGGCTTGACCGAGCCGCTGACCGATTTCGTCGTCGCGGAGATCGGCCGCTGGGCGCGCGCGCGCGCCAAAGCCGACGCCGCCGCCGTGCCGGTCGCGGTCAATCTTTCGCCCATCGATCTCGGCCGCCAAGGTTTCGCGGCGCGGCTGATCGAGCGGGTTCATGGCGCCGGGCTTTCGCCGTCGACGGTCGAGTTCGAGGTGACCGAAGGTGTGGCGATGCAAGCGACGCCCTGGGCGATCGATCAGCTGCATATTTTGAAGAAGGCGGGATTCCGCATCGCCCTCGACGATTTCGGCACGGGCTATTCGTCGCTCGGCAATTTCGGTGATTTCCCGATCGATACGCTGAAGATCGATCGCAGCTTCGTGACGCCGCTGACCGTGGCGACCGCGCGCGAAAGCCTCGCCGCCGTTATCCTCGCGATGACCCTGACTTTGCGCGTGGGGTGCGTGGCCGAAGGCGTCGAAACCGATGAACAACGCCAAGCCTTGCGGTTCCTGGGTTGCGAAGTGGCGCAAGGCTATTTGTTCGGAAAACCGGCGGAAATCGACGGATTTGACAGCACATTCGGCGCCAAAATCCGCGCCTGACGGGTAACCGGAAAAATTCCAGGTCGCGCGGACGGGCGGGATCGTCTTTAATCCCTATTGTATGCGCCAATCTGAGCGTGTACGCCCCCGTCGCATGATGTTGAGAATAGCCGGATTTCGCCATTACAGCATTTTGGCGGTCGCGATCGCAGCCTGCTTGGCGCTGGCGGCGGGCGAAACGCTTCGAATATTGGAACAGCGCGAACGGACCGAAGGCAACGCCAGGACCTACCTCGAAAACGTCGCGCTGACCTTGACCCAGACGGTCGAAGGCGTGTTCACGACGGCCGAAGCGGCCGTGTTGCTGACCGCCGGACTGGTCGCGCGGCGCGGCATCGAGAGCAGCGCCGACCGCGAACTCAGCCAAATTCTCGTCTCCCTGGCGCATGGTTCGCGCAGTATCCGGAATATCCGGGTGCTCGATCGGCAGGGTAAGGTACTCGCGTCTTCGGCGATGGAGCTGCCGGGGTCGGTCGATTTTTCCAGCCGCGAATATTTCCACTACCACGCCAATTCGGGCGACCGGGCGCCGCGCATCGGCTTGCCAGTCGTCGGCATGCAGGTGCCGAGTTGGCTGATCCCCGTCACGATCGGTCTGTTCGATGGCGCCGGCGCTTTCGTCGGCCTCGTGGTCGTGTCGATCGATATGCAGTACTTCCTGCGTCAACTGGAGCGTATCGACATCGGCCGCGACGGTTCCATCGCGCTACTCACGCTGAACGGCGCGCTGCTCGTCCGCCGGCCGTTCGTCGCGAGCGAAATGGCGCGCGACTTTTCGCAATCCGAACTGTACCGCGAGCGTTTGTCCCGCGCCCCGGCGGACACCTACGTATTGCTTTCGCCGATCGACGGTAAGCGCCGCTATTTCAGTTACCGGAAATCCGACAATTCGCCGCTGGTCGTGTCGGTTGCGATTTCGGTCGACGAGATACTCGAGCCGTGGATACGGGAATCCTGGCGTAGCGCCACGGTCGTGGCGCTCGTCTCGCTGGTGTTGATCGGTTTCGCGACCGCCGCGTTCGTCATGCTGCGGCGTTCGGATCGCAATGCGGAAGCGGCGCGGGCGGTCGAGGCGCGGCGCATCACCGACCTCGCCAATCTCGACGCGCTGACCGGTCTTGCGAACAGACGCGCGGGTCTCGATCTGTTGCGCGATCAGATCGCGAAAGCCGAGGCGAGCGGGCGGCGGGTCGCGATCCTGCTGATCGACCTGGATAAGTTCAAAGCGATCAACGACACGCACGGCCATCGCGCGGGCGATGCGGTTCTGATCGAGACCGCGGCACGGCTGCGCCAATCGACGCGCGAGAAGGACGCGTTGGCGCGCCTGGGCGGCGACGAATTCCTGGTCGGGCTCGGCGATCTGGAAGACGCCGCGATGGCCGGCAAACTCGCCGAGCGTATGATCGCTATTCTGCTGACGCCGGTCGTGTTCGAAGGCAAGGAACTCGCCGCCGGATGCAGCATCGGGATATCCGTCTATCCCGACGACGCGCGCGATCTGCCGCTGCTGATCCAATACGCCGACGAGGCGATGTATGTCGCCAAGTCGCGCGGCCGCGGCACGATCCGCAGCTACGCGGATATCAACACGGTCTAGACTTCACGATGCGCGCGCCAGGCCGGCGGCGGCTTTCGCCCCGTCGTCGTAAAGATAGGCGCGCGTCGCCGGCACGGCCGAAACCGAGCGCGACAATTGCGCTTGGAAAATGATGTGCCCCTGGTAGCGAAACGCGCATTCGCTGCCGGCGAGATAGAATTCGAACATCCGGCAGAAACGTTCGTCGTAGATCTTCGCGATCTCGTCGCGCTGGGCGTGGAAGCGCTGGCGCCAATGGCGCAGCGTTTCGGCGTAATGCAGGCGCCAGATTTCGAGGTCGGTCACGTACATGCCCGTGCGCTCGATCGACGGCAGCGTCTCTGAAAGGGCGGGCGAGTAGCCGCCCGGGAAAATGTATTTGCGGATCCATGGATTGGTGACGCCCGGCCCGTCGGCGCGGCCGATCGAATGCACCAGCGCCACGCCGTCCGGCGCCAGCAGATCGCGGATCTTCGCGAAATACGTGTCGTAATTCGGCACGCCGACATGTTCGAACATGCCGACCGAGACGACGCGATCGAACGGGCCTTTGATCTCGCGATAATCGGCGAGCTCGAAACGCACGCGGTTCGCCACACCCGCTTCGGCCGCGCGGATGCGCGCGTATTCGAGCTGTTCCTTGGACAGCGTGACGCCCAGCACCTCGACCCGCGCCTGGCGGGCGAGGGTGATCGCCAAACCGCCCCAGCCGCTGCCGATATCGAGCACCCGCTGGCCGTCGCGCAGCAGCAGCTTCTTGGCGATGTGATTCTTCTTGGCGATCTGCGCTTCGTCGAGCGTCATGTCCGGGCGTTCGAAATAGGCGCAGGAATACTGCATGTCGCGATCAAGGAAGCGGCGATAGAGATCGCGCGACAGATCGTAATGATGCGCCACGTTCCGCCGCGATCGCGCGAGCGAATTCAATTGTTGTAGCGGCCGCAGCACGGGGCCTAGCCGATGGCGCCATTTGTCGAAAGCACCGCCTTGTACGGCGATCCCCATATTGCGCGTCACCAGCGCCAACAGATCGTAGATCGTGCCGCGTTCGATCGTCAGCGTGCCGTTCATATAGGCTTCGCCGGCGTAAAGGCCCGGATTGAGCCCGAGCTTGAAGCCGGTCATCCGATCGGCGATGCGGATGACGACCGGTGGTTCGTCTTCCGGTGTGGCGTCGTCGCGCCGCCCGAACTGGGTGCGCGCACCGCTGGGGTCGATGACCGTGAGTTCGCCCGAACGGACGAAGGGTTCCAAAAATTTCGACAGCAACATCGGATCGTCTCCTCGCGCGCGGATGAACGGCGGAAGGGCCGGGAGCCCGTATCTTTCAAATCTTGGGATCGTTCTAAAGTCCTACAAGGGGTGGGCAAGTCCGAATAACTACGTGGGTACCGGTAAAATTTGTTCCGCAAGCCGGAACTTCGGTAAAATGATCCGCGATTTTTTGCATCTGCACAGTTTTCGCTGCGCCGCAAAATCGCTATGGTGCGCCTCCTTTTCCCAGGGACTCCAGCGCTATGAACATCGACAAAATCTCGATCGGCCCGAACCCGCCGAGCGACGTCCACGTGATCATCGAAGTGCCGGCCGGCGGCGAGCCCGTCAAATACGAGCTCGATAAAGCCTCCGGCGCGCTTTACGTCGACCGCTTCCTGCACACGGCGATGTTTTATCCGGCCAATTACGGCTTCATCCCGCACACGCTGTCGGGCGATGGCGACCCGGTCGACGTGATCGTGGTCGGCCCGGCGCGCGTGGTGCCCGGTTCGGTCATCCGCTCGCGCCCGATCGGCGCCTTGCTGATGGAGGACGAAGCCGGTCCGGACGAAAAAATCATCGCGGTGCCGGTCGACAAGCTGCACCCTTTCTATAAGGGCATCAAAGAATACGACGACCTGCCGCCGATCCTGCTCGAGCAGATCGCCCATTTCTTCAAGCACTACAAGGACTTGGAGAAGAACAAGTGGGTCACGATCGTCAAATGGCTCGATACCAAGGGCGCCGAACGTTTGATCCGCCAGGGCATCGAGCGCGCCAAGCGGGCCAAGACCAAGCGTCGTTCTCCCGCGAAAAAGTGATGCATTTTAAATAAGTTCCACGCGAAACTTGATGACTTGGATCGGGTTTGGCGGGAAGATCGGTTTAGAAACCAGAGCTTCGGAGAATTCCGATGGCAGCCAACGGTCTTACCGGTCTTTCCGCGACCTTCTATCCGGTCATCCAAGCGAGCTTGAACAAGCTTGAGCAGTTCAAGCAGGTCACGAAAGAAGTGACCGACAACACCGCGCAGATCATTTCGCGCGGCGTGCAGGCGGCGGCGTCGCCCGAAAGCGACACCTCCGCGACCGCGCTGACCGGCCGCGGTCAAAAGGTCGATATTCAAATCTAATCTCACGAACTGACGGAATCGGGCGGCACTTGTAAGCTCCCGCCTATGTCTCGTGTCGTCGTCCTTGGTGCGACCGGCTTCGTCGGCCGCAACATCGCCCGTCATCTCGCCGAAGATCCCGCGTTCAACGTCGTCGCGGTGCGCAACACGCGCGCCGAATGGGCGCATCCGCGCGTCGAATGGCGCCAAGCCGACCTCACGCGCGAAGCGGACGTGATGCGCGCCCTCGACGGCGCCGACATGGTCGTGCACGCGGCGGCGGCCACGGCGGGGGCCGCGGCTCATCTCGCCGATCCCTTGTCGATGGTCGTCGACAATCAGGTGATGAATTCGCGCATCTTCGCGGCCGCGCATCGGCTGAACGTCCGCCATCTGCTTTGGTATTCGTGCTCGATCATGTACGCGTCGAAGGACCGCGCGCAAAGCGAAGCGGATTTCGATCCGGGCGCGCCGTTGCACAAAGCCTATGTCGGGGCGGGAACGACGAAGGTCTATTTCGAACGCATGTGCGCCTGGTACGCCGGGTTGGGCCGCACGCGCTTCACCGTGTTCCGCCATTCCAACGTCTACGGGCCTTACGACAAATTCGATCTCGGCCGCAGCCATATGTTCGGCGCGACATTGACCAAAGCGCTGACCGCGCAAGACGGCAAGATCGTGCTGTGGGGGAACGGTGCCGAAGGCCGCGATCTCATTCACGCCGACGATCTGGCGCGCGCGACGAAGGCGGCATTTCTGCGTCAATCCGTTCCTTACGCGCTCTACAATATCGGCTCGGGCCAAGCGCTGCCGGTGATCGAGATCGCGCGGCGCATCGTGCGGGGTACAGGCCGCGATCTTACGATCGAAACCGATCCGGCGAAGCCGTCGATCCCCGTCACCATCGCGCTCGATTGCGCGAAAGCGAAAGCCGAGCTTGGCTGGGCGCCGCAAGTCGCACTCGACGACGGCATCGCGCGCACGATCGCGTGGTGGCGCGAAAATCGTCCCGCCGGGGCGGCCGCGCCATGAAACTCTCCGTCGTTCTGCCGACGATCTTCGCCGAATTGCTGCCCGGCGCCATCGACGCGGCCAAATCGGCGGCCGGCGACGTGCCGCACGAAATCGTCGTCGTGTCGCCCTTCGATCCCGCGCGCGGCGACGTGCGCTGGGTGCCCGAAACCAGCCCGCGCGGTTCGATCGCGGCGGCGAATACCGGTTTCGCGGCGGCGCAAGGCGAGGTGGTGGCGCTCGTTTCCGACGATACGCGTTTGACGCCCGGCGCGCTGGTCGCGGCGCTGGCCAAGCTCGAGACGCTACCGGGCGGCATGGTGGGATTCCCGCGCGTCGTCGGCGGCGAGAATTATATCGGCACGGTGTTCGGCCATTTCTATCCGTATTATTTCGCCGTGCGGCGCGCCGATCTCGATCGCGTCGGCCGCTTCGACGAAGGCTATCGCAAGCATTACGCCGACCCCGACCTCGCCTTGAAGATTTGGATTTCGGGCGGGCGCTGCGAGATTTTGCGCGATGCGGCGATCGTCGATATCCCGACGCGCGGCAATGCCGGCGAGGCGCCGGACAAGGCGCTTGGCTCGCGCGAAGCCGATTTCGCGCGGTTCGCAGGCCTGTGGGGCAAGCATTTCGACGCGGCCTGGGGTGTCGAAGAGACGGGGATCAATCTCGATCTCGCCCTCGACCTTGTTCAGCTCGCCGGCGGCGACGCCACGACGATCGCGCTGCGCAATCCCGGCAAAATCCTCGATTTGCGGATTTTAAGCGGGCTCAGCCTCGTCGGGCTCAATCACCGGACCAAAATCGGGCTCGGACGGGCAGCCCAAGCCTTGGACTATTTGCGATGGCTGGCCGCCCTCGACCCCAGCCCGGTCAATATCGTGGTCGGGGCGGGGACCAAGGCGCTGCTGGCGAAACCCTTCTAGCGGCTTGTATTTTTTATCCCGCGCCAAGCGAACGACCCGCGTGATAATCTTTGCATAAGGTTTCCCTCGTAGAAATGGGGGTATGACCCGCGATTTCACGAGGCGCGCCATGGCGGTACCGCAACGACCGATTTTTACGGCCGAGAAGCATCTGAAGCGCGACATCCGTCCGCTCGCCAATGGGCGTGCGACGCCCGTACCGGAAACGATCGTCGCCCAGGCCGATCCCAACACGGCTTTGGCGATCGAATCGCTGCGCGGCGAGATTCAGGATCTCGGGCGTAAGCTCGACGGGTTCCTCAACGTCGATCACACCGAGATCGAGCGCATCCGCAACGAAGTGACGGGCATCGCCTCGCGCATCGAGCAGACGAAGCGCGAGATCGGCGCGTTGCGTCATCCGTTGTCGCAGGAAGACAAGCTCAGCTCCGCGACGTTCGAGCTCTCGTCGGTCGTGTCGCAGACCGAAGACGCGACGACGCGCATTTTCGACGGCGTGGAAAAGATCGAGGAGATCGTGCGCGAACTGGGCTCGACCAAGCTCGACGATTACGCGTCTTCGCGCATGGGCGAAATCGGCGATCTGTGCACGGGCATCATCGAAGCCTGTTCGTTCCAGGATCTGACCGGCCAACGCATCAACAAGGTCGTGCGCACGCTCGCCTTCATCGAAGAGCGCGTGCAGAACATGCTCGAGATTTGGGGAGCGAGCGAAATCGAGCGCGAAACGTCGCCCGAAGACGGCGCCACCCATATCGTCGACGAAGGGGCCGGAATCGTGCTGCATGGGCCCCAGGACCTCGAGAAAACCAACTCCCAAGCGGATATCGACAAGCTGTTCGAATGAGCGATACGCCCGAGACCATTCTGGCCAAAGCGATCCGCGCGGCCGACACAAGGTATTTCTTCGAGAATTACACGAAGCAGGCGGTCGCCGCGATCCAGGCTTTGGAAAAAGCCGGCTTCGTCATCGTGCCGAAATACCCGACGCGCGAGATGCACGAGGCCGCGAAGAAAGCCATCGTCTACGGCCAGCGCAAACCCGGCGAAGTCGTCGGCCCGATTTGGGGCGCCATGGTCGACGCCGCACCCGGCCCGTATCAGGATTGACCGCTAACGGCGCGTTTCTTCCGCCGGACGCGGCATGCGCGGGCGTTCGGAAACGGGCCCGCGCGTCATGGTGCCGGGATTGCGCGCGACGGTGATCGCATAGCCGTAGGCGAGCGAGCGGCCATTGGCGTCCAGCGCCAGCACTTCGACGCGATATTGCGACGACGAGGTTTCGCCCACGCACGGCCCGCGATAATCGGCGTAGGTGCCTTCCGCGATACGGCCGGGCGTGGTGGCCGGCGCCTCGTATTCGAACGACGGCGCGATCAACACGCTGATATTGGTGTAGCGCACGCGATAACGCGCGGCGCTGGCGGGCGAACGATCGAGCTCGATCGGCGGCGAAATGCCCAGCGAGCAGACATGGTCGGGGCCGAAGAACGTGCGCACGCCCATCACGGGCACGCCTTCGGGGCCGGGATAAAACGGCGCGCAGGCCGATATGAGCAACGCCGTACCGGCGAGGATGAGGGTTTTCAGACGCATCGCACTGTTCTACCTTGCCCGGCGGATTCTTCAACTTCTCTCGATTTCAGTGGTTATGTCCGATATCGAAACGATCGATTGCGCCGTCGTCGGGGCGGGTGTCGTGGGCCTCGCCGTCGCGCGCGAATTGGCGTTGGCCGGGCGCGAAGTCGTGGTGTTGGAGGCGGCCGACGCGATCGGTACGGAAACCTCCTCGCGCAACAGCGAGGTGATCCATGCCGGGATCTATTACCCGACCGGCAGTTTGAAGGCCAAGCACTGCGTCGCCGGCAAGAAATTCATCTATCAATTCTGCGCCGAGCGCGGAATCCGCGCCTGGAATTGCGGCAAGCTGATCGTCGCGAGCTCGCCGGCCGAGGTCGCCTATCTCGAAAAGCTCAAAAAACAGGGCGAGGCGAACGACGTCGACGATCTGGAACTGATCGACGGCAACGAAGCGCGCAAGATCGAACCGCTGCTGTCCTGCCACGCGGCTTTGCGCTCGCCCTCGACCGGCGTGGTCGACAGCCACGCGATGATGCTGGCCTTCCAGGGCGACGCGGAGGCCAATGGCGCCGCCATCGCTTTCGAAACGCCGGTCCTCGGCGGCCAGGTCGCCAATGACGGCATCGTGCTGGAAACGGGCGGGGCGGCGCCGATGCGCCTTAAAGCCTCGCTGGTCGTCAATGCCGCCGGGCTTGGCGCCAACAAATTGGGCCGCGCCATCGCCGGCATTCCGCCCGACACGGTGCCGCCGCTTTACTACGCGAAGGGCAATTATTTCTCGCTGCAAGGCAAGTCGCCGTTTTCGCGGCTGATCTATCCGGTTCCCGCACCCGGCGGGCTGGGCGTACACATTACGGTCGATCTTGCCGGGCAAGCGCGCTTCGGGCCCGATGTCGAATGGATCGATGAGATTAATTTCGACGTCGATCCGTCGCGCTGCGACAGTTTCTATGCCGAGATCCGCAAATATTGGCCCGGCCTCAAGGACGGCGCGCTCATCCCCGCCTATTCGGGGATCCGGCCGAAGATCGTGCCGGCCGGCGCGCCCAACCCCGATTTCGTGATCCAAGGTCCCGAAACGCATGGCGTGCCGGGATTGATCGCGCTTTACGGGATTGAGTCGCCGGGGCTCACAAGTTCGGCTTCGATCGCCGCCGAAGTGGCGCGCATCGCGGCCGCGATACGCTGACGAAGAACAAACGAAGGGAACGCGCAACATGGTCGATCTACCGGTCAACGCCTTCAAGAAGGCCCTGAAGGAGGGCCGCCCGCAAATCGGCCTATGGTGCAGCCTGTGCTCGCCGATGGCGGCCGATGCGATCGCCGATGCCGGGTTCGACTGGATCCTGATCGACACCGAGCATTCGCCCAACGAACCGCCGGACGTGCTGGCGATCCAGCGCGCGTTGCGCGGCGGCTCGGCCACGCCGATCGTGCGCCCGGCCTGGAACGATCCCGTGCTGTTCAAGCGCTTGCTCGATATCGGCACGCAGACCTTGCTCGTGCCCTTCGTGCAGAACGCCGAGGAAGCGCGCAAGGCCGTCGCCGCGACGCGCTATCCGCCCAATGGCATTCGCGGTGTGGCGACGTCGACGGTCGCGGGCCGTTTCGGCCGCATCAAGGATTATCTCAAGACCGCGCATCGGGAGATCTGCGTGCTCGTGCAGGTCGAAACCGTCGAAGCGCTGAAGCAATTGCCCGAGATCGCGGCGGTCGACGGTGTCGACGGCGTGTTCATCGGGCCGTCGGATCTGGCCGCGTCGATGGGCCATCTCGCCAATCCGATGCACCCGGATGTGCAGGCCGCGATTTCCTCGGCCGTCGGGCCGATCCGCAAAGCGGGCAAGGCGGCGGGATATCTCACCTCGAACGAGGAAGAGGCGAAAAAGCGCCTCGCCGAAGGTTTCCAATTCGTCGCGGTCGGGGCCGATATGGGCATTCTGGCGCGCGGCGCCGATGCGCTGATCAAGCGGTTCAAGGAGTAACGCATTATGGCGAACAAACCCGATTGCCTCCTCCTCACATCGCTTCGCGCGACGCCAACCGCACGCCTTAACGCCGAGTTCAACGTTTTGGTGGCGCCCACGACGCCGGCCGAGCGCATGGCGTTCATCAAAGCGCATCCCGACACGCGTTTCGTCGCGGCGAGCGGCGGCTGGGTGCCGGCCGAAGTCTTCCAGGCGCTGCCCAAGCTCGAAATCGTGTCGTGCTTCGGCGTGGGTTACGACGGCGTGGACATCGCCGCCGCCAAGGCCGCGAAGGTGCCGGTCACCAACACGCCCGACGTGCTGAACGATTGCGTCGCCGACACGACGATGGGCATGGTGCTGGGGGCGATGCGCAAATTTCCCCAAGCCGATCGCTTCGTGCGCGACGGCAGCTGGCTGAAGGGCGGGCAGGCGCTGACGACATCCGTCCATCACAAGAAGATGGGTATCGCCGGTTTGGGACGCATCGGCAAAACGATCGCCAAGCGCGCGCAAGGCTTCGATATGGAAATCGCCTATTACGGGCGCTCCAAACAGGCCGACGTGCCGTTCAAGTATTTCGCGGATATCGCCGATATGGCGGCTTGGTGCGACGTGCTTGTCGTCATCACGCCGGGCGGGGCGGCGACGCGCAACATGATCGATGCGCGCGTGCTGAAGGCGCTGGGCCCGAAAGGCTATCTCGTCAATATCTCGCGCGGCTCGGTCGTCGATGAACCGGCGCTGATCGAAGCGCTCAAAACCGGCGCCATCGCGGGGGCGGGTCTCGACGTGTTCGCCGACGAGCCGCGCGTGCCCGAAGCGCTGCTCGCGCTCGACAACGTGGCGCTCGCCCCGCATGTGGGTTCGGCCACCAACGAAACGCGCGACGCGATGGGCAATCTCGTCGTCGACAATCTGGTCGCGGTCAAGAACGGCCAGAAGCCGCTGACGCCGGTTTATTGAGCCGGTTCTTCGGGGATCGCGCCCGTCGCGGCGCGATCCTCCAACGCCGCGCGCTCGCGCAAAATCCACGCGCCGGCCGCCACGAAGATCGGCGCCAAAAGCCACGCGCCGAACGCAAAAGGCAACAGGGCGAACTCCGCCAGCGTCGTCCAGAAAATCCGGCGGCGCAGCTTGGCGGGCGGCGGCGGCGCGAAAAGCCGCAAACTCCATTCCTCGCCGAGTGCTTGCAGCGTCCATAGACGCAACACCACGACCGGGGCGAAGGCGATCAACGCCGGCCACCACAATCCGCGCGTTTCGACGGCGGTGTAGGTGAGGGCGAAGAGCCAAACGCCGTGCAGGATCGCCAGCCGCTGGTGATTGCCGCGCCCGTATTCGACGGCGCCCGACGCCGCTAGGTTTTCCGCATTGCGCCGCGCGCGCGTGTACTCGATCAAGCGCAGCAACAGCAAAGCGCCGATGGCGAACTGCGCATCGCCGGCGGTGGTGTCGAGGAAACGCTCCATGTTGCCCTTATCCCACGCTTGCGGCGTGACGGGGAGAGGCACAAACTCTCCGCTATGTTCGAAGGGTTCGAAGCGGGCGTCACCCGCGTTGGCGATGTCGAGATTTTCCGGCGCATCGGCGGCGAAGGCCCACCTTTGCTGCTGCTGCACGGCTATCCGCAGACGCATCTGATGTGGCACAAAGTGGCGCCGTCGCTCGCCCAGCGCTTCACGGTGATCTGCCCCGATTCGCGCGGCTATGGCGCGTCGTCGAAGCCTGAGCCCGATCCCGAAAATCTGCTCTATTCCAAGCGCGCGATGGCGGCCGACATGGTCGGGTTGATGGCCGCACTCGGCTTCGAGACATTTGCGGTCGCGGGGCATGATCGCGGCGGACGTGTGGCCTATCGTTTGGCGCTCGACCATCCGGAACTGGTGACGAAGATCGCGACGCTCGACATCGTGCCCACGCTTTCCAATTGGAATCGAATGGCCGATATGGCGATCGGCTTGCGCACCTATCATTGGTATTTCCTGGCGCAGGCCGGCGGTCTGCCGGAACGCATGATCGCCGCCGATCCCGACGCCTATCTCGAGTACACGGTCCGATCCTGGGTGAAGGATTTCGGCGCGATCGGCGACGACCCTATGCAGGCGTACAAAGACGCGTTCCGCGCGCCGGGCGCGATCGCGGCAGCGTGCGCCGATTATCGCGCCGGGGCGACGACCGACGTCGAACACGACCGCGCCGATTTCGGCACGCGCAAGATCGCGGCGCCTTTGCTCGCCTTGTGGGGCGGGAAGGGGCTTGCGACCGACAAAGGCGGCCAGATCGAAATTTGGCAGCAATGGGCCGACGATGTGCGCGGCCGGCAGTTTCCATGCGGGCATTTCCTGGCGGAAGAAGCGCCGCTCGAAACGATCGAAGCGCTGCTCGATTTCTTCTAACCGGTGCGCGCCAGTTTGAAGGCGGCGTCACGCTCGAACAGATAAAGCAGCGTGCGCACCGCCTTGCCGCGCGGGCTGTCGAGTGTGGGGTCGGTTTCGAGCAACACCCGCGCATCGTCGCGCGCGATCTCCAGCAGATCGGCGTGCGCCGCCAAATCGGCCAGGCGGAATTGCGGCAGGCCCGATTGCTTAGTGCCGAGCACTTCGCCGGCCCCGCGCAAACGCAAATCCTCCTCGGCGATGCGGAATCCGTCTTCGGTTTCGCGCAGGATTTCGAGCCGCGACTTCGCGGTCTGCCCCAAAGGCTGGCCGTAGAGCAGCACACAGGAGGATTCCGCGGCGCCGCGGCCGACGCGCCCGCGCAGCTGATGCAATTGCGCGAGGCCGAAACGTTCGGCGTGTTCGATCACCATCACGGTCGCCGAGGGCACGTTGACGCCGACTTCGATCACCGTCGTCGCCACCAGCACGCCGGGCGGGCCGTTGACGAAGGCTTCCATCGCCGCGTCTTTCTGCGTGGGCTTCAGTTTGCCGTAGATAAGGTGAACGCGGCTTTCGCCGAAACGCGCGGTCAAATCGGCGTGGCGTTCGGTCGCGGCGGCGAGGTCCACAACCTCCGACTCATCGACCAGCGGACAGACCCAATAGACGCGCGCGCCCTTGTCGATCAGGGCGCGCACGCGCTCGACGACTTCGTCCATGCGTTCCAACGGCAAGGCGACGGTCTTCACCGGTTTGCGGCCCGGCGGCTTCTCGGTGAGTTTGGAAACATCCATGTCGCCATAGGCGCACATGACCAGCGTGCGCGGGATCGGCGTGGCGGTCATGATCAGCGTGTCGACGCCGCCTTCTTCCGAAGCACCCTTGGCGGCGAAGGCGACGCGCTGATGCACGCCGAAGCGATGTTGTTCGTCGATGACCGCGAGGCCGAGATTGTCGAAGGCCACGTCGTCCTCGAACAGCGCATGCGTGCCGACGACAACGGAAATCTCGCCGGCGGCGAGGCGTTCGAGTGTGGCTTGCTTGACCTTGCCCTTGTCGCGGCCTGTGAGCACCGCGACCTCGATCCCGGCGGCCTCGGCCAGCGGCAGGATCGTTTCGTAATGCTGGCGGGCGAGGATTTCGGTCGGCGCCATTAGCGCGGCTTGGTAGCCCGCTTCGATCGCCGTCAGCATCGCCAGAAACGCGACGACGGTTTTGCCGCTGCCGACATCGCCTTGCAGCAAACGCTGCATGCGGCCGGGGGCGCCCATATCGCCGAGGATTTCGGCGAGCGCGA
This sequence comes from Alphaproteobacteria bacterium, assembly GCA_017308135.1. Taxonomy (NCBI): domain Bacteria; kingdom Pseudomonadati; phylum Pseudomonadota; class Alphaproteobacteria; species Alphaproteobacteria bacterium. The sequence continues at coordinate 296,338 of JAFKFM010000008.1, forward strand.
CCGTCTGGCTGCCGGTCAATTTGAAGGGCAGGGCGGCAAGCACCTTCTCGCGCAAGCGCCCATCGCCTTTGACGCTGCGCCCCGGCCGGCGTTTGTCGCGCGCGCGCACCAGCGCCAGGGCAAGCTGGTTGGCGAACAATTCGTCATAGGCCAAACGGCTACGCACGACCGTGCCGGGCTGCGTATCGGAATTTTCCTTGGGCGCATGGGCCTGCGTTAGCGCCGCGCGCCAGGATGGCCAGCCGCGCTGCGCCACGAGGTTCTTGTCCGCCCATTCGGGCAATTCCGGCGCCTTGGCGATTGCCGCTTTGATCGCCTTGACGAGCACTTTGGGCGATAGGCCCGCCGTCAGTCCATAGGTCGGCTCGACCGTCGCGATCGCTTCGAACTGCTCGGGCGGCGCGACATGATCGGGATGCGGCATTTGCACGCCGTCGCGATAACGCTCGATCTTGCCGCTGACGACCCGATCGGCGCCGACGGGCAGCAGCTTTTCGAGGTAATCGCCCTTGGCGTGGAAATAGACCAGCTCGATCTCGCCGCTCGCATCCTCGCAGCGGACCTTGTAGGGCATGCCCCGGCGGCGCGACGGAAAATGCTCGGCCACGCGCACGCGCAAGGTGACGACGGCGCCTTCGGGCGCGTCGGCAATGGCGGGCGAGAAGCGGCGATCGACCAAGCCGGTCGGCAAATGCCACAGCAGATCGACGATATGTGGCCCGGCCGCGCGCTCGACCAAAGCGGCGATTTTCGGCCCCAGCCCTGGCAGGGTTTTGATGTCGGCGAAAAGCGGAAAAAGAATCGACGGACGCATAATGGCGGGCAGGGTGACAGGAAGCCCCGGCAGGCGCTATACCCATGCCCCGATTCCGGCCGAGCCGCGAACATGCCCGAAGCGATCGAAATCCGCCGTAAGCGTCTGATCCATCGCAGCCTTTACACGGGCATGAAGGAGACGGACCTGTTGCTCGGCGCCTTTGCCAAGGCCCATTTGCCGGGCTTCGACGAAGGACAACTGGACCGCTACGAAGCCCTGCTGGAAGCGGGCGACCCGGTCATCTTGGATTGGGCCTTGGGCCGCGAGGAACCGCCGCGCGAATTCGATACCGATGTTCTGATGCTGCTCCGTAACTTTAAACTCGTGCCGTAAAACTTTGCTTTTACTTTCATTTACCAACGAACTGGCCAGCGGCAAGCGCCTCGACCTGCTGGGGGCGCCCCCGGGCGTGGACGCCGCTGCCTTGGCCGCTTTGGCGCGCCAGGGCAACGACGTGCTGCATATCGCGCGCGACGATTCGCGCGTGTCGCAATTGCTGGAAGGTTTGCGGTTCTTCCAGGCCCCGGCGACGGTGATCTCGTTCCCGGCCTGGGATTGCTTGCCGTACGACCGCGTCTCGCCGAACAGCGAAGTCGTCAGCCGGCGATTGGATGCGCTGGTCGATCTCGCCCAGCCGCCGGATGCGGGTAAGGGGCGGCGGATCGTTCTGACGACCGTCAACGCGATCACCCAGCGCGTGCCCGCCAAGGCGCAATTCGCCCGCGCGATGTTCCGCGCCGAGACCGGCGGCAAGTTGCGCCTCGACGCGTTGCTCGCCTTCCTGGTGCGCGACGGCTACCGCAAGGCCGAAACGGTGCGCGAGCCCGGCGAATACGCGCTGCGCGGCGGCATCGTCGATCTGTTCCCGCCGGGCTTGGCCGAGCCCGTGCGCCTCGATCTGTTCGGCGACACGCTGGAAGCGATCCGCCGCTTCGATCCGATGACGCAGAAGAGCACCGGGCGGCTGGACGGTTTCGCGCTGAAACCGGTCAGCGAAGTGCTGCTCGACCAAGCGTCGATCGAGCGTTTCCGCACCGGCTATCGCGACAATTTCGGCGCCCCGTCGCCGGCCGATGCGCTGTATGAATCGGTTTCGGCGGGCCAGCGTTACGGCGGCTTCGAACATTGGCTGCCGCTGTTCCACGAAAAGCTGGAAACGCTGTTCGATTATCTGCCAAACGCGGTCGTCTCGCTCGACCCGCAGGCCGACGAAGCCGCCGCGTCGCGCTTCGAACAGATCCAGGAATTCCACGACGCGCGCGCCTTGGCCCGCGAAGCCTTCTCGAAAGGCAAAAACGCCGATCGCTTCGGCGAGAGCGCGTCGGCCTATAACCCGCTGCCGCCGAACGCGCTTTATCTGGCGCCGAAAGAATTCCACGCCGTTCTGGCCGCGCGCGCGACCGTCGCCATGTCGCCCTTCGCGAAAGCGCCGGGCGCCAAGGGCCTGGATGCCGGCGGCAAAATCGGCGTCGATTTCTCCGCCGATCGCGCCAAAGCCGCCGACACCAATCTGTTCGACGCGGTGCGCGCGCGCGTCGCCGCCGAGCGCGCCGCCGGCAAGCGCGTGCTGGTCTGCGCCTATTCGGCCGGGTCGCGCGAACGGCTCGCGCATTTGATGCACGAACACGGCCTGACCGAGACGGCCGTGGTGAAGAATTGGGGCGAGGTCGAGAAACTGCCCCAACAGGTCGTCGCGACGACCGTGTTCGGGCTGGAGAACGGCTTCCAGACAGCGACCGTCGCCGCGATCACCGAGCAGGATATCCTTGGCGATCGTTTGGTGCGCGCGGCGCGCAAGCGCCGTCGGCCCGAGAATTTCCTGACCGAAGCCTCGGCGCTCGCCGAAGGCGATCTGGTCGTGCATGTCGATCACGGTATCGGGCGCTATAACGGCCTCGTGACCATCGAGGTCGCGAACGCGCCGCATGATTGCCTGCGCATTCTCTACGCCGACAACGACAAGCTGTTCGTTCCCGTCGAGAATATCGACACGCTGACGCGCTACGGCTCCGAAGACGCCGGCGCGATGCTCGACAAGCTCGGCGGGGCGGGGTGGCAGGCGCGCAAGTCGAAGGTCAAGAAGCGGATCGCGGATATCGCGAACCATCTGATCAAGCTCGCCGCCGAACGCCAGATGCGCGAAGCCGAACGCTTCACGGTCCCCGAAGGTCTGTTCGACGAGTTTTGCGCGCGGTTTCCCTTTCAGGAAACCGAGGATCAAGCGCGCGCCATCTCGGATTCGATCGAAGATCTGGCGGCGGGCAAGCCGATGGATCGGCTCGTGTGCGGCGACGTCGGCTTCGGCAAAACCGAAGTCGCCTTGCGCGCGGCCTTCGTCGCGGCGATGTCGGGCGTCCAAGTCGCGGTCGTCGTGCCGACCACGCTGCTGGCCCGCCAGCATTTCCGCAATTTCACGCGCCGTTTCGAAGGCTTCCCGATCCGCATCGCGCAGATGTCGCGTCTCGTCTCGGCCAAGGATCAAGCGCAAGCGCGCGCCGACGCTGAATCGGGTGCGGTCGAGATCGTCGTCGGCACGACCGCGCTGCTGGCGAAGGGCGTCAAGTTCCGCCATCTCGGCCTCGTGATCGTCGACGAGGAACAGCATTTCGGCGTGGCGCAGAAGGAGCGCCTCAAGGAAATGCGCTCCGACGTGCATGTGCTCACACTGACCGCAACGCCGATCCCGCGCACGCTGCAAATGGCGCTGACCGGCGTGCGCGATTTGTCGCTGATCGCTTCGCCGCCGGTCGATCGCTTGGCGGTGCGCAGCTTCGTGCTGCCTTTCGATCCCGTGGTGATCCGCGAAGCCATCCTGCGCGAGAAGTTCCGCGGCGGGCAGGTTTTCTACGTCGTGCCGCGCATCGAGGATTTGGGCGCGGTCCGCGAACGGCTTGAAACCCTCGTGCCCGAGTGCAAAGTCGCAATCGCGCACGGCCAATTGCCGCCCACGACGATCGAAAACACGATGTCGGCCTTCGTCGACGGCACCTACGATATTTTGCTATCGACCAACATCGTCGAAAGCGGTCTCGACATCCCGAGCGCGAACACGATCATCCTGCATCGCGCCGACATGTTCGGCCTCGCCCAACTCTATCAGCTGCGCGGGCGCGTCGGCCGGTCGAAGCTGCGCGCTTACGCGTATTTCACCGTGCCCGGCGATCGCGTGCTGACCCAAGCCGCGCAAAAGCGGCTCGAAGTCATGCAGACGCTCGACAGTCTGGGCGCAGGCTTCCAGCTCGCCTCCTACGATCTCGATATTCGCGGGGCCGGCAATCTGCTGGGCGAGGAACAATCGGGCCATATCAAGGAAGTCGGCGTCGAACTCTATCAGCAGCTTCTGGAAGAAGCCGTACGCCAGGCGAAGTCGCGCGGGGCGAAGGGCGAGGACGGTGCGCCGGACGAATGGTCGCCGCAGATCGGCATGGGCATGCCGGTGCTGATCCCGGAGACTTACGTGCAGGATCTGACCGTGCGCCTCGGCCTTTATCGCCGCGTGGCGACGCTGGCCGAGCGCAGCGAGATCGACGCTTTCGCCGCCGAACTCGTCGATCGCTTCGGCCCGATGCCCGACGAGGTGCGCAACCTGCTCGACATTATCGAGCTCAAGCGCCTGTGCCGGGCGGCGGGCGTCGACAAGGTCGATGCGGGGCCCAAGGGTGCGGTGCTCGGCTTCCGGCGCAACAAATTCGCGCGGCCGGAGAAGCTTGTCGATCTGATGATGAAGCAACCGCAGCTCGTGAAGCTGCGCCCCGATCACAAGCTCGTCTATATGCGCGCCTGGGATACGGGCGCGGAGCGACTGAAAGGCATGCGCAAATTCCTGGGCGAACTCGCCAAGCTGGCGGCCTAGGACCCATAACGCGTACTCTACGCGGATGGCCGTCGAATTCCACGCGGAGCCTGCAGATAAGGTCCTCGAAACGCTGGACGCGCGCGCCGAAGGGTTGACGGCGCAGGCCGTCCAAGCGCGCCTCGCGAAATACGGACATAACGCGTTGATCGAACGCGAACGGCCGGGCGCCGCGACGCGCCTCCTCCGGCAATTCCACAACGTGCTGATCTACGTGCTGCTGGCGAGCGGCGCGATCGTGCTGGCACTGGGGCATTTCATCGACGCGGGCGTCATTCTCGTCGTGGTCCTCGTCAACGCGATCGTCGGCTTCGTGCAGGAAGGCAAGGCGGAGGATGCGCTGGCCGCGATCCGCGCGATGGCCGCCCCCGGCGCCAATGTCCTGCGCGACGGCAAACGCGTATCGGTGCCCGTGCGCGATGTCGTGCCCGGCGACATCGTGCTGCTTGAAGCGGGCGATCACGTGCCCGCCGATCTGCGTCTGCTGCGTGCCAGCCGATTGACGATCGAAGAGGCCGCGCTGACCGGCGAATCCGTGCCGGTCGTGAAATCGGCCGATCCAGTCGCGCGCGAAACGCCGCTGGCCGAGCGCGCATCGATGGCTTACGCGGGCACCCTCGTCGCGGCGGGAACCGGGACGGGTGTGGCTGTCGCGACGGGCGCTTCGAGCGAACTCGGCAAGATCGGCCGTCTGGTCAGCGATGTCGACGACACGCCGTCGCCCTTGGTCAAACGCATGGACGCGTTCGGCCGCCAGATCACGATCTTGATTTTGGGATGCGCCGCGATCGTTTTCGCCATCGGCACCTTCGGCCACGGCGCGAAGCTGGACGAAACCTTTCTCGCCGTCGTCGGGCTGGCCGTCGCGGCGATCCCCGAAGGACTCCCGGCGGTTCTGACCATCGTCCTCGCGATCGGCGTCCGCCGGATGGCCAAGCGTAACGCGATCGTGCGCCGCTTGCCGGTCGTCGAGACCTTGGGGTCCGTCGGCGTCATCTGCACCGACAAGACCGGCACGTTGACGCGTAACGAGATGCACGTCGCCGACGCGGTCGGCGACCGGGCGGGCATCGCGATGGCGGCCGTGTTGTGCAACGACGCGGAAGTGAAGGACGGCAAGATCGCCGGCGACCCGATGGAGGGCGCTTTGCTCCATTGGGCGCAAAAAGAGGGGCTCGATCCCCGCGCGACCCGCACGGCGCATCGCCGCATCGACGAGGTCCCGTTCGACGCGGCCCATCGCTACATGCTTACACGCCAAGCCGACGGCACGGCGTGGATAAAGGGGGCACCCGAAGCCGTTCTCGCCATGTGCCCCGGGACGGATATCGACCATTGGCGCAAGATCATCGACGCGCAGGCCGACGAAGGAAGGCGCGTATTGGGATTCGCAACGCAAGGATCGGATGACGCGGCAGCGCGCTTCCTGGGGCTCGTCGGCTTCGTTGATCCGCCGCGCGACGCGGCGAAGGAGGCGGTCGCGGCGTGCCGTTCCGCCGGCATTCAGATCAAGATGATCACCGGCGATCACGCGCGCACCGCTTCCGCCATCGCACGCGAGTTGAAACTTGCGGACGACACAAGGGCGGCCGAGGGCCGCGACCTTGCCGGGCTCGATGCGACGAAGCTCGCCCAAGTCGCGAACGATTGCGCCGTGTTCGCGCGCGCGAGCCCGGAGGACAAGCTGCGCTTGGTCGATGCGCTGCAAGCGCAAGGCAAGGTCGTGGCGATGACCGGCGACGGCGTGAACGACGCGCCGGCCTTGAAACGCGCGGATATCGGCGTCGCGATGGGGCGCAAAGGTACGCATGCCGCAAAGGAAGCGGCGGGAATCGTCCTCGCCGACGACGATTTCTCCACCATCGTCGCGGCGGTGCGTGAAGGCCGCACGGTCTACGACAATATCCGCAAGGTCGTCGTGTGGATGATGCCGACGAATGGCGGCGAAGCGCTGCTGGTGGCGCTGGCCGTTTTGTTCGGCGTGGCCCTGCCGATCACGCCCGTACAGATCTTGTGGGTCAATCTGGTGACCGAAGGCGCGCTGGGTTTGGCCCTGGCCTTCGAACCCGGCGAGCCGGACGCGATGCGCCGGCCGCCGCGCGACCCGAAGGAAAGTTTGATCGGCGGCGAGTTGGTGTGGCGCATCGTTTCCATATCGTTGGCGATGGCGCTCGGCACTTTCGCGGTTCACGCATGGGCGCTGGGGGCGGGTTACGACGCGGCCATGGCGCGCACGGTCGCGGTCAACACGATCGTCTTCATGCAGATCGGCTATCTGTTCTCGGTGCGTTACGCCCACGGGCCGGCGCTGACGATCGAAGGCTTGAAAGGCACCGCAGCGGTCTGGATCGGTGTCGCGATCTGCTTCGGCGCGCAAATGGCGTTCACCTACGCGGCGCCGTTCCACACGATTTTCGGGTCGGCGGCACTGGATGCGCGCGCGATGGCGGTCTGCGCGGGAGCCGCCGCCGCGTTGTTCTTCCTCGCCGAGGCCGACAAATTGCTGCGCCGCGCGTTGCGGAAACGTTAGGCGGTTTCGCGTTCGGCCCGTACGCGCGCGAAGACTTCGGCGAAAGCCTCGGGCGGTTGCGCGCCGGAGACGGCGTATTTACGTTCCACGATGAAGCAGGGCACGCCCTGCACGCCGATCTGGCGGGCGAAGTCGATCGCTTCCAGCGTTTCGGCCTCGTCTTCCGTGCCGTCGAGATAGGCGGCCGTCCCCGTCGGATCCATGCCGAGCGCGCCGGCGATGGCGGCGAGGGTGGCCGTGTCGCCGACATCCTGCCCGCGCATGAAATAGCCGGTGAAAAGCGCCTCGACCAATTGGTCCTGAAGCCCCTTCGCTTCGGCATGCTTGATCAGGCGATGCGCCTTCAGCGTGTTGGGCGAACGCTTGATCGCGTCGAAATCGAAGGGAATGCCTTCCTCCAGCCCGATCGCGGTCAGGCGCTTGTGGATTTCGGCGATCCGTTCCTCGCCGAATTTGGCGCGCATATACTCGCGCCGATCCATGCCCTCGGGCGGCAGATCGGGATTGAGCTGGTAGGGCCGCCAGCCGACGATGATTTCGCCGGGCGCTTCGGCGGCCAGCGCACGTTCCAACCGGCGCTTGCCGACGAAACACCAGGGACAGACGACGTCTGAAACGATATCGATGCGGATCATGAGAAGAACTTAGCACCCTCGCGGTTGACGGGCGAGGGGGACGGGCCCGACAATCGATATCGACAGGGAGACCGCCCGTGGCCGCGAAAACCAAGCCCGATCCGTACGAGCTCGACCTCGGCAAAACACGGGCGAACTACGCCCAATTGACGCCGCTGACCTTCCTGTTCCGTACCGCCGCAACCTATCCGAAGAAGGCGGCGGCGATCCACGGCCGCACGACGATCACCTATGCGGCGATGGCCGCGCGCGTGCGCCGCTTCGCGTCCGCATTGGTCAAGCGCGGTGTAAAAAAGGGCGACACCGTCGCGATTTTGGCGCCGAATATTCCGGCGATGCTGGAAGCGCATTACGCCGTCCCTTTGGCGGGCGCGATCCTCAATCCGCTGAACTATCGCCTCGACGCCGCGACGATCGCCTTCATCCTCGATCACGCGAACGCCAAGGTGCTGCTGGTCGACCGCGAGTTTTCCGCCACGGCCGACGCGGCTTTGCGCCAGTGCAAGGCCAAGCCTTTGGTGATCGATATCGACGATCCCGAATATGACGGGGCGGGGGCGAAACTCGGCGCCGTCGAGTACGAGGATTTCCTGACCCAAGGCGAGCCCGATTATCCCGGTCGCTGGCCGGAGGACGAGTGGCAGGCGATCTGCCTGCTTTATACGTCCGGCACGACGGGCGATCCGAAGGGTGTCGTCTATCACCATCGCGGCGCGTATCTGAACGCGCTGGGCAACGCGCTCGCCTTCGGGCTGCGGCCGGAAAGCGTGTATCTGTGGACGCTGCCGATGTTCCATTGCTCGGGTTGGAGCTACACCTGGGCCGCGACCGCGCTGGGTTCGACGCATATCTGCCTGCGGCGCGTCGATCCGGCGTTGATTTTCTCGGCGATCGCGACCCACAAGGTCACGCATATGTGCGGCGCGCCGATCGTGCTCAATCTGCTCGCCCATGCGCCGGCCGACGTGAAGCGCAAACTGCCCCATCGCGTGGAGGTCGCCACGGGCGGTGCCGCCCCGCCCTCGGCGATCATCGCAAGCATGGAGGAACTCGGCTTTCGCGTGACGCATCTTTACGGCCTCACCGAAAGCTACGGCCCCGCGACGATCTGCGAATGGCAGAGCGGCTGGGCGGAACTGCCGCTCGATCAGCGCGCACGCCTGATCTCACGCCAGGGTGTTCGCTACATCACGGCCGACGACCTGACCTTGCGCGACGCCGATACGGGCGAGGAAGTGCCCAGCGACGGCAAGACGCTGGGTGAGATTTGCCTGCGCGGCAACACGATCATGAAGGGCTATCTCAAAAATCCGAAAGCCACGCGCAAGGCGTTTCGCGGCGGCTGGTTTTGGACCGGCGATCTCGCCGTGCGTCACCCCGACGGCTATGTCGAGGTCAAAGACCGATCGAAAGACATCATCATTTCCGGCGGCGAGAACATCTCCTCGCTCGAAGTCGAAGAAGCGCTCTACAAACATCCCGCGATCATGGAAGCGGCGGTCGTCGCCAAACCCGACGCGAAATGGGGCGAAACGCCCTGCGCCTTCGTGACGCTGAAGCCGGGCGTTTCGCCGGTCGCGGCCAAGGAAATTTCCGATTGGCTGCGCGGGCGGATCGCGGGCTACAAAGTGCCAAGATTCGTGGTGTTTGGCCCGCTGCCGAAAACCTCGACCGGCAAGATCCAGAAATTCACGCTGCGCGAGCGTGCGAAGGACATCAAGTGAGCGCGATCTTCGATTTGACCGGTAAGGTCGCGCTCGTCACCGGCGCTTCGTCGGGGCTGGGCGCCCATATGGCCAAGACGCTCGCGAAATCTGGTGCCAAAGTCGCCATCGCCGCGCGGCGCGTCGATCGGCTTGAAGCGCTCGCGGCCGAGATCGCTGCCGCCGGGGGCCGGGCTTTGCCCGTCGCGATGGATGTGACCGATGCGCAAAGCGTGACCCGCGCCTTCGACGAAGCGGAGACCGAACTCGGCGCGCTTGGCGTTGTGGTCAACAATGCCGGGATCGCGCGGAAAGAGAACGCGACCGCGATCGACGATCCGGCGTGGCGCGAAACCCTCGCCACCAATCTCGATGGCGCCAATCTGGTGGCGCGCGCGGCCCTCGCCGCATTCCGCAAGCATGGCCATGGCGGGTCGCTGGTCAATATCGCGTCGATCCTGGGCTTGCGCGTGTCGGCGCGCGTCCCCGCCTATTCGGCGGCGAAAGCGGCGCTGATCAGCCTGACCCAAACGCTGGCGCTGGTCGCGGCGAAGGACGGTATCCGCGTCAACGCGATCGCGCCCGGCTATATCGAAACCGATCTGAACCGCGAATATCTCAACTCGCAAGCCGGCGCCAAAATGGTCGAGCGCGTGGCAATGGGCCGCTTCGGCCGTCCCGAAGACCTCGACGGCGCATTGCTGTTGCTCGCCGCCGATGCCGGGCGCTACATGACGGGCGCGGTTCTGGTCGTCGATGGCGGACATACGCTGTCGTTTCTCTAAGGGAGTTGCAGAAACTATGATCGTTGATGTCCGCACCTATACGGCCCAGCCGGGCCTCGTGCCGAAATATTTCGCCGATTACGCGGCGCAAGCCTTCGCGACGCAGACCAAGCATCTCGGCAATCCGCTCGGCTACTACATGGTCGAAACCGGCGTCGTGAACACCGTCGTCCATCTCTGGGGCTACAAGGATATCGCCGAGCGGCAAGCCAAGCGCGACGCGCTCTACGCCGATCCGGTTTGGCAGGCCTGGATGAAGGACAATGCCGGCACATTCGTGGCGCAGAACAACACGATCATGAAGAATGTGCCGTTTTGGCCGGCCGAAGGGCACGGGCAGGGCGGTTACGGCTTGGTCGATTTCCGCAACTACACCTTCAAGCATGGCAAGCTGGGCGAATTCTTCAAGCTCTACAAGGAAGAAGGCTGGCCCGTGCAGTCGAAGATCCTCGGCAATTGCATCGGCTACTATCAATCCGACATTGGCGGCCTCAACCAGATCCTGCATCTGTGGGCCTATAAGGATGCGGCCGACCGTGCCGCGCGCCGCGCGGCGCTGGGCGCCGATCCGGCGTGGAAGGCTTACCTCGCCAAAGCCTCGCCGCTGCTGATGCGCATGGAAAACACGCTGCTGGTCAACGCGCCGTTCTTCAAGCCGTAAGGTCCGCTCATGGATTTCGCCCTCGCCCCGAAGATCGAGAAAACCCGTGCGGCGATCCGCGCCTTCGTCGAGAAGGAGCTAATCCCGCTGGAGGATCACGACATCAATTGGGGCGACGGCGAAAACGTGCGGCTCGACACGCTCGCCAAACTGCGCGCCAAGGCGAAGAAGGCGGGCATTTGGGCGCTGCAAACGCCCAAGGAACTGGGCGGCGGCGGTTTGAATATGGCCGCGATGGCCGTGTGCTACGAGGAGATGGGCCGCGCATTGTTCGGGCCCGTCACCTTCAACTCCGCCGCCCCCGACGACGGCAACATGATGCTGCTGGCCAAGGTCGCTACGGCCGCGCAGAAGAAGAAATGGCTGCTGCCGATCGTCGACGGGCGCGTGTGCTCGTCCTTCGTGATGACCGAGCCGCATCCCGGCTCCGGCTCCGATCCCACGATGATGCTGACGACCGCGACCAAGAAACGCGGCAAGTGGATCGTCAAAGGCCGCAAATGGTTCATTACCGGGGCGGGGCAGGCGAAGCACTTCATCCTGATCGCGCGCACGTCGAACGACGCGCGCAAAGGCCTGTCCGCCTTTCTGTTCCACGCCGATCAGCCGGGCTGGCGGATCGTGCGACGCATCCCGATCATGGGGCCGGAGGAACATGGCGGCCATTGCGAGATCGAGTTCGACGGGCTGGAGATCGCAGATGCCGACCGCCTGATGGATGTGGGCGACGGGTTGAAGGCCACGCAAATCCGCCTCGGCCCGGCGCGCCTGACGCATTGCATGCGCTGGCTCGGTATGGCGCGCCGCGCGCTGGAAATCGCGTTGCCCTATGTCGAACAGCGCAAAAGCTTCGGCAGCAAGCTGATCGACCATGAAGGCGTGCAATGGATGCTGGGCGAGGCGGCGATGAATATCGAAATCGGCCGCTTGCTGACCATGCGCGCGGCATGGAAACTCGACCAAGGCGATTTCGCGCGAAAGGAGGTGTCGATGGCCAAGGTCGCCGTCGCCGATGTGCTGCACAAATCGATCGACACGGCGATCCAGTTGCTCGGCGCCAAGGGCTATTCGCGCGACGTGAAACTCGAATGGATGTATCGCTACGCGCGCCAAGCACGCTTGGTCGATGGCGCGTCCGAAGTGCACAAGATGGTGCTCGCCAAATTCCTCGCCAAGGAAGGCACGGAGTTCTGGGCGTGGCGCTGAACCCGGCGACCGCGTCGCCGATCCTGGCAGGCTGGCTGATCGGCGCGCTCGGCGCCAATCAGGTGCAGGTCGCGCGCCTGCACAAGCTCTCCGGCGGCGCCATTCAGGAAAACTGGGCCTTCGACGCGCGCGTGCGCGGCGGCAAATACGAAGGCGTGATCCCCTGCGTGCTGCGCACCGATGCGCCCACGGGTGTCGCCGTCAGCCATAGCCGTGCGGCCGAATACGCGATCCTGAAAGCCGCGTTCGCCGCCGGCGTCAAAGTGCCCGAACCGCTGGGGGCTTGCGAAGATGCCGGCGTGATCGGCAAGCCGTTCTACGTGATGCGGCGCCTGGAAGGCACGGCGCTTGGCCATATCCTGACCGACGATCGCAAATGGCAGGGCGACCGCGCGAAACTCGCCCACGACCTCGGCGCCGAACTCGCCAAGCTGCATAAGGTCGTGCCGCCGCGCGCCGATCTTTCCTTCCTCAAGAAGCTCGAGACGTCGCCCGCGTTGGCGGCGATCGGCGAATATCGCGCATGGCTCGATACCTATCGCGATCCGCGGCCCGCGCTGGAATATGCGTTGCGCTGGCTGGAACTGAACGCGCCGGCGAAAGGCGCAATCGCGCTGTGCCATCGCGACTATCGCACCGGCAATTACATGGCCGACGACGAGGGCCTCACCGGCATTCTCGATTGGGAATTCGCGGGTTGGAGCGATCCCGACGAAGATCTCGGGTGGTTCTGCGCCAAATGCTGGCGCTTCGGCCGCTGGGATCGCGCGGCGGGCGGCATCGGGGCGCGTGAGGATTTTCTGGCGGGTTACGGCCTCACCGTGGCGCCTGAAACGCTACGCTATTGGGAAATCATGGCCCATGCGCGCTGGGCGGTGATCGCGCTCCAGCAAGGCGATCGTTTCGTGGGCGGCGGCGAAGCCTCGCTCGACCTCGCACTCACCGGAAGGCGCATCGCCGAGCTCGAATTCGAATTGCTGAACGAGATCGCACCCGATGCGGCGCCCGGATTCGATCTGCCGTCCTTGCCGGGCGACCGCGCCGACGCGCTGGAATTGCTCGGCATCGCACGCGATACGCTGACCAAGAATCTTCTGTCGCTGTTGCCCGAGGAAAAGCGCCTGGACTCGTTGATGGTCGCGAACGCGTTGTCGATCGCCGCGCGCGAATTCGAGAAGGCGGCCACGCCGCGCATCGATCCAGCTGCGGGCAAGGCGCTCGTCGCGGCGATCCGTTCGGGAAAACACGATAACGATGCGGGGCTGGTGGGCGCCTTGCGCGAAAACGCGCGCGTTCGAACGGCGCTGGCGAACCCGAAATATCCGGGCGTTTCTACCAGCCGTTAACCCGGTTCCAGACTTCGACGATTTCGTCAGAACCATCGACGACGTGATAGCGGTCGTACATCGCCGCCGTCATGCAGACATGGTTGGGCAGTACGACCAAGCGCCCGCCGACAGGATAATCGGCATAAGGGAATGGATCGACCTGATCGAGCCCGCGCGCATAGCTGGCGATCCCGTGCTCCTGATGCACGTCGAGGATCGCGAGCGGCTTTTCCGGCAAGGCGCCGGTCGCCGGACGCAATAATCCGAAGCCCGCATCCATATGCCGGTTGGCGCCGGTATCCTTCGACAAGGCGAGGGCGCCGGCGTCGAGCAGGATCTGTTTGCGCGCGGTGCGATGCGAAGTGATCGTCGTCAGCACGCCGACGGCGACGTCGCCGATCTCGCAGCTGCCGATCCCGGTCTGGAACAGATCGAAGAACACGAAATTGCCGGGCCGCATTTCGGTGACGCCGGCAAGGTGCTTGCCGTAAAGCGCCGTCGGCGTCGACCCGACGCTGACGATATCCACTTTACGCCCTTGCGCGCGCAAATGCTCGGCCGCCGCGACCACGCCGGCGCGCTCATCCTCGGCGATTTCCTGAATCTCGGAAATGCCGTCGGCCCCATAGGAATGGCCCGCATGGGCGAGCACGCCCGCGAGCATCCCGGCATCGTCCAAAATCTTACCGATCGCGTCGAGCTCGGGCGAGGCGGGCAGCACGCCCGCGCGCTCACCGCCGGTTTCGATCTCGATCAACGTGCGGAACTTGACGCCCAACGCCTTGCCGCGTTCGGCGATGGCTTGCGCCACGCCGACTTCGTCGGTGAGGATTTTAAGATCGACGCCGCCCGCCATCAGCTTCGCCGCGCGGTCGAGCTTGTCGGGCGAGATGCCGACCGCATAGACGATGTCGGTGAAGCCGTGCTTGGCGAAATATTCGGCTTCGGCCAGCGTCGAGACGGTAATCGGTCCCGCTTTGCCGCCGTGCACGCGGCGCGCGACCTCCGCCGATTTCGCGGTCTTCATATGCGGGCGCAGCGTCACGCCCAATTCCTTCGCACGGGCGTTCATGCGCGCGATGTTGCGCGTCAGAACCGCGCGATCGAGAACGAGGCAGGGGGTTTGAAGATCGGCGAGCCGCATCAGGGGCGGGGCGCGCCGACCGCCGGGGCCTGGGCGCGCATCAGCGCGTCGATATGCCAGCCTTGGAACATCCGGATGCCGACGGCTTGGCCAAGCTCGAACGCCAGCGGCGTTTCGCAGCGGCTCATGATCACGCGGTTGATGTCGGCCTCGGCCAGCATGGCGCCGAGCCCGCGCATCTTCCAATCCTCGGCATGGTCCTTCATGAAGACCATCTTGATGAGGTCGGCGCGCAGATCGGCGCGACGGAAGAAGGTCAGCACGTCGGGCGTGAGGCCGTCGAGCAGCGTGCGGTACCCGGCCTTCTGCAGCACGTCGACCGCGCGGTTATAGCCTTCGAGATCGGCGAACACGTCGAAGCGCGGCAGTTCGACGATGATGTTGCCCTTCGCGAGGAACGTGCCGATGCGTTGATCGAATTCGCGGAACTTGTCGGACAGCACCGTCTCGACCGTCAGATTGATCGAGATATTGCCCGACGTCTTGCCGAGATAGCCTTCCTGCAACGCGCGCAGCAGGCGGTGATCGAAGGTGCGGAACAGCATCTGCAACAGGCCGCGCTGGCCGCGCATATTGAGGCGCGGCTGCATCAGGTTGCGCACGTCGTTCACGGAGAAATAATACTCGCGGAAGATCGGGCGCAGCTGGTTGCCGGTCAGCGCGATGCAGATCGGCTGGTTGCGCAGGAACGATTTGATGTCGGACCGGCCGAAAATCTCCTCCGTCGCCGACAGCGACGAAGCGGTGAAGGCCTGGAAGTTTTGCGCGAACAACGGCGGCGGGGCGTTGGCGCCGGCGCGCTGAAGGGCGCGGGTGCGTGCGTCCTGCTGGCTCTTGTAATCCTCCAGCGCCGCGCGCGCGTAATCGTGGAAATCGTTGAACTGCGTTTCGAAATTATACCAGGTGCAGCTCTCTTCGATTTCCTCGTCGGGCAGGCCCGTGGCGACCGAGTGGCGGCGGAGCAGATCGTCGAGCTCCGTCACGACGCTTTCGAACTGGTTCGGGTTGTCGACGCGGAAGATGAACACGATGTCGAAATTGGAAAGCTGATAGACGCTGCCTTCGAGGCGGCCGACCATTTCGCGGATCGCGTGGAACACGACGTAGAAATTCTCGCGCCGCCGGTTGAACCATTGCGAGCGCTTCATCGACAGCACGACCGCCATGCGCGGAACGGTGTTACCCGTCCGCTTGATGCGGTCGATGTCGGAGATCAGCGTCTCTTCGTCGGTTCTGGGATTGGTGGGCGCGTCCATCAGCGTCTGTGATCGGCGAGTGGGAAAGGGCGGCGAAAGTCTTAACGAGCGGCGATGCTTTTGTTTTTACGCGGCGAATCACTCTCGCACGCGGGTACCGGCGGATACAATACCACGAGCTTCGCCGCGCTGTACCGGGATCGCGACCGGAACGGAACAAGTACGCCGAAGTTTTCTAAGGGGCCCCGGCATCGAACAAGTCGCGCAGCAGCGCATCGCGTGCGGCGGGGCCCGAGGGGCCCGGCGGGCGGGCGGTCGCTTGGGTCAGTCTTGCGAAAACCATGCGCCGCTCGCCTTTGACCGCCCAGCCGACGAACCAGCCCCAGGGCCGCGCATGGTTGAGCGTGCCGTCGGCGTTGCGCGGCGGGGCGCTGCCGGTCTTGCCGTAGACGCGCCAGCCATCGCCGCGTAGCCCCTGATCGAGTAACGCCGTGGTCATATCGATCGCCTGCGGCGAAACCGGCAGTTCGCGCGCGAGCAGCTTGCGCAGGAATGCGACCTGCTCGTCGGGCGAAATCGCGAGCGACGAGCTGAGCCACGCGCGATCGAGGCCGTTCTCCTTGCCGGGATCGCCGCGCGTGTCCCGATTGCCGTAGCCGAACGCGCGCGCATAGGCCGCGAAGCGGTCCTTGCCCAGCGCGTGCGTCACGCGCTGCGAATACCAGACGACGGACTCGCTCATCCATTTCGCCGGATCGGTCGGCGATTTCCACGCCGGGTTCCAGGCGGGATAACCGTCGCGATAGGGCAGGACCGGCGCGTTCGCATCCTGCAAGAAGCCGGAATCGTATCCCATCAGCGCGATCGGGATTTTGAACGTCGAGGCGGGCGGGGCGCGGCGCGCGCAATCGCCGTCGCGGCGCAGAACCTTTCCGTTCGCCGCCTCGACGACGATCGTGCAGATCGTTTTCGTTTCGGCGTGGGCGGGCGAAGCGGCGAAGAGTGCAAGCGCGACCGAAAACCAGCGTCGCAAGTTCATCGCAGCGCCGAGACGAGCAACAGACCGGGCCGATCCAGTTCCGCACGCAGCGACGGATCGGCAGCGGCTTCCTCCGGCGTGGGCGCGTATTCGTCGATCCGGGCGATCGTGAAACCCGCATCGATCAAATCATTCAGCGTCGTCGCCAGCGTGCGATGGAATTTCAGCACGTCGTCGGCGAACCAATCCGTGCGCCGCTCGCCCTCGATCCCGTAATCATAAACGGGCCATATCTTGCGTCCGCCGGGGCCGTCGATCCAATCGATCTTGCCGGCGGCCATATAGATCGGATGCTCGACCGAAAAAACCAGCGCGCCGCCGGGCACGAGGCCGCGATGGATCGTCGCGACGAGCTTCGGGAAATCGGCGACGTAGTGGAAGGCAAGGGAGCTGTAGACCAGATCGAACGCGCCAGGCGACAGATCCAGCGTGTCGAGATCGGCGCGGCGATACGCGATCGCCGGATCTTCCGTGTCGCGCCGCGCGCGGGCGAGCATGTTCTCCGACAGATCGAGCCCGAGCACGGACGCGGCACCGTTCTCGCGGGCCCAGCGCGCGAACCAGCCGAAGCCGCAGCCCAGATCGGCGACGTGCGCGCCGGCAAGCGCCGGCAGCATCGCGCGCAAACGCGGCCATTCCGGCGCGCCGTCGAGGCCGATCTTCTGCCGGCGCAGCGTCGTATAGCCGGCGAAGAACTTGGGATCGTCGTAGATGTTCTGGGCCATCGCCGGGTTTTAGCGGGACGACGTCCTTCTCGGCAACGTCGATGCCCCGTCCGGGCGAACCGGACGGGGCATGGCGTTACTTAGGGCACGCGGATTGTGACCCGCAGGAACGCGGCGGGGATCATCGTCGTGTCGTTGGTCTTGGCTTGGTTCTGCCGGTTGAACAGCAGATCGAGCTCGTTGTGCAGTTCCTCGGCCTTACCGGATTTGGCCGCCGCTTCGAACGCGTTCATCGTCGGGCCATAGAAATTGCGGAACCGATCGAGGAATTCCGACGCCGGACCCGCATGCCGGAACACGTAGCTGTCCTTCTCGCACACGACGTTGGCGGCCGGAACGCCGGCGGCCGCAAAACGCTCGACCACGTTGGCTTCCACGCCCCAGGTCATCGGGCTGACGAAACCTTCCGGCGGCGGCGGCGAATAGGCCGAGCTGATCTTCAGGATCTGCGCC
The DNA here is from genome assembly GCA_017308135.1 of Alphaproteobacteria bacterium. Taxonomy (NCBI): domain Bacteria; kingdom Pseudomonadati; phylum Pseudomonadota; class Alphaproteobacteria; species Alphaproteobacteria bacterium. The sequence continues at coordinate 314,413 of JAFKFM010000008.1, forward strand.
ACCAATGTGGGGTCGCCCGGAATCCAATTGCCCATCACGATCCGGCCGCCGGATTTCGTGACGCGCACCATTTCCTTGGCGACGTCGAACGGTTTGGGTGCGAACATCGCGCCGAAGATCGAGACGACAAGATCGAAGCGCATATCCTCGAGATTAGCGAGATTGCTCGCATCGCCTTCTTCGAAGCGGATATTCGAAAGCGCGAGGGCCTGGGCGCGCGCATTGCCGGCGGTGACCAGATTACGAGCGATATCCACGCCTAGAACTTCGGCGCCGGCTTGCGCTGCGGGGATCGCCGTCGTGCCGTCGCCGCAACCGAGGTCGAGCACCTTCATGCCCTTCAAAACGCGCAGCGATTTGACGAGGGCTTCGCCGCTTTCGCGCATCGTCGCGGCGATGCGGGTGAAGTCACCTTTTTCCCAAAGCGCCTTGTTGGCGTTGGGAACGGAGATCGGTTTGGTATCCATGCTGGGTTTCCTTAGTGGTTGAAGGCCCCCAAAGGATCATCGCCGCATTCGCCGCGATAGTGCAGGAAGTGGAGCGACCCGATACAGATTGTGAAGCGCCCGCGTCAGGCGGCCGTGCGTTGTTCCGCCGCCGCCGCTCCGTAGCCGCTGCACACCATCCATTTTTCCAAAGTGGCGATCAGCTTGCGATCGCCGATCAAGGCGATCTTGTTGGCGTCGATTTCGGCGCGCAGGCGCGACCAGCCCATCCACGCCGATGTCATCGCTTTCAGATCGGCCCGGATGAAAAGATCGACGTCATGGCCGGGATCGAGCAGGCAGAGATCGACGGGTTGGCCTTGGCGCGCCACCAGCCAGTAATGTTGCTCCTTCGCGGGCAACTCCGGATAGGTGAATTGTATCACCGTCGTCTTGCCGCGCGGCAGCGCGGCGGCATCGATCCTCCGGCGCATGTTCCACATCAATAAACGCGCGTCTAGTTTTTCGAGCGAGACATCCTTGTCGATATTGCGATGCGCCCATTTGCCCAAGGCTTGCACCACGGGCACCAATTCGTCGGCCATGGGCGTCAGGGTGTAACGCGTCTCGCCGCCATCGGCTTGGGTCCGGCGAACCAGACCATGCTGTTCAAGTTCCTTCAGACGCTTCGACAGAAGCGTGGGCGAAATGCCGGGCACGCCGCGCCGGATTTCGTTGAAGCGCGCCGCACCGCTCGCCAATTCGCTGAGGATCAACAGCGTCCAGCGCGGCTCGATGATTTCGCAGGCCTTGGCGACCGGGCAAAAACTGGCATAGCAATCGGTTGTCATGAATTCTCTCCGCAAAAGGACATATTCTGAATACCGGAATTCGCGGCGCGTCCAGTCCAGAAAGTGTAGCGCTTTGGAACTTGGTGGCGGGGGTGGGATTGAAAATCCGCGCTGATGGCGCGGAATTTTCCTCGCGTTGCGCGGACTTCGCTGACGCTACGCGCCGCACGCGGTGCGAACGGTCGAACCTTGGGTTCGTTCACCGCATCCCCGTCGCCAGATTTGCGAGGGCCCGTTTGGGCCCCGGCAAATCTGGCGGAGGGGGTGGGATTCGAACCCACGAAGACGTTGCCGCCTTGCCGGTTTTCAAGACCGGTGCCTTAAACCGCTCGGCCACCCCTCCGCATTTGCGTCCATCCGGTCCGACGGGCCTTGCGGGCGCCGCAACATAGCGCGGACGACCGCGCGGCGTGAACACACTTCCTTAACCCCCGTCGCCCAGTCTGGCGGGTATGGATGCCGCGAAACCCGAAACCGCCGAGCAATTGCGCGCCTTGCTGGACGACGCCTTGCGCGTCAACAGCGCCAAGAGCGAGTTCCTGGCCCATACGAGCCACGAGCTGCGCACGCCGCTCAACGCCATTATCGGCTTCGCCGAGTTGCTGCAGATCAAAGCGAGCGGGCGGCTCGATCCGCGCGAGCGCGGCTATCTCGACGACATTGTGCAGGCCGCGTTCCATTTGCAGGCGGTGATCCAGGGCATTCTCGATTTCTCCCGCCTCGAAGCCGGAAAATTACCGCTGGCCGAGGAACCCGCGCGCCTCGCCGAAGCGGTCGAGGCGAGTTTGCGCTTGGTGCGCAAACAGGCGGAATCCAAGCGCATCGCCTTGTCGCATGCGGCAGAGCCCGCGTTGCGCGTGCTGGCCGATCCCACCAAGCTGCGCCAGATCTGCACCAATCTTTTGTCGAACGCGGTGAAGTTCACCAAGCCCGGCGGCACGATCCGCGTCGAGGCGGGCGAGGACGCGGCCGGTCCCTTTATCCGCGTGGCCGATAGCGGCGTGGGGATGTCGGCGGAGGATATCGTGCGCGCGCAAAAACCCTATATGCGCGTGGCCGACAGCCCGTTCGTCGCGCGGGAAGGCGGCATCGGTCTGGGCCTGCCGATCGCCAAGGCGCTGACCGAGTTGCATGGCGGCACGCTGGAAATCGAAAGCGCGCCGGGCGAGGGCACGCGCATTACAATGCGCCTGCCCGCGACGCGCCGGTTGGCTTGAGTTTTCCGTCAGTTGCCCTGGGCCTGTGCGGGCGCGTAGAGTGCCCGCCCCAATGAATATCGACTTCCAACTCTGGCTTTCCAAGCTGGTCTGGCTGATCGCCGAACCGGCCAGCTTGCTGCTTTCGATCTGGGTCGCGGGCTGCCTCGTGCTGTGGACGCGCTGGTGGCGGCTGGGCCGTTTCCTCGTCTGCGTGTCGGCGTTGCTGACCACGGCCGTGGCGCTCTATCCGATCGGGCAGATGGCGCTGCGCCCGATCGAAGACCGGTTTCCGCCGGTCGTCACGCTGCCGCCGCGCATCGACGGCATTCTCGTGCTCGGCGGCGTCATCGATTACGACGTGATCGGCAAGCGCGGCGTGCCGTCCTCGCTGCTCGCCGCGGGCAGCCCGCGCCTCGACGCGTTCGTCGAACTCGCGCGGCGCTATCCGATGGCGCGGCATGTGTTCACCGGCGGCTCGATCGAATTGATCGACGGCCGCGATACGGAAGCCGACGTCGTGCGCCGCATCTTCGCGCGCATCGGCCTCGACACCACGCGGATCATCTTCGAGGACAAGTCGCGCAACACGTTCGAGAACGCGCGCCTCAGCCTCGAGATGATCAAGCCGGAGCCCGAGGAAACCTGGCTGCTGATCACATCGGCCCGCCATATGCCGCGCGCGGTCGGCACGTTCCGCAAAGCCGGCTGGCCGAATTTGATTCCCTATCCGATCGACTACGCGACCGATCCCGATCGGCCCTTCGATAGCCAATTTCGCTTGGGCTACAATCTCAATTACCTGTCCGAGGCGATCCGCGAATATATGGGCCTCGGCTATTACTGGTATTTGAAGCGCACCGACGCATTGTTCCCGGGGCCCGACGCGCCCAAGCCCGAAGGCGAAACGACGCCCGCGAGTGAAGCGCCGGTCGAACCGCCCGCCGAGGCGGCCCCCGAACCCGCGCAACCAGAAGCGCCGTCCGCCTCCGAGTAATTCAGGATTCGGCCCAGGCCTTGAGTCGGGCGGGGGCGGGCGCTTCGTTCCAGAAATCGACGCGCAAGCGCCCGCTATCGATCGACACGCCGCAGCATGATCCCGTCGCGACCGCCATGCCTTTGCCGTCGGCTTGCGACAGGCCGCGCGCGTGGAATTCCGCGTCGCGCTTGCCGACGAACTTGAGGATACCCTGCGAAGTACACACGACCGGGATCGTCGTCTCGGTCATCGCGGCGAGATCGGCGATCACTTCGCCGATATTGGCCTCGAGCTTGTCGAGATCGGGCTTCCAGCCCTGCAAACGCGGCCACACGCCGCGCTTGCTCCACGCCTCGACCATCTCGGCGCCGACTTCCGCCGCGACGTCTTCGGTCGTGCGGCCTTCCCATTTTCCGTAATCGATCTCGGCCAAGCGATCGTCTATCTCGGGGGCCGCGTCGAACGCCACGCGCAGATATTCGCGCGTGCGTTTGAGCGGTCCCGACCGCAACGGCCCGACCGATAAACCGGCGGCGCGCACGGCCTCGCCGAACAATCGCGCTTGGTCGAGGCCCTTGGCGACCAGCGGCAAGTCGCTGCGCAGGCCGACCCACACAGCTTTCTCGCCGGGGGCAAACGTATTGCCGTGGCGGGTGAACAGAACTTTGCGCATCAAAGAACCTTCGCCGTGCCGTCATAGACGGGCAGCAATTCGCCTTCGCGTGCGATGATCGCTTCGGCTTGGGTGAGGTCGTCGGGGCTGTCGATCGACCAATGCGTGCGGCCGCGATAATCACACGGCACGACGCGCATCTTGATGCCGTTCTCGAGCGCGCGAAGCTGTTCGAGCTCCTCGGCCTTCTCGAACGGGCCCATCGGCAGCGTCACGTATTCCGCCAGCGTTTCCGCGCGGAAGGCGTAGATACCGATATGGCGCCAGACCGGCGGCGCGCCATCGGGCTTCTTCACGAAGGGAATGATCGCCTTCGAGAAATAAAGCGCGTCGCCGTTCTTATCGAAGGTCACGGTCGTGCCGCCGGCTTGGCCCGCGGCTTTCTGTTTGCGCAACGCGTCGATCGTTTCGGGCGCCATGCGCGTGGCAAGCGTGGCGGTGCGCACGGATCTGTCGCGCGCCAACTCGGTCGCCAGCGCGCCGATCACCCAAGGCGGCGTCAGCACCGCGTCGCCTTGCAAATTGATCACGTCCGCATCGCCCAAGCCCAAGGCGACGGAAGCCGCATGGGTACGTTCGGTGCCGTTGCGGCAGCTTTCGGGCGTCATGACCGCTTCGCCGCCGAAGCCGCGCACCGCATCGAAAATCCGCGCATCGTCGGTCGCGACCACGGCACGGCCCACACCTTCGGCCGCCATGGCGATCGCCCAAACGCGGCGGATCATTTCGACGCCCGCGACCTTGGCCAAGGGTTTGCCGATGAAGCGCGACGAGCCGTAGCGCGCGGGGATGATGGCGATGGCGCCTTTCATGCGGCCTCCGCGAGACGATCGAGGGCCGCGCGATAAATCTCGGGCCCGGCGAACAGGATCGGCGTCGGGCGGCCTTGTTCGCGCCGTTCGCTTTCGAAGCGCCAGACGCGCAGCAGCCACAAGGCCTCGCACGCGGCGAACACGTCGGCATCGAGCGTGCGGCCGGTCTTGGTTTCGTACGCCGACAGGATCGCGCCATACATCGCCGCGTCGGCGGAAAGATGGCCCGTGGCGGCGTCGATGCGCGTCCAGTGTTTGAGCTTCACGAAATCGAGTTCGGACGGCGCGACCAGCGCGTTGTCCCAATCGATGATCCACAGGCGCTGGGCCGCCGCATCGTCGATCAGATGAAGCCCGTGCAGATCGTTATGCACAAGCGTCCAGCGCGCGACGGGTTTCGCCTTGCGGGCGATGGCGCGGGCGTAACCGTCGATCGCACCCGGAACGGGGCCGCGCGCGAGTTCGCGTTCGATCGCCCCGCCGACCCAGGACGCGAAATCCTGGTCCGGCCCGGCGAGGTTCAGCAGATCGGCTTTGCCGCCGTCGAAGGCGACGGCGTGAATATCGGCAATGGCGTGGGCGGCACGAATCAACGCGGCGGCGGAAGGGGTGGCATGCGCGGCGCCGATCGCATCGCCCGGACACCAGCTTGCGATCTCCCAGGGCAGGGGCCACAGATCGTCGCCGTCGCTCCAATGATGAAGCTGAGGCGCGTGCGGCGGCGCCTTGCCGTTGGGCTTCGCGGCGGCGGCCAAACGATCCGTCGCGCCGTCGCGTTTGGCGGCGTGGATCGCGCCGACAAGGGCGCTTTTGGCGATGCCCTTCTCGTACCGGAAGCCGGCTTCGTTGACGCGCAAACGTAACGCATAGCGCGTATCGTCGAGCGTCACCGGAAAAGTGCGGTTGATGGCGCCGTCGATGGGCGCATCGATAAGAGCTGCGGCCGCGCGCGCGCCGAACACGCGGGCGAGCAGCGCTTGCGCGCGCGTCGAATCGGGAAGATCTGTCGTCGGGTTCCGCAAAGTGCGGGGAAACTGCCCCTTTTTTGCCGCAATGGCAACATGGTAGGCCGCGCGAAGCACTACGCATTGCCACGACGCGAGGGTCCATGGCATGAGATTCGCCATGTCGTACTTTCCGAATCGCCGCGCCGTTCTGGCGGGCCTCGCCGCCGCGTCTTCTCTGCCGGGCTTCGCTATGGCGAACGACCAGCCTTTCGACGCGTGGCTGCGCGATCTGCGCGCCGAGGGCCGCCAAAAGGGCCTGAAGGATTCGACGCTCGACGACGCGTTGCGCGGCGTTTCGCCGATCGCGCGCGTGCTGGAACTCGACCGCGCCCAGCCTGAAATCCGCCTGACCTTCGAGGAATATCTCGCCCGCGTGGTCAACGACCAGCGCGTGCGCAACGGCCGCGACCGGGTGAAGGAAAACGCCGAGTTGCTCGACCGCGTGACCCAGCGTTTTCCCGTGCAGCCGCGCTTCATCGTGGCGCTGTGGGCGATCGAAACGAATTTCGGCGCCAACACGGGCGGCTTCAACATTTTCGCGGCCCTCGCGACCCTCGCCTATGACGGGCGGCGCGCGGCGTTTTTCCGCGAGGAATTGTTCAACGCTTTGCGCATCGTCGATCGCGGCCACGCCAAGGCGTCCGACATGCGCGGCTCCTGGGCCGGGGCGATGGGGCAGTGCCAGTTCATGCCGTCGTCCTATTTGGCCTATGCCGTGGATTTCGACGGCAACGGGCACCCGGATATCTGGCAAAGCCGGCCGGACGTATTCGCCTCGATCGCCAATTATCTGGTCAAGGCCAATTGGCGCGGGACCGAGAATTGGGGCCGCCAGGTGGCACTCCCCGCCGGTTTCGCGCGCGATCTGGTCGACCACAACAAGGTCACCAAGCCCTTGTCCGAATGGCAAAGCCTGGGCGTGCGGATGCCCAATGGCGCCGATCTGCCCGTGGCGCCGGACCTGCCGGCGTCGATCGTCCAGCCGATGGGCGAGGGCGGGCGCGCCTTCGTCGTCTACAACAATTTCCGCAGCATCATGCGCTGGAACCGGTCGGTGAATTTCGCTTTGTCGGTCGGCCACCTTGCCGACCGTATCGGCGAGGTTTAATTTTTAAGGGTTCGGCGAATCGAGGCGATTCGCCGCGTTTTTAGGACCGGTCCGGGCCGGCTTTGTATCGTTCGCGTCATGCGGATTTCATCGATCTCTCGCGCCGGCGCGCTGCTGGCGATCATGCTGGCCCTTGGCGCTTGCTCGCAGCTGAAGCTGGGAGCGACGGCGGTCAAATCCATGCAAGGGCCCGAACCGGCGCCCGAACAGCCCGCGCGCGCCCAAGGCATCTATAAGGTCGGCGATCCCTACCAGATCCAAGGCGTTTGGTATTACCCGGCCGAAGATTGGAACTATGTCGAGACGGGCATCGCCTCGTTCTACGGCGGCGAGCGTTCGGGCACGGATTTCCACGGCAAGCTGACCGCGAACGGCGAACTCTACGACATGAATTCGCTGACGGCCGCGCATACGACGCTGCCGATGCCCAGCCTCGTGCGCGTGACGAATATCGAAAACGGCCGCTCGATCGTGCTGCGGGTCAACGATCGCGGGCCTTTCGCGCGCGGGCGCATCATCGACGTGTCGCGCCGGGCCGCTCAGCTTCTTGGTTTCGAAGGGCAGGGCACGGCCCGCGTGAAGGTCGAACTCTTGGCCGACGAAAGCCGCCAGTTGAAGGCCGCGCTCACGGGCCGCGACGAGAACCGCACTTTCGCCGCCGTTCCGCGCACGGAAGTGGCATCCGACGCTTTGCCGCCCCCGCCGGGCTCGCGCGCGTCTTCCGGCCCCGTGCAGTCGTCGGCTTTGCCGCCGCCGTCGCAAATATTGCAAGGCCAAGCACCCGCGAACGGCAATTCGCGCAACGCCGCGAATAACAACGCGCGCCAGGCGCCGCTTGCCCAGCGTGCGGCCCCGATCCCGACGCAGGCCGCGAACGATCCGGCGCCGGCGGCGCAAGCGCCGGCGGCGAATTCGTCGTCGCGCGGCGCGCCCGTGGTCAACGGCCGCGCCCCGGCCAACCAAGTCGCGCAAGCCGGCCCGCCGGTTTCGCGCGAAGTCGCGGCCTTGCCGGTCGAGCAGCAAGCCATGGCGCGCCCGACCTTGACGCAGACAGCACCACGCGCCTCGAGCTTGTGGGTCCAGGCCGGCGCGTTCGGCAATTACGAGAACGCCTATCGTTTGTCGGTTCGTCTGTCGCGCTACGGTTCGACCAAGGTGATCCCGGCCAGCGTCAACGGCGCGCAGGTCTACCGGGTGCGTTTGGGACCGATCGCCGATGTAACCGAGGCCGACCGCGTTTTGGCCACATTGGGCAGCGAAGTTCCCGAAGCGCGAATCGTCGTCGATTGAAAGGCGAGACTATGTTGCCCGTATTGACCCTCGTCCTGGCCGCCGCACTGGCGGCCGCTCCCGTCATGACGCCGGAAACGGCGCAGGCCCAGACGCGTCAGCAACAGCAGCAACGTCAGGCGCAGCCGCCGGCGGCGCCCGCCCAACGCGCGGCCCCCGCGCGCGGCCCCGCCGTCAACGCCGACGGCGTGCCGGAGATGACGGCGCGCCAGATTTTGGTGATGGATTACCAGACCGGCTTCGTGATGCTCGACCGCAACGCGGACGAGCGCATGCCGCCGTCGTCGATGAGCAAGATCATGACCGCCTACATGGTCTTCAAGGCGGTCAAGGAAAAGCGCATGGCGCTCGACGACATGCTGCCGGTTTCCGAACGCGCATGGCGCATGCAGGGCTCGAAAATGTTCGTGCCGCTGGGCGGGCGCGTGAAAGTCGAAGACCTGATCCGCGGCATGATCATCCAATCGGGCAACGACGCGTGCATCGTGCTGGCCGAAGCGCTGGCGGGCAGCGAAGAAGCCTTCGCCGAACAAGCGACGGCCGAGGCCAAACATATCGGTCTGCGCGATTCGAATTTCCGCAATTCGACCGGCTGGCCCGATCCCGATCACTACATGACCGCGCGCGATCTCGCGACGCTGGCCAAGCGGATGATCGACGACTTTCCGGAGTATTTCCATTACTACAGCGAACTCGATTTCACCTACGGGCGCGACGATCGCACGGGCAAGGAAATCAAGCAGGGCAACCGCAACCCGCTGCTCTATCGCAACACCGGGGCGGACGGCATGAAGACCGGTCATACCGACGCGGCCGGCTATGGCCTCACCGCCACGGCGCGGCGCGACGGGCGGCGCGTGATCGCGGTGTTCAACGGCTGGCCGTCGATGCGCGCGCGCGCCGAGGAATCCGAGCGGATGATCGACTGGGCCTTCCGCGAATTCCAGACCTACAAACTGTTCACGGCCGGTCAGGAAGTTGACCGCGCGGATATCTGGCTCGGCCAGAAGCCCGGCGTGTCGCTCCTCACGGCGCAGGACGTGGCGATCACCATGCCGCGCCGCCTGCGCCCGCAACTTCAGGCCAAGATCGTCTACGACAATCCGGTCGCGGCGCCGATCCAGGCGGGTCAGGTACTCGGCAAGGTCACGATGTCGGCACCGGGCGTCACGCCGGTCGAAGTGCCGCTGGTCGCGTCGGAAGGCGTGGATAAGCTCGGCTTCGGCGGGCGGATGACGGCGGCGGTCAATTACCTGGTCTTCGGCGCGCGGAAATGATCGCGCGCGGCCGCTTCGTTACCTTCGAAGGCGGGGAAGGGGCCGGCAAATCGACGCAGATCGCGCGTCTGGCCGCGCGTTTGTCGGCGTTAGGGATCGACATTCGCCGAACGCGCGAGCCCGGCGGCCCGGCGGACGGTTCGATCGAACAAGCCGCGACCTTGCGCAAGCTGCTGGTCGAAGGCGATCCCGGCCGCTGGTCGCCGCAATCGGAAGGTTTGCTCAACTACGCGCAGCGCGTCGAACACGTGAACCGCTTCGTCAAACCCGCGCTCGACACGGGCGCTTGGGTTCTCTGCGACCGCTTCGCTGACTCGACGATGGCCTATCAGGGCTATGCGCATGGCCTTGGCCCCGCTTTCGTAAAATCGCTGCATCGCGCGTCGCTGGGGGCGTTCAAGCCCGATTTCACGCTGATCCTCGACATCCCCGTCGCCGACGGTTTGGCACGTGCGGGTGCGCGGGCCGGGGCCGAAACCCGCTTCGAGCGTTTCGGGCGCGATTTCCACGAGCGCGTGCGCAAAGGCTTCCGCGCCATCGCGAAGGCCGAACCCAAACGCTGTGCTGTGATCGACGCGCGCGGCTCGCTCGACCAGGTCGAAGCGCGGATATGGCGCGCCCTCGTCAAACGCTTTCCCACGCTCGCCGCCGCGCGCTAAGGTCGGCGCGCAATGTCCGATCCCGGCGAATTCCAACGCGCACCCCGCGCCAATCCCGATCTCATCGGCCATGAAGCGGCCGAGGCCACGCTGCTCTCGGCGTGGAACTCGGGCAAGCTGCCGCATGCGTGGCTGATCGCGGGCCCGCGCGGTATTGGCAAAGCCACGCTCGCCTATCGCTTCGCGCGCTTCGTGCTGGCCGAAGGCGCCAAGCCGCAAGGGGATTCGCTGTTCGGCGCGCCGGCGCAACCCAGTTCGATCGCTTTGTCGCCGGCCGATCCCATCTATCGCCGCGTCGCGTCGGGCGGACATTCCGACATGAGTGTGGCGGAATGCACGGTCCATCCGAAGACCGGCAAGATGCGCAGCGAGATTCCAGTCGATGACGTGCGCGGCGTCGTCCAGTTCCTGCACATGACGCCGGCCGAAGGCGCTTGGCGCGTCGTCGTCGTCGATGCGGCGGACGAAATGAATACCGAGGGTGCGAACGCGCTTTTGAAAGCCCTCGAAGAGCCGCCGCCGCAAGCGCTGTTGCTGCTGGTCACGCACGCGGCCGGACGTCTGCTGCCGACGATCCGTTCGCGCTGCCGGATGCTGTTCCTGCAACCGCTGCCCGAGGCGAAGGTCGTGACGCTGTTGTCGCGCTATCGGCCGGAAATCCCCGGCGACGAGCGCGCGGTATTGGCGTCGCTGTCCGACGGTTCGATCGGCCGCGCGATGGATTTGGCCGATCGCGGCGGGGCGGAGCTCTATCGCGAAGTTCTGGCGCTGGTCGCCGACCTTCCCAAGCTTGATGCGCTCGCCGTGCAGCGCTTCGCCGATCAATTGGCGCGGGGCGGGGAGGATGCGGCGGCGAGCTTGCGCACCGCCCTCGATCTGATGGGCGGGCTCGTCCATCGCCTCGCCAAATCGGCGGCGGGACAACCCGCCGCGTTGCCCGAGGAACATGCGCTGGCCGCCCGCGCCGCGGCGCGCGGCGCCCAAGCCTGGGTCCAGGCGTGGGAGCGTATCGGGCGCCTGGGCTCGGCGGCCGAAGGCCTCAATCTCGACCGCAAGCAGACGATCCTCGCGGCGTTCGGCGCGCTTCAACAAGCGGCGGCTTAGTTACGCCTTCGGTTCGTCGATGATCGACACGTGGGCGGCGACGACGCGCCAGCCTTCGGGGAAGCGCACCCAGGTTTGCATCTGACGGCCCACGCGCCCCGGCGTGCGGCGGAACATCGTCGAGGCCGTGCCGAAATCGCGCCCGAAGGTCGTGATGACCGGCTTTTCCAGCGTGCGTTGCAAACCCACGCTGGGCCGTGCCGCACGGAATGCCGCGATTTCGAGATAGCCGTAGAGATTTTCCGCCATGCCGTAGCGGATCGTGTAGGGCGCGTTCTTGAACAACTCGTCGAGCGTTTCGACGTCGTTGGTCGTCAGCGCCTTTTCATAGCGCTCGAACATCGCGGTCAGTTCGGCCTTCACCTCGGGAATATCGACTTCCATCTTCGCGCTCTTTCTTAGAGTCCGGCGACCGGGGCGGTCGCGATACCTTGGCGTTCGAGTTCATAGGCGACGCGCAAGGCGATATCCTCGCGCCACGGGGCGGCGACGATCTGCACGCCCAGCGGCATGGCGCCCTTGGTGTGGATCGGCGCCAGCGCCACGGGCAGGCCGATGAACGAAATCGGCTGGGTGTAGATCCCAAGATTGGGCCGCACCAGCATTTCCTGGCCGCCGATATTCATCGTCACCTGACCGAGCTTTGGCGCGGCGCAGGGCGTGGCGGGCAGCAGGATCGCATCGACATCGGCGAACAGCTTCAGCACTTGATCGGCGTACCAGCGGCGGAAGCGTTGCGCCTTCACATACCAAGCGGCGGGCACCATCAAGCCGGCGAGCAAACGATCGCGCGTCGCAGGGTCGAAATCGGCGGCGCGGGTGCGCAAGCGCTTCTCGTGCAACTGCGCGCCTTCGATCGTCGTGATCGTATAGGCGGCGGCGCGCGCGCGCTGCGCTTCGGGGAGAATCACCTCGCGCGTCGCATTCAGCGCTTTCGCGGCGCGCGCGACGGCATCGAACACGACCGTTTCGCCGCCTTGGGCGAAATAACCGCCGCCGACCGCGATCCGCAAACCATCGGCGCCGAGCCCGACATTGGTGAAACTGGGTTCGATGTCGCGCGGCGTCTGGCCCGCATCGGCTTCGTCAGCACCTTGCAGCGCGTCGTAGACGAGCGCGAGATCTTTCGCCGAGCGCGCGAAGGGCCCGAGGTGATCGAGCGAACCAACGAACGGAAACGTATCGCTGCGACCGAGGCGGCCATAGGTCGGCTTCAAGCCGAAAATGCCGCAGAGCGCGCCGGGCACGCGGATCGAGCCGTTGGTGTCGGAACCCAGCGCCACCGGCACCATGCCCGACGCGATTGCCGCACCCGAACCGCCCGACGAGCCGCCGGCCATGCGCGTGCGGTCATGCGGATTGCGCGACGGGCCGTCATGCTCGTTCTCGCCGGTGAAGTCGTAGGCGTATTCGCCCATGTTGAGCCCGCCAAGGCAGATCGCATCGGCCGCGTTCATCCGGCGGCCGAGAAACGAATCCCGTTTGGCGGGCGGCAGGTCGCGATTGATCTTGGAGCCCGCGCGCGTCGGCAGGCCTTCGATGTCGAACAGATTCTTGACCGCATAGGGTACGCCGGCGAGGGGACCCAGCTTCTCGCCCTTGGCGCGCTTGGCGTCGATCGCATCGGCTTGCGACAGCGCACGGCCCGCGATCACGTCGGTGAAGGCGTTGATCTCCGGATTCTGGCTCGCGATGCGCACCAGCATCGTCTCGACGATCGCGTGCGCCGATATCCCGCCCGAGGCGACGCGTCGCGCGATCTCGTGCGCCGAAAGCTCGATCGGGGTCACTTCAACCCCTCCGGCCGCCAAACGGGAGCGGCTTCGAGATCGTCGGGCAGGTCGAACTCGGTCACCGCCTTGGCGATGGCGAATGTGCGTTCCAGGTTGCCGCGAACCCCCGGCCGATAGGCGGGGTCGATCTTGAGGCCAAGAATTGCGGCGGTTTGGTCGAGATAGGCGTCGATGTCATCCATGGCGGGCCGGAAGGAAGCAAGAACCCGGCCAATTTGTCGCGTGCTTGCACGGAATTAGCGGGCGGGCCATATATCCTGCCATGAAAAGCTTCTACGTCACTTCGCCGATCTATTACGTCAACGACGTTCCCCATATCGGGCATGCCTACACCTCGCTGGCTTGCGACGTGCTGGCGCGCTTCATGCGGTTCGACGGATACCGCGTGCATTTCCTGTCGGGCACCGACGAGCACGGCCAGAAGGTCGCCAAGGCGGCGGCCCTGGCCGGCGTCGATCCGCAGGCTTTCACCGACAAGGTTTCGCAAAACTTCCGCGCGTTGCTGCCGGCCCTGGGCTGCTCCAACGACGATTTCATCCGCACGACCGAGCAGCGCCACAAGGATTCGGTCCAGGCGATCTGGCGTGCGATGGCCGCGCGCAAGACGCCCAAGGGCAACGACAACATCTATCTCGGCAAATACGACGGCTGGTACGCCGTGCGCGACGAAGCCTATTACGACGAGTCCGAGCTCACGACCGGGCCCGACGGCAAGAAGCGCGCACCTTCGGGCGCCGAGGTCGAATGGGTCGAGGAGCCGTCGTATTTCTTCCGCCTGTCGGATTGGGGTGATTGGCTGCTCGAATGGTACGAGAAGAACCAAGACGCGGTCGGCCCGGCCACGCGCCGCAACGAAGTGATGAGCTTCGTGAAGCAAGGGCTGCACGATCTGTCGATCTCGCGCACCACGTTCGACTGGGGCATCAAAGTGCCCGGCGACGAAAAGCACGTGATGTATGTGTGGCTCGACGCGCTGACCAACTACATCACGGCCGTCGGCTATCCCAACGTCGAGGACGAGAAGTTCAAGACCTTCTGGCCCGCCTCGGTCCATATGGTCGGCAAGGATATCGTGCGCTTCCACGCGGTCTATTGGCCCGCGTTCCTGGAAGCCGCCGGTCTGGCGCCGGCCAAACGCGTCTACGCGCATGGCTGGTGGACCAATGAAGGTCAGAAGATTTCGAAGTCGCTCGGCAACGTCATCGATCCCTTGAAGCTGATCGAAACCTACGGCCTCGACCAGGTGCGCTATTTCCTGATGCGCGAAGTGCCGTTCGGCCAGGACGGCGATTTCTCGCACGCGGCGATGATCCGGCGCATGAACACCGATCTCGCCAACGATCTCGGCAATCTCGGCCAGCGCGTGTTGTCGTTCGTCGCCAAGAACGCCGGCGCTTGCGTGCCCACGCCGGGCGACTTCACCGACGCCGATCGCGCGATGCTCGACAAGGCCGCCGCGTTGCTGGCGATCGTGCGCGCGGACATGGCGCAGCAAGGGTTCCACAAGGCGCTCGACGCGGTGTTCGCGGTCGTCGCCGACGCCAACCGCTATGTCGATGCGCAAGCGCCCTGGACCTTGCGCAAGACCGATCCCGCGCGCATGGCGACGGTGCTGTACGTGCTGATGGAAATCCTGCGCCGCGCGGCGCTGTTGCTTCAGCCCTATATGCCCACGACGATGGCGAAGCTGCTCGACCAGCTCGCCGTTCCCGCCGATGCGCGCGACGCGACCGCTTGGGACAAGGTGCTGGTCGCGGGCACGGCGTTGCCCGCCCCGCAAGGCCTGTTCCCGCGCTATGTCGATCCGGCGGCGGAGGCGGCGAAGCCGGGGGCAGGGACCAAGAAATGATCTTGGTCGACTCGCATTGCCATCTCGACTACCCGGAACTGCAAAAGGATTTTCCGGGCGTGCTGGCGCGCGCGCGTTCGGCGGGCGTGGAAACGATGCTCGCCATCGGCACGAAGCTGTCGGCGTTCGACAACGTGCGCAAGATCGCAGAAAGTGCCCCGAACGTGTTCTGCACGGTCGGCGTCCATCCGCACGAAGCCCAGCACGAGCAAGCCGCGACCGATGCTTTGGTCGCCGAGGCGGCGCATCCCAAAGTCGTCGGGATCGGCGAAACCGGCCTCGATTACTATTACGAGAAAAGTCCGCGCGAGCCGCAGCGCGAGAATTTCCGCGCCCATCTGCGCGCGGCCCACGCGACCGGTTTGCCGGTCGTGATCCATACGCGCGATGCCGATGCCGATACGATCGAGCTTCTCGATTGGGCGGCGGCGGAATTGCCGGGTGTCACCGGCGTGCTGCATTGCTTCACGTCGAGCCTGGAACTGGCGCAGCACGCGATGAAACTCGGTTATTTCATCTCGATCTCCGGCATCGTCACGTTCAAGAACGCCGAGGATCTTCGCCGCACGGTGAAGGAGATCCCGCTCGACAAACTGCTGGTCGAAACGGACTCGCCGTATCTGGCGCCGATCCCGATGCGCGGCAAACCCTGCGAGCCGAGCTACGTGATCCACACGGCGCGCTGCGTCGCCGGCCTCAAGAACGTCACGGTCGAGGAGCTGGGCCGCGTCACGACCGAGAATTTCTACAAGCTGTTCGCGCGCGCCAAACGGCCCGCGGCGGCGGCGGCGTGAGCCAAAACCTGAAAGTCACGATGCTGGGCAGCGGCGCCTCGGCCGGCGTGCCCCTCGTCGGCTGCACGTGCGCCGTTTGTTCCAGCGCCGATCCCCGGAACAAACGCACCCGGGTTTCGATCGTCGTCGAAAGCGCCACGACGCGCATTCTGGTCGATGCCAGCCCGGACCTTCGCCAGCAGCTTTTGGCCTCGGGCCTGACCAAGTTCGACGCGGTGATATTCACCCACGAACATGCCGACCACATGCACGGCATCGACGATCTGCGCACGCTGAACTGGCTCAAAAACGGTGCGCTGGATTGCTATGGCGACGCGCGCACTTTGGCCGAAGCGAAACGCCGGTTCGGTTACGCGTTCGAGCCGCCGAACGAATTGGCGCTCAAAGGCGCTTGGGTCGTGCCGGTACTCGTACCCAAGGTACTGGAGCCCGGCCAGACCGTGCGGATCGGCGATATCGACGTGTCGGCCTTCATGCAGGTCCATGGCGGCGATCGCGACCCGACGCTGGGGCTCCGGTTCGGCGATTTTGCGTATTCGACCGACGTCAAGGAACTGCCCGAAGCCGCGTTCGCGGCCTTGGCCGGGATCGACAGCTGGATCGTCGATTGCCTGCAGGAGCAGCCGAACTTCGCCCATAGCCATCTCGACCAGACGCTGGAATGGATCGCACGGGTAGGGCCGCGCCGGGCGGTTCTGACCCACATGAACCACCGGCTGGATTACGCAGCGCTGGCCGCCAAGCTGCCGCAAGGCGTCGAACCAGGCTATGACGGACTGATCCTGGACGTGGTTGCGCGCCAGGCGGTCCAAGCTGCGAAATAAGCGCCAAAAACAGGCGTAAGCATATGCGTCAAATACGTATCTTATATTTTTGATAATATACATTATGCGATTTATGGAATGGCGTTGGACGGCGGTCCGGCGACTCCGTACGCTCCACCCCCAATGTCCGGCGAACTCGAGTATTTCTGGTTTTGGCTGCTGGCCAACGCGGCCGATCTGCGCGACGTGACGGTCGCGGCGGCGGCCTTCGCCGTTCTGCCGTTCCTGGCTTGGCGCGCCTGGACCGCGCGCAAACTGGTCGAGGCGCAGCAGCGTACGGCCGAAGCGACGGAGATCGGCAAATCGGCGGAGATCATGGCCCAGGCCTTCGCCGGGCTTGGCGACGACAAGGTCCAGGTCCGGATCGGCGCCGTGTACTCGCTGGAGCGCCAAGCCCGCGCCCGGCCCAAGGACCAAGGCCCGATCGTTCAGACCCTCGCCGCCTTCGTCCGTGACCGTTGCCCGCCGCCCGTCCAGCCCGCGACGGCCGAAACGGTCTATCTGCCGATCCAGACCGATGTGCAGGCCGCGATCGGCGTGCTCGGCCGCCGCGTCCGCGCCAACGACCCGGCCGGCACGCGACTCTCGTTCGCGGGCTCCAATCTGTCCGGCTACGATCTGTCGGACGGCGATTTCACCGGCGCCACCTTTAAGGGTGCCTATCTGTGCGCCGCGAACTTTGCCGGAACGCGGCTCGCGCGGGCGGATTTCCAACTTGCCGTCGGCGATCAGGCCGATTTTTACGGCGCCAAGGCCCGCGAAGCGTCGTTTTCGTCGGCCTATTTCGCCAATGCGCGCTTCGCCCATGCCGATCTGACCGGGGCGGCTTTCGTCGATTCAGATTTGTCCGGCGCGGACTTAGCCCATGCTCAGGTTGAGGGCGTGGATTGGCGGGGTGCTGCAATAGACAACGCAGCCCTGCCCGCCAAGGCACTACCGAAACCGCAATAGCCTCTCTATACCCTCGCCCATCATGACCAACCCGCTCGACAAAACGGCGCCGCCGATGGCGCGCCTTCTGGCCGTTATGGCCAAGCTGCGTGACCCTGCGACCGGCTGTCCCTGGGATCTCGAACAGAGCTTCGCCACGATCGCGCCCTACACGATCGAAGAAGCCTACGAGGTCGCCGACGCGATCCAGAAGAACGACATGGCGCATCTGCGCGAGGAACTGGGCGACCTGCTGTTCCAGGTCGTGTTCCATTCGCGCCTCGCCGAAGAAGACAAGGCCTTCGCTTTCGACGACGTCGCGCGCGACCTTGCGGACAAGATGATCCGCCGGCACCCGCATGTCTTCGCCAAGCGCGAGGACAAGACCAGCGAGGAACAGACCGAAGCCTGGGAGGCGACCAAGGCGCATGAGCGTCAGGCGAAGTCCCAAGGCGGCGCGCTGGACGGCGTGCCGCTGGCCCTGCCCGCGGCGTTGCGCGCCCAGAAGCTGCAAAAGCGCGCGAGCCGCGTGGGCTTCGATTGGGGTACGGCCGGTGCGGCCCTCGACAAGGTCGAGGAAGAAGTTAGCGAACTTCGCGTCGAGCTCGCCATCGCCGACCCGAAGAAGCTCGAGGAAGAAGTCGGCGATTTGATGTTCGCGCTGGTCAACGTCGCGCGGCTTGCGGGCGTGGACGCCGAGACGGCGTTGCGCGGCGCCAACGCGAAATTCGAGCGCCGCTTCGGGCGCGTGGAAGAAAAGCTGCGCGAACGCGGCCGCACGCCGGCGGAATCCGATCTCGCCGAGATGGACAAGCTCTGGGACGCGGCGAAGAAAGAGGAACGCGGCGGATGAAATCGGCGCGGCGCTTTACGGCGTCCGACGGATTGTCGCTGCATTACGCCGAATGGGCGCCGGAAGGCACGCGCCACGCGCCCGATATCCTGTGCCTGCCCGGCCTCACGCGGCACAGCGCCGATTTCGATTGGGTCGCGACGCATCTCTCCAATAACGGCTATCGCGTCGTGTCGCCCGATCTGCGCGGGCGCGGCAAGTCGGACTACGCGCGCGACATCTCGACCTATGCGCCGCAATATTACCTCGACGATCTGCGCGCCTTGACGATCGCCGCACGCATCGACCGCTTCGTCGTGATCGGCACATCGTTCGGCGGCTTGCTGGCGATGGCTTTGGCGACGATGCTGCCGAGCCAGGTCGCCGGGCTGGTCGTCAACGATATCGGCCCCGATATCGCGCAAGACGGCGCCAAACGCATCCTCGATTACATTTCGGTCGACAGGCCACAGCCCGATTGGAACGCGGCGTCGATAGCCCTGCGCGAATTCCTGCCCGACGTGCTGGCGAACGATCCGGAAGGCTGGGATCAACTCGTGCGAAATACCTACCGCACCGGCGACGACGGCAAGCTGCACTACGATTGGGACGTGAAGATCGCCGCCAATCTTCAGCCCGGCGGCGATCCCGAGATCGATTTGTGGGCGCTGTGGCGCGCGGCGTCGGCGCTGCCCGCTTTGGTCGTGCGTGGCGCCAAGTCGGATGTGTTGTCGGCCGAGACCTTCGCCCAGATGAAGGCGACGAAACCCGATTTGATGCAGGTCGAAATTCCCGATACGGGCCATGCGCCCACGCTCGACGAACCCGTCTGCCGCATGGCGCTGGCGGCGTTGTTGGCGAAGGCATCGAGGTAATTGTCGGGCGACATGTTCGCCCTTGATCGCGGCCCCTGCCGCGCGCCACTCTCGCGCGTCCGATTATAGCGAGGATGAAGATGGCCCTGCCCGTGTTCGACGACGTCGTTGCCGCCGCCAAGCGGCTCGAAGGTTTCGCGGTCAAAACGCCGCTGCTGGAAGCGCCGTTGCTGAACGCCAAACTCGGCGGGCGGTTGCTGCTGAAGGCGGAGCCGTTGCAACGCACGGGCTCGTTCAAGTTCCGCGGCGCGTATAACGCGATCAGCCAAATCCCGGCCGACAAGCGCAAGAACGGCGTCGTCGCGTTCTCGTCGGGCAATCACGCGCAAGGTGTCGCGGCGGCCGCGCAAATGCTCGGCATGCCCGCCTGGATCATCATGCCGGAAGACGCGCCCGCGATCAAAATCGCGCGCACCAAGGCCTTCGGCGCGACCGTCGTGCCCTATGATCGCTACACCCAGGATCGCGAAAAGATGGGCTTGGAGCTGCAAGCCAAGTACGGCGCAACGCTCGTGAAGCCTTACGACGATCCCAACATCATCGCGGGCCAAGGCACGATCGGCTTGGAAATCGCGCAGCAATGTCAGGCGATGGGCGTGACGCCCGATGCGGTCGTGGTGTGCTGTGGCGGCGGCGGCCTCGTCTCAGGCACCGCACTGGCGCTGTCGGGCACCCTGCCCGGCGTGCCGGTCTATTCGGCCGAGCCCGTGGGTTTCGACGATACGAAGCGCAGCCTGGAAGCGGGCACGCGGATCAAGAACGACCCCAACGCGCGCTCGATCTGCGATGCGCTGCTCGCCCCCACGCCCGGCGAGATGACTTTCGCGCTGAACAGCAAGCTGCTCAAAGGCGGTTTCGCGGTGACCGACGAGGAAGTGAAGCGCGCGATGGCGACGTTGTTCCAGGAATTCAAACTCGTCGCCGAGCCGGGCGGTGCGGTCGCCGCCACGGCCGTTTTGGCCGGCAAGTTGCCGATCAAGGGCAAGACGGTGGTCGCGGTGGTTTCGGGCGGCAATGTCGATCCGGCGACCTTCGTCGATGCGCTTTCGCTCGCCGCGTAAGCACGGCGGGTAAAATTTAGGCAGAAATCGGCTTAAGTATACGAAATGGGCCCAGCAACGGGCTGGCCCTGGGTTTGCTTTATCGGTGGCTACGGAATGACGCCGGACTCTCGCCGGCGCCCGTCCGAACCCATAAACCGAAAGGCAAACCAAGCATGACCGGGAAGATTTCACGCCGCACCTTCGGCCTTGGCGTCGCTGGCGCGGCCGCCGCGGCGCAGTTCAAGCTGGCGGCCCCCGCCCTCGCCCAGGCGCGTACCCGCGTGCGATTCACGCTCGACGTCGATTTCTGGGGCCCGCAATCGAACTTCCTGCTCGCGGTCGAAAAGGGTCTCTACGCGGCCGAAGGCCTGGACGTGCAGGTCGATGGCGGTGCGGGTTCCGGCCAGGCCGTGACGCGCGTCGCGCAAGGCACCTACGACATCGGCTTCGGCGATTTCGGCACGATGGCGCGCTTCACCGCCACCAACCCGGCCACGCCGGTCACCGCGTTCTTCGTGATTTGGGACCTTCTGCAGCACGGCATCGTATTCAAGAAGGGCGCGATCAAGGACGCCAAGGACATCGAAGGCAAGACGCTCGCCGCCCCGGAACCCGACGCCGGCCGTCAGATGTTCCCGTGGTTCGCCAAGGCTGCGGGCATCGATATGTCGAAGGTCACGCTGCGCCATATCGACTTCCCGCTGCGCGAAACGCTGGTCGTGCGCGGCGAAGCGCAAGGTGCGACGGGCTTCGTGTCGTCGGTCGCCCTCAACATGGTCCGCGCGGGCGTGCCGCTCGATCAGATCGCCTGGATCCAGTACGCGACCGCCGGTATCGACCTGTTCGGTTCGTCGATCTTCGCGAAGAAGGAATGGCTCGCCGCCAATCCGACGGTCGCCGCCGGTTTCGCGCGCGCCACGGCGCGTTCGATGCAGGAAATGATCAAGGACCCGAAGGCTTCGGTCGCGGCCGCCGTCCGCCGCCAGCCGCTGAACTCGCCCGAAGTCGAGCTGCCGCGCTACCAGATGGTGTTCGAGCAGTCGATCTCGACGCCGACGACGCGCGCCAACGGTATCGGCCATGTCGATCAAGCGCGTCTCACGCGCAACATCGCCGGCCTGTGCGACGCGTTCAACGTGACGCCCGTGCCGCCGAACGATCTGATCTACACCGATGCCTTCCTGCCGCCGGCGGAATTGCGCAAGATCCCGACCTAAATCCGGATCGAAAGCCGAAAGCGACGCGGCCGGCGGGGAAACCCGCCGGCCGTTTTCGTTCGGAATTACATATGGTTACGCGCCGTTAAGAGATCGTCCATAGGTGCCGTGTAGGCTGACGGGAATATTTACTACGTCCCCCGAGCGTCACGCACCCGATGGCCTGCAAAACCGTTCTGATCGTCGAAGACAATCCGCTGAACATGAAGCTGTTCGGCGATGTGCTCGAAGCGCAAGGCTACACGACGCTGCGCGTGCGCGACGGCGAAGCGGCGATCGACGCCGCGCGCCAAGGCCAACCCAATCTCGTGCTGATGGATATCCACCTGCCCGGCCGCTCGGGCGTGGACGTCGCCAAGGAAATGAAACTGGACCCCGCGTTGCGCGACATTCCCGTCGTCGCGATCACCGCCTATGCGTTACGCGGCGATCGCGAGCGTATTCTGGCCGCGGGCTGCAGCGACTACGTCGCCAAGCCGGTCTCGATCGACCGCTTGATCGACGTCGTCGCCGCGTATGCCGCCTAACTTGGGCGCCGCCTAACTACACGCCGTTTTCCAACGCGGTCTCGAACGGCAAGGCGCGGATGCGCTTGCCGGTCGCGGCCGCATAGGCGTTGGCGACCGCCGGGCCGATCAACGGCACGCCGGGTTCGCCGATGCCCGTGGGCGGCGCGTTCGATGGAACAATATGCACCTCGACCTTCGGCATTTCGTCGATGCGCAACGGGCGGTACTGGTCGAAATTCGTTTCGACGACCTTGCCGCCTTCCAGCGTCAGTTTCTCGCGCAAGACCGAACCGAGGCCGAAGCCCACGGCGCCTTCGATTTGCGCGCGCACCTGATCGGGATTGATCGCGATGCCGCAATCGACCGCCGCGACGACGCGCTCAACCTTGAATTCGGTCGCACTCGTCATGCGGATCTCGGCGACCATGCCGACGGTGGTGCCGAAACTTTCATGCACCGCCACGCCGCGATAGATGCCCTCGGCCGGTTTCTCGTTCCACTTCGCCTGGCGCGCGACGAGTTCGAGCACGCCCAGATGTTTGGGCTTGCCCGCCAGCAATTCGCGGCGCAACGCGACCGGGTCCTTGCCCGTCGCCGTCGCGACCTCGTCGATCGCCGTCTCCATCGCGTAGGCGGTGTGCGTGTGGCCGACCGAACGCCACCACAAAACCGGCACGCCAATTTGGGTGGAGGTCAGTTCCACGCGCCGATCGGGAATGGCGTAGACCGTGTGCGCAACGCCTTCGACCGAGGTGACGTCGATGCCGTTCTGGATCATGCCCGCAAAGGGCGTGCCGCTTAGGATCGACTGGCCGACGATACGATGATGCCAGCCGGCGAGCCGCCCTTGCGCGTCGATCCCGATCTTGACCTTGTGCATATACATCGGGCGATAGCGCCCGCCGGCCATATCGGTCTCGCGCGTCCATTGCAGCTTCACGGGGGCACGGAAGCCGATCGCCTTGGCGATCTCGACCGCTTCGATCACCACGTCGCCGTCGCCGACCGCGCGCCGGCCGAAGCCGCCGCCGGTCTTCATAATACGCATCGAAATCTTGTCGGGCGTCGTGCCCGCCGCGCGCGCGGCCAGCCCCTGATAGAGATCGGGGATCTGGTGCCCGCCATAGATTTCGATCGTGTCGCCCGTGCGCCGCACGACGGCGTTGAGCGGTTCCAGCGCCGCGTGCGCGAGATACGGGAACTCGTAGGTCGCCTCGATCGTTTTGACCGCGCGGCCCAACGCGGCTTGCGCATCGCCGGTCGTATCGGCGACATGCGTGCCCGGCACTTCCAGCGCGGCGAGATACTCGGCGCGCAATTCGGCCGTGCTGCGCTTCTCGGCCGACGTTTCGTCCCACACGATTTGCAGCGCCTCGCGGCCTTTGTTCGCGGCCCAGGTATCGCGCGCGAGCACGGCCACGCCGGTCGGGATCGTCACCACATCGACCACGCCGGGGATGGCTTTCGCGGCCGTCGCATCGACCGACGCGACCTTGCCGCCGAAAACCGGCGGATGTTCGATGGTCGCGATCAACATGCCCGGGAAGCGCAGATCGATCGTGAAATCATGCGTGCCGTTGGTCTTCGGCGCGCTGTCGTAGCGGCGCTGGCCCGGCTTGCCGATCAGCGTCCATTCCGCGGGCGATTTCAGCGCGACGTTCTGGGGCACGGGCTCCTTCGCGGCGGCGTCGGCGAAGGCGCCGAACGTGGCGCCCCGGCCGCTGGCCGCATGGAACAACGTGCCTTTCGATACGGCGATTTCCGACGCGGGCACATTCCACGCCTTGGCGGCGGCGGAAACCAGCATCGTGCGCGCGATGGCGCCCGCCTTGCGATAACGTTCCCAGGACGACGACATGGCGGTCGACCCGCCCGTCCCTTGCGCCGCCCCGCCCCAGGCGGCATTGCCGTAAAGGGCGAGATTGCCGCTGCCGCCTTCGACGCGGATCGTCGACCAATCGGCCCCCAGCTCCTCGGCGACCAGCGTGGCGATGCCGTTATAGACGCCCTGTCCCATATCCATATGCGCGGACAGCACGGTCACCGCATTGTCGGTGCCGATGCGCACATAGCCCGCGAAGGGGTTGGGGACGGCGGCGGCGGCCGGCGCTTGGGCCGAAACCGGGAAGCCGATCGTCAGCCCCGCGCCGGCGGCGGCCGTGCCGACCAGGAATTGGCGGCGCGTCGGGCGGAAGGAAGCGGCCGTGGCGCGCTTGGCGAAGAATTTGTCGATGAAGGTCATGTTGCGCCCTCCCCCTCAAGCCAGCGACTTGGCGGCGTCATGGATCGCCGCGCGGATGCGTTGATAGGTGGCGCAGCGGCACAGATTGCCCTGCATCGCCGCGTCGATGTCGTCGTCGCTCGGCTTCGGGTTTTCGCGCAGCAGCGCCACGGCCGACATGATCTGACCCGATTGGCAGTAGCCGCATTGCGGGACGTCGAGTTTGACCCACGACGCCCGGATCGCAGTCGCGATCTTGTCGGTGATGCCTTCGATCGTCGCGATCTTTGCGCCGACGGAGGTTTCGACCGGCGTCTGACACGCGCGCACCGGCTGGCCGTCGAGATGGACCGTGCAGGCGCCGCATTGGGCCATGCCGCAGCCGAATTTCGTGCCGGTCATGCCGAGCTGGTCGCGCAGCACCCACAGCAACGGCATATCGGGGGGCGCGTCGACCGCGATCTTGCGGCCGTTGATGTCGAGCTGCATTTGCATAATCGAGCCTCCTGCCCGGCCGAAACGGCCGGAATCCTGTTTGCGATTTCGAATATCGGCGCGCGTCGAAGGGGATCGGGGGAATGGTTCGAGCCTGGGCCGCGCGGCCGTTACCGGGCAAGATCGGTATGCGCGTGCGCGGCTTCAAGAGCCGTTTGCCACGCGGGCGGATTCGCGAAGGAATTCCGGACGCTCGCGAAAGTCGCAAACTGGTTGCGCCCCGCCGCGTCCGCCGCCATTCTGCCGCTATGGCCGGAAAAACGGTGACTCAGCAACATACGCGCGCCGAGGTCGAGGGGCTCCTCGCGGCGCTCGAAGGTCACGCGGATGGCGTGATCGAGGCGGCCAAGCTCGTCTCCAACAAGATCAGCGAGCAGGAATGGCACGCCTATTCGGCGTTCCGCGACCGTTGCGACGATTTCGATACGCTGGCCATCGTCATCGAATACCGGCTTAAAAATCTGCGCGGCGGACGCGACACGCAGCTGGAGCGGCAATTCGAGGAATTGCAGCTTTTCATGCTGACCGCGACGCTGCAAACCAGCCTGCACTTCCTGAGGATCCTGTCGCAGAAGAACGATCTGCCGCTCGGGTCGAAGGATATTCTTCTGGGCGAGTTGCGATCGATCTATCGGGTCAAGCAATTGCTCGAGCTCGATCGGTACAAAACGAAAATCTCGAGCCGCGCCGCGAAGGACATCGAAACGGCCGAGGAAATCCTCTCCCTCATCATCGAGCGCGCGCCGAGCCTGTTGCAGCTCGGCGTCGTCGAGGACGCCTGATGCTGATAACACCCGAAAACGTCGCCAAACAAAACGAAGTCCAACTCGCCAAGATCCGCGAGATGCTGACGGCGCTGGAACAAGGTGCCACGCGCGTCATCATGGCGGCGCGCCAAGCCTCGGCCGACGCAAGCCAGGACAAGTATCACGCCTATCTGAACTTCCGCGAAGTCGTCGACGATTTCGACACGCTCGCCATCGTCATCGAATACAAGTTGAAGCGCATGCGCGACGAGAAGGCGGAAGCGCTCGCCGAAAAATTCGACGAGCTGACGGCGTTCATGCTGTCGTCGATCGTCAGCGCGTCGCTTCATTTCCTGCGCATCCTGTCGGAGAAGACCGAGATGCCGTTGGGTGCCCGCGACGTGTTCAAGTCGGAGCTGCGCAGCCTCTATCACGCCAAGGATCGGATCGAGACCGATCGCTATATCGGTCGCTTGAACGAGCGCACGCGCGCCGATCTGGTCGCCGCCGAGCAGATTTTGGAAGTCGTGATCGAAAAGGCGCCGCGCCTGCTGCGCTTCGACGATAAGGAAGATTGAGCGTCGCTCAGCGCTTCTGCTTGGCTTTGTCCTGGAAGATTTTGCGTTCGACCGCGCGTTCGCAGCGCAGCTTGGCGATACCGGCACGGTGCTGGCTTTCGCGGAGATTCCGCTGCGTTGCCGTCACGGCCTTTTTGAGCTCCGTGTCGTAGAGCTTTTGGCAATCGGCCATGGTCTTTGGCGGCGCCTGGGCAAAGCCGGGCGGCGCGAGCAACACACCGAGTATGGCGACCAAAACGCGGATAACCATGCCGCATGTTATCGCGACAGCCGCATGGAAGGCCAAGTTTTTAGATTAAAAATGCATCGTAACTATTTATAAAATATAGATAGGATTTCGATCGACGTTGAATCCAAAGATTCCCTATAAAAACTTATTGACCTTTACCTAAATTTATAGCTAAATCCGTATCGAACTTGACGGACATCTTGTGGAACGAGGCTCCTCTCCGCCCCAAGCCCTTTCAAGTCCCTTCTGGTCTCGCAGGCCACGGTCTCTCCTTACGGCCGAACTGCCGAGCCTCACGGGCGGATGCCAGGTTGGTCCCGGGCATCCGCCCTTTTTCTTTTGAAGTGCCTTATTCCCAGAACATGAAGAACGCGGCGCCGACGAGGCAGCCAAACGCGGCCAGGTGATTCCATTTCAACGTCTCGCCGAGCCAGAACACTGCGAAACCCGCGAACACCGTTAGCGTTACGATTTCCTGGATGGTTTTAAGTTGTGCGCCGGTGAACTGGCCATAGCCCCAGCGATTGGCCGGCACCATCAGCAGATATTCGAAGAACGCGATGCCCCAGCTGATCAAAACCACCTGCCACAGCGGCGCGTTGGGGAATTTGAGATGCCCGTACCACGCGAAAGTCATGAAGACGTTCGAGCAAATCAACAAAGCGATCGTGAGCATTCGTGGGGGAGCCTTTCTGCACCGGAACGGCGTTGAATAACCATCACTTATTGGTACACTATCGATCGATGGAGTCGGAAGAAACCTCCGCCGTCGATAAGACGGCTCTGCAGATTTTGGCGAGCTCGGTCGGGCAGATCCTGGGCGAACACTCCAAGATCCATCAATTCGTGAAGCTGGCGGCCGAGCGGCCGACCGGCATCAACATTGATCGCGCCAAGCGGACCTTCGACTCCCTGCCCGTCTATCAGCGCAAGCGCGTCGCCGAAACGGCCGAAGGCCAGGCACATAAGCACAAGACCAGTATGACGATGTCCGGCATTCTCGGCCGCCTGGGCGGCGACGCGAAGCCGCGTGCCGCCACGCCGCGCACGGTCACGCCGCCGCCGGGCCCGGGCGTCAAGATCATCGCCCCGCCGACGATCGGCCGTCCGAAAGAAGGCGCCGCGGCGCCCGCGAAAAAGAAAAGCGTCAAAGAACTCGTCTGGAAGTGACGCTTCAGTCCCGCGACCGGTCGGACCGATCGCGCACGACCCACACCGCGCCGATCCCGATCAGCACCATGCCAGCCAGCGTCGTCCAGCGCGGCACTTCGCCGAACATCAGCACGCCGCCCAACGTCGCCACGCCGACTTGGGCGAAGGCCAGCGGCGCCATTTTCGAGAACGTGCCGATCGCATAGCCGCGCGACAGGCCCCATTGCGATACGGCCGCACACGCCCCGATCGCCACGATCCACGGCAGATGCGCGAACGCGATCGGCTGCCAATCGAACAGCGCGAACGGCACGCCGCACAACACGCCCGTGCACAAATACCAGAAGGCTATGCGATCGGGCGGCTCGCTGGCCGACAGGCGCTTGACCATCATCATCGCGAGGCTGGTCAGGAACGCCGAGAACAACGCGACGCCGACGAACCACAGATCGCCGATATCGGACGATCCCGGCCGCGCGATCAGCGCCACGCCGGTGAACCCCACCATCGTCGCCAGCACGCGCGCCGGGCCGAACCGTTCGCCGAACGCGATCACCGCCAGCCCCAGCGACCAGAATGGCGTGGTGTAGGACAGCGTCACCGCGTCGCCGACGGGAATATTGATCAGCGCTTGCAGGAACAGGATGAAGCCGAACGCGCCGAAGGCGCCGCGCATCAGATGCGACAGCGGCCGCTTGGTAATGAAATAGCGCGGGCCCGAACGCCAGAACAACGGCAGGAAAAACGGCAGCGCCACGGCGTGACGCAATACGACAAGCTGCCCCCAGCCGAGTTCGTCGCCCAGATGCTTGAGGGCGAGCGCGCCGAAAGCCGAGCTGACGGCGCCGGTCAGGATATAGACGGCGCCGAGCGCGTCGTTCTTCGTCGCGGTGGAGTCCATTTCGAAACCACCCTACCCCACGGCACCGGCGCGGTGTAGGTTCCCGGCGATCATGGACCTCGAATCCCGACTTCTTTATCGCGACGCGCTTTTGCTGGTGATCGACAAACCCGCCGGGATCGCGGTGCATGCCGGCGCCTCGGGTGGCGACCATCTCGGGACATACCTAAGGCAGCTGCGCTTCGGCCTGCCGCAGGATCCCGAACTCGCGCACCGCCTCGACCGCGACACCAGCGGGTGCCTCGCGCTCGGCCGACATCGCAAGGCGCTGGCCAAGCTCGGCAAGCTGTTCGCCGACGGCCAAGTGCGCAAAACCTATTGGGCGATCGTCGTCGGCCGGCCGCCGCAAAAAGACGGCAAGGTCGATCTGCCGCTGCTGAAGGAAACCAAGCGCAGCGGCTGGAAAATGCGCATCGACGCGAAGGGGCAGCCCTCGCTCACCGAATACCGGACGATCGGCGAAGGCGACGGCATGACGTGGCTCGCCCTCGAACCGCGCACCGGCCGCACGCATCAATTGCGCGCGCATATGGCGGCGATCGGCTGCCCGATCCTGGGCGATCCGATCTATGGCGGTGCAGCGACGCGCGCGAATGAATTGCCGCTGCAGCTTCACGCGCGCGCGCTGAAGATCCCGCTCTATCCCCGCCGCGAACCGATCAAGACGGAAGCGCCCGTGCCCGACCATATGAAGGAAAACATGCGCGCCTGCGGCTGGAAGGACGGCCCGCGCGGCCGTGTCGTCGCGGTCGCCGCCGCGCCCGGCCATAATTTCTCGAAGATCGCGACGACGAAGATCGAGTTGATCGCCGGCGAAGGTGTGGCGGGCGACGGGCATGCGGGCGTCACGGTCAAACATCGCAGCCGCGTGGCGCGCGATCCCACGCAGCCCAATCTGCGCCAGGTGCATCTGATCCATTCCGAATTGTTCGACGAACTTCGCGCCAAGGGTTTCGACATCAAGCCCGGCGATATCGGCGAGAATATCGCGACCCAAGGTCTCGATCTTTTGGCGTTGCCCACAGGCACGCGATTGCGCTTTCCCGGCGGGCCGGAAATCGAGATCACGGGCCTGCGCAATCCTTGCGCGCAGCTCGACAATTTCAAAAAGGGCCTGACCGAAGCCGTGCTCGATCGCGACGCAAACGGCGAATTGATCCGCAAAGCGGGCGTGATGGCGATCGTGCATAAAGGCGGGCGCATCGCGTCGGGCGATCCCATCGCCGTCGATCTGCCGGCGGAGCCGCATCGCAAGCTGATGCCGGTGTAGCCCGCGATCCGATCCGGCGACACGCTTTGATAGAACCTCCGGTCGCAAGGCCGGCGGTTGTTTTATTGTCCAATTTTTGTATTATATTTTCATAACGTTCGAGGGTGATTGGTTTCCGCGGCCTTGGGAGGGGCGCCGATGCCAGCATTCGATCTGCGCAAGCGTATTCATTTGCTCAATATCACCGATACGACGATCGCAAATTTGCGCGCGTTCCATCCGCTGGTCGTCGCCAATCTCGACGACCTGATCGCCGAATTCTACAAATTCGTCCTTCAGATGCCCGCGACGTCGGCCATCTTCCGCGATTACGACATCGAGAAACATCTAAAGCCCGCGCAACGCCGGCATTGGGATTTGCTGTTCGCGGGCAATTTCAACGACGAATATGTCGATCAATCGATCCGCATCGGCGCCATCCACTACAAGCGCAAAGTGGCGCCGTATCTCTATATCGCCGGCTACAACTATTTCCATTGCGAGCTGATCCGCCTCGCCGCCCTGCACTACCATTCGATGGATATGGCGCAGGTGCTGCAAGCCATCACCAAGGCGATCGCGCTGGATATCGATCTGGCGCTGACGACCTACACGCGGCAGGCCTGGACCGGCGATCAGTAACGAACACCCAACCGCGCGAGCCGCGTCGCGCGCGCGGGATTGACCGCGAGATCGGGCATCTTGCCCGAGGCCAGCGCTTCGACTTGGCGCACCGTGTCGAAGGCCTGATGCGCGATCGCCTGCGGCGTCAACCCGCCGATATGCGGTGTCGCGACCACATCGGCACGCGCGGCCAAACGCATCATCGGCATCTGATCGGGCGCCATGCCGACATCCATCGCGGCACCGGCGAGATGACCGCGATCCAGGGCCGCTTCCAACGCCGCCTCGTCGACTAGTTCGCCGCGCGCGAGATTGACGAAGTAAGCGCCCTTCCCCATCCGCGCGAACGCGGCCGCGTCGAACAGATGATGCGTCGCCTCGGTCGCGGGCACGAGGCACACGACGAAATTCGATTTCGCCAGCATTTCGTCGAACGGAGCTTGCGTGGCCCCCGGCGGCGGCGTCTTCGTTTCGGGATCGCTGAAGATGACGTTCATGCGCAAGGCGACCGCCGCTTCGGCCAAGCGCCGTCCGATCGCGCCCAAGCCGGCGACGCCCAGCGTCGAACCCGCCAATTGCCGTCCCATGCGCACGACGGGCGCCTTCCCGGCGCGATAGGCGTTCGTCGCCGCGCTGACCCCGCGCGCAAGGTCGACCATCATGCCGATACCGAGCTCGACGACGGAATCGATGAACCCCGCCGTCGCGCGCGTGACCAGCACGCCCGCTTTCGACGCCGCCTCGACATCGATATTGCGGATATCCATGGCGCAGCGGACATAGGCGGCGAGATCGGGCAGGCCCGCGAAGACTTCGCCCGGCGCCGCCGTCTGCCGGTCGCTGACGATCACGTCGATCCCCTTGCCGGCGGCGATCAACGCTGCCGGGTCGAGCGGCGTCTCGCTGTCGTGAAGGACGACGTCGCCGGCCCCGCGCAAACGCGCGAGCGCTTCGTCGCCGTAGTAATTCGCGCGGAACGATGGCGTATGGGTCAGCAGAATGCGCATCGGCTCAGCTCCGCTTCGATTTCGCGGGCGGAACGGCGGAGCCGCGCACCAGCAACGACGGCGCGAAACGGAACTCGGCCGGCGTGGTTTCGGGTTTCTTCAAACGCAGCATGATCCGATCGACCATCGTTCGCGCGAGTTCGGGCACGGGCAGCTTCACCGTCGTCAACGGCGGTGCGGTGAACGCGCCCAGCGGAATGCCGTCCATGCCGATGACCGACATATCGGCCGGCAGCGACAGGCCTTCCGATTTCAAGCCAGCGATCAATCCAATCGCCATAATGTCGTTGATCGCGATCGCCGCCGTCGGTTTGGCGCGATGACGCAACAGCTTCTTGGCGAGGCTTTGGCCAAGCTCCGCCATTTCCGCGTCGGCGTAGCCCGGCGTCACCTCGCCCTCGATGATCACGCCGCGCGCACCCGCCGCTTCGATCGCCGCCGCGAAGCCATCGCGCTTTTCCTCGCGGCTGAACGTCCAGCTTCCCGGCGTCAGGAACGCGATCGCGCGATGGCCGAGCGAGACGAGATACTCGACCGCCTGCTTGGCGCCCGCGACGTTGTCGGCCGACACGTAATCGAGCAGCGGGCGCGCGTTGCGCCGCGAGTGGCTGTCGTAGCTGACCGCCACCATGCCGCGCGCGGCCGGCTCCTCCAGATGGCTTTCGTCCGACAGCGACGAAATCACGATCACGCCGCGCACGCCTTGCGCCGCCATGTCGTCGATGAAAGCGCGTTCGTGCTTGGGATCGCGGTAGGTATTGGCGACGACGACGCGATAGCCGTAACGGTCCAGCGCCGCGAGCTCGATCTCCCGCGCCACGACGCCGTAGCTCGGGTTCCCGAGCGACGGGACAAGCAGCCCGATCATCGACGCCTCGCCGGTCTTCAACTGGCGCGCGGCCTGATTGGGCCGATAGCCGAGCTTCTCGACCGCGCGCTGCACGCGTTCCAGCGTGGCTTCGCTCATCTGGCCGGTGCGTCCGTTCAGGACGTTCGATACCGTCGAGATGGAAACCTTGGCCAGTTTTGCGACATCGTTGATGTTGGACATGGAACCGTTCTAGCCGAGAACCATCCTGGGAATCCACGTCGCCAGTTCGGGGATCAGGATCACCAGGACCAGAACGGCGACTTCCGCCGCGATGAAGGCCCAGCAATACCGCACCGTTTCGTTGTAGCTGCAACCCGCGATGCTGGTCGCGACGAACAGCAGCACGGCCACGGGCGGCGTGGTCGATCCGATCTGCGTCGCCATCACCATCAGCAGACCGAGGTGGAAATCGTCGATGCCGAATTTCCGCCCGATGATGACCGCGACCGGGATCATGATGATCAGGATCGCCATCGAATCCACGAACATCGTGAGCACGAGCATGATCGCCATCATGATCAGCAGCACGGCGATGCGCGTCCCCGCGACCGAGCCGATGGCGTTCAGCACCAGATCGTTGAAATTGAGATAGGCGAGCAGCCAGCCGAACGCGCCCGCCACGCCGATGATGCCCGACACCAGCGCCGTGGTGATCCCGGCTTGGACGAAGATCTCCGGCAGGTCGCGCAGCTTCACGGTCCGGTAGACGAAGAAACCGATGAAGAAGCCATAGAAGCACGCGACGACGCCCGCTTCCGTCGCGGTGAAGATGCCGCCCAGAATGCCGCCCAGCACCAGCACGGGCGCCAGCAACGCGGGCCACACCAGCATCGCCGCTTTGACCACGACCATCAGCATGAATTTGCCGGTCGTGCGCCGCAACTCGGGGAAATCGGGATGGCGCGCATAGAGCGCCACGACGATCATCAGACCGATGCCGATCAGAATGCCGGGAATGATGCCGCCCAGAAACAAACCGCCGATCGACACGTTCGACATCGAGCCGTAGACGATCATCGTCATGCTCGGCGGGATGATCGCGCCGATCGTGCCCGCGCACGCGACCAACGCCGCCGCGAAACCGGGTTTGTAGCCGCGCGACTTCATCGCGGGCACGAGGATCGAGCCGATCGCCGAGGTGTCGGCGACGGACGAACCCGACACGCCCGCGAACACCATCGACGATACGATCGAGGCGTGGCCCAAACCGCCGCGCCAATGGCCGACGACGGCTTCGGCGAATTCGACCAGACGCTTGGAAATGCCGCCGCGCGAAATCAACTCGCCCGCCAGAATGAAATACGGCAGCGCGAGCAGGCTGAAATTATCCAGCATCGCGAACATTTTCTGCGGGAACAGGGCGGGCACCAAGGCGGGCTGCGTCAGCATGCCAACCAAACCCACGACGCCCATCACCAGCAGAATCGGAATGCCGACGGTGATCAGGCCGAGCAGCAGCGCGAAAAGAAGGACGAGTGTCATGCCAGCGTCTCCGCGAGCGAAGGCTTGAAGAACGCGACGATGCGGCGAACGGCGATCAGCGCGAGATACGCGGCCCCCAGCACCATTCCCGCATAGACCCAATCCATGCGCAGGCCGAGGCCGGGGCTGTCTTGGAACTTAGCGACTTCCATCAGCCGCAAGGTGAAGACCCCGATCGCGATCGCCATGATCAACCACATGATTTCCGAAATCAGCGCGATGGCGCGCTGCACGCCCTGCGGCATTCGCGTCAAGATCGCGTCCATGCCGATATGGGCACCCTTGCGATAGGCGACGGGAATGGCGATGAACACCATCCACACATGCCCGAATTTCTGGAACTCCTCGCTCCAGCTCAGCGGCAGGCCGAGCGCGAAACGGTTGAAGATCTGCAAGCCCCCGACCAGCGAGAAGGCCAGGAAGATCGCGAACAGCGCGAATTCCATCGCGCGGTCGACGGCGGTGAGCACGGCACGCATCGGAAAATCCCCGAAAAGACGGAACGGCCGGCGAAGGAATCGTCCCCGCGCCGGCCGCCGTTTCGTTACTTCGTCGCGCGGATGATGCGCAGCAGATCCTCGGCGCCGATCTGCTTGGCGAGTTCGTCCTGCACGGGGGCCGCCGCCGTCACCAGCGGCGCCTTGTCGAGCGTCGTGACGATCATGCCCTTCGACTTCAGCAGATCGATCGCTTCGGCGTCGCGCTGCGCGGACAGATTGCGGTTCACGTCCTGCGCCAGTTTCGCGGCCTCGGCCAGAACCTGACGCTCCTTGTCGGTGAAGCTCTGCCATTCGCGCATCGAGCAGGCCGTAACCGTCGGCCCGAACAGGTGCCCCGTCAGCGCCACGTATTTCGCGACTTCGTAGTATTTGCCGGTGAACACGACCGGGGGCGAATGTTCGAACCCGTCGAGCACGCCGGTTTGCAGCGCGGTGTAGACCTCGCCGAACGCCATCGGCGTGGCGCTCGCACCCATCGCGTTGAGGGCGGCGACGTAGGTCGGCGTCTGGATGGTGCGGATCTTCAGGCCCTTCAGATCGGCGGCCGTCTTGATCTCCTTCTTCGTCGTCACGACGTTGCGATAGCCCCAGCTATCCTGCCAGCCGAGGATCTTGATGCCGCGCGCCTCGTATTCCTTGGCCAGCGACTTGCCGACTTCGCCGTCCAGTACCTTGTGCGCGTGATCGTAGCCCTGCCACATGAACGGCAGATCGAGCACGCCCATGCGGCGCACGAAGTTGTTGTGGATCGCCGTGCCGCCGATATGGCACGTGGCGCCGGCCCCCAGCTGCATGCCTTCGACGACCGCGCGTTCCTCGCCCAGCTGGTTGGCGCCGTAGATGCGCGCGTCCAGCGTGTCCGAGTATTCGTTGATGTAGTTGCGCATCACCCACGCGACCATGTGGTTGTCGTTGCCGAGATCGACGGCGGTCGCGTGCGAGAGCTTGATTTGCTTCTTGGCCTGGGCGACGGCGACGTCCGGCGCCAGGACCGCCAGCGCCAAAGCGCCGGCCGCGGCGACGCCGCGAAGGAACGATTTACGGTTCATTGCGTTTCTCCCCTTTTTTCGGTCGCGGCTTATGCCGCTTCCCGTTCGATGGCTCGCCTTTACTAAAACGATTTAGTAAAACGGTACACTAAAGCGACAAAGCGTCAAGCCGCTTTTCACGCGGGACGCGATCTCAGGCGGTAAAGCCGTAAAGCTTGGCGGGATTATCGACCAGGATTCGCGTGCGCAACGCCGGATCCGCGATCCAATAGAGCAGCGTGTCGAGTTCGCCGGCGTCGTCCGGCGGATCGGCGAGTTTCGACACATGCGGCCAGTTGCTGGCCCACACCATGCGCTCGGGCGCCAGACGCGCGGCTTCGGTCGCCAGCGCACCGGTGTCGCGGAAATCGGGCGGACCGGCGCGCGACACTTCGTAGGCGGCCGACAATTTCAGCCAGACGCGCCCTGTGTCGAGCAGCGACGCCAGCGCCTTGAAGCCGGGATGTTCGATCGTCACCGGCTCCAGAAACTTGCCGACATGATCGACGACCAGCGTGCAAGGCAGCGTTTTCAGGAAATCGACGCGCTCGTGCAGATGGCGGCCATCCATCTGCATCTGCATATGCCAGCCGTGATCGGCCGCCTTGCGGGCGAGCGAGGC
Organism: Alphaproteobacteria bacterium; assembly: GCA_017308135.1. NCBI lineage: Bacteria > Pseudomonadati > Pseudomonadota > Alphaproteobacteria > Alphaproteobacteria bacterium. The sequence goes on from JAFKFM010000008.1 coordinate 350,165, forward strand.
CATATCCTCCCACCCGACCGCGCCGCCGGGCAGCATATGCATACGCAGGCCGCAAGCGCCGGCGGCCGAAAGACGGCGCCATTCCGCGTCCGGTGTGGCGTCGTTGACGACCACGACCGCGCGCGCCTTGTCGCGGCCCAACGCCGCGACGCCGTTCAGCGTGACCGAATTGTCGAGACCGTAGGCCGAAGGCTGCACCACGACCGCGCGGGAAATTCCCAGACGCGCCTGCACCTTGCGATAAGCCTCGACATTGGCCCAAACCGGCGGCGGCACGACGGCCGTTTTCGCCACGGGCGTCGCCGCATCGTAAAGATGCATATGGCTGTCGATCGTATTCGCGGGTGCGACGAGGCGCGGCTTCTCGGTTCCGTTCATGACGTCGTGTTCCTCCCTTTATTGGGAGGTCTCTACGCCACGCGGCGCCGGAAAGCGAGAATTTGAATCGCAACCGCGATCATGCCGAACCCGATACCGAGCGCCGAGACGTAGAACCAGCCGCCCGCGTTCCATGCCGCCACACCCAGCGCCGAACCGGCGGCACCGCCCAGGAACATCGTGCTCATCAACACCGTGTTGATGCGCGAGCGCGCCGCCGGCCGCAGCGCGAACACGATATGCTGGTTGGCGATCAAAGCGCTTTGCAGGCCCAGATCGAGCAACACGACGCCGATCACCATGCCCGGAATTGCGGCCCATGCGCCGAACACGAGCCACGAGACGAGTGTGACGATCGCGCCCATCAACACGGTCGCGGCGGAGCCGCGTTTGTCGACGAAGCGGCCGACGATCGGCGCCGCCAGCACGCCGATCAAACCGATCAGGCCGAACAGCCCGGCGATGTCGGCCCCCAAACCGAATTCAGGTGCGGCAAGCCGGAACGGCAGCACCGTCCAAAACAGCGTGAAACACGCGAACAACGCGGCCTGGGTCAACGCCGCGCGGCGCAAGGGGGCGAACTCGATCCACAGCGTCGCCATCGAACGCAACGCGGTGAAATAGGGCAGCGGCGCCTCCGGCTCGCTCCGCGGCAGCAAAAAGCGCAACGCCAATGCGGCCGCCAATGCCAGCGGGACGGCCAGCCAGAACATCTCGCGCCAACCCGCATGCGTGGCGACGAACCCCGCCAGCGTACGGCTCAACAAAATACCGGTGAGCAAACCCGACAACACGAAGCCGACGGCCGCCCCGCGCTTCGCGGGGCCCGCCAGATGTGCGGCGAACGGCACGACTTGCTGGGCGACCGCCGCGAGTGCCCCGATGGCAAGCGACGCGGCCGCCAACGCCAAGCCGCCGGGCGCCATCGCCGCGAAGACGAGGGCTGCGGCCAGCGCCACGAAATGCGCGACGATCAAGCCGCGCCGTTCGACGATATCGCCCAGCGGTACGAGCAACAGCAATCCGGCGGCATAGCCAAGCTGTGTGGCCGTCGGGATCGCGGCAGTCGCCGCCCCCGGCAAGTCGCGCTCGATCACTTCGAGCATGGGCTGGTTGTAGTAGATATTCGCGACCGCAAGGCCGGCGGCGGCGGCCAGTGCAAAAGCGGCGGTACGGCTCAAGCCCGGCGCGGACTCCGTTGGGGTGTTCGACATGCCGCGAACATAGAGGCGGCACCGCGCGACGCGCACACCTAAAATTCGATTGCAGCTATTCCGCCGCCCTTGCCGAATTTTTGCGCATTAAGCCTTCAAAAATGCGAGACGCGGATCGACGCGGCCCGGCTCGATCTCGACGAAATCCGGCACGACGATCTCCTCCGCGACGAACGGATCTTCGGCGATGCGCGCTTCCAGATCGGCGCGGGCGATTCCGGCGGCGACGATCCCGCCCCCGCCCGCGGGTTTGAGGCTGCCGGCGAGCAGAAACACGCCGTCGTCGAAGCCGCGCTTGAGCCAAGCGTTATGCGCGTCCATGAATTTCGGCGCGGCCGATTTGTTCGCGCCGAAACGCAGCGTCACCAGAAACATCGTCCCCTCATTTCTTCCGTTGAACTTTCAGTTCGCCGTCGAGCCATTTCTCCATCGCGGCGACTTCGCGGCGGATGAACTTCGCGTCGTGCAACGCGTTGGCGAGCGCCGAGACGCCTTGCGCGCGCGCCAGCAGATGCCGCGCGAGTTCGGGCGCCTTCTTACGTTTTCCCGCTTCGACGAAACGCGCCGTCAGCCAATCGGCGAATTGCGCCATGATCTTGTTGGCGCCTTTCTGTGCGGCATGATCGAGTTTGGAGAGTTCGCCGCACAGCGTGCCGACCGGGCAGCCATAGAGCATGATCGTCGTACGGTTATCGATCAACATGCGGATGAAGGCGACGATCCGCGCGCGCGGCGTATCCGCCCCTTCGGCCCAGGAATCGAGCATCGTGCGCGTGCGCGCGGCGCGAAGATCGATCACCGCGTCCAGGATCTCGTCCTTGGTCTTGAAATGATAATAGAAATTGCCGCGCGAGATCTTCACCGCCGCCGCGATATCAGCGAAGGAGGTGCGCTCGTAACCCTGGCGATAGAACAAATCGTCGGCTCGGGCGACGATTTCGGCGCGGGTTTGAAGGGGCATTGAGAATTTTTAGGACGATCGTCCTATGCCGTCAATACGGCAAAAGTTGCCCGCGCGAGCGCTACTTACTTCTGCGTGCCTACTTTCCTTTTCCGCGTCGATAACGAACTCTCCCGGCATCGCCAGAAGAAAACCAGGAGCAAAGACATGACCATCGCGATCACCGGCGCCACGGGCCAGCTCGGCCGCCTCGCCATCGCCGCCCTCAAACGTCGGGCCCCCGGCGCCAAAATCATCGCCCTCGTGCGCGATCCGGCCAAGGCCGCCGATCTGGGCGTCGAAGCCCGCGCGGCCGACTACACCAAGCCCGAAACCCTCGCGGCGGCGCTCAACGGCGTGGAGACGCTCGCGCTGATCTCGTCCAACGATTTCAACGATCGCGCCGGGCAGCATCGCAACGTCATCGACGCCGCGAAGAAAGCCGGCGTGAAGCGCATCGTCTATACCAGCATTCTGAAGGGCTTCGCGTCCGGCATGTGGCTCGCCCTCGATCACCAGGCGACGGAGAAGGCACTGGCCTCTTCGGGTGTCGCGCACACGATCCTGCGCAACGGCTGGTACACCGAAAACTACACCGGCGCATTGAAAGCCTCGGTCGAGCACGGTGCCATCATCGGCGCGTCGGGCACGGGCAAGATCGCGACGGCGTCGCGCGCGGATTACGCCGAAGCGCTGGCGGTCGCCCTGCTCGACGCGGCGCATGCCGACAAGGTCTACGAGTTGGCGGGCGATACGGCGTTCACGATGGCCGATTTCGCGGCCGAAGTGTCGCGCGCGGCGGGCAAGACGATCGCCTACAACGATCTGCCGCAGGCGGCCTATGCGGGCGCGCTCAAATCCTTCGGCCTGCCGGAAGGTTTCGCCAACGCGATCGCCGATGCGGACGCCCACGCGGCCAAGGGCCAGCTATTCGACGATAGCCGCACGCTGTCGCGGCTGATCGGACGGCCGACGACGCCGATCGCCGTTACGATCAAGGCCGCCCTCGCCTAATCGGTCATACGCCTCGGCCGGCGAGCGTTTCGCGCCGGCCGAGGAGACCGATCACGATCAAGGGAATGATGGTCGTCAGCACGATGGCGACGAAGGCCATCGCCATGCCTAAGCCGACCGAGCCTTGGTCGAATTGCTTCCAAATAAACGTCGCGACGGTCTGCGTACCGACCGGCGCCACCAATGTCGATGCGACCAACTCGCGTGTCGCGACGGCGAAGACGAGCAGCATCGCCGTTATCACGCTCGGCGCGATCAATGGCAGCACGATGCGCCGGAACGCGACGAAGGCGTTCGCGCCCGAGACGCGTGCCGCCGCTTCCAAACTATCGCCGACCTGGACCAGTGCTGCCGTCGCGTAGCGTACCGGCTGCGGCAGCAAAATGCAGGCATAGGCGAGCAGCAAGATAAGGGGCGTACCATAGGGTGTGAACGGCAAAGCGGGCTGGTTCCAAGCGAGAATCAGCCCGACTGCGACGACCACACCCGGCAAGGCATGCGGCAGCGCCGTAAGCATATCCAGCGACGCGCGGGCCCGGAATTTCGTCTTCACCACGACATAGGCCGTGCCCAAGCCAAGCGCGCCGGTCAGCAGCGCCGTCGCGATACCCAGCGTAACGCTGGTGGTCAGCGCGCGCATCGCCCCCGCCCCGTCATTGCCGATCGCCGCGAAATGCTGAAGGCCGAGATTGCCGAAGGCGAGTCCGCCCGACACGGTGCGTGACAACGCCGTCGCCAGAATACCGCCCAGCGGGATCAGCGTGGCGACGGTCGCAACGGTCGCGAACAGCAGCAGGACCGGCACGGTCCAGGCGCCGAGGGCCCGCTTATCTTTGTCCAAAGGTTTGCCGCCGGTCGTGACCCAATTGCCGCGCGCGACGATCGCGCGCTGGATCAGGAACGCCGCGAGCGATAGCGCCACCAGAATCAGCGAGAAGAACGCCGCGCCCGCCAGATCGATCGGCCAGTCGGCGACGCGATGGTCGATCTCGGTCACCAGCACGTCGAAGCCGGAGCGGCGTCCCAACGTGGCCGGCGTGCCGTATTCCTCGATCGTCGCGGCGAAGACGAGCAACAGACTCGCCGCCAAACCGGGCGTGGCGAGCGGCAATGTCACGCGCCAAAAGGCGCGGCCGGGTGTCGCGCCGAATACGCGCGCGACATCGGCCCAGCGCGCGCCGATCGCTTCGACGATCCGCGATACGGCGAAATAGACCAGCGGAAACGTGTGCAGCGCCATGACCAGCGCCATGCCCCAGACCGAAAACAGAAACGGCCCGAGATGGAAGCCGAAAATCTGCTGGGCATAGCCGCGCGGCTGTAACGTCATCACCCAGCCCAGCGTCGCGATGTAAGGCGGGATCATGAACGGGACGAGCATCGCCACGTCCCAGAACTTTGCGAAGGGCACGCGAAACAATGCGCGCAAAATCGCCAGCGGCACGGCGATCGCCGCCGCCAGCGCCGAAACTCCCACGCCCAATGCCAGCGTGTTGAAGGTCAAGCGGATCAGCTTGGGATCGTCGAGCAACTTCGGCAGATGCGCGAAGGGCTTGGCGAGGGAACCTGCCCCGATCTCCGGAAAGATCGCTTGCAGAACGACGAACGCGACGGGGAGTGCGACGACGAGGCCGAGCCCCGCCGCCGCACTCCAGCCGAACGCGCTGGCGCCGGACGAAACGCTCACTTCGCGAAGTTCTTGGCGAAGTCCTTGAGGATTTCGTCGCGGCGGCGATACGTCGCTTCGACGTCGAACTCGAGCAGTTTCAGATCGCGCATCAGCGGCCGGTTGGCGGCGATGTCCGCGCGCGCGGGGATCAGATACGTATCCGCGACCAGCTTTTGGCCTTCGTCGGACAGCATATAGTCGATGAAAGCTTTCGCTTCCGTTTGGTTCTTCGACCATTTGAGGATCATCGCCGGGCGCGGGGCGATCACCGTGCCCGAAGCCGGGAAGATCACGTCGATCGTTTCGCCCTTCGCCTTGGCGGCGAGCGAGATGTAGTCGACCGCGCCGAACACCGCGGCTTTGGCGCCCTGCATCACCGGGTTCAGCGCGTCGGCATTGGCGCCCGCGACGATGGCACCGTTCGCGGCGAGGTTCTTGAACAGATCGGGCGCATGCGCCTGCAACGCCGCGACGAGTTCGAAGGACGAGCCCGATTGCGCGGGATCCGGCAGATTGACCAGATCCTTATAAGCGGGCTTCGTAAGATCGGCCCATTCGGCGGGTTTGGGCGTCTTGCTGCCGGGATTCCAGGCGATACCGAGCGCCGAGACGCCTTGCGCGACGGCCGTCTCGGTCTTCAGGAACGCAGGCACCGTCGTCGCGTTCGGGCTCGTATAGGCGAGCAATCGGTCGCGCTTGGCGAAGTCGGTCGCCGTGTCCCACGAAGCGGAGATCAGCACGTCGACGACCGGGTTCGCCGCCTCGGCTTCGATGCGCGCCATGATGCGCCCCGTCGTCGCCTGGAATGTCTTCACCTTGATGCCGGTCTTCTTGGTGAAGCCTTCGGCCATCTTGTCGATCAAGCTGCCGGGCCCGGCGGTGTAGACCGTGATATCCGCGAGCGCGGGGTTGGCCGCGAACAACAGCGCGCCGGCGAAAAGGATTTTCCGGATCATCGTCTTCTCCTTGATTGAAATCATTCGGCGAACCAGCGCAACGCCGCCGGATCGATATGCAGCGCCACTTCCGCGCCGATCGCGGCGCGCGCTGGCGCCACGAACGACAGATCGAATCCGGTTTCGGCCGGGCCGACGCGCAAGGTCGTGAAATGCCCGTCGCCGCGGAACACCGATGCACGTGCCTGGCCTTGCAGATTCAATGGCCCCTCGCCCAGCCGCACGTCGCGCGAAGGGATCAGCACGCGACGCGGGTTCGCGATCGGCGGTTCGGGCAAGCGGATATCGGTGCCCGCCAAGCGCCAAGCGGCCCCGCTTTGGGTGACGGCGACGACGGCACCCACGCGCAGGAACTCTGCGACGGCGGCGCTGCCGGGTTGATCGACCAGATCTTCGGGCGGTGCGAGTTGTTCGATCTTTCCGCCGCGCATCACCGCGACTTCGTGGGCGAGCGAGAACGCCTCGCTTTGGTCGTGGGTCACGTAAAGCGCGGTAAGCCCCAATTGCGCCACGAGCGACGCAAGCTCGCCGACCATCGTTTCGCGCAGCTCACGATCAAGATTCGACAACGGCTCGTCGAACAGCACGAGATCGGGTTCGGCGACGATGGCGCGCGCGATCGCCACGCGCTGCTGCTGGCCGCCCGACATATCGGATACGCGTCGCTCGGCATAAGCCGACAAGCCCACGCGCGCCAATGCCGCCTTGACGCGCGCGTCGCGCTCCGCCCGCCCAACCTTGCGCATCTCCAGCGGAAACGCCACGTTGCCCGCGACCGGCAGATGCGGCCACAGCGCGTAGTCCTGGAAAACCATGCTGAGATTGCGCCGCTCGGGCGGCACGAACGCGCCGGTCGCGGCATCGGCGACGGGCGTGCCGGCGAACAGAATGCGGCCTTGCGTCGGCGCCAATAGACCGGCGATCAAGCGCAGCAACGTCGTCTTGCCGCAGCCCGAGGGACCGAGCAGCGCCATCGTTTTCCCGCGCTTGAGACCGAGATTGATCTCGCCCAAAGCTGCGCCGCCGCCCGGATAGGCGAAGCGCAAGTTCCGAATCGAAACCGCGTCGATCGAAGTATCGTTGGCTTTGTGAATCACTTTTCGTCCGTCGATTGCAACGGACGCTAAGGCGGTTACGTGACGCTTGCGCGTCGAGTTTGTTACGATCCGGCGACAGCCGTCCGGCCATTCGCGATCACGCGATGGATATAACGCAGCTTCTCCACGACCGCTTGCGGGATCACGAAAGGATAGAGATCGGGAACGCCCATCGTGCGATTGAGGCTGTTGATCGCGTAGGTCAACGGCAGCCAAACCGCGAGCAGCGCATCGACGTTGCGCGCGCGATAGGGATCGAACGCGACCTTGGTCTCGACGCCCGCCTCGTCGCCCACTTCGGGATTGACGCTGACGCCGAAGGCGCCCGCCATCTCTAGCGCGTCGACGATGTGCAGATAATGGGTCCAGGTCTCGGCCCAATCCTCCCACGGATGCATGGTGGCGTACGCGCTGACGAAGTTTTCACGCCAATCCTCCGGCGCGCCCTCGCCGTAATGACGCGCCAGCGCCGCCCGGTAATCGGCGCGCTCGTCGCCGAACAACGCGCGGAAACTGTCGAGTTCGTCGCGATCGCGCACGAGTTTATCCCAATAATAATGGCCGATCTCGTGCCTGAAATGGCCGAGCAGCGTGCGATAGAGTTCGCCCATCGACGCGCGCGCCGCTTCGCGCTGCGCGTCGTCGGCCTCCTTCAGCGCGATGGTGATGACGCCGTTGTCGTGGCCGGTCAGCACATGCGGGCCGTCGGGCGGATCGGCGAGAAAATCGAACACCAGCGGGCCGGGTTCGCCGCTGGCCAAGGTCGGATGCGGCAGGCCGAGGCGGATCAACGAATAGATCAAGCGCCGTTTCGCCCCTTCGATCTTCAACCAGTTCTGGCGATTCTCCGGCAGCGAGATATCGGGGATGATCCGGTTATGCCGGCACGCCGCGCAAAATTCCTGCCCCTCCGCGACATCGACCATCCAATTGCAGCCCCTCTCCTCCCAATTGCGGCAGAAGCGATAGCGCGAGTCCGGTCGCGCGAGCGCGATCCATTCCGCACCCTCCGCCTCGACCGCGCTGAGCACGCCCGCATCGGGCAGATAGCCGAGCGTATGGCCGCAACGCTCGCACAGCGTGTTTTCGAAGTAGAGTCGCTGCGCGCAAGACTGGCACTGGAAAATCTGCATAAAAATTCGTCCGATCGATGGGTTCGCGCCATCATGCGCCCCGCGCGGCACGGTTCCTACCGGGAAACTCTACGCGCTCCGCGGTCTTGAAAATTCCGCCCGAAAACATAGGTTAGACGCTTCGCGTGTGCGATCGGAGACGATGATGGAAAAGCAAGTGCTCGGCGGGTTCGGCAATGATCGCGGCCATTGGGTCGGCGACGGATTCCCGGTGCGCTCGCTCTTCTCCTACGACCGCTTCGGCGAGCATATCAGCCCGTTCCTGCTGCTCGACTATGCCGGCCCGCATCGTTTCGAACCGACCAATGCGCGCCGCGGCGTGGGCGAACATCCGCATCGCGGTTTCGAAACGGTAACCATCGTCTACGAAGGCGAGGTCGAGCATCGCGATTCCGCCGGTCATGGCGGGATCATCGGTCCCGGCGACGTGCAATGGATGACCGCCGCGGGCGGCATCGTGCACGAGGAATATCATGCGCCTTCCTTCGCGCGCAGCGGCGGGCCGTTCCGTATGATCCAGCTTTGGGTCAATCTGCCCGCCAAGGACAAGATGGCCCCGGCCGGCTATCAAGGCATCCTCGCCGCCGATATCCCGACCGTGCCCCTCGCCGACGGCAAAGCGCCGGTGCGAATCATCGCGGGCGAATTGAACGGCGCGCGCGGCCCCGCCAAGACCTTCACGCCGGTCAATGTCTGGGACATGAAGATCGCCGCCGGCACGGAAGTGTCGCTGCCCTTGCCCGACGGGCATACGACGATGCTGATCGGCTTGGGCGGCACGGTCGTGGTCGCGGGCGAACACGAATTGCGCGAAGCCAAGGGCATGCTGCTGAGCCTTGACGGCGATACGGCGACGATCCGCGCCAAGGACGATGCGATGCTGCTGGTGCTGACCGGCACGCCGCTGGGCGAGCCGATCGTCGGCTATGGCCCGTTCGTGATGAACAGCGAAGCCGAGATCCGCCAAGCGATCGACGATTTCAACAGCGGCCGTTTCGTTCAACCCGCCGCTTGAGGACGCAAGCCATGGCCGCGCGCACGCCCGCCGACGTGATCGACAATCCCGAACGCCATCGCTTCGAATTGCCGCTCGACGGCGGCGACGTCGCCGCCGCCTATTACAAGCCCGATGACGACGACCATTTGATCTTGACGCATACGGTCGTGCCGCCCGCGCACGAAGGCAAAGGCTACGCCTCGATCCTGGCGCGCGGCGTGTTCGATACGGCGCGCAAACGCGGCATCAAATTCGTCGTCAAATGCCCGTATATGGCGGCGTGGTACGCTAAACACCCGGATTACGCGGATGTGGTCGCGGCTTTATAGCTATTGCTTGAAACAGTACTCACGATGCCACGCTAAGAATCTCGGATGGGGCCGATCACCTACCCGCTTAGGTGAATGCGCATGCATGGATTTATTGACGAAGCTACGGACACTCTCAATATCGTTCACTTGTCTTGAAATTAAAATCTCAAGATTATCCGACAGGCTGATCAACCCGCGGTCGAACATCCAATGCGCTGTTCCAGAAAGTGCGATCCCATTCTGTAGCACGTCGGGCCCATTGCATTCGACCGGTCGAATATGTGCAGCCGCAACTTCGGCCCGCCCGCCGCCATTGATGAGTTTAAGGCCTGTTACGGCACAACGCTCGTCATAGGCCCGCAAAACCAACTTTCGAAAGACCTTATCGCGGACAGGTCGGGTCGTTAACTGAAGAATGCGTTCCCTATCCTGTTCGAAAGCAAATGGCGCTTGTCCTTCTTGCAATTGCAACACGGGCTCTTGAATTCCAATTCGAGGCAGCAATGGTGCTTGATCGTCGATTCCGCGCTCGACGATACGCAAAAAGTCTTGAGTGGATATTGGCCGGACAGCGGATTGTGCCCGCCCGGATAGCCTGCCCTCTTCGTTGAGCAATCCGCGCTCGATCGGTCGACCGCCATCGTTAAACGATACAGAATTTGCGAATTCGAGATACGATCCAGGTTCAATGATCGCCAAATACATATCCGACGCATTCGGATCAGGGATGACTTGTTGAACTCGTGCGATGGCGAAATAGCCACGTGTTCCGGCTACTTTTGATGGCTCTAAATAGACGACCCAATCGCCAATACAAGCCTCAACCCGTTTCAAATATTGTTTTGGAAATTGATATCGCTCCGCCGGCGCATCGTCGTAGACGGAATCAGACCGATGAATGAAAACCCCATAACTCATTAGAAGATGCTAGCCCGACGCTCACGCCACATCGGAGAACTTTATTCTCATTTCCTGATTCATCATCTGCGGCGAGTTCGAAGTTACCTGCGGAGGGGATGGGATTGAAAATCCGCGCTGATGGCGCGGATTTTTCCTCGCTGTACTCGGACTTCGCTGACGCTCCGCGCCGTTCGCGTTGCGAACGGCCGAACCAAGGGTTCGTTCACCGCACCCCCAACAGCATTACGCCTGGACCTCCCGATTGGGAGGCCCAGGCGTAATGGCGGAGGGGATGGGATTCGAACCCACGATACCGGTTTCCCAGTATAACAGTTTAGCAAACTGCCGCCTTCAGCCACTCGGCCACCCCTCCGCCGGGAGTGGGTTAACACGGCATATGCGGGACCGCTTCTAGGGCCCCGCCCCCGGCCTGTCAACGTAAGCGGATCATTGGGGATTTTTCGGATTTCGTGCTCCGCCCGGCACGTTGGATCGTTGCTTCTTTGCAACATCCGTCAAATCCTGAATCAGTTGAATCAAAATACCGAACAAGTTTTAGGGATCGTTAACCAATGCGGCGCATCTTATCCACACGCAGCCCGCACTGGGTTGCCCGAATTGGATGGATCGGAAACCCGTCTTCGGACCTGTCAAAAAACGTTCGGCGCAAGCCGGAAAGACCAGAGGAGCCAAAGAGATGTCCCAACAACTGAGCCGCCACGTGATCGACACCCTGCTCGATCTGGTCGACAACAAGTTGACCGCGATGGACGTGATCGACCGCGAAGACACCCGTATCCATTCGGTCCTGGAAGTCGCCAAGCGCGAGCTGGTCGCGATCCGGGGCCCGGCCCTGCCGCGCCGCACGTTGCGCCCGCGCAACAGCATCCGCCCGATGCACCCGGCCGCGAACATCCAGGCCGCCTAACGGCGCCTAAATCAGCTGTTTAAGGGCGCGGGCGCCAATGGCCCCGCGCCCTTTGCGTTTGGGGCGACAAGTCGTTAGCGTGCGCGGCCACGTTTTCGACGGGAATTCGAGTCTTTGGCCGCCAAAAAAACCGCCCAGCCCGGCATTTTGCCCTCGCAGGATTATCGCGCCTTCTTCAAATCGGGGGCGATTTCCGCCGCGCGCAAACTGCGCGACGACCAAATCCAGCCCGCGTCGATCGATTTGCGCCTGGGCGCCAAGGCGTGGCGCGTGCCCGCCGGCTTCCTGCCCGGCCCCAAGGCGAAGGTCGCGGACAAGCTCAAGCTCCTCGCCATGCACACACTCGACCTCGCCAAGGGCGCGGTGCTGGAACGGGGCTGCGTTTACATCGTCGAACTCGCCGAACGTTTGGATCTGCCCGACGACGTGGCGGGCACCGCGAATCCGAAAAGCACGACCGGGCGGCTCGATATCTTCACGCGATTGCTGTGCGACCGGGCGCGGGAGTTCGAAAAAGTTCCCGCCGGCTATAAGGGCCCGCTCTATCTCGAAGTCAGCCCGCGCACCTTCTCGATTCTGGCGCGCGAAGGCCAGGCGTTGAACCAATTGCGCTTGCGCCGGGGCGCGCCGAACTTCGACGACGCGGCGTTGACGGCGCTCGACAAGAAACTCCACCTCGTCTTCTCGCCCGGCGACAAGCGCGAACGCGCGACGATCGGCCAAGGGTTGTGGATTTCGATCGACCTCGAAGGGCCCGACACCGATCTGATCGGCTATCGCGCGCGGCGCAACACGCCGCTGATCGATCTTTCCAAGATCGGCCATTACGAGATCGCGGAATTCTGGGAACCGATCCGGCGCACCAAATCGCGCGGGCTGATCCTCAATCCCGACGATTTCTATATTCTGGTGAGCCGCGAGAAGATCCGCGTGCCGCATGATTACGCCGCCGAAATGGTGCCCTACGACACCTCGGTCGGCGAATTCCGCGTCCACTACGCCGGGTTCTTCGATCCCGGTTTCGGCTTCGGCGGATCGTCGGAAATCCAGGGTACCCGCGCCGTGCTGGAAGTGCGCTCGCACGACGTGCCGTTCCTGCTGGAACATGGCCAGGTCGTCGGCCGCTTCGTCTACGAAAAGCTGACCGAAACGCCCGATCGCATCTACGGCCGCGATATCGGATCGAATTATCAGCGCCAGACGCTGAAGCTCGCCAAGCAGTTCAAGTCCTAGCGCCGGAGCGCCGCCTTGCGCGCGGCGAAGAAGATCGCGATACCGATCAGCAGCGTTGCGACGGCATAAGTCGCGCGCGTGCCGAAATCAACAGCTTCGGGCGCGGCGTGCAGCACGTCGACCGGGCCGGACGCGAATGCGAACAGCGCGCCCATCGCGGCGGCCCCGGTCACTTGGCCCAGATTGCGCGACAGATTGATCAGGCCCGAAACGACGCCGCGCTTGCGCGGCTCGACCCCTTGCATCACATGGGCGTTATTCGCGTTCTGGAACAGCGCGTAGCCGATCGTCAACACGACCGTCGCGAACAGATAACCGAACGGGCCCCACGTGGCGGGCACCGTCACGATCAAGACGCAGCCGATCTCGATACCGATCAATCCGGCGAGCGACACGGGGCCGGCGCCGAAGCGATCGGCCAAGCGCCCGGCCGGCACGCCGACGAAAGCGGCCGCGATCGGGCCCGCCGCGACGATGGCGCCGATCGCCGCCGGCGGCAATTCGAACACGCGCGCCAGATGGAACGGCCCGACGATCAAGGTCGCGAACAACACGGTCGAAACCAGAAAACTGCACGCGAAGCCCGCGCGCAAAATCGGATCGCGGAACAAATCGCGGCTGATCAAGGGCGACGGCGCGCGCGTTTCGATCTTGAGGAACGCGAAGAAGCCGATCGCCGCCGCCGCCAGCATGCCCGCATTGACCGCGCCGAAATCGCCGCGCCCCAGCGTCATCGCCAGCGCATAGGCGCCCAAGGCCAACGCCATGACGCCGATCCCCGCGAAATCGAACGCGGGCCGTTCCACGCCGTCGCGCGATTTGTCCGCCGGCAAGCCCGTGATCGTCAGATACAGCGCCCCTGCCCCCAGCGGCAGATTGATCAGAAAGATCGACCGCCAGCCGAAAGCGTCGATCAACACGCCGCCCAGCGACGGCCCGATCGATGTGCCGACGGCCGACATCGTACCGAGCAAGCCGATCGCGGCCCCAAAGCGTTCCTTGGGCGCGATATCGCCGACGAAAGCCATCGATAGCGCCAACAGCACCGCCCCGCCCAAGCCTTGCAGCGCGCGCCCCGCGATCAGCGTTTCAAGCGACGGCGCCATGCCGCACAACGCCGACGCCGCGAGGAAAAGGATCAAACCGCCGATCAGCAACCGGCGCCGTCCGATCGCATCGCCCAGCCAGCCGACCGCGACGACGCTGCACGTCACCATCAGCACATAGGCGATGACGATCCATTGCACGGCCTGGAACGGGGCGGCGAACGCGGCGGCGAGGTTCGGCAGCGCCACGTTCGCCACACTCGTTCCCAGCGACGACAGCACCATCGACAGCGACAATCCGGCCAAAGCCCAGCGATACGACAATTTCGATTTCCTTCGTTTCCCACTTCGATCGGTCGCAGTATGGCGCTTTCCGCGTCTGTCGATTCATGCAACATTCGCAATGAATAGCTGCACGGAACGACATGCCGAAACCGGACCTCAATCTCCTCGTGGCGCTCGATACGCTGCTCGCCGAAGGCAGCGTCGCCAAGGCCGCGTCGCGCCTCGGGCTCAGCGCGTCGGCGATGAGCCACACGCTTGCGCGGTTGCGCGAAGCGACCGGCGATCCCCTGCTGGTGCGCGCCGGGCGCGGGCTGGTACCCACGCCGCGCGCGCAGGAACTGGCGCGCCATGTCGGCCGGGTGGTCCGCGACGGCGAGGCGATGCTGCGCCCGGCGGGCGATTTCGATCTTTCGAAATTGGACCGCGTGTTCACGCTGCGCGCGCGCGACGGCTTCGTCGAAAGCTTCGGCCCGGCTTTGATCGCGCGGATCGCCCGCGAAGCGCCGCGCGTGCGCCTGCACTTCATCGCGAAATCGGACAAGGAAAGCGCCCCGTTGCGCGACGGGGCCGTCGATCTCGAAACCGGCGTGGTCGACGCCGCGACCAGCCCCGAGCTGCGTGCGCGCCGCCTGTTTCGCGATCGTTGGATCGGCGTGGTGCGGCGCGGCCATGCTTTGGCGCGCGGCAAGGTGACGGCCGATCGCTACGCCGAGAGCGGCCATATCCTGATCGGGCGACGCTTGCGCGAGGACGGCCCGGTCGATATCGCCGCGCGGGCGAAGGGTCTTGCGCGCGATATCGCCATCGTCGTCGGCAGTTTCGCGGCGGCCCTGGCGTTAGCGCGCAATACCGACCTGGTCGCCAGCGTGCCGGATCGGCACACGCAAGCGCTGCGCGGCGATCTGCATATCTTCGCGCTGCCCTTCCCCACCAAGCCGATCGACGTGTCGCTGATCTGGCATCCGCGCCTGGACGCGGACCCCGCGCATCGCTGGCTGCGCGACTGCGTGTTCGCGGCCGTTAGGGAACCGCCATCCCCTTCTTGACCGCGGGCCGCGCGGAGATCGCGTCGTACCAGCGCTTCACGTTGGGGAACGCCGCCAGATCGACTTGGTGATATTCGTAACGCGCGACCCAGGGATAAGTCGCCATGTCGGCGATCGTGTAGTCGGCGCCCGCCAAATACGCGTTGTCGGCGAGCCGCTTGTCGAGCACGCCGTAAAGCCGCTTGGTTTCCTTGCCATAGCGCTCGATGCCGTATTCGACCTTCACAGGTGCAAATTTCATGAAGTGATGCGCCTGGCCGAACATCGGGCCCACGCCGCCCATCTGGAACATCAGCCATTGCAGCGTCACGCTGCGCCCGCGCGCGTCCTTAGGCAGGAACTTGCCGTATTTCTCGGCGAGATAGATCAGGATGGCGCCGCTTTCGAACACGTTGATCGGTTGGCCGTCGGGCCCGTCGCTATCGACGATCGCCGGGATCTTCGAATTCGGATTGATCGCGACGAATTCGGGCGCGAACTGATCGTTCTTCGAGATGTTGATCGCGTGCGTCGTATACGGCACGCCCAGCTCTTCGAGCAGGATCGAGACCTTGCGGCCGTTCGGCGTGCTCCAGGTATAGAGATCGATGGTCATGCGGGAATCTTCATGCCTTTTTGAAAAGACTCGCGACCTGCGAGATCGTCGCGCCAACGGCGCAAATTGGGGAAGGGTTCGAGATCGATCCCTTGCCAGGACGATCCCATCACCCACGGAAAATGGGCGATATCGGCGATCGTGAGTTCGTCGCCCGCGAGATAGGGCGCATGGCCCAAACGCTTGTCGAGCACGCCGTAGAGCCGCGCGAGATCGGCGCGCAGCATCGTCGCGGCCTGCTCGTTCTTCTCTTTGAGGCCGATATAGAACAGCCAAAACGCGTCGGGCGATACGCCGCTCGCCTCGACCTGCAGCCATTGCAGCGTAGCATAACGCGCAGCGCCCTTATAGGGCAGCAAGCGCCCGGTCTTGTCGGCGAGATAGATCAGGATCGCCGCACTTTCGAACATGACGAAACGCTGGCCGCCGGGACCGTCGGGATCGACGATCGCCGGGATCTTGCCGTTCGGATTGATCTGGAGATATTCGGGCGTGCGGCTCGCACCCGCCTGCGTATCGATTCTGATCGCGTTGTAGGGCAACGCGAGTTCCTCCAGCGCGATCGATATCTTGCGGCCGTTGGAGGTCGTGTTCGTATAAAGCTCGATCACGCGGACACCTTATCTTCCGTGGGCAGCAGCGCGTAAGGATGCGCGACACCGGGCAGCTTCAACATGCGCAGCGCCCAATCGCGCAGATTGGGGAAATGGGCGGGATCGAAACCCGCCTCCTCCGCCACGGCGATCCAGCCGAAAATCGCGATATCCGCGATGGTCGGATGCATACCGGCGACGAATTTGCTCGTGCCCAAATGCCGATCGAGAAACTCGAGCGACGCCCGGGCGCGCGCTTCGACGAACGCCAAAGCCGGATGGTCGGGCTGCTTCATGAAGCGGCGGATGAACCGCACTTGGCCAAGCGTCGTCAGCTTGTCGAGATCCCAGGCGAGCCATTCGGCGATACGCCGGCGCTCGGCGGGCGTTTTGCCGCCGAACTTGCCGAATTTCTCGGCGAGATATTGCAGGATGACGTTCGATTGAACGACGACTTCCTCGCCGTCGACCAAAGCCGGCACTTGCTGGAAGCGGTTGATCTTCGCGTAATCAGGCGTCTTGTGCGCCCCGCCGGGCAGATCGACATGGCGGTAGTCGTAAGGCTCGCCGAGCATCGCGAGCATCAAGGCCACCTTGCCGCTGGGCGTCGAGGGCTGAAGGCCGTACAGCACGAGCCGCGCCGACGGTTTGGCCTTCGCCGGCTCGTAACCCGAGACCTTCTTGATCTTGGCGCCCTTGGCGGCCTTCTTCGCCGATTTGACGGCGGAAGCCTTGATCGCGGTCGTCGCCTTCAGAACCTTCTTCGCCTTCGCTTTGGGCGCAGGTTTGGCCTTCGGTTTCGATGCTTTTTTCTTTACGGCCATGACTCGAACCCTCCCGACGTGGAGAGTTCGAGCCTAGCCCGACGGCGGGTTACCCCGCCAGCTTCGCTTTCAGGATCTCGTTGACCTTGGCCGGGTTCGCCTTGCCGCCCGTGCCCTTCATCACCTGGCCGACGAACCAGCCGAACAGCGTGACCTTGCCCGAACGATATTCGGCGACCTTCGCCTCGTTCTCGGCCATCACCTTGACGATGGCCGCGTCGATAGCGCCGGTGTCGGTGACCTGCTTCAGGCCTTTTTCCTCGACGATCGACGCGGCGTCCTTGCCCGTCTCGACCATGATCTGGAAAACGTCCTTGGCGATACGGCCCGAGATCGTGTCGTTCTCGATCAGATCGAGCAGACCGGCCAGGTTCTTGGCCGAGACCGGGCTGTTGGTGACGTCCTTGCCCTGCTTGTTGAGGGCGCCGAAGAGTTCGACGATCACCCAATTCGCGGCGAGCTTCGGGTCCTTGCGGCCCTTGGCCACTTCCTCGAAGAACGCGGCTTGCTCCTTCTCCGCGACCAGCACCGACGCGTCGTAAGGCGTCAGTTTATACTGATCGACGAAGCGCGCCTTCTTGGCGTCCGGCAATTCCGGCATCTCAGCCTTGATGCGCGCGATTTCCTTGGGATCGAGGACCAGCGGCAGCAGATCGGGATCGGGGAAATAGCGGTAGTCGTGCGCGTGTTCCTTCGAACGCATCGAACGCGTGACGCCTTTCGACACGTCCCACAGACGCGTCTCCTGCTTCACCGTGCCGCCGTCCTCGATCAGTTCGACCTGGCGCGTGGCTTCGTATTCGATCGCCTGCATGACATAGCGGATCGAGTTGACGTTCTTGATCTCGCAGCGCGTGCCGAATTCGGTCGTGCCCACGCGGCGCACCGATACGTTCGCGTCGCAGCGCATGGAGCCTTCCTCCATGTTGCCGTCGCACGTGCCGAGATAGCGCAGGATGGCGCGCAGTTTCTTGAGATACGCCCCCGCCTCTTCCGGCGTGCGGATCTCCGGCTCCGACACGATCTCCATCAGGCACACGCCCGAGCGGTTGAGATCGATATAGGATTTCGACGGGTGCTGATCGTGGATCGATTTCCCTGCGTCCTGCTCCATATGCAGGCGCGTGACACCGATCTCGCGCGTCTTGCCGCCGGGCATGTCCAGCACCAGCCGCCCGCCCGAGACGATCGGGCGCGTGAACTGGCTGATCTGATAACCCTGCGGCAGATCGGCGTAGAAATAGTTCTTCCGGTCGAATACCGAGACTTCGTTGATCGTCGCTTCGATGCCCAGACCCGTCTTGATCGCCTGTTCGACGCAGAACGCGTTGATCACGGGCAGCATGCCGGGGAACGCGGCGTCGACGAAGCTGACTTGCGTGTTCGGCTCGGCGCCGAACGCGGCACTCGAGCCCGAGAACAGCTTCGCGTTCGACACGACCTGGGCATGCACCTCCAGGCCGATGACGAGTTCCCAATTGCCGGTCTTGCCTTCGATGATCATCGCTTACGCTCCCGGCCGCGCGGTGAAGTTGGCGGCGGTCTCCACGACGCCGCCGACCCGCAGCAGCGTCTCCTCGTCGAACGGTTTGCCGATGAGCTGCAAGCCCAGCGGCAGGCCCTCGGCCGACAATCCGGCCGGGACCGACAGGCCGGGCAAGCCGGCGAGGTTCACCGGCACGGTGAACACGTCCTGCAGATACATCGACAGCGGATCGTCCTGATTCTCGCCGATCGCGAACGCCGCCGACGGTGTGGCGGGCGTCAAGATCACGTCGCACTGATCCCAGGCCTTCTGGAAGTCCTGGAAGATCAGCGTGCGGACTTTCTGCGCCTTCAAGTAATACGCGTCGTAATAACCGGCCGAGAGCACATAGGTGCCGATCAGAATGCGGCGACGGACCTCGGCGCCGAAACCTTCGGCGCGCGTGTTCTCGTACATTTCATCCAGCGAATTGCCGGGCACGCGCAGGCCGTAGCGCACGCCGTCATAGCGCGCGAGGTTCGACGACGCTTCCGCCGGCGCGATGATGTAATAGGTCGGCAGCGCGTATTTGGTGTGCGGCAACGAAATCTCGACCGGCGTGGCGCCGGCCGCCTTCAGCCACTCGATGCCCTGCTGCCAAAGCTTCTCGATTTCGGCCGGCATGCCGTCGATCCGGTATTCCTTGGGAATGCCGAAGCGCAGGCCTTTCACATTGCCGGTCAGCGCCTTTTCGTAATCGGGCACGGGGCGCGGCACGGAGGTCGAATCCTTCGGATCGTGCCCGGCCATCGCCTTCAAGAGGATCGCGGCGTCGCGCACGTCGCGCGCCATCGGGCCCGCCTGATCGAGCGACGACGCGAAGGCGACGATGCCCCAGCGCGAGCAGCGGCCATAGGTCGGCTTCAAGCCGACGATGCCGGTCAGGCTCGCGGGCTGGCGGATCGAACCGCCGGTGTCGGTCCCGGTCGCACCCGCGACGATGCGCGCGGCCACGGCCGCGGCCGAACCGCCCGACGAACCGCCGGGGACGAGATCTTTGCCGTCCTTGCGCTTCCACGGGTTCTTCACGTTGCCGAAATGCGAGGTGATGTTGGCCGAGCCCATCGCGAATTCGTCGAGATTGAGCTTGCCGAGCATCGTCGCACCCGCGCCGAACAGATTCGACGTCACCGTCGATTCATATTGCGGCACGTAGCCCTTCAGGATTTTCGACGCGGCAGTCGTCTGCACGCCCTTGGTGCAGAACAGATCCTTGATGCCCAGCGGCACGCCTTCCAGGTCGCGCCCCTCGCCCTTCGCCAAGCGCGCATCGGCTTCTTTCGCCTGGTCGCGCGCGAGGTCGGGCGTTTCGACGATGAAGGCGTTCAGATCGCGCGCCTTCTCGACCGCGCCGATATAGGCGTCCGCCACTTCGACGGCCGAGAATTTCTTGGCGCGCAAGCCGTCGCGCAACTGCGCGAGCGTGAGTTCGACGATCCCGGCCATTATTCGACCACCTTCGGCACGGTGAAGAAGCCGCCGGCTTCCTCGGTGTTGGAAATGCGCACGGGCTCCGTCGCGTTGGCGAGGATCGCGGCCGGATAGTCGCCGTCGGTCACCTTGTCCGCACGTTGCGGCAGGACCATTTCGACGGTCGAGGTCATCGGCTCGACCTTCGAGGTGTCGAGGTCCTTCAGCATCTCGACCCAGTCGAGAATGCCGGACAATTCCTTGGCCATTTTCTCGCGGTCGGCTTCGGGCAGTTTGATGCGCGCCAGAACGGCAATCCGGGCGACGGTGGCTTGGTCCAACGACATAAGGTATGTCTCTGTACGGAATTGAAAAACAGGAACTAGCTTCTAGCCGCCACGATGCCGATCCGCAACCCCGCCGACCTGATCGACGATTTGCCCGAAAAATCATGCCTGATGGGGCTGGATGCGGGCGAAAAGACCATCGGCATGGCCGTTTCCGACCCCGGTTTGTCGATCGCCTCGCCGCTCGACACGGTCCGGCGCGGGCGCAAGGCGTCGGCCGATTACGACCAGGTCGTGGCGCTGGCCAAGGCGCGTAACGTGGGCGGCTTCGTTTTGGGCATGCCGGTCAATATGGACGGCACGGCCGGCCCCCGCGCCCAGGCGACGCGGGCCTTCGCGCGCAACCTGCTGGCCAAGATCGACCTGCCGCTGGTCATGTGGGACGAGCGCATGTCGACCCAGGCGGTCACGCGCACGCTGCTCGACGCCGATATGAGCCGCGCCAAACGCGCCGAGGTCGTCGACAAGATGGCCGCCGCCTTCATCCTGCAAGGCTATCTCGACTGGCTGCGCATCGGGCGCTAGGCGCTCGCGAATTTTAGCGCCACACGCATCCGCGCCAAACGGCGATTGAGCAGCGCTTCGCGGCGGATCGGCCACCAGCGATACAGGAAGATATCGACCGGATGCCACATCGCGATCCAGCCGACGATGGTGAGCCCTTCCTCGATCCAGGCGAGCCAGGGCGAGTCCGTCGCGGCCGCGATGATCTCGCGCGCCAGCGTGCACGCGGCGAGGAACATCAAGCCCATGAAAAAGGCTTGGCGGCCTTCCGCCAGCCGCAGGCGCAGATCGCGCCACGCCATCTCCTCGCGCCATTCGAAATAGGCGCGGATCGCGGTTTCGAGGCCGCGCACCTCCTCGCTCTCCGCCTCGGCCGACGGCAACTCGATCGCGAGTTCGAGGGCCGCGTCGTGCGACAGATCGCGCGCCCGGCCGACGATATAGGCGACGGCGTCGGGATCGAGGTCCTTGTCGTGGAACGGCGCGGGATCGAGGCTTTGGAAAAGCTGGCGGACCGTGTGCAGCCGAAGCTCGATCCGTTCGGGCGCATCCGTCATCGCGCAACACCCTTCCCGCGCCCGACGGCTTTGCCCGAGGCATCCCAGAACGCGCCTTCGTCGGCGCGCTTGTAGATGCGCAAGATCAGCTCTTCGATCTTGGGATGCGCCTCGCGCGCGGGGCGCGTGCGTTCCAGCGTCTGGTCGCGGGTAACGCCGATCTCCGCCCAGGACAGGCCTTCCGACAAATAGGATTGCAGGAACCCCTGCACCCGGTCGCAGGCATTGGCGAGCTTCGCCTCGGGCGTTTGCTTCGCCTCGAATTCGCGCCACAAACCGTCGAACTCGGCGCCCAAATCGGGCGGTAGCGATCCGAACAGCTTTTTGGCGGCCGCGTCTTCCTTCGCCGCGGCCGCCGCGCGCGCGGCGACGTCGTAAGCTCCGGCGTCGCCCGCATAGATCTCGACCAAATCGTGGACCAGCACCATCGACAGCATCCGGGCAAGATCGCCGGTGAACTTGGTTTCGCGCGCCAAAACCATGGCGACCAACGCCATATGCCAGGAATGCTCGGCCGAATTCTCGCGCCGGGACATATCGCCCAGCAACGCACGGCGTTCGACCTTCTTGAAACGGTCGACGAGAGCGAGAAAATCGAGGATAGAGTCGAGGCGGTCGGTCATGGCACCGAGTTTATCAGGGGCTTTCCTTTGGCGTTGCTCGAAATCGTTCTGATCATGCTGGCGGTCGCCGTCGCGTTGGGCCGCTTTTCCGACGTGCTGCGCCTGCCCTACCCGGTGCTGCTGGTCTTCGCCGGCATGGGGCTCGCTTTCGTGCCCGGCCTGCCGGATGTGCGCCTCGACCCCGAACTGACGCTGGCGCTGTTCCTGCCGCCCTTGCTGTTCGCCTCGGCCTTCTACACATCGTGGCGCGATTTCCGCATGTATATAAGGCCGATCCTGCTGCTCGCGATCGGCCTCGTCTTCGCGACGACGCTCGGCGTCGGGCTCGTGTTCAAATGGCTGGTGCCGGACGTGCCCTGGGCGGCGGCGTTCCTGCTCGGCGCCATCGTCTCGCCGCCCGATGCGGTCGCGGCCGCCGCGATCATGGAGCGGTTGAAACTGCCAAGGCGCATCGTCGCGATCCTGGAGGGCGAAAGCCTCGTCAACGACGCGACCGGCCTTGTGCTCTACAAATTCGCGCTCGCCGCCGTGTTGACCGGCACGTTCTCGGTCTGGGAAGCGGCGGCGACGTTCACGATCTACGCCGCCGGCGGGACGGGACTGGGCGTCGCGTTGGGATTCGGCGCCGTCGCGGTGATGAAACGGCTCGACGAAACGCTGTTGCAGATCGTCGCCTCGTTCATCATTCCCTATGTCGCCTTCCTGCTGGGCGAGCAGATCCATGTCTCGGGCGTTCTCGCGGTCGTCGCCGCCGGCCTGGTGATCGGCTGGCACGTGCCCGAACTCGCCAGCGCCGAAGCGCGCATGCAAAGCAACATGGTGTGGGGCGCGGTCGTGTTCGTGCTCAACGCCATCGTGTTCATCCTGATCGGATTGGAGCTCGACGGCATTCTCGGCCGCTTGAGCGCCTATTCCATGACCGAGCTGATGACCTGGGCAGGCGCGATCTCGGTCGCCGCGATCGTCATCCGGATGCTTTGGGTCTTCCCCAACGCCTATGTCCCGCATCTGTTCGAAGCGGTGCGCCGTATCGAGCCCAAGCCGCCGGTCGCGATGACGCTCATCATCGGCTGGTGCGGCATGCGCGGCGTGGTCAGCCTCGCGGCCGCGCAAGCGATCCCGCATTTCGCGGCGGCGGGCGAGCCGTTCCCGGCGCGCGACCTGATCGTGTTCCTCTCCTTCGCGGTGATCTTCGCCACGCTGATCGTGCAAGGCACGACGCTGGGGCCCCTGATCCGCATGCTCAAATTCGGCGGCGACCGCAACGAGGAAGCCGAAGAAGAAACCGCGCGACGCAAAATGGCGCATGCGGGTTTGACCGAGCTCGAAGATCAAGCGCAGCACGATATTGTGGCACTGGATTTGGCGCCGACGCTGCGGCGCATCTATCAGGCGCGCTTGCTGGAACAGGCGCCGACGCAGGACGATTTGGATTTCGCGCAAGCCCGCGCCCAGGCGCGCCATGTGCGCGAGGCGCTGCTGGCGGCCGAACGCAAACGTCTGTTGAAGCTGCGCCGCGAGCGCGAAATCGGCGACGGCGTGCTGCACAAGCTGCTGCGCGAACTCGATATCGAGGAAATGCGCCTCGCGACCAACCGCGATTTCTGACGTTTGCGTCATCCCGGCCGAGCACCGCGAGAGCCGGGATCCCGGGTCGCGCGCGGGCTTCGCCGCGCTTGCCCGGGATGACGATTAGGGCTCAGCCAAAGACGCCGACGATTCCGTCATAGGCGAGTTTCAAGCCCGCCAGGAACAGCAGCACGTAGCAGATCCGGTAGAGCTGCGGTCCGTCGAGCCGGTCGTGGAATTTGCGCCCCAGCCACACGCCCAGCGGTACCGACGGCGACAGGATCAGCGCCATCCACAGCAGATGCGGCGTCGAACCGGCGATATAAAGATAGGGCGGCAGCTTCAGCACATTGCCGACCGCGAAGAACACCGCCGACGTGCCGGCATAGACGGTTTTGTCGAGGCCGCGACGCAGCATGTAGATGTTCAAAGGCGGCCCGCCCGAATGCGCGACGAAGGTCGTGAACCCGGCCATCGCGCCCCACGGCATCGCGTTGCGCAAGGATGCGGCGATCGGCGCGACGTTCGATTTTCCGCCGCCCAGAAACCAGCGAATCGTGAAGATCAGCGTGATCGCCGCGATGGCAAGCTCGATCAGATGCTGATCGACATAGACGAACGCCAAAAAGCCGATCGCCAGCCCGACGAGCAGCCCGGGAATCAGAAACTTGAGATCGGGCAAGCTCCATGTCGCGCGCCGGAACGAGTTCAGCGTGAACACGTCCATGAACGCGACCAGCGGCGCCATCATGATCGCGGCGTCGATCGGCGACATGACGAACGCCAAAAACGGAATGCCGAGCGTGGCGAAGCCGCCGCCGAAACCGCCCTTGAAGAAGGAGATGACGAAGATCGTCGTGAATGCGACGGCGTAAAAGGCGGGATCGGTCGGAATGTCCATGTCGGAAGCGACTTTCGAACGCGATCGCGGTGCCACGCAAACGAAACTTCGTCAGGCCTGATATTCCGCCGTCTATTCAATATCTTATCGCCGACCGCATTGTTGTCACAATGCCGCTTCACTATATCGGTCGTTGAGGTTTCGTATCATGTCGACCGACAAATTCATGTTCGATCGTTTCATGCGCGATGTCGCATCGCGCGCCGCCTATTCGCCCGAACCGGACCGTTAGCGTCCGCGCGTTCGAATAGCGCGCGTTCACGCGCACCCTCGATCCATCCCTTTATCGAAAAGCAGCGGACGGCCCCGATCGGGCCGGCCGCCGGAATTGTTGTGTCATGTCTTCCCTTCGTACCGAAATCTGCGTCGTCGGCGCCGGTTATGCCGGTTTGTCGACGGCCCTTCACGCCGCCAAGCGCGGCTACGACGTCGCCATCCTCGAAGCGACGCGCGCCGGGGCCGGTGCCTCCGGCCGCAATGGCGGCCAAGTGCTGCCCGGCTTCGCCGCCGATCCCGCCGCGATGATCGCCGAGTTCGGCGAAACCCGCGCGCGCGAGTTGTGGCAAATCAGCCTGCGCGGGCTCGACAAGGTGCGCGCCCTCGCGGGCAACGCCTGCGATATCCGCGACCATGTCGCGGTCGTCGCCGCGACGAAAGCCGATCTGCCGCGTCTCGCGCGTCAGGCCGAATTGCGCCGCAATGTCTTCGGCGACGACGCGACGGCGACTCTCGACGCCGCCGCATTCAAGCGCGCATTGCCCGGTCTCGCCGGGTACGGCGCGTTGATCGACAAGCGCGCCTTCTCGATCGATCCGGTGAAATACGTCGCGGCCTTGGTGGCGCAAGCCAAGGCGGCGGGTGCGGGCTTGCACGAGCGCCGCCCCGCGACCGGGATCGCGCGCGACAACGGCAAATGGCGTGTCGCCACCACCAAGGGCGACGTGATCGCCGATCGCGTCGTGCTCGCCGCCAATGTCGATCTGCCGGGGCTCGAAGCGGGTACCGACCGCCTGCTCGCCCCCGTGCGCACCTTCATGCTGGAAACGGCCCCGCTGGCGAAGTTCCCCGCCTGGGCGACCGGGGCCGCGTACGACACCAGCCCGGCGCTACGTTATATGCGCCGCACCGCCGATGGGCGTTTGCAATTCGGTGCCGGTGGATGGCCGGGACGCGGCAACCCGCCGCTCGCCGAAACTTGGCTGCGCCGGGCGCTGCGCAAAGCCTTGCCCGATCTGGCGCAGGCGAAGATCGCGCGCGCGTGGAGCGGCTTGGTCGACGTGACGACCGACGGCATGCCGCGCTTCGCCGATCGCGAGGGCCTGATCCATCTGGTCGGGTTCTGCGGCCATGGCGTGGCGTTGACCACGCTGGCGGGCCAGATCGTCGCCGACGCGATCGAGGGCGAGGATGCGGATTTCCGCCGCTTCGCAGGCCTGCCGCAAACGCCGACCTGGCCGACCTCGTTCGGCCAAGCGGCGCAGCTCATCCTCGGCCGCGCGGCACCGGTGTGATCGAACTTGCATGCGCGCAAGCGGGGCGGCATGGTTCGCCGCCATGACCGCCCTGCCCCTGTCCGGAATCCGCATCTTCGACCTCACCCGTATTCTCGCGGGCCCCACCTGCACGCAGCTCCTCGGCGATCTCGGCGCCGATGTGATCAAGATCGAGCGCGCGGGGGCCGGCGACGATACGCGCAAATGGGGCCCGCCTTACGTCACCGGCAAGGACGGCAAGGCGACCAGCGAGAGCGCTTATTATCTCTCCGCCAATCGCAACAAACGCTCGATCAGCCTCGATCTCTCGAAGCCGGAAGGCCAAGCGATCGCCAAGCGCTTGATCGCGAAGTCCGACGTGTTCATCGAGAATTTCAAGACCGGCGATCTGAAGAAATTCGAGCTCGACTACCAAACCCTGTCGGCGGAATTCCCGCGCCTCGTCTATTGCTCGATCACCGGCTTCGGCCAGACCGGGCCTTATGCGCCGCGCGCGGGCTACGACATGCTGGCGCAAGGTTTGGGCGGCATCATGTCGATCACCGGCCCGGCCGAGGGTACGCCCGGCGGCCAGCCGCATAAGGTCGGTGTCGGCATCGCCGACATCATGACCGGCATGTACGCCGCCGTGTCGATCCTGGCGGCGTTGCGCCATCGCGACAACACGGGCGAAGGCCAGCAGATCGATATGGCGCTGCTCGACACGCAAGTCTCGTGGCTCGCCAACGAAGGTCTCAATTATCTCGTCTCGGGCAAAGTGCCCAAGCGCCAAGGCAACGCGCATCCGAACATCGTGCCCTACGAAGTTTTCGAATGCGCCGACGGGTTCGTAATCTTGGCCGTGGGCAATGACGGCCAATTCCGCAAGCTATGCGAATTCGCAGGGCACGGCGCGCTGGCCGACGATCCGCGCTTCGCGACCAATCCGCAACGCGTCGCCAACCGCCAGGAGATCGTGCGCTTGGTCAACGCGTTCATGCGCACCAAGCCGCAAGCGCATTGGGTCGAAGGTCTCGCCAAAGCGGGGGTGCCCTGCTCGCCCGTCAACGATATCGGCCAAGTTTTCGAGGATCCGCAAGTCCTCGCGCGCGGCATGAAGATCACGATGCCGCACGCGTCGGGCGTCGACGTGCCGCTGATCGCCAGCCCGATCAAAATGTCGAAGACGCCGCCCAGCTATCGCCGCGCCCCGCCGGTGTGCGGCCAGCATACCGACGAAGTACTGGCGGAATTGCTGGGCCTCGACGCCGACGAACGCGCCGCGTTGCGCGGCCGGGGCATCGTTTGAGCCTGCTGCTGACGCCGGATTTCGGCGGGCCGATTCTGTTGCTGGTCGGCGTGATGGCGATGATCGCAGCGCTGCTGCTGCGCGGCAGATTGTCGCTGGTGCTGGGAATTGCCGCCGCCGCGCTGTTGGCGGGCGGGCTCTGGGCGACGGCGCTTCTGGTATTTCGCGAAGTCTCCCGCTAGAACATTTCCCCAAGGGAAACGTTCCGCCGCATGAATCCGTTCCGCCGCCTCTGGACGCGCGAACTGGGCCTCTACGCCACGGCTCTGGCGCTGCTTGTCCAGATTCTGATGGCGGTGGCGCATACGGTTCCCGCGCGCGCCGGTGGCCTCGACCATTCGGCGTTCTGCGTCGTCGATACCGGCGAAACGCAAGATCCCGCCCTGATCGCGCAGAGCTGCCCGCTTTGCCATATCCCCGATCCGATGGCGTTGAAGCCGCGCGATCCGTCGCTGACGGTCGCGTTGCTTTGGACGCCGGTCGTCTACGCGCCTGCGCAAAGACGCATCGACGCGCAATCGGATTTCGTCAACCCGCCCGCGCGCGGCCCCCCAGCTCCGGCCTGAGAAACCTTTTTCGCTTTTTCTCAAGATCCGGAGTCTTTCCGAATGTCGAAGAACATCCTCGCGGCCGCGTGCGCGGCCGCTCTCCTGTCGTTGTCCGCTCCCGCCTCGGCGCATATCACCCTCGAACAGGGCCAAGCCATCGCCGGTTCGACCTATAAGGCCGTGCTGCGCGTGCCGCATGGCTGCTCGGGTTCGGCCATCACCGCCGTGCGCGTGAAAATTCCCGACGGCATGGTCAGTGTGAAGCCGATGCCCAAACCCGGCTGGCAGCTCTCCACGACCAAGGGCAAGCTCGCCACGCCGATCAGCGACGGCCATGGCGGTCAGATCACCGAAGGCGTGACCGAAGTTCTGTGGAGCGGCGGCAAGCTGCTCGACGAACATTACGACGAGTTCGTGTTCCGCGGCGCGCTGCCCAACACGCCGAACACGGTCGTCTATTTCCCGACCGTGGCCGAGTGCGAAAAGGGTGTGGATCGCTGGATCGAAATCCCGGCCGCGGGTCAATCGTCCAACGATCTGAAATATCCGTCGCCGGCGCTGCGCCTGACGCCGAAGCCGTAAGATGCGGTTCCTCGTTTCCATCCTCGCCGCTTGGCTGCTGATTGCCGCCGGGCAAGCCGCAGCGCATGCGGTGCTGCTGGAAACGGCACCGGCTGAAGGGGCGCGTCTGACCGACGCGCCCCGTTCGGCGGCGCTGCGTTTCAACGAACCGGTGACACCCGCCGCGATCCGCTTGGTCGGCCCCGGTATCCAGCAAGAGCTCGTCGCGCGCGCCGAGAACGACCGCATCGTCGTCGACCTGCCCGTCGATCTGAAGGCGGGCGGTTATTATCTCGTGTGGCGCGTCGCGTCCGCCGACACGCATCCCATCGCCGGCACGATCAGTTTCGCGATCGGCGATGCGGCCCTGCCCGTCCCGCCGCCGGATTCCGGCGCGCATGCGTTCGATCCGCGCACGCCCATCGCGATGTTCGTGCGCTTCGCGCGCGATCTTGCTTTGGCGATCGGCGTCGGCGGGCTCGCTTTTCTCGCCTTCGTCAATGCGGGATCGCGCGAAGGGCCGCGCCGCGCGATCCGTGCAGCGCTTTTCGTCGCATTCGCCGCCGCCGCTTTGTCGCCCGCGATGGCGGGAGCACGCATCGCCGATTTGGCGCCCTGGACCGCGCAAGCCTGGCGCGCGGGCTGGCATTCGAGTGCGGGCCCCGCCGCGATCGCGATGCTGATTAGTATCGCTTTGGCTTTCGTGCCCAAGCGGATCGCGGCGTTCGGGGCGTTGATCCTCGCCGGTCTTGGCACCGCCTTGACCGGCCACGCGACCGCCGGCGGAATGCCGATCCAAGCCGTCCAAACGCTGCACAGCGTCGCGGCGTTGTTCTGGCTCGGTGCGTTCGTGCCGCTGTTCCATGCCGTGCGAAACAGCCCGGTCACGGCCGCGCATTGGGGCACGGCATTTTCGCCCGCCGGAATCGCCGCCGTCGTTATTGTCGCTGTCAGCGCGATGTGGCTGGGCGTGCCGCGTTTGGAAGGCGAGCTTGGCCGATACGCGGCGCTGATGGCGATCAAGGCGGCGTTGTTCGCGGGGCTCATCGCCATCGCCGCGCATAACCGCCAACGCGCCGTGCCGCAGGCCAAGGCGGGCGATCCCGCAGCGCTGGGTCGCAATCTCAAACTCGATCTTGCTTTCGGTCTGGCATTGGTCGGCGCGACCGCGATGCTGACTCACACGCCGCCCGCCGTGCATCTGCACGGGCAAGGCGGCCACGATCACGATCATGCGCAGACGCATGCGCCACGCAGCGGCTTGTCGCTGATCGCCACGCAGGCGAACCGCATGCTGTGGATCGAAGCGTCGGGTACGCGCCTGGAAATGCGTTTGCTCGACGCCAGCAACGCGCCGGTTGCGCCAAAGGAATTCGAGATCGAGCTAAAGTCGTCCGCCGCCGGGATCGAAGGTTTGCGCCGCCAGCCGGCGATCCTGGGACCGGGTTATTACGGGATCGACGAAGCGGCCTTGGCCTTGCCCGGCCCCTGGACCTTGCGTGCCGAAGCGCTGATCGACGATTTCACCAAAGTGATTTTCGAGATCGAATTGCGTTAGCGCTTCGGTTTCGCGCCGTCGAAAGGCGCGATGTCGAGCGCTTGGAAATGCCGCCCGACCGATTGCGACAGCTCGTCGGCGAGCATTCGCGACAGCTTGGCTTTCGCTTTGGGCGATTGGTGCTGGTTCTCCGCGATCGCCAGCAACCGGTCGAGGGCGGCCGTCGCGGATTCCGGCGCGATGCCGATATCTTTACGGCCTGTCTTGGGCGGCGTATCGCGGACGACCGTCATGGGCTGGGCTCTCGCGAGTCGTGGAAACCGATCCGAATTATCCACCGGATCGGTTAACCGCAGATTAGCGGAATTCCGGGGTTTTGGCGCGGTTCGCGCAGCCGCCTTGCGGGGGGCCGGGGGCACGCTTATAACGCCGCTTTAATGTCCGCCGTCCAGTTAGCGCCGACGCGCTTCCGCCCCCGACACCTGCTGGGTATCGAGGGGCTTTCCCGCGAGGAGATCACCCTCCTCCTCGACCTTTCCGATTCCTACGTCGAGCAAAACCGCGCCAGGGAAAAGAAATCGACCCTGCTGCGCGGGCGCACGATCATCAACCTGTTCTTCGAGAATTCGACGCGCACGCGCACCTCGTTCGAACTCGCCGGCAAGCGCCTGGGCGGCGACGTCGTGAACATGTCGGCCGAAGCCTCGTCCATCAAGAAGGGCGAGACGATGACCGACACGGCGACGACGCTAAACGCCATGCTGCCGGACGTGCTGATCGTCCGCCATGCTGACTCGGGTGCGGTAAAACTTCTTTCCGAGAAGGTCGATTGCGCGGTCATCAACGCGGGCGACGGCACGCACGAGCATCCCACGCAGGCGCTGCTCGACGCGCTCGCCATCCGCCGCCACAAGAAGCGCCTGGAAGGGCTGCTGGTGGCGATCTGCGGCGATATCCTGCATAGCCGCGTCGCGCGCTCGAACATCCATCTGCTGTCCACGATGGGGGCGCGCGTGCGCGTCGTCGGCCCGCCGACGCTGATGCCCTCGCAGATCGAGCGCATGGGCGTGGAAGTCTTCCACGACATGAAGAAGGGTCTGGCCGACGTCGACATCGTGATGATGCTGCGCCTCCAAACCGAGCGCATGCAGGGCAATTTCGTGCCGTCGGTGCGCGAATATTTCCGCCATTACGGCCTCGACTACCAGAAGCTGGAGGTCGCCAAGCCCGACGCGCTGATCATGCATCCCGGCCCCATGAACCGGGGCGTGGAAATCGACTCCGAAGTCGCCGACGACGTCGATCGCTCGCTGATCCGCGAACAGGTCGAACTGGGCGTGGCCGTGCGCATGGCGTGCCTGGACGTGCTTACCCGCAATCTGCTCTCCAACACCGAGGGGAACGGCAAATGAGACTCCCCGAAGGTGCCATCGCCGGCCGCACGCCCGGCGGGCGCGGCGGCCCCGCGCTCGCCTACGTCAACGCGCGCTTGCTCGATCCCGCGACCGGCATGGACGCGCCCGGCGGTTTGGTCGCGCGCGACGGCATGATCGCCGATATCGGCGCGCATCTTTCTAAGGCCGGCGCGGTCGCCGCCCAAGGGATCGAGACGATCGATCTGGGCGGCAAATGCCTCGCCCCCGGTCTTGTCGATATCCGCGTGCAGTTGCGCGAGCCGGGCGACGAGCACAAGGAAACGATCTCGACCGCGTCCGCCGCCGCCGCCGCTGGCGGCGTCACCACGATGGTGGCACTTCCCAATACGCATCCCGCGATCGACGACGCGGCGCTGGTTGAATCGGTCGCGCGTATCGCGCGCGAAACGAGCCTCGTGCGCGTCGAAACCTACGCGGCGCTGACGCGAGGGCTTCAGGGCAAGGAAATGACCGAGCTCGGCCTGCTGGCCGAAGCCGGCGCGCTCGGTTTCACAGACGGGACGCAAGCGACCAAGGACGCGCAGTTGATGCGCCGCGCCTTGTCCTACGCGAAGGTCTTCGGCAAGCCGATCCTGCAACATCCCGAAGAGCCCACGCTGTCGCGCGGTAGCATGAACGAGGGCGAGATCTCGACCCGCCTGGGCCTGCCCGGCATTCCGGCGGCGGCCGAGATCATGCAGATCGAACGCGATCTACGCCTCGTCGCGTTGACCGGCGGGCGCTTGCATATCCCTTGCGTGACCACGGCCGAATCGCTGCGCGTGATCCGCGAGGGCAAAGCGCGCGGGCTCAACGTCACCTGCGATACGGCGGCACATTATTTCGCGCTGAACGAACTCGCGGTCGGCGATTATCGCACTTTCAGCAAGGTCGCCCCGCCCTTGCGCACCGAGGACGATCGCCGCGCGGTCGTCGCGGCACTGAAGGACGGCACGATCGACGCGATCGTTTCCGACCATGCGCCGCATGATCAGGACTCCAAGCGCCTGCCCTTCGCGCAGGCCGCGTTCGGGACCGTGGGCCTCGAAACCTTGCTGCCGATCACGCTGGAACTCGTCCATAAGGGCGAACTCACGCTGCTCGCCGCCCTCGATTTGCTGACCGCGCGTCCGGCGAAGCTGCTGGGCCTGTCTTCCGGACGGCTAGCCAAGGGCGTGCACGCCGATTTCGTGGTCTTCGATCCCGACACGCCGTGGAAGGTCGACGCCAAGAAACTGCTGTCGAAATCCAAGAACTCGGCGTTCGACGACCGGCTGGTGCAAGGACGCGTTTTGCGTACGGTGTGCGGCGGCCTGACCGTGTATAAAGTCTGACATCGTGTTCGCACCCCAGCTCCTCATCCATGCGTGGCCGTTCTATTTGGCCGCGATCATCGGCGGCTATCTGCTCGGCTCGATCCCGTTCGGGTTGGTGCTGACGCGCGCCGCCGGTCTTGGCGATATCCGCAAAATCGGCTCGGGCAACATTGGTGCGACCAACGTGCTGCGCACCGGCAACAAGCCGCTGGCGTTGGCGACCTTGCTGCTCGACGGCGGCAAGGGCGCGATCGCGGTTTTGATCGCGCGTTATTTCTGGGGCCCAGATGCGGCGTTGCTGGCCGGTGCGGGTGCCATGCTCGGGCATCTCTTCCCCGTGTGGCTCGGCTTCAAGGGCGGCAAGGGTGTGGCGACGACACTCGGCACGCTGCTCGCCGCCGATTTCCCCGTCGGGATCGCGGCGTGCCTCACTTGGGCGCTGGTCGCCGCGATCTTCCGCTATTCATCACTCTCGGCGCTCGTCGCGGTCGCCCTCGCCCCGGTCTATGCCTATTTCCTGCCGTTGATCTGGGCACCGGGCGTGGAGCGCATCGGCGATCTGCAAATGGCGTTCTTCGCCGCCTTCCTCGCCGTGCTGGTGTGGATCAAACACCATAGCAATATCGCGCGGCTGCTGAAGGGCGAGGAACCGAAGATCGGCGCGAAGAAAAAAGACACGAACACTTCCGGTTGACCGCGACGCGCGGCCGCGCTTTAACAAGCGCATGGCCGCAAAGCAATTGAGCGACGCCGAACGCAGCCTATGGCTGCGCCTCTACCGGTCCGAGAATGTCGGGCCGATCGCATTCCGCCAATTGCTGCAACGCTACGGCTCGGCGCAGGAAGCGCTCGACGCATTGCCCGATCTCGCCAAACGCGGCGGCAAGCGCGGCTTCAAGGTTTTTGCGGCCGCCGACGCCGCGCGCGAGATCGAAACGCTGGGCAAGCTCGGCGCCAAGCTGATCGCTTCTTGCGAACCCGACTACCCCGCCTTGTTGCGCGAGGCCGAAGACGCGCCCGCCTTGGTCGCGGTGCTCGGCCATCCGCATCTCTGGTCCAAACCAAGTGTGGCCATCGTCGGGGCGCGCAACGCGTCGTTCAACGGCTTGCGCCTCGCCGAGGATCTCGCCCGCGATCTGGGCGACGCGGGGCTATGCGTCGTCTCCGGGCTTGCGCGCGGGATCGACACGGCCGCGCATAAGGGGGCACACGCCACCGGCACGGTCGCGGTCATGGCCGGCGGCGTGGATGTCTGCTACCCGCCCGAGAACAAGGGTCTCTATGACCGCATCGCCCAGGGCGGCGCGCTTATCTCCGAACTGCCGCCGGGCATACAGCCGCAAGCGCGCCACTTCCCCCGCCGCAACCGGATCGTCGCCGGCATGACGCTCGGTACGGTGGTGGTCGAGGCGGCCTTGCGCTCGGGTTCGCTGATTACCGCACGCCTCGCCGGCGAGTATGGGCGGGAGGTTTTCGCCGTCCCCGGATCGCCCCTCGACCCGCGCGCCAAGGGGACCAACGACCTGATCCGCAACGGCGCCACGTTGATCGAAACGGCCAAAGACGTGCTCGACGTGGTGCTGCGCCGGTCGCTGGCAGAGCCCTCGAAAGAACACGAGGAACTCTACGCAAGCCTTTCTTATTTAAAGGATAAAGATGTCGAACAAGCCCGCCTTGCGATCCTCGAGCGGCTGGGCCCTGTCCCGACCAATGTTGACGAAATCGTCCGCGAGTGCCAATTGTCCGCCCCCGCAATCCTGGCCGCCCTCCTCGAATTGGAGCTGGCTGGGCATATTGAGCGGTACCCGGGTAACAAGGTCGCCAAGCGCGCCTGACGGTCCGGGCTCCGGCTCCGGACGAAGGGCCTTCTAGTCTCGATGAAGCTGGTTATCGTCGAATCGCCCGCGAAGGCGAAAACGATCAACAAGTATCTCGGCACCGATTACACGGTGCTGGCGTCGTTCGGCCATGTCCGCGATTTGCGCGAGAAGGACGGCGCGGTCGAGCCGGATCGTGAATTCGCGATGCACTGGGAAATCGGCGACCGCGCGCGCAAGCCGGTCAACGAGATCGTCAAGGCGCTGAAGGGCGTCGACACCCTTATTCTCGCGACCGACCCCGATCGCGAGGGCGAAGCGATTTCCTGGCACCTGAAAGAGGTGCTGGAGGAAACCAAGAAGCTGAAGAACGTCGACGTGAAACGCGTCGTGTTCAACGAAATCACCAAGAACGCGATCTTGGAGGCGATGCGCCATCCGCGCGACCTCGACCGCGATCTGATCGACGCCTATATGGCGCGCCGCGCGCTGGACTATCTGGTCGGCTTCAACCTGTCGCCCGTCCTGTGGCGCAAGCTGCCGGGCAGTCGCTCGGCCGGCCGCGTGCAATCGGTGGCTTTGCGCTTGATCTGCGAGCGCGAGAACGAGATCGAGCGTTTCAAGGCGCGCGAATATTGGTCGATCGCGGGCACGTTCAAAGCGCCGGGCGGCGAGTTGTTCGACGCCAAGCTCACGCATATCGACGGCGTGCGTCTCGACAAATTCGATCTGCCCAACGAAGACGCCGCGCGTGCGGCCGTCGCCAAGATCGAAGCGGGCGATCCCTTCCGCGTCGGCTCCATTGAGAAAAAGCGCACGCGCCGCAATCCGATGGCGCCCTTCACGACCTCGACGCTGCAACAGGAAGCCTCGCGCAAGCTCGGCTTCGGCGCCTCGCGCACCATGCGCTTGGCCCAGCAGCTTTACGAAGGGGCCGATATCGGCGGCGAGACCGTCGGCCTCATCACCTATATGCGAACCGATAGCGTGACGCTGTCGCAGGAAGCCGTGCGCGCTGCGCGCGCGCTGATCGCGGACCAGTACGGGAAGAAATTCCTGCCCGACCAGCCGCGCGTGTGGAAGACCCAGGCGAAGAATGCCCAGGAAGCGCACGAAGCGATCCGTCCGACCGATCTGCTGCGCCGCCCCGACGATGTGCGCCGCTATATTTCCGACGATCAGTTGAAACTCTACGAACTGATCTGGCGCCGCACGGTCGCCTCGGAAATGGAAAGCGCGCAGCTCGACCAGACGGCCGTCGATCTCGTGTCGAAGGACGGCAAGACGACGTTGCGCGCGACGGGCTCGATCATCGTGTTCGAAGGCTTCCTCGCCCTCTATCGCGAGGACAAGGACGACGCCTCGCCCGAGGACGACGAGGAAAATCGCCTGCTGCCGCCCTTGGCCGAAGGCGACGCGACCCCGCGCCAATCGGTGAAGCCCGAGCAGCATTTCACCCAGCCGCCGCCGCGTTATTCGGAAGCGAGCCTGGTCAAGCGCATGGAAGAACTGGGCATCGGCCGCCCGTCGACCTACGCATCGACGCTGGAGACGTTGCAGGAGCGCGGCTATGTCCGCCTCGACAAGCGCCGCTTCATCCCCGAGGATCGCGGCCGCGTCGTCACGACCTTCCTCGAGCATTATTTCCGCCGCTACGTCGAATACGATTTCACGGCGAAGCTCGAAGATCTGCTCGACGAGATTTCCGGCGGCCGCGCCGATTGGCGCAAGGTGCTGACCGATTTCTGGACGCTGTTCTCGAAATCGATCGACGACACCAAGGAACTCAAGATCCGCGACGTCATCGACGCGCTGGACGAGGCGTTGGGCCCGCATTTCTTCCCCGACAAGCCGGGCGGCACCGATCCGCGCGTATGCCCGGCCTGCAACGACGGCCGCTTGGGCCTGCGTTTGGGCAAGCGCGGCGCCTTCATCGGCTGCTCGCGTTATCCCGAATGCAGCTTCACGCGTCCGCTCAGCGTCGATACAGGCGACGGCGACGGCACGTCCGCGGGCGGCATCGCCAACAAGGTGCTCGGCGTCGATCCCGAAACGAACGAGGAAGTGCATCTGAAGAACGGACCTTACGGTCCCTATCTTCAACTCGGCACGGGCGGCGCGAAGGAAAAGCCCAAGCGCGTCTCCATTCCGCGCGACATCAATCCCGGTGACGTGACGCTCGAACTGGCACTGAAACTGCTGACCCTGCCCCGCCCCGTCGGCACGCACCCGACGGACGGGTTGCCGATCGTCGCGGGCCTCGGCCGCTTCGGGCCCTACATCAAGCACGGCGACAAATACAAATCGATCCCGACCACGCAGGACGCGCTCGAAATCGGGCTGAACCGCGCGGTCGACATTCTGGCGCAACCGTCGACCGGACGGCGCTTCGGCCGCGCGGCGGGCCCGGTGGGCCGTGTCGTCGGCAACCATCCCGATGACGGCCAGCCGATCACCGCCGCCGCCGGCCGCTACGGGCCTTACGTGAAGCACGGCTCGACCTACGCGAACCTGCCCAAGGACGGCTCGCCCGATACGGTGACGCTGGACGAGGCGGTTGCGCTGCTGGCCGAACGCCGGGCGCGCGAAGCCGCCAATGGCGGGCCCAAGGTGAAGCGCGGTGCCGCGAAGAAGGCCGCCAAGCCCAAGGCCGAAAAGGCGCCGAAGGCCGAGAAAGCCGAGAAGCCCGCGAAGGCCGCGCCTAAGGCGAAAAAGGCGAAGAAGGCTCAAGCCCCCGCCGAAGAAGGCTGAGCGTGGCGAAGGTTGAAGACGGTTCCTGGCCGACGAAGGAACGCGTCCTCGAAACCTTGAAGCATTCGAACAAGCCCGTCGAAAAGCGGCGTTTGGCGAAGTTCCTTCACCTCAAAGGCCCGGCGCGCGATGCGCTGAAGAACTTGCTGCGCGACATGCTGCGCGACGGCGATCTGATCTCGCTCGACGAAGGCAAAGTCGCCTTGCCGCGCCGCGACGGCGTGCCCGTCGGCGCGCAAATGGTCGAGATCGTTGAAGCCGATATCGAAGAAGGCGTGTTGCGTGCGAAGCCCATCGATTGGGAGGGCGACGCCCCCGCCCCGCTCGCCCGCGTGCGCTTGCCGCATGGGCATCCCGTCCCGCCGGTGGGCGCACATGCGCTCGCGCGACTGAAGCGCGACGACGCTAGCAAGGAAGATGGGGGTTGGCTCGCGGATGTGTTGCGCATCGCCGATCGTCAATCGGAACGCTTGGTCGCAAGGCTCGACCGCGTGGGTGCGGGCTGGCGCTTGATCCCGACCGACCGCAAACTGCGCGTCGAGTTCGGTCTCGTCGGCGATCCGCCCGACGACGTGAAGCCGGGCGATCTGGTGCTGGCGGAAGTCAGCCCCGCGCGCCGCTTGGGCTTGCCGCGCGCCAAGATTTTGGAGCGCGTGGGCCACGAGCGCGATCCGAAGGCCGCGAGCCTGATCGCGATTTTCAGCCAAGACATTCCGACCGTTTTCTCGCCCGCCGCCTTGGCGCAGGCGGAACGCGCCAAGCCCGCCACGCTCGGCGACCGGCTCGATCTTCGCGATCTGCCGATCGTGACGATCGACGGCATCGACGCACGCGATTTCGACGACGCGGTCCATGCCCGCCCCGATCCCGAGAACCCCGACGGATTCGAATTGATCGTCGCCATCGCGGACGTCGCGTATTACGTGCGGCCGGGCGACGCCCTCGACCGCGACGCCTACGATCGCGGCAATTCCTGCTACTTCCCCGATCGCGTCGTGCCGATGCTGCCCGAGCGTCTGTCGAACGATCTGTGTTCGCTGCGCCCCAACGAGGATCGGCCCGTGCTGGGCGTGCGCGTGCGCATCGACGCGAGCGGGCGCAAGATCGCGCATAAATTTTTCCGCGGCCTGATCCGCTCGGCCAAGCGCTTTACCTACGAGGAAGTGCAGGACATCGCCGACGGGAGCCCGCACGAGTTGGCGCCCATCGTCGCACCGCTTTACGCCGCCTATCGCGCGTTGCTGAAAGCGCGCCAGGATCGCGGCGCGCTCGATCTCGACCTCGAGGAACGCAAGGTCGAGATCGACGATTTGGGCCGTGTGGCGTCGATCAAGCCGCGCAAACGCCTCGACAGCCATAAGCTGATCGAGGAGTTCATGATCCTCGCCAATGTCTGCGCCGCCGAGACGTTGGAGAAGCGCAACCGGCCGTGCATGTATCGCGTGCACGAGCCGCCGGCCGAAACGCGCATCGACGCGCTGCGCGAAGTGCTCGACGGCCTCGATTTTCATTTGGCCAAGACCGCACTACGGCCCAAGGATTTCGGCCGCATCATCGAATGGGCGGCGGACAAGCCGTGGCGCCACATGGTCAACACGATGGTGCTGCGCTGCCAATCGCTCGCCGTCTACGCCCCCGAAAACGCCGGGCATTTCGGCCTGTCGCTGGCGCGCTACGCGCATTTCACCTCGCCCATCCGCCGCTACGCCGATCTGCTGATCCATCGCGCGTTGATCGACGCGGAGAAGCTGGGCGACGGCGCGTTGACCGAAGGCCATGTCCCCGATTTCGAGAAGGCGGGCGAACATATCTCCGCGACCGAGCGCCGGGCCGTCGCCGCCGAGCGCGACGCGATGGCGCGCTACATGGCCGCCTATCTCGCCGACAGGCAGGGTGCCGCCTTCCCCGCGCGCATCTCGGGCGTGCAGAAATTCGGCGTCTTCGTCACGCTGGACGAGATCGGCGCCGACGGTTTGGTCCCGGTGCGCGCTTTGCCCCAGGATTTCTATCATTTCGACGAGCGAAGCCATGTGCTGAGCGGAGCGCGCACGCGGCGCACCTTCAGCCTGGGACAAGCGGTCGATGTCCGCCTGCGGGAAGTTGACGCATTGACCGGCTCGCTGACCTTCGATCTGCTCGATGGCGGCGGCCGCCCCTCGGGCCGTGGGAAATTCCCCCGGAAAAAGAGGTAAATTCCGGCATACATTCTCCGATCCCGGGGAGTGTTGCCGGATTGCCGCGCCTGCGCGACCTTTCTGCCATGCTTTGGCGGAAGGGGTGGCCGGACGCCGTCCGGCCTATATGATGTGCATTCGAGAAGGAGTTTCGGAAGAATGTCCGCCGATCTGCAAGCGCCCGCCGCCCGCGACTGGTCAAAGTCGTTCTGGCGCGGTCTGGCGTGCAAATGCCCCGCCTGCGGCGAGGGTCCGGTTTTCGCCGGCTATCTGCGCGTGACGCCGAAATGCGCCGCCTGCGGCGAGGCGCTCGACGATCTGCGCGCCGACGACGCCCCGCCTTATTTCACGATCTTCTTGGTCGGCCACATCATCGTACCGCTGATCCTGATCGTGGAACGCGCCTATATGCCGCCTATCTGGCTCCACATGGTGGTGTGGCTGCCGCTGACGACGCTGCTGAGCCTCGCCTTCCTGCGCCCGATCAAGGGTGCCGTGGTCGGCGTATTATGGGCGCAGCGCGAGAAACCGTAACGGACCCAAGACATGCGCGCCGCCTATCGCCCCTCCTCTCTGCGTAAGCCGCGTTCGCGGCTGGGGGTGTTGGCGGCGGCGCTGGTGCTGTTCGCGACCGCTTGTGCCGGCCCGCGCGAAACCGTGCGCCCCGAACAAGCGGCGGTTCCCGCGCCGCGTGCGGCCCAGGTTTCGCCCACGCAGTTCTTCCATCGCGCTTACGACGAACTCGCGGTGCGCTACATCCAGCCGATCGATATGCCCGTGCTGGCGAGCACCGGCTTGAACGGGCTGTCGAAGATCGATCAGCGCGTCGCGGTCAAACGAACTGATACGCGATTGCAGGTGATGGACGGCGCCATCGTCGCCGCGAGCTACGATCTGCCCCGGCGCGACGATGCGCTCCGCTGGGCCCAGTTGACCGCCGCCGCGATCGACTCGGCCCGCAATATTTCGCCGACATTGCGCGACACGCCGAACGAGCGCGTGTTCCGCGCGGTGATGGACGAAGCGCTCGCCCCGCTCGACGCCTATACGCGCTACGACGATCCCGACCGTGCGCGCGACGCGCGCGCTTCGCGCGACGGATTCGGCGGCATCGGCGTGACCGTGGGGTTCGAGCAAGGCGAAGTCCGCGTCGATGCGGTGACGCCCGATTCCCCCGCCGCGCGCGGCGGCATCCGCGTGGGCGATCGTTTGGTCGCCGCCGACGGCCGCGCCTTTCTGGGCATGCCCGAGCGCGACGTGATCTCGCGTCTGCGCGGGCCGATCGGCAGCGAGGTGCGGATCGAAATTCGCCGCCCGCCGGCCGAGACGCGCAGCGAAATCAAGCTGACGCGCAGCCATATTGTGTCGCCGACGGTCACCTATCGGCGCGACGGCGATATCGCCTATTTCCGCGTGACCGGCTTCAACCAGCGCACGACCGATACGCTGACCGACGCGGTGCGCCGCGCGAAGGCCGAGATCGGCCCGAAATTGCGCGGCGCCGTGCTCGACCTGCGCGGCAATCTGGGCGGCCTGCTCGATCAGGCGGTCGGCGTCTCCGACCTGTTCCTGGCGCGCGGCACGATCGTGTCGACGCGCGGGCGCCATCGCGGCGCGCTGCAATCGATGACGGCGCAGCAAGGCGACATCGGCGAGGACGTGCCCTTGGTCGTGCTGGTCAACGGGCAATCGGCTTCGGCGTCGGAAATCGTCGCGGCCGCGTTGCAGGATAACGGCCGCGCCGTGGTCGTGGGCACCACGTCCTTCGGCAAGGGGTCGGTCCAGACGCTGGTGCCGATGCCCAATGACGGCGAGCTCGTCATCACCTGGGCGCGCTTCCACGCCCCCACGGGCTATCCGCTGGCCGATCTGGGCGTGATACCGGCCGTGTGCACGTCGGGCAACGATCAGATCGCCCCGGCGCTCCAGGCGATCAACCAGGGCCGCACGACCGGCCCCGAGGTGATGGTGCGCTGGCGTGCCGCCGATCATTCGGACATGGACGGCTTGAGGCGCCTGCGCCAGATTTGCGCGCCCGAAAACGCCAACCGCGAAAGCGATCTGGGTATCGCCGAAGCGCTGCTGCGCGACCGCACTTTGTTCTCCCGCGCGCTCGAATCGGTCCAACTGGCCGCCGAGGCGCGCTGAAAACCGCAGTTAAACCCCTGAAACAAGGGCGCTTCCCCCGCGCTTGACATTGCGGCACAGGCGGTTATGTTCCGCGCCCTGCCGCCCTTTCCGGGGCCACCCAATTTCGAGAACGCGATCATGGCAAAGTCCAAGCAACTGCTCATCAAGCTCAACAGCACCGCGGACACGGGTTACTACTACGTGACCCAGAAGAACCCGCGTAAGACCACGGAGAAGCTTGAGCTGCGCAAATACGACCCCGTCGCGCGCAAGCACGTCGTGTTCAAGGAAGGCAAGATCAAGTAACTCGCGGCCTTCGGGCCCGCGTTTACTTTCTTCGCGTAAAAGCCGGGACCGTCCCTGACGGCCCGGCTTTTCGTTTGTGGCGCTCCGACTTCGTTATATTCTTATGAACATAACGAAGGAATCCCGTTCGATGACGACGACCAGAAATGCGCCGAGCGCGATCGGCAGCGGCGCGCTGATCGGCGTTCTCGGCGGGTTGATCGGCCTGGGCGGCGCGGAATTCCGCCTTCCGCTGCTGATCGGCTATTTTCGTTTCGCGGCGCTCGAAGCCGTTATCGTCAATAAGGCGACGAGTTTGATCGTCGTCCTGACGGCGCTCCCATTCCGGGCGGAAACGATTCCATTCTCCGCGATCGCCGAGCGTTGGGATGCGATCCTTGCTTTACTGCTGGGATCGCTTCCCGGCGCTTGGCTCGGCGCCGGATGGGCGACGCGTTTGCGGTCGGCGGCCCTTCATAAGGTCATCGCGATCATGCTGATCGCGATCGCGGCGATATTGCTGTTCGGCCACGAGGCGACCGCATTCGGGCAAATGCCGCTTCCGGACGGATACCGCATGTCGATCGGGGTCGCCGCCGGTTTCGGCATCGGCGTCGTCGCCGCGCTTTTGGGCGTTGCAGGCGGCGAATTGCTGATTCCGACCTTGATTCTACTGTTCGGCGCGGACGTAAAACTCGCCGGCAGTCTTTCCCTGGTCGTCAGCCTGCCGACCATGCTGGTCGGCTTCGCGCGATATAGCCGCGATCAGACCTTCTCGGTATTGGGCCGAAACCGCGGCTTCGTTTTTTACATGATGGGCGGTTCCATTCTGGGAACCTTCATCGGCGGCTACATGCTGGGGAGCGTGCCCGGCAACGTGCTGCTGCCGTTCCTCGCCGTCTTGCTGATTCTGTCCGCCGCGAAAATGTGGCGGCACTGACCACGGCGGCTCACGCCTCCGGTGGGCCTTCGACGCGATTGCGCCCGCCTTGCTTGGCGCGATAAAGCGCCTCGTCCGCCGCGCGGATCAGATCGGGCAGATCGCTCAAGCCGCCATCCGTCGCCGAGACGCCGACCGATATCGTCACCTCGACGCCGTCGTCTTTGCCGTCGATCGAGATACGTTCGGCGGCCACTTTGCTGCGCAAGCGTTCGCCCACCATGCGGCCGATCTTCGCATCGGCCTCCGGCATCACGACCAGGAATTCCTCGCCGCCCCAACGCGCGACGGTGTCGAACGGGCGCAGATTGCGTTGCAGACGATTGGCGACGACGCGCAACGCCTCGTCGCCCGCCAGATGGCCGTAGGTGTCGTTGACCGTCTTGAAATGGTCGATATCGATCATCAACAACGCCAAGGGCCGGCGCGAATGCGCCGCGCGCTGCACGAGGCTGGACAGATGCGCTTCCATATAGCGCCGGTTATGCAGGCCCGTCAGCGCGTCGGTCAGCGCCAGCGCCATGTTGCGTTCGAAATTGGCGCGCAGCGCGTCCATATAGCGCTTGCGGCGGATTTGAGTGCGCACGCGCGCGACCAATTCGTTGGGCTCGATCGGCGTCAGCAGATAATCGGTGACGCCCAGATCGAGCGCCTTGGCCAAACGCGGATCGTCGCCGTCGTCGAGCACCGCGACCAAGGGCACGTTGCGCGCGCGCTCGCTCGCCCGCAATTCCGCGCAGAGGCGCAGGCCGTCGGTCTTGCGCATCAGCGTATTGACCAGCAGCGTGTCGCACGTGCCGCTTTCCGCCAGCGCGCGCGCCGCACCGGCATCGGCGACGAGTTCGACCGTCGAGTTGTCGCCCGCGACCGCCTTGCCCAGCGTGCGCGCCAAGCCCGGCATGTCGTCGACGACGCAGATCTTGGCGTTGGTGACGGGCAATTCGCGCTCGACCGTATCGGCGCCATCGGGCATGTCGAATTGGCCCGATGTCACGGAGCGCAGGCGCCATTCGTCGCCCAACATTTTCAAGCGGACCAACGAACGTATCCGCGCGTAAAGCGCCAAATCGCGCACCGGCTTGGTCAGGAAATCGTCGGCGCCGCTTTCGATGCCGCGCAAGCGGTCTTCGGCGGCGGACAAGGCCGTGACCATCACGACCGGAACATGGCGTGTGCGCTTGTCCGCCTTCAGGCGGCGGCAAACTTCGAAACCGTCCATGCCCGGCATCATGACGTCGAGCAGCACGATGTCGGGCGGGTCAGCGATCGCCTTTTCCAGCGCCTCGGGCCCGGAAAACGCCGTCGCGACGTTGAAATACTCGGCCGTCAGCCGCGCTTCGAGCAGCTTGACGTTCGGCAGGAGATCATCGACGACCAGGACCCGGGCTGACATTCCGGTACCGTTCCGGTCAGTTCAGAAAGCGCTGAACGGTTTCCAGGAACTTGGCGACCGAAATCGGCTTGGCGATATAGGCCTCGCACCCGCCCTGGCGGATCTTGTCTTCGTCGCCCTTCATCGCGAAAGCCGTCACCGCGACGACCGGAATCGCGCGCAATTCCGGGTCTTCCTTCAGCCATTTGGTGACTTCCAGCCCCGAAACTTCCGGCAGCTGAATATCCATCAAAATCAGATCCGGGCGCTTCTGACGCGCGATCTTCATCGCCTCGATCCCGTCTTTGGTCTGCAGGGTCGCGTAGCCATGCGCCTCCAGCAGGTCG
This sequence comes from Alphaproteobacteria bacterium, assembly GCA_017308135.1. NCBI lineage: Bacteria > Pseudomonadati > Pseudomonadota > Alphaproteobacteria > Alphaproteobacteria bacterium. Next base: position 394,695 of record JAFKFM010000008.1, read on the forward strand.
TGAAAGAGCTTCATATTGAGCTCGTTATCTTCGACGATCAGGACGGTCTTCGACATGGAGGGGCTCGCGAGCGCGTTCGCTTCAAGGTATAGAGGCGGCGTATGGTTTAGCACGGCAATCGGGCGGCGTAAAACCCGCCCGGAGCCCCAAATCGCACGGCGGTAGAATGCGTTACGGAATCGATCTGGGCGGCACCAAAACCGAGCTGGCGGCGTTGAGCGACGACGGTACGATCGTCCATCGCGAGCGCGTCCCCAGCCCCAAAGGCGATTATCGCGCGACGGTCGAGGCGATCGCCGGGCTGGTCGAACGGGCGGAGGCCAAAACTGGCCAGCGCGGCAGCGTCGGTGTCGGTATACCGGGAACCATCTCGCCGGTCTCGGGTTTGGTTAAGAACGCGAATTCGACGTGGCTGATCGGCCACCCCTTGGACCGCGACCTGTCCGAACGTCTCGGCCGCCCGGTGCGCCTGGCCAACGACGCCGACTGCTTCGCGCTGTCGGAAGCGTCGGACGGGGCCGCGGCCGGCGCGCGCTCGGTTTTCGGGGTCATCATCGGCACGGGCGTGGGCGGCGGGTTGGTCTTCGAAGGACGGCCGGTCGGCGGGCCCAATGCGATCGCCGGCGAATGGGGCCATAATCCCCTGCCCGCGATGCGCGTGATCGACGGGCTGGACGAACGCCCCGGCCCGCAATGCTATTGCGGCCATACGGGGTGTATCGAAACCTATCTGTCGGGTGGTGCGCTCGCCGCCGATCATCTTCGGTATACCGGCAAGAAAATGTCGGCCGAGGAAATCGTCGCCGCCGATCTCGCCGGCGACAAAGAAGCCGACGCCACGATGCGCCGCTATATTGACCGGCTGGGCCGGGCCCTGGCGACCATCGCCAATATCTTCGATCCCGAAACCATCGTGCTGGGCGGCGGCCTGTCGAACGCCGCGCGGCTTTATCGCGATGTGTTGCCGGTGATGAAGGCGCATACGTTCACGGACGAGCTCGTCACCAAGCTCGTCCGCAACAAACACGGCGATTCCAGCGGCGTGCGCGGGGCGGCGTGGCTGTGGCCCGCCGCCTGACGCGCATGCGCCGATCGCGTCAGAACCGGTAGCCGATCCCAGCGCCGAACACCCACGGATCGAGCTTCACGTCGTCGACGCGCAAGCCCGTCGCCGGGTTCAGATTCACCGTCGCCTCGGTCTTCAGGAAGATCTTCTTCACGTCGACATTCAGCGACCACGGGCCGGTCGTCAGCACGTCCACGCCCGCCTGCAACGCCCAGCCCCAATTGTTCTTGAGCTTGAGGCCGTTGAAGTTCGCCACGTCCGGCTCGACGTTGTAGAAGAACGTGTAATTCACGCCCGCACCGAAATACGGGCTGAAAGTCGATTTCGGCAGCGGGTGATATTGCAACGTCAGCGTCGGCGGCAAAACGCCGACATTGCCGAGCTTGGTGCCGTTGTTGAACGACGGCGCGCCGACACTCAGCTTATGCCGTGTCGTGGCCGCGATCAGCTCGAACGCGATGTTCGACGTGACGAAATAGCTGAAATCGATTTCGGGCGCCGCGGCATCATCGACGCGTTCCAGCGTCGAGGCCTTCGCCCCCGTCGTCGCGTTGTTGACCGGCCGCGCGCCGTTGTCCGGCACCACCGCGATGCCACGCACACGAACGTTGAAATCGCCCGCCTGCTTGCCGCGAATTTCTTGGGCGCCGGCCCCCGCCGCCGCCAGAAGAACGATCGACGCCGCCGTCACGGCCAGCATCTTCGTCGTGTTCAGAACTTCTTTGCGCATAACCCCTCCGCTTCGCGCTGACTTCACTCTCGACCGCGCGGCGGACTCCCCGCGCGGCGACGCGAATCAACGTCTCACGGAATTCACTTTCAGAAAGTGTGCAATCTTGCCGCAGGCGCGTGGACGCGCGCCGGGCGTTGCACCAAATCAACAGTGAAATTCAGCAGCGCGGTTTGGGCAATGCTTCCAGGCGTTCGAGTTTCGCCTTCATCGTGAACTCGGGATACTCGAACGTGTAGTCGCCCGCCACACCGTTATCGAGCATCCGCATCGACGTTTCGTATTGCGGCGTGCCGGTCTTGTCGTCGGGATTGAAATAAGCCATGCGCACGCGGAACGCCGGGCGCTTGCCGATCTCGGGCGTTTGCGCGCCGATCAGCATCTGCCCCGGCTGCTTGTCGGTGAAGATCGCGGTCACGTCGAGCGCCCCGTCCAGCGTGGCGCCATCGAAAACGGCGCGCAGAATCACGCGCTCCCCGCCCTCGGCGAGATTGAGCAGCAGCAGCGCATGCGCGGTCGGGAACATCGTGCCCGGCGGCAATTCCATCTCGGTCTCGGGCTCGGTGAAGACCGCCTTGCCGCCCTTGTCGGGATCGAGCGTCGCGCGGCCTTTCAATTCCTCGACGACCTGACCGTCGCGCGCCGTGCGCAAGGTGAAGCGATAGGACGTGCCGTCCTTGGATTCGAACGACGAGAACAGGATGTCGCTTTCGGTCGTCCCCTCCTCGGCCGTCGTCATCGTGAACCGCATGCGCTGGTTGAGGGTATAACCCTCGCACATTTCCGCCCAGTCGATGACCAACGCGCCCTCGAGCGCGCCCACCTGCCCCTTGTTGTCGCCCAGCGACAACGAATACGCCGCGCGATGGGGGGCAAGGCTTTGCGCCGCCGCCATGCCCGGCAGGAACCCGATCAGGGCCGCAACGAACGCGAATAGAAGGCGCATGGGGACTCCGGAAAACGGGGGGAATGCCGAATGACCCGACATTCCCCGAACAATATGGCGTTTTCCGGACCGGTTATCCAGGTACCGGGGTCAATCCTTCTTTTTGACCGGCGGCAGATCCGGCTTGATGTGCAGCTCCTTCAACCGGATCGGATCGACCGAGTTGGGGGCCTGCATCAACAGATCGACGGCGCCCTGGGTCATCGGGAAGGCGACGACTTCGCGGATATTTGGCTCGTCCGCCAGCAGCATAACGATGCGGTCGATACCGGGGGCCGAGCCGCCATGCGGAGGGGCCCCGAACTTGAACGCGTTGAGCATGCCGCCGAACCGGCTTTCGACGTCGGCTTGGCTATAGCCCGCGATCTCGAACGCCTTGTACATGATTTCCGGCAAGTGATTGCGGATCGCCCCCGACGAGAGTTCGACGCCGTTGCAAACGATGTCGTACTGATACGCCTTGATCTCCAGCGGATCCTTGGTCGTCAGCGCTTCCAGACCGCCTTGCGGCATCGAGAACGGGTTGTGGCTGAACTCGATCTTGCCGGTGTCTTCGTTGAGCTCGTACATCGGGAAATCGACGATCCAGCAGAAGCGGAATTCGCCTTCCTTGATGAGCTCCAGCTCCTCGCCCAGCTTCTTGCGCGCGGCCCCCGCGAGCTTCGCGGCGGCGAGCTTCTTCTTGTCGGCGACGAAGAACACCGCATCGCCCGCCCCTACGCCCGCCAGCGTCTTCAACTTCGCGAGGCGTTCGTCGTTCAGGAACTTGGCGATCGGGCCTTTGGCCGTATCGCCTTCGAACACGATATAGCCGAGGCCCGGGGCACCTTCGCTTTGCGCCCAGGCGTTCATCTTGTCGAAGAAGGAGCGCGGGCGATCGGCAGTCTTGGGGGCCGGAATGGCGCGCACCACGCCGCCGCCCGCGACGATACCGGCGAACACTTTGAAGTCGGAGCCTGCGAAGACCTCGCCCACATCGGCGATCACCAGCGGGTTACGCAGATCGGGCTTGTCGGAGCCGTATTTCAGCATCGCATCGTCGAAGGCGATGCGCGGGAATGGCGGCTTGGTGACCTTGCGGCCCTTCGAGAATTCGTCGAACACGCCGCCGAGCACGGGCTCGATCGCCGCGAACACGTCGTCTTGCGTGACGAAGCTCATTTCGAAATCGAGCTGGTAGAACTCGCCGGGCGAACGGTCGGCGCGCGCGTCTTCGTCGCGGAAGCACGGCGCGATCTGGAAATAGCGATCAAAGCCCGAGACCATCAGCAGCTGCTTGAATTGCTGCGGGGCCTGCGGCAGCGCGTAGAACTTGCCCGGATGCAGGCGCGACGGCACCAGATAGTCGCGCGCCCCTTCGGGCGACGACGAGGTCAGGATCGGCGTCTGGAATTCGGTGAAGCCCTGATCGATCATGCGCCGGCGGATCGACGCGATGACCTGCGAGCGCAGCACGATATTGGCGTGCAAACGCTCGGTACGCAGATCGAGGAAGCGATATTTAAGCCGCATTTCCTCGGGGTAATCGCCTTCTTGCGCGACCTGGAACGGCAGCACTTCCGAGGCCGATTGCAGCAACGCGGCTTCGATGCGTACTTCGATTTCGCCGGTCGGCAGCTTCGGGTTCACGGTCGAGGGCTCGCGCGCCACGACCTTGCCGGTCAGCGTCACCACGCTTTCGGGGCGGAAGGCTTCGACCGTTTTGAACGCCGGGTTTTCGGTATCGAGCACGAATTGCGTGATGCCGTAATGGTCGCGCAAATCGACGAACAGGAGATTGCCGTGGTCGCGCTTGCGGTGGACCCAGCCCGACAGGCGAACCTGGGCGCCCACATCCGTGGCGCGCAATTGACCGCAAGTATGCGAACGGTAGGCGTGCATCGCGTCGAATCTCCTTTGAAAATCGGGCGTTAATGGCCCATGAAGGGCTTCGCTTGTCAACCCCCACGCCCCCTCTTGTTGCGCCAAAGACGCAAGGTTAAACAAGGACATGACATTGATCGTCGAGTCCGCCCCGCTGGCGGCGTTCTGCGCCAAGGCGGCCGCGTCCAGTTACGTCACCGTCGATACCGAGTTCATGCGGGATAAGACCTATTACCCGCAGCTTTGCCTCGTGCAGGTCGCGGGCGAGGACGATGCCGCCGTGATCGACGCGCTGGCCCCGGGGCTGGACCTTTCGCCGCTGCTGGCGCTGATGGACAACCCGGCCGTCCTCAAAGTGTTCCACGCGGCGCGCCAGGATTTGGAAATCTTCCATAACCTTACCGGCCGCGTCCCCGCCCCGTTGTTCGATACGCAAGTCGCGGCGATGGTGTGCGGCTTCGGCGAACAGGTCAGCTACGAAAACCTCGCCGCCCAGCTCGCCCGCGCGCGGATCGACAAATCGGTGCGTTTCACCGATTGGGCGCAACGCCCGTTGTCGGCCAAGCAGATCAGCTACGCGTTGTCGGACGTGACGCATCTGCGCCCGGCCTACGAGGCGCTCGCCCGCAAGCTCGGCCAAAGCGGCCGTGCCGGCTGGCTCGCCGAGGAAATGGCGATCCTGATGGATCCCGCGACCTATCGCGCGGACCCGGAGGAAGTCTGGCGGCGCATGAAGCCGCGCGGCGCCAAGCCGCGTTTCCTCGCGATCCTGAAGGAAGTCTGCGCCTGGCGCGAACGCGAGGCCCAGCGCCGCGACACGCCGCGCAACCGCGTGGTGCGCGACGAAACGATCCTCGACGTGGCCGCACACGCGCCGGAATCGCTGGAAGATCTCGCGCGCATGCGCGGCATCAATCGCGGCTTCACCGAAGGCCGCCTCGGCCAGGAGATGATGGAAGCGGTCAAGCGCGGCTTGGCCACCCCGGTCGACAAAGCGCCCGCCTTGCCGGAATCGCCCGATCTGCCGCCGGGCCTCGGGCCCGTGGTCGAGCTCCTTAAAGTGCTCCTCAAAATGAAATGCGAGGAACATGGTGTGGCGCAGAAGCTCGTTGCGACCACGGCGGATTTGGAGCGCATCGCGGCCGACGACGTCGCCGACGTGCCTGCCCTTCAGGGCTGGCGGCGCGAAGTGTTCGGCGAAGCCGCCCTCGATATGAAGGCGGGCCGGCTCGGCTTCACGCTGAAAGGCAAAAAGATCGTGCTGATGCGCCTGGACGGCGCCGCGACGGCGGTCGCTTCGACTTAAGCCGTGACGTCGACGTTGCGGCCGCGGCCGGAATCCGACGGCGGCGCCGTCAGGTTCTGCGCGGCGGCACCCAGCTGCGGGCGCGCTTCTTCGGCGGGCGACGCATCCGCACTCGACGGCGCGGGACGCGACGTTTCCAGCGACGACAGCTGGCTGGCGGGCGAATATTGCGTATTGCCGATGGAACTGGCGGCCATGGTTCCTCTCCCCGAAACGGGATGCGGATAAGATTAGGCTCGGATTCCGCTTTCGGCAAGGCTTCCGGCGCCGAAAACCTCATCCGGTACCGTCACTTCGCCGCGTAAGCATCCAAAAAGATGCGTAAATCCGAAAACGCCGCATCGCGTACGGCTTTGTTATGGGCACTGGCCGCACTCGACCGCCAAAACGCCCAGCCGGGGCCGACATCGTCGAACCCGTGCGAGGCCCCGCCATAGCGGACCGCCAAAACCTTATCCGCGTCTTGCGCGCGGCTGACGGCGGCCAAGCAGGTCTCCGGCGGGGCGACGGTATCGTTTTCCCCCATCATCAACAGCACGGGGCCGGTCGGGCGCCATTCGCGAAGCCCCGCGCAAGAAGGATAGAACGCAGCGGCCGAACGCACGCCGGTGCGCGCCATGGCGACAAGGACCGACGCCCCGCCTTCCGCCCAGCCGACCAGATGCAGCCGCGTACGATCGACACCCGGCACGGCGGCAAGCCGCAGCACGGCGCGTTCGATCGCCGGCACGCCCGCGGCGGCATCGTCCGCCCGGCAAGCCCCCGACGGCCAATCGAGCGTGGCAACCGCGAAACCCGATTGCGTCAAATCCTGCGCGGCACGCGTAATGTGATCGCCGGGCCCCGCGCAGCTGGGCACGAGCAGCACCGCGCCGAAGGGTCCGGCGCGCAAAGGTGTGGCGATCGGGTTCGGGCGCGCGCACGCGGTCAACGCCATCGCGGCGGCGAACAGAGCGAGGATGGTTTTCATCGCGGCCGGATACGCGGTTTCTTGTCGAAGGCCGAAGCGACGGATTCAAGCCGCCGCCCGACCATCTCGCCCACCATGCCGACATCGCGCTTGGGCACTTCGAGGATAAGCTCGCGGCCGTCCATAACGAGCCGCGTGCGCGCGAGCACGGCCGACGCCCCGCCCGACAGGCGATAGGCAAGCCGCAACGCGAGCCCCAAGCGGAACGCCTCGCGCAACGAATCCTCGTCGAGCATGCGCCAGGAAATCTGCGCGGTTTCCCCGCCCGGCTCGCCGTCGTACCGCGCGAACAAAGCGAGCGCCACATAAGCGCGGCCGGGATGGTCGATGCCCGCGACGGGCATATAGAGTGCGCGCCGATACGCGATCTCGCCGCGATGATCGGGATGCTCGCTCCAAGCGAGGTCCGACAAATGGCACGTCGCAAGGCGCAATCGCGCGCGCGATTTGTCCTTGAACAGCGGCTCGATCCAGCGCTGAAGTTCTTCCGCCTTCACGTGATAGCGGCGGTTCTGCGCGGCGATGGCGGCCACACCCGAGATCAGCGGATCCATCCGCTTCAACGCGGGGCTCAACGAATCGTAGAGGCAGCCTTCGCGCAATCCGTAGGCGGAGAAGACCAGCGTCTTGGGCTTCATCCGGCGCAATACGCGCTCCAGCACCGTCGCGGCGAGCGGGATCGTCTCCAAGCGCTTGCGCGAAATGCCGCTGAAGCCTTCGAGCGAGGCGCGGCTTTGCGTCGCCATCAATTCGAGGAAGTCGATCGCCCGATCGCGCGCGATCGTATAGTGGTGGATGATCTCGAGCCCGTAGCCCGCATGCGCCATATGCAGCTTGGCGATCGCGCGCCATGCGCCGCCCACGGCGTAGAATTCGGCGTCACGGCCCTTGTCGAGGAAGTCGAGCGGCTTCAAACGCTCGTCGATCATGTCTTTAAGACGCCCGCGGCCTTTTTCGGCGTATTCCTTCAAGCGCAGCGGCCCGAAGGGCAGCGTCACATAGCCGCGCGTCTTGCCTTCGCCCAGCGCCACGAGTTCGAGACTGCCGCCGCCCAGATCGCCCATCGCGCCTTGCGAGCCCGGCGTGCCGGCGAGCACGCCCAGCGCCGAGATGCGCGCTTCGTCCGCGCCCGACAGGATGCGCACGGGCAGCCCCGTGACTTTCCGCACGCGCGTGATGAATTCGGGGCCGTTGCTGGCGTCGCGCGCCGCGGCGGTGGCGAGCGCATAGGTCCGGCGCACGCCCATCGCGCGCGCAAGCTCGGCGAAGCGGCGCAGATTGACCAATGCCTGCTCGACGCCCGTTTCGTCGAGCTTGCCGGTGCGCTCGATCCCCTTGCCGAGGCCGCAGAGGACCTTCTCGTTGAACAACGGCAAGGGTACGCGGCTCGTCCCGTCGAACACGACGAGACGGATGGAGTTGGAGCCGATATCGACGACCGCGACGGGGCGCCTGTCGATGCTGACGCCGGACGTGGCGCGCCGTACCGCCATCTCAATCTTTCGGTTTGGTTTTGACCTTGGCCTTGCCCGGCTTGTGAAGCGCCTTGCCGCGACCGGAGAGCGAAGGATTGGTCATGAAGAACTCGTGCGCACTGAACGCGTCGGCCCCGCATTCGAGGCGTTTGTAGTCGCCCGCCGAATCGAGAACCCAAGTTTGCGCCACGTCGCGCAGGTTCGCCACCATGATCTGGTCTTGGATCTGCTCGTGAACCGTCGGGTTTTCGATCGGCACGAAGGTTTCGACGCGCCAGTCGAGATTGCGCGGCATCCAATCGGCCGACGAAATGAACAGCTTCGATTCCGGATGCGGCAAGCCGAACCCGTTGCCGAAGCACACGACGCGCCCGTGCTCCAGGAACCGGCCGACCAAGCTGCGCACGCGGATATTCTCCGACATGCCCTTCACGCCGGGCCGCAGACAGCAAATGCCGCGGATCACCAGATCGATCTGCACGCCGGCGTTGCTCGCCTCGTACAGCTTGTCGATGATCCTGGCGTCGACCAGCGCGTTCATCTTCGCCCAGATCGCCGCCGGGCGGCCCGCCTTGGCGTGCGCGATCTCCGCGTCGATATGCTTCACCAGCGTCGCGCGCAGGGTCAGCGGCGCGAAGGCGAGCTTCTCCATCGCCTCGGGCTTGGCGTAGCCGGTCATGAAGTTGAACAGGCGCGCGGCGTCGGAGCACAGGCCCGGATCGCAGGAGAAGAACGACAGGTCCGTATAGATGCGCGCGGTGATCGGGTGGTAGTTGCCCGTGCCGAAATGCACGTAGGATCGCAAGGCCGGGCCTTCGCGGCGCACGACGTAGGAAATCTTCGCGTGCGTCTTCAAATCCATGAAGCCGTACACGACCTGCGCGCCCGCGCGTTCCAGATCGCGCGCCCAGCGGATATTCGCTTCCTCGTCGAAGCGCGCTTTCAGTTCGACCATCGCCGTGACCGACTTGCCGCTTTCGGCGGCTTCGACCAAAGCGCGCACGATCGGCGAGTTATCCGACGTGCGATAGAGCGTCTGCTTGATCGCCACGACCGCCGGATCGCGCGCCGCCTGGCGCAGGAACTGGACGACGACGTCGAAGCTCTCGTACGGGTGATGGACGACGATATCCTTGTGGCGGATCGCCGCGAAGCAATCGCCGCCGAAATCGCGGATACGTTCGGGGAAGCGCGGGTTATAGGGCGGAAACAGCAGATCCGCGCGTTCGGACAGCACGAGCTGCTTCAAATCGGCCATGCCGAGCATGCCGCCCAGGCGGAAGCAATCCTCGGGCTTCACTTCCAATTCGCTCAGCACGAAATTCTGCAGATCCTCGGGCATTTCCGCGTCGAAGGCCAAGCGGATCACCTCGCCCCGCCGGCGGCGCTTCAAGGCGCTTTCGAACACGCGCACGAGATCCTCCGCTTCCTCGTCGATTTCCATTTCGGAATCGCGCAACAGGCGGAAGCGGCCGGCGGCCTTCGTTTCGAAGCCCGGGAACAACGTGCCGAGGTTGAGGCGGATCGTCTCCTCGACCGGGATGAAGCGGATCGTCTTCCCCGGCAGGCGGACGAAACGTTCGACCTGCTGGGGCACGGGGATCAACGCTTGCAGCACGCGGCTATCGGTCGGCGAAACAAGCCGCGCGACGAGGGCAAGCCCCTTGTTCTGAATGAACGGGAACGGGTGTGCCGGGTCGATCGCCAGCGGCGTCAGGACCGGAAATATCGCTTCCTGGAAACGCTGTGCCAGGAACGCGCGATCGTCGTCGCTGAGCTCGCTCGGCCCCACGACCGCGATGCCCGCGGCGCGAAGCTCCGCGACCAGTTCCATCCACACGTTCTGTTGAACGTTCATCAACTGGCCCGCGCGCCGGTTGATCGCGGCGAGCGCTTGGGCGGGCGACAAACCGTCTTCCGACGGCGTGGTCACACCTGCGGCGACCTGGCCCTTCAGCCCGGCGACGCGCACCATATAGAACTCGTCGAGATTCGACGCCGAGATCGACAGGAAGCGCAGCCGCTCCAACAGCGGATGGTGATGATTGGCGCATTCCTCGATCACGCGCTCGTTGAACGCGAGCCAGGACAGCTCGCGATTGATGTAGCGCGACGTTTCGATCTCGCCGATGTCGACCCGCTCGGGGGTCCTGCTCTCGCCGTCCACGGTCATTCTCCTTGCCCGAGGCTGATGCCGACGGGCCGTTTATGGTATCACGCGCGGGCGACTCTAGCGGGCGAACGGTGTCAAGATTTTGAAACCCAAGCGACTTTTCCTGCTCCGGCACGCGAAATCCGCGTGGGACGACCCGTTCGTCCAGGATTTCGATCGTGACCTCAACAAGCGCGGGCGCAAGGCGGCGCGCGGCCTTTCCAAGTGGCTGGAAAACAAGGGTTATACGCCCGATTTGGTGCTGTGCTCGGCGGCGTTGCGCACGCGCCAGACCCTGGAATTGACCCAAGAGGGGTTCGGCGGCCGCCCCGAAATCTCGATCGAGAAGCGGCTTTACCTGGCCGATGTCGAGGATTTGCGCCGGCGCCTGGCCGAACTCGACCGGCGCAGCCCCTGCCCGGACGCCGTGCTGATGATCGGCCATAATCCGGGGCTGGAGGAATTCGCCCTCGACCTGATCCCGCCGGCCGAGGCCGACACGCGCGCGCGCATCGCCGCGAAATTCCCGACCTGCGCCTTCGTCGCCTTGCGCTTTGCCGATTGCCCGTGGGGCTCGATCGGGCCCGCGCGCGCCACGCTCGAAGCCTACCGCATCCCCGCCGACGACGAGGATTGAAGCAACTCCTCGTAAGGGTAGACCGACTTGAGCTTCAAGTCGTTCGGGTAGCTGCAGGCGACGAGGATCATGTCGACATTCCGCCCGTCCGACGCGAGCGGGAAATAGACGCGCTCGCTGTCGATGAATTCGCGGCCCGGATGCGGCATCGGAAAGCGATCATAGACCGCCGCGCGCGTGCGCACGACCGTGCGCATATTCACCAGAATGCGATCGACATAGACGGGCAACACCGCGTCCTCGACGAACAGCCCGGTGATCTCGCGCCGCGCAAGCTCCGTCTGCGTCGTTCCGACCAGACGGAATCGGAACCGCGCCGCGCCGTTCGCGCCGCGCACGACCTCGACCAGATTTACCAGACGGAGATTGCCGCGCAGCCAGCACGGATCGAAATCCGCGCGCGATGCGATTCTGCCCGGCCCGGCGATCGAAGCGAGATAGTCGCGGATCGCGGCGAACCAGGGATGCAGCGCTTCGTAATCCGGCGGCAAAGCGCGGCCGGCGCGATCGCCGTTCCCTTCGCCGGTCTCCGCGGCGGCGTGAACTATCCGAAGATGCTTTTTGCGCGAAGGGCTGAAAAGCATCGCTTTGGCTCCTCCCATTTACGGCCGGCTGCCGCACGGACAGTATTCAATAGTATGTCACCCGTTTAAGATGATCGGATATCGAAATCGAGAGAATTTTTTAAAGTCTCGGGCATGCGCTGCAGATTGCAACGCGATCAAACATCCGGTCCGACTTTTTGACCGGCCTTGGAATACAAACTCGAGAAAAGTGTACAGCGGCGCAACCGATCATTTCGGCCGCTTCAGAGTCTCTTAATGGGACGTCATTTTAAATCGACGCAACAAACCCCGGGCCGTTTACGGCTCGCGAATGCCAAGGAGAACCAGGATGTCCGCCCTTTCCGCGATCAACGGCCGTTTCTCGATCGGCACACGCATCGGATTCGGCTTCGCCATCGTCCTGACCCTGCTCGCCACATTGGCCATGAATGCTTGGATCGCCCTGCGCGACGTCCAGCATGAATTCACGACGTTTGAATCCATCTCCTCGAACGCGCTCGCGGTGGAAGACGTCGCGGTCGAATTCAACGAGCTCCGCCGCCAAGTTTTGATCTACGTCGCCAGCGGCAACCCCGACGCGGAGAAGCGCGTATCGGAAAAGGCCAGGGAAATCCGCGAAACAATCCAAGCCGTGATTCCGAAGTTCGTTTCCGCGCAGCGCCAAACGCAGGCGCGCGAGATCGCGGCGTTGACCGAGGAGTATGTCGGCAACTTCGCCAAGGCGGTGGAATTGCGCAAGCAACGCGAGGATGCCATTACCGCTAAATACGAGCCGGCCGCGCTCAACGCGCGCCAGAAGCTGACGGAAGCGTTCGATGGCGCGATGAAAACGGGCGAGGACACGCTCAGCGCCGCCGCCGGAAAATCGCAAGACAATCTCGGTATTCTGCGAATCCGCGTCGCGCGTTTCCTCGCCAATCCGACCGAAGCCGGCGTCACGTCGATCAATGCCGCATTGACCGACCTCGAAGGCTCGATCGCCGCCGCACGGCAAGCCGCCGCGCGAAGCCCCGCGCGCGACGCCGTCGAAGCGGCGGCGCAGGCCGTTGCGCCGCTGCGCGGCATGTTGCAGGCGGGAATGCGCGCCTCGCTCGAAATGGCGGAGTTCGTGAACGTCACCAACGCCCGCGTGGCCGAACGCCTTTCGGGTCGGATCGAAGAACTCGTCAACGCCCAGAAATCCGCTACGGCGGCGATCGCAAACGAAGTCCGCGCGGCGGTCGCGGAGGATATCTCGATCACGCTCGCGCTTTCCGCGATCGCCCTCGCGCTCGGTCTTATCTTCGCCTTCCTGATCGCCAAGGGAATCACGGCGCCGATCGGCGGCATGACCGGCGCGATGACCAAACTCGCGGGCGGCGCACTCGAGACCGACGTCCCTTCCCTGTCGAACAAAGACGAAATCGGCGCCATGGCGAAGGCCGTCCAAGTGTTCAAGGACAACGCGCTCAAGGTCCGGGCGCTGGAGGCGGAGCAGAAGGCCGCCGAAGCGCGCGCCGCCGAGGAGAAGCGCGCGGCCATGAACGCGCTCGCCGACGGTTTCGAGGCGAAAGTCGGCGGCGTGGTCACGGAAGTTTCCACCCAAGCGACGCGCATGCAGGAATCGGCGTCGCAGATGACCGCGACGGCGGAGGAGACCAGCCGTCAGGCGACGGCCGTCGCCGCCGCGTCCGAAGAAGCGTCGACCAACGTTCAGACGGTCGCCGCGGCGACGGAGGAGCTTTCCTCGTCGATCAGCGAGATTTCGCGCCAGGTCACGGAATCGGCGCGCATGTCGAGCAAGGCGGTCGACGATGTCGGCAAGACGAGCCAGACGGTCGAAGCGCTGGCGAACGCCGCGCAGAAGATCGGCAACGTCGTGCAATTGATCTCCGAGATCGCGTCCCAGACCAATCTGCTGGCGCTCAACGCCACGATCGAAGCGGCGCGTGCGGGCGAAGCCGGCAAGGGCTTCGCGGTCGTGGCGTCGGAGGTCAAGAGCCTCGCGAGCCAAACCGCCCGCGCGACCGAGGAGATCGGCACCCAGATCAACGAGATCCAGACGGCGACCGGCCAATCAGTGGAAGCCATGCGCTCGATCGGCGAAACGATCGCCAGCATGAACGCCATCGCGTCCACGATCGCGGCGGCGGTCGAGGAGCAAGGTGCGGCGACGACGGAAATCGCGCGCAACGTCCAGCAAGCGGCCGCCGGCACAAGCGAGGTGTCGTCGAACATCACCGGCGTCACGCGCGCGGCCGAGGATACCGGCAGCGCCGCCAGCCTCGTGCAACAAGCCGCCGTCGATCTGGGCTCGCAGGCCAAAGACTTGCGCGCCGCCGTCGAACAGTTCCTGCTTCAGGTCCGGTCGGCCTGATCGATCGGACGGGGCGTCGGGGTTCGACATGGATCGCTGGATACGCAGGGAGCGCCGCGGCCCGATGCGCCACGTGGCACCCGGCAACCTCGCCTTCCTATTCGCGGCGCTGATCGCGGCCGCCGTCTGGTCGCTGGCGCTGTGGAAAGTCGGCGACGACAGTCGTGAAGTCCACGCGAACGCGCAGTCGGAATTGCTCGGCGCTCAGAATCTGCTGGCCGCGCATTTCGCCCGCGCTATCGACACGGCCGTGTTGTTCGCCGACACGACCGACCGCTGGATGTCCGAGCAACGCGTATCGTTCTCGGAATCCGCCGATCAATTGGCGCTCGAGAGTTTCATCGAGGGCTTCGGCAATCATCAATCCTTTTCGATCCGACTGCGCCTGTTCGACGCCGCCGCCAATCGAATCGCGTTGCCAAGCTTCCCGGAGCCGGAGTTCAACATCGCGGATCGAGAGTACATCACGGACCTCGAAAACAAATCCTACGATTTCTTCAAAATCGGGCTGCAATCGCGCTCGCGCGCGACCGGCGACGACATCATTCCGATCTCGAAGATCGCGCGTCCCAATATTTTCAAGGTTAAGTACATCGTCGCGGTGATCGACGTTCCCGATCTCAACCAATTATTCGACCGGATATTCATCACTGCGCCCGGCTACGTCGGCGCATTCCGCGAAGACGGTTATCTGATCTATCGCAACCCCGATCCGGACCGCTACGTCGGCATCAAGCTCGATCTCGATTACTTCATGGGGTCGGAAGTAATGCGGAACGATCTTGGCGTTATCCTCAATCGCAAGGACCCCGACGGACGAGAGCTGACGGTCGCCTACAAACATATCGAACGACATCCGATCTATGTCTATGCGAGTTTCCGCAATGCTGACTTGGACAAACGCAGCTTGGCGCGACTGCCGATCTATTTCGGATTCGCGACGCTGGCGACCCTATTGAGTTTCGCTATGGCTGGGCTGATCGCCTATTTTGCGCATATCCGCGAGCGCGAAGCCGCCGCGCTGCGGGCGGCGCTGATTACCGCCGACGCCGCGAATATCGCCAAGCGCGACTTCCTCGCGAATGTCAGCCACGAGCTGCGCACCCCGTTGAACGCCATCATCGGTTTTTCCGAGATGATCGGCACCGGTATTTTCGGAAAATTGACCGAAAAAAACGCCGAGTACAACGACGACGTCGTCACGGCGGCAAGGCATTTGCTGACGGTCGTCGATCAATTGCTCGATATCGCGGCGATCGAGGCCGGCCGCGCGCGGCTGCGGCCGGAAGAGTTGGATTTGAATCCCTTCCTGCACGACATCGCCCATATGCTTGCCGCAAAGGCCGCGTCGCGCAACGTTGCCATCGATGCGATCGCGCCCGACGGCCGGCGCATCCTTTACGCCGATAAGCGCGTGCTACGCCAAATTCTGCTGAACTTGATCGACAACGCGATCAAGCACAGCCAACCCAATGGCCGCGTACGGGTCGGCTGGCGCGAAAGCGCGCCAGGACGCATCAGCATCTTCGTCGCCGATCAGGGCGTGGGCATCGCCCCCGACGAATTGCCGCATATTTTCGAGCCGTTTTGGCGCAGTTCGGACGCCTATATCGCCCGGCCCGACGGCGTCGGGCTCGGCCTGATGGTGACCAAGCAACTCGTCGCCCAGAGCGGCGGCACCATCTCCGTCGAAAGCGCGCTCGGTCGAGGCTCGGAATTCGCCATCGACATTCCCGACACGGCCGTTCCGATCGCCGCCGTCCCGTCCCGCGCCGCCTGATGCCGGCGACAGCTCAAATATCCTTGAGACGCTCCAGCGCCACGGCGAAGCGCGTCCGCGCGGCCTTGGCTTCGGCCAAATGCTCGCGCTGATCTTCGACCGCTTCGGGATCGGCCTTGGCGACGAAATCGGCGTTCGACAATTTCTTGTCCGCCTTCGCGATCTCACCGTCGAGCTTGCCGATTTCCTTTTCAAGGCGCTTGCGCTCCGCCCCCGCATCGATCAACCCGGCGAGCGGCAGCACCAGCGTGGCGCCGGCGAGCGCCACCGGCGCCGAACCCTTCGTCGGTCCGCCGGTTTCGGCGGCGATGCTCTCGACGCGCGCCAGCGTCTTGATCAGCCCTTCATGGCGCGCGAGCCGTGCTTTCGCCGTGTCGTCCGCGTCGCGATAAAGCAACGACGGTTTGGCGCCCTGCGGCACGTTCATCTCGGCGCGCAGCGCGCGGATGCCCGTGATCGCGTCGACGACCCAGTTCATCTCGGCCTCGGCCGCGGCGTCGCCGAGCCCCGCGCCGTATTCCGGCCAGGTTTCCGACATCAACTGCGTCTCGCCCTGCTTGTAGCCGAGCGTTTCCCAGAGTTCTTCGGTCACATAGGGCGCGATCGGGTGCAGTAACTTCAGCACCTGGCCGATCACGTAGGACGTCGTCGCGCGCACTTCCGCCTTCTCGGCGTCGCTGCCCTGCTGGAGCAGCGGCTTGGTGAATTCGAGATACCAGTCGCAGAACGTGCCCCACACGAAGCGATAAAGCGCTTCGGCGGCTTCGTTGAAACGATAGGCGTCGATCGCGGCGGTGACCGCCTTGGCGCATTTGGCGAGTTCACCGACCAGCCATTTATCGACCGTCAGCGTCACCTTCGCCGGATCGTAACCGGCGACGGGGGCCGCCCCGTTCATCTGCGCGTAGCGGCAGGCGTTCCACAGCTTGGTGACGAAGTTGCGATAGCCTTCGACGCGCGCGGTTGCGAGCTTCACGTCGCGGCCTTGGGCTGCCAGCGCGCACAGCGTGAAGCGCAGCGCGTCGGTGCCGTATTTGCCGATCAGGTCGAGCGGGTCGATGATATTGCCCTTCGACTTCGACATTTTCTGGCCGCGCTCGTCGCGCACCAGCGCATGAATGTAGACGGTCTTGAACGGCACGCGCTCGGCCAGCGGCTTGCCCGGATTGCCGAAATGGATGCCCATCATCATCATCCGGGCGACCCAGAAGAAGATGATGTCAAAGCCCGTGACCAGCACGTCGCCGGGATAATAGCGCTTGAGATGGGCGGTCTGTTCCGGCCAGCCGAGCGTCGAGAACGGCCAAAGCGCCGAGCTGAACCACGTATCGAGCACGTCGGGATCGCGTGTGAGTTCGACGTCCTTGCCGAACTTGGCGCGCGCGGCCGCCTTGGCGGCGTCTTCCGTTTCCTCGACGAATACACTGCCGTCGGGCGCGTACCAGGCCGGGATCTGATGGCCCCACCACAACTGGCGGCTGACGCACCAGGGCTGGATGTTGCGCATCCATTCGTAATACGTGTTCTCCCATTGCTTGGGCACGAACACGGTATGGCCCTTCTCGACCGCTTCGATCGCCGGCTTGGCCAAGGTCGCCGCATCGGCGAACCATTGATCGGTCAGCCACGGCTCCAGCGCCACGCCCGAACGGTCGCCATGCGGCACCATATGCGTATGCGCTTCGATCTTCTCGAGCAGACCCAGCGCCTCGATCTCGGCGACGATCGCCTTGCGCGCGGCATAGCGTTCCATGCCGACAAAGCGCTCGGGCACGTCGCCGGAAATATGCGCGTCCTTGTCCATGACGTTGATCATGGCGAGCTTGTGCCGCTTGCCGACTTCGAAATCGTTGAAGTCGTGCGCGGGCGTGATCTTGACGGCACCCGTGCCCTTCTCGGGGTCCGAGTATTCGTCGGCGACGATCGGAATTCGGCGACCGACGATGGGCAGGATCGCGAATTTGCCGACCAGCGATTTGTAGCGTTCGTCGTCGGGGTGCACCGCGACGCCGCTATCGCCCAGCATCGTTTCGGGGCGCGTCGTCGCGACCACGATGAAGCGGCCGGGCTCGCCCTCGATCGGATATTTGAAGTGCCAGAGATGACCCTTGATCTCGCGCTGCTCGACTTCGAGGTCGGAGATCGCCGTGTGCAGCTTCGGGTCCCAATTGACCAAGCGCTTATCGCGATAGATCAGGCCCTGGCGATGGAGTTCGACGAACACGCGGCGCACGGCCAGCGACAGGCCTTCGTCCATCGTGAAGCGCTCGCGCGCCCAATCGGGCGACGCCGCCAGACGGCGTAACTGGCGCGTGATCGTGCCGCCGCTTTCGGCCTTCCATGCCCAGGCTTCTTCCAGGAACTTCTCGCGCCCGATCAGCGTCGCGTTGCCCGTGTCTTTGCCCTTGGGCGCCACGCCGCCGCGATCGAGGAACACGCCCTTCTCCGCCAAGCGCCGCTCGACCACCATCTGCGTGGCGATACCCGCATGGTCCGTGCCCGGCTGCCACAGCGCGTCGCGCCCGCGCATGCGCTGAAACCGGATCAGCGTGTCCTGGATCGTGAAGGTCAGCGCGTGGCCCATATGCAGCGAGCCCGTGACGTTGGGCGGCGGCATCATGATCGTATAGGGCGTCTTGGCCGAATTCGGATCGGCGGCGAAAGCGCCGGATTTCTCCCACGCTTCGTAGCGGCGGGCTTCGATCTCGGCGGGCGAAAAAGTCTTGGCGAGACCGCCTTGGGCGGTCTCGTCGTTTTGCGTGTCTGTCATGGCCGGAAGGGTTTAACCGGGGCTTAGCCCCGGCTCAATAGTCCTGCGACTCACGCGTGATGCGGCGGATTTCCCGCTGCACCATGCGCTCCACCAGATCGGGCAGATACTGGTCGAGCCACGCTTTGAGGATCGGGCGCAATTCGGCGCGCACCAGATCTTCGATCGTCAGGTCCGAATTGCCCAGCAGCAGGTTGCGCGGCACGCGCGCCTGCAAGCCTTGCAGCGAATCCGACGCGCGGTTCGCCGTGTCGTCGGACATCAGGCGGCGCGGCTCGTCCGACATCACCGGCGGCGGCTTGTCGACGACGTTGGTCAGTTCCAGCACGTCGTCGATCGGCTCCGGCTCCGGCATCGGCATGCGCGGACGCGGCGGCGGAGGGGGTGGCGGCGGCGGCGGTGGCGGCGGAGGGGGTGGCGGCGGTGGCGGCGCCATCATCTCCATAATGGGTTCGGGCTCCGGCTCCGGCAGCATCGGCTCCGGTTCCGGCATCATCATGGGCTCGGGCTCCGCCGGCGGCGGCGGCGGCGGTGGAGGAGGTGGCGGCGCAGCCGCAGGGGGTGGTGGCGGCGGCGGCGGCGGCGGCGCTTCGGCGGCGGGTGCGGCAGGCGGCGCTTTCCCCGCATCGCCGTCTTCGGAAATGATACGGCGGATGGAGGCGAGGATTTCCTCCATCGACGGTTCTTGTTGGTTCTTCGGATCCGTCATCTTCGTCCGGGTTCCAGTCGCCTGTTCAAACCGCCAGTGCGGTTCGAACGCCGAGGGTTCGAAACCGCCCTAAATTGCCATGGCGGAACGGTAAACGCGTGCGAATCGCCGCTAAGCCGTTCCGCGACCAAAGATTAAGCGACAGAACAGCCCGACGCCAGAGATAAACCCCGCCCCCTCGGGCGGGGTTAAGGCGTTACTTCTTGGCCGCTTCGCCGGGTATGTCGTTACCCGACCACCGGTCACGCGTCGCGCTGAGATTGCTCGCCGGATCGTAGATTTCGACCGGCAAACCCAGCTCGCGGGCTTGGAGCTTGCCCACCGCCGACAGCAGCTGGAACGACGCCAGCACTTCGTCGCGCTGGGCTTGGACCAAGCTCACGCGGCTATTCAGCAATTCCTGCTCGGCGTTCAGCACGTCGAGCACGGTGCGCGAGCCCACGCGGGCTTCCTGTTCCACGCCTTCCAGCGCGATTTCGTTGGCGCGGATCTGGGCGGTGAACGATCCGATCTGGGCGCGCGCGGTCGAAAGCTGCTGCCACGCGGTCGTCGCGTCGTTGATCGCCTGGCGCAAAGCCACGTCGACCTGCGTGCGGCGCTGACCTTGCGTCTGCTTGGCGCCGCGCACGCGCGCGTCGGTCGCCCCCTGCTGATAGATGGGCACCGAGAAGGTCAGCAACACGTCCACCGTGTCGCGGATTGTGCCGCGCGTCTGGGTTTCCTTGCCGCGGATCGCGTCGGCCTGCAACGCGATGGTCGGCAGCTGTTCGCCTTCGACCAGCGCCACGTCCTGCCCGGCGGATTCATGCGCGTAGCGCGCCTGGATGATGTTCGGGTTCTGCGCCTGGGCCCAGGCGCGCGCTTCTTCAGCACTGCCCGGCAAGCCGCGCGGCACCGGCGGCACGCTGACGCGGCCCGCTTCCATACCCGTCGTGCGCAGGAAGGTCGCGCGCGCCGTGTTCACGTCGCCTTCCGACTTGGTGCGGCTCGCCTGCGATTGCGACAAGCGCGCTTCGGCCTGACTCACGTCCGTCCGGGTGATTTCGCCGACCTGGAAACGGTCGCGCGCGGCGTCGAGCTGGCGCTGCAACACCTGGACGTTGTTGATGTTGAGGTCCAGCACCGCAAGGGCCTGGGCGAGGTTGATATAGGCGGTCGCGCTATCGAGCAGCACGCGCTGTTCGACGGCCCCGAGCTGCGCCCTGCCCGCTTGCACGTTGGCTTCGGCGCGCGCGAGTTCGGCGGTCGAACGCCCGCCGCGATAGAGCGGCTGGGTGACGGTCAGCGTCGCCTGCAA
Organism: Alphaproteobacteria bacterium; assembly: GCA_017308135.1. Taxonomy (NCBI): domain Bacteria; kingdom Pseudomonadati; phylum Pseudomonadota; class Alphaproteobacteria; species Alphaproteobacteria bacterium. The sequence goes on from JAFKFM010000008.1 coordinate 415,318, forward strand.
CGGCGTGCGGTCGCGCTCGTTCTCGGTCGTCTGCTGATCGCGCGAACCGTTGGCGCCGTAGACCGTGGTGGTGGTCGTGTTGAAGTCGCGCGCCTTGCCGGTATTGCCCGACAGCGTGACCGACGGGCGCCATTGCGACAGCGCTTGCGGCACGGTTTCGTCGGTCGCGCGCAACGCGGCGCGCTGGGCGAGCAGTTCGGGATTGCTGCGATAGGCGTTGGCGAGCGCCTCGTCGATCGTCTGTGCGCCGGCCATCGGCGCCAGCGCCATCACGGCCGCCAAGGCCGCGCCCGCTACCGTCGCCTTCAATGCCATCCGTCGCGTCGCCATCGAATAACCCTCTTCCAAATCAGTAACGCGCCATGTCCGGATCGACCTGCGCGGCCCATTGATCGACTCCGCCCGCCAAGTTGATCGCCCGATCGATCCCTTGCTGACGCAGCCAAGAAACTACGCGTGCGGACCGCCCGCCGTGATGACACGTCACCACCAAGGGTCCGTCCTTCGGCAAACGATCCAGCGAATCGGGAATCGTTCCCATCGGAATATGTAAGCTACCCGCGATTCGGCAAATTTCGTACTCCGAAGCTTCGCGGACATCGATAATCGCGGGTTTTTTGCCGTCGTCGAGCCAGCGTTTCAGCTCGGCCACGCCGATTTCGAACGGATACGTTTCGTCTTTCACAACAGCGCCGTTCAAAACACGAAGCCGGGCTGCTTCTCGAAGCCCGGCAGCACCGGCGTCGCGGCGTCGAACATCGTGATGCTCGTCATGTCGCCCGCGAATTTGCGCCACAGCGTGGCCCGCCCCGGTTCGCCCGGTGCGGCCAGCACGCCCGCGATCCGACCGCCTTCGTTGAGGCGGCGCGTGTAGCTATCGAGCAACTCGCCGATGGCGCCGGCGAACAGCACCGCGTCGACGGCCGAATCGTCGGCGTCCGACGCGAGCGTAACGCCCATCTCCTTCAGCACCGTGGACGCGTAGCCGGTGAAGTCGCCCACGACCAGCACGCGCTGGGCCGGCTCGAGTGACAGCGCCTGAACCAAACGCGCGAACACCATCGGCTCCATCAGATATTTGCCGCCGCCCAGCGCCAGATCCTCGTCGACATAGGCGACACCGGCGAACTTGGCCGGCACGAATTTTTCGCGCGGGACCGAGGACATCGCCGCGATCAAGCGCTCGTCGATCACCTTGTTGGTGCGCAACTGGCCTTCCACCATGTTGCGGCGGCGTTCGGCGAATTCCATGTCTTCGGGCTCCCTTGGGTCGAGCGGTCGGGGTCGGCGACTTATATATGGTGCGTCGCCACAAGGGACAACTGAAAGCGCGTAAGTGCCGGTAACGGAACGGCTCTCGGCGGCGATATTGACCCCGGGCGGCGCCTTGCCTATACGTGGCGCCCGCGTGGCCCGGCCGAGTAGCAAAGTGGTAATGCATCGGATTGCAAATCCGATACGCGGCGGTTCGATTCCGCCCTCGGCCTCCACGCGCTTCCGCCCAGGGTTCTTTTCCCTGGCGACGCGCCGGGGCTTCGGCTATAAGCCCCGCCCGTCGTTGCCGTTCCCCGGTAGCTCAGCGGTAGAGCAATCGACTGTTAATCGATTGGTCGCAAGTTCGAATCTTGCCCGGGGAGCCAACCTTTCCAATTCGGAATATTTCACGCCGACCGCCCGTTGCCCTAGCGACGGGAGGCGGACATGCGCGCGATTATCGGATTGTCTGGCATCGGACTGACCGGCTTGCTGATCGCCGGCGCGGCCGAAGCGGAACCCAAACGGGAACCGTGCTTACCGCCGGCGGTTTTCGCGCCCAGAGTCCTTTTCATGCCCTGCCGCGATCAGCGCGCCGAGGAACCCAAACCCGCCGACCGGATGCCTTTCGACCGTTGGCTTTGTCGTGAGGGCGCCAGATCGGCCGAACGACGAACGACATGTTGATTCTTCGCCCCCTTCTTGCTTTGGCCGCCCTGCTGGCGCTGTCCGCCTGCGGGCCGCCGATGCGTTGGGAACATCCCGCTTTGTCGGACGCGCAAGCCCAAGCCGAGATGGGCGATTGCCGCCAGCAAGCTTGGAGCGAGGCGCAGTCGCGCGCTTTCTATAACCGCTTCGCCTATGGCCCCACTTACGTGCGTGGCCGCGACGGGCGGCTTTATATGGCCGACCCGTGGATGCGCCCCGGCTTCAACGATACCTGGTTCGAAGAACAGCGCCTGCGCGACTTCTGTCTGCGCAACAAAGGCTTCCGCTTGGTGCCGGGGAGTTAGCGCGTCGTCGCCGCGACGAACGCCGCAACGCGTTCGCGGATCGCGCGCATATGCGTGAAAAGGCAAACATGCTCGCCGCCCGCGATCGGCATCAAGGCGGCATTGGGAATTTCCCCCGCCAACCGCGCCGCATGGGCGAACGGCACCACCCGATCCGCGACGCCATGCACGATCAGCACGGGCACGGCGATATCCGCCCCCGCGATATCGGCCTGCGCCGAAAACACATCCATGTCGTTGACCGTGCCCGGTAAACGTTCGCGAAGCCGGTCGAACGTGCCCGACAGCAGCGCGCGAAATAACGGCCCCGCTTCGGGATCGGCAAGCGTGCGCGCGGCCACTGCCGGATCGGGGATCGAACGACGCGCGGCCCGCGCCGGGTCTTTCGCCGCGCGCCGGCGCAGCAGCCAAGCGAGCCCCGGAATGCGCGCGAACCATTTCATCATCGGCATGCGCTTGCGGATCTCAGGCGGAATTTCGAGCCGCCCGGTGCAGCACGAGACAAGGACGAGGCCGGCACAGCGCGTCGGATGACGGCGCGCGAACGCCAAAGCCGACGGCCCCCCGGCCGACACCGCGACGACATACGCCTGCGCGATCCCCAGCGTATCGAGCGCGGCGGCGTAAAGATCGGCCTGCGCGTCGGGCGTGCGCGCATCCGCCATCGGCGTGCCGAGATAACCCGGCCGCGAAACGGCGACGATACGCACGGGCGCTGCGAACGTCGCGTGGCCCAAAATCAGGCTTTGATCGTAACCGCCCATTCCGCCGTGAATCGACAGAACCGGCGATCCATCGCCCGCAAGCGCCACTTCGATCGCGCCGCGGCGCGTCGTCAGAATTTCCGTTCGAATGCCGTTCATCGTCGCGCTCCGCGCGCAGCCTTAACGCGAAATCCTGCGTCCGACCATTCCAAATGCGCCGCGTATTGCGGACATCGCTTCCCTCGTCTATACGCGTCGCCCCTTTCCGATCGGCGCCGCCATGCAAGCTCAGACATCGCTCAAGCTTCTGCCGCTTTTCGTGCTCACCGCGGCGGGCATGCTGACGGTCGATCTCTATCTGCCCGCCGTGCCCACTTTACCCGCCGATCTCGGCGGCACGATCGTCCAAGCGCAAGCCACGCTCGCGGTGTTTTTCGCGGCGTTGGCGGCCTCGCAACTCGTGTGGGGGGCGGCGGCGGACAAGTTCGGCATCAAGCCCGTGCTGATCGTCGCGATCACGTTGCAGATCGCGGCGGGCTTCGTTTGCGCCGTGGCGCCAAGCGTGGAAACGCTGATCGCCGCGCGCGGCGTGCAAGGCTTCGGCGTGGGGGCCGCCGCCGCCGTCGTGCCCGCCCTCATCCGGCGCAATCTCGACGAAGCCGCCTCGGTGCGCGCGATGTCGCTGCTCGCCACCGGCGAAAGCATGATCCCCGCGATCGCGCCGATCCTGGGCGCGCTGCTGCTGCTGGTGACCGATTGGCGCGCGAGCTTCTGGATCGTGGCGCTGCTGACCATCGCGGCGACGCCCTTTGCGCTGCGCGCCATTCCCCCGGCCCCGCCGGTGTCGCGCGAAACGCGCAAGGCGGCGGGCGGCTATGGCGCGCTGCTGCGCGACCGCGTCTATTTCGGCTACGCGCTGGGCCACGGTCTGTGCTTCGGCGCGCTGCTGGTGTTCGTCGCCAGCGCGCCGCAAATCATCGAATTGTGGCTCGGCGGAAGCCCGCGCGATTTCGCGATCCTGCAATGCTGCGGCGTGCTCGCCTTCAGCGTTGCCGCGTCGCAAAACGGGCGGCTGACCAAACGCTTCTCGCTCGACGCGATGATCGTGTCCGGCGTTCTGATTCAAATCGTCGCGACAGTCGCGCTGCTCGCCCTCGCCTGGGTCGATTACAAATCCTTCGTGGCGCTGGGCCTCGTTTGGATGATGTTCTGCGGGGCGCTGGGCTTGCGCGGGCCGTCGACGATGGCACGCGCCTTGTCGGTCGATTCCGCGATCGTCGGCCGCGCCTCGGGCCTGCTGATGTTCATGGGGCTGGGCCTGTCGTCGGCGGGCACGCAAGCCGTGGCGCCGTTCCTCGAGCAAGGCCTGATGCCCGTGGCGCTTACGGCCCTCGCCTTCACGCTGGCGAGTGCGGCCCTCGTGCTGGGCGCCACACGCGCGCGTTAAAATCGATACGAGATCGACAGCGCGCCGAAACGGTCGGGCTTGTTCTGATCTTCGAATTCGCGCGTGCGCATCACGTAGCTGAACGTGCCGCGAATACGCTCGACCACCACCGCGACGCCCATTTGCAGATCGCCGACAAGCGGCCGGCGATTGACGGAATGGCTGCGCGCGAACGTATTGCCGTCCAGCGTGACGTCGCGCGCCACGGCACGGCCTTCGAAGCCGAAAAACGCGTAATAGGCGTAGCGGTCGAGCGGCGGATCGACATGCAGCGAACCCGCAAGGCCCGGCCGGATGCGCGGCGGGCCGTAATCCACGCCCAGATCGCGGCCGATGCGGAACGTGGCGCCGACGGCGCCATAGGTGAAGACGTTGCCGACCGACGCGCCGACATGCGGCGTCATATCGAGTTCGAGCAGCGGGAAATCGGGCAACGGCGTGCGCATACGGCGCCATTTGCGCTCGTAGAACAGCGCGACACCCGGCTCGTTCTTCAACTGGTTGCCCCAGCCCATCGGCATACGCGCGCCGATCAGCTTGTGATATTCCTTCTGCGTCTGCTCGGCGTAGCTTTGCGGGCCGATGATCCCGACCTGCAGTTCCAGCGTGTCGAGACGGCCGCGATTTTGCCCCTCGCCCAGATCCGAGGTCAGCGCCGCCGCGAGATACGTCCATCCCGAATAGGGCCGATCGTTGGTGACGAGGTCGCGGCGCGAAATATCCTCGGGCGTATACATGTTCTGCCCGAAGCCAAGCCCCGCGCGCGTCTTGCCCGAGGCGTCGAACACCGGGATCCAGCCCGCGAGTTCGCGCAGCGGCCCCCAGCGCAAACCGGGCTCCGACATCCAATTGAACCGGATACCGTTGGTGAAATTGCGGTCGGTCTGCTTGGCCTGATCGAAGGAACTGAACTTGTCGTTCTCGACGATCACCGAATAGGTGCCGCGCCAGCTCCATTCCCCGGCGTCCCTGGGCGCGTCCTGGGCGGCGACGGGGCTGGCAAGTGCGGCAAAAAGGACGGCCAAAAGGGGGCGACTCATGGGAATGCTCTTAACCGAACCCGGCGGTTGAGGCTAGTTTATCGGCCATGAAACTCGTGAAGATTTGTGGCGCGATTGCGGTTCCGATTGTGGCGGCCTTGGGGCTTTCCGCTTGCGCGCAAGAAGATCGCTGGTCCCACCCAAGGCTTTCGTCCGAAGCCGCAACCGCCGCGCGCCAGGCCTGCGACATCCGCGCCGAAGCGGCGTCGGGCCCGAGCGAGCTTCCGCCCCGCCCTTGCGGCAGCGAAATCGACGCCAATGCGCGCGACCGCTGCGCGCGGGAAAACGACGCGGCCTATGCCCGCCTCGCCGCAAGGCTGCGCGCGCGCGAAACGGCGTTCGCCGCTTGCATGGGTGAAGCCGGCTTCCAACGGCAGTAAAGTCCGGGTCATGTCCGAGTCCACTCCCCTATACGATCTCGCGATCATCGGCGGCGGCGTCAACGGTTGCGGCATCGCGCGCGACGCTTCGGGCCGCGGCCTCAAAGTGCTGCTCGCCGAGCAAAACGATCTTGCGTCCGCCACGTCGTCGGCCTCGTCGAAGCTGATCCATGGCGGCTTGCGTTACTTGGAGCATTACGAGTTCCGCCTGGTGCGCGAAGCCTTGGCCGAGCGCGATGTGCTGCTCGAAAGCGCCCCGCATATCGTGTGGCCGATGCGCTTCGTGCTGCCGCATGACGCAAGCCTGCGCCCGGCCTGGCTCATCCGGATGGGCTTGTTCCTTTATGATCATCTCGGCTGGTCGCCGAGGCGCAAAACGCGCCTGCCTGGCTCGCGCCAGGTCAATCTGCCTTCCAGCGAATACGGGCGGGGCTTGCGCGCCGACGTGCCCACGGGCTTCGTCTATTCCGATTGCTGGGTCGACGATGCGCGTCTCGTCACGCTCAACGCGCGCGCCGCCGCCGATCTGGGTGCCGATATCCGCGTGCGCACGCAAGTCACCTCCGCGCGGCGCGAGAACGGCGAATGGCGTTTGGCGCTGTCCGACCGCTTGGGCGGCGGCCAAACCGATATCCGCGCCAAGGCGCTGGTCAACGCCGCGGGCCCGTGGGTGATGTCGACCATCACCGGCGTCATGGGCCAGAACGCGCCCGCGAAGCTGAAGCTCGTCAAAGGCAGCCATATCGTCGTGGCGCAGCAATACGCGGGCGAGCACGCCTTCATCCTGCAAAACGTCGACCGGCGCATCGTGTTCGTCATTCCCTATGAAGGGCGCTTCACGCTGATCGGCACGACCGACGTGGTCTATGAAGGCGATCCAGGCCGCGTCGCGATCTCGACCGAAGAAACGGATTATCTGTGCAAGGCGGCGAACCGCTTCCTCGCCAGGCCCGTCACGCCGGCCGACGTGGTGTGGAGCTATGCCGGCATCCGCCCGCTTTACGACGACGGTTCCGACAACGCGAGTGCGGTGACGCGCGATTACGTGCTGGAACTCGATGCGGGCGAAGGCCGCGCGCCCGCTTTGTCGATCTTCGGCGGCAAGATCACCACGTTCCGGCGTTTGGCCGAACACGCGCTCGAAAAACTCGCGCCGTTTTTCCCGCAAGCGACGGGCGCTTGGACGGCGGGTGCGAAACTGCCAGGCGGCGAGCTCGACGGAAGCGACGCGGATTTCGAGCGTTTCGTCGACGATCGCGCGCGCGAATGGACCTGGCTGCCGCGCGAGCATTTGCGCGGCATTCTGCGCCGCCAGGGTTCGCGCGCGTTGAAGTTCCTCTCGGCCGCCAAATCGCTCGACGATTTGGGCCCGCATTTCGGTGCGGGGCTTTACGGCGCCGAAGTCGATCTGATGGTGCGCGAGGAATGGGCGCGCACGTCGAACGACATTCTGTTCCGCCGCACCAAGACCGGCTTGCATCTCTCGCTCGCCGAACAGGCCGTGCTGGGCGGCTATCTCGCGCGCGTTCACGGATTGGGGCAGACCGGCTGATGGCAAGGATCGCGTTTTTCGGCTTGGGCCGGATGGGTTCGGGCATGGCGGCGCGTTTGCGCGATGCCGGGCACGAAGTTCGCGTGTGGAACCGCACGCCGAAGAACGAGCCCGGCTTCGTCGCGAAGATCGAAGACGCCGCGAAGGATGCCGACGCCGCTTTCGCGATGCTGGCGGACGACGCGGCCTCGCGCGAAGTTTGGGATCGCGCGTTGTCGGTGTTGCCCAAAGGCGCCTTCGCGATCGAGTTTTCGACGCTGTCGCATGACCGCGTGCTGGAACTGGCCGCGCAAGCGCAAGCCAAGGGCCTGCGCTATATCGACAGCCCCGTGACCGGCCTGCCCGACGTCGCGGCGGCGGGCAAACTCACCTTGTTCGTCGGCGCCGATAAGGCGGATCTCGACGCCGCGCGCCCGTTGCTCGAACCGCTCTCGGCGGCGATCGCGCATTTCGGTCCCGTCGGGGCGGGCACCGTGTTCAAGCTGATGATCAATCTGATGGGGGCCGTGCAGATCGCCGCGGTCGGCGAAGGCTTGGCGCTCGCCGCCAAGGCCGGGCTCGATCTCGAACAGGTCGCCGCGTTCCTCGCGAAAGGCCAAGCCGCGAGCCCGCAAGCCGTGCGCAATGCGAATTACATCGCCGGCGGCGATCACACGACCAACATCACCTTCACCGGCAAACTGCGCCGCAAGGACACGGCCTACGGCGTGGCGCTTGCGCGCAAATTCGATATTCCCGCACGGCTGGGCGAAACGGCGCTCGACGCCTATGACCGCTTGCTGCGCGCCGGGCTCGGCGATCAGAACGAAAGCAAGATCGTCGCGGTCTACGAAGACAAACTCTGAAACGAAAACGGCCGCCCGAAGGCGGCCGCATTTTTCGCTGATCCGAAGCTCAGTGCCAGTTCGGGTTCGGCAGCAGCCCGTCTTCGCGCAGGATCTCCTTCATCGAGATCAGCACTTCGCCGATCGGCGGAAGTTCCGCGTTGGACTTCGTCGCGACCTTCTTCGGGGCGCGGGCGGGAAGCTTGCGGGGGGCGCTGGGCATTGTGGGGCTCATGGCGACCGGGTTGGTTAATCTGGAATTGAATATGCCCCGCCCTTTCGCATTTTGCAAGGGGGTATACGATCAGTTTTGCTAATTTAAGTGCCATCGAATCGCATTTCGCGAATATGCGAAGGGCGCAAGGTTAGCTCTTGACGGTTCACGCGGCCGGGATTAGAACAAAAACCGAATACGAATGAAGAGTGAACTTTGTGACAGGAGCGGAAGATGAACCTTCAAACCTCGACCGGTTTTCCCGCGATCATCCGGGCTTTCCCGCCGCCCGCCCCGGCGATGGCGCCGATCCCGGCCCATCGCCAGGAAATGTTCGGCACGCTTCGTAATCCGCTCCTCGGGAAACATTTCATGAATATGCCGTCGCCGCCCCGCCGCCCCGCCTCGACCACGGTCCAGGAACTCAAGGCGCGACTGGCGAGCTTCGCCGCCCGCCCCGGTTCGGGCGACGGCAGCGTGGGTTTCGGCATCAAGGCGATCGACACGCATCTGCCCTGGGGCGGCATCCCGCGCGGCGCGCTGCACGAAATCGCGGGCGTGGAAGCCGACGGCCCGGCGCAGGACGGCGCGGCCGGCGGTTTCGCCGCCGCCCTGCTCGCCCGCTTCGCCAAGGATGCGGCCAAAGGCGGCCCGGTCGTGTGGATCGCGCGCCGCCCGAATTTGACCCAGGCGGGTCTCGCCGCGCTCGGCCTCGACCCCGCGCGTCTGCTGCTGGTCGACGCGCCCAAACGGATCGACGCGCTATGGGCGTTCGAGGAAGCGTTGCGCTGCCGCTCGCTCGCCGCCGTGGCGGCCGAAATCGACGGCGTCGAACTCGTCCAGACGCGCCGCTTGCAGCTTGCCGCCGAACTCGGCGGCACGGCCGCTTTCCTGCTGCGCCCGCAAGCCGAATTCGCCGAGCCGAGTGCCGCGCGCACGCGCTGGCGCGTGGCGGGTGCCGCATCGCCGACGAATGCGCGGCGCTGGAACGTCGAACTCTTCCGCGCGCAAAACGCCGCCCCCGGCGCCTGGACGGTCGAACTCGCCGGGCAGAACTGGTCCCTCGCCGATGACCAAGCGAATCATCGCGATCTTCCTGCCGTTTCTGCCGACCGATCGCGCCGCAAGGCGGGCTGAGCGTGATGGCGTCCCGCCGCATTGCCCCCGCGCGACGTTCGCCGCAACCGCCGGCGCGCTGCGTCTGGCGGCGGTCGATGCGCGTTCGCGCCAGGCGGGGCTCCATCCCGGTCTCGGCCTTGCCGAGGCGCGCGCGCGATGCCCGGATCTGGTCGCGACGCGTCACGATCCCGACGGCGACGATGCGGCGCTGAAATCGCTCGCCCTCTGGGCGCAGCGCTGGTCGCCGTCGATCGCGCGCGTCGCCGACGGGCTGCTGCTCGACGCGACCGGGGCCGCGCATCTGTTCGGCGGCGAGGATGACTGGCTCGCCGCGATCCCGCGCGAACTCGGCCGATTCGGTCTGCAAACGCGCGCCGGTATCGCCGACACGATCGGGGCCGCCTGGGCCGCCGCGCGTTATGGCGCAAGCGCCGCCACGCACATCGCGCCCGGCGAAACGCGCACCGCCCTCGCCGATTATCCGCCCGCCGCCTTGCGTCTATCGCCCGATATTCTCGGCGATCTCGACCGGCTGGCCTTGCGGCGCATCGCCGATCTCGCCGCCCTGGTGCGCGCCAACGATCCGCGCCGCGGCCTCGACGCGCGGTTCGGGCCCGAACCGTTGCGCCGCTTGCGCCAGGCCTTCGGTGACATCGACGAACCGCTCGATCCCGACATCCCCGTGCCGGCGATGCGCGCCCGCCTCGTTTTCGCCGAGCCCGTGTCGACGCCCGAAGATCTCGCGCGCATCGTCGAACGCTTGGCGCTCGAACTCTGCGCCAAGCTCGAAGCCGCCGAGCTCGGCTTGCGGCGCGCGCGTCTGATCGCCCTACGCGCCGACGGCACGGCCGCACATCTCGCACTAGGCACCAGCCGGCCGATGCGCGACGCGAAAGCGCTCGTGCGGCTCTTCGCCGAACATCTACCCAAGCTCGATCCCGGTTTCGGCATCGATACGGCCTTGCTCGACGCCGAAATCGCGAGCAAGCTGAGTTTGCGCCAAAGCGCCATATCGCTGCCGGATGGCGATCCCGATCTCGGCGAGCTTGCCCCGCTGGTCGATCGCCTGATCAACCGCCTGGGGGCCGCGAGCGTCGTGCGCTTGGCGCCGTTCGAAAGTCACATTCCCGAACGCGCGCAGATCCGCCTGCCCGCCCTTGGCAGCGTGCCGGCGCATTTGCGTAGCGCCAAGCCGCCCGCCAATCCGCGCCCGCTGCGCTTGTTGGCGTGGCCCGAGCCGATCGAGGCGTTGGCCGAACTGCCCGACGGGCCGCCGCGCCGTTTCCGCTGGCGCAAGCGTCTGCACGACGTGGTGCGCGCCGAAGGGCCCGAGCGGATCGAGCCCGAATGGTGGCGGGCCCCCGCGCCGCCGCGCGATTACTTCGCGATCGACGATCGCGAGGGCCATCGCTTCTGGGTCTATCGCGAAGGGGCCGCCGGCGGTTTGCGCTGGTTCCTGCACGGGCTGTTCGCGTGACAACCCCTCTCTACGCCGAGTTGGGCGTCACGACGAATTTCAGCTTCCTGCGGGGCGCTTCGCATCCCGAGGAATTCGCGCGCCAAGCCCAAACGCTCGGCCTCGCCGCCATCGGCATCGCCGACCGCGCGAGCTTCGCGGGCCTCGTGCGCGCCCATGTCGCGGCGAAGGAAGCGGGCATCAAATTGCTGATCGGCGCACGGCTCGATCCCACGGACGCGCCGCCGCTGCGCATCTTCGTCAAAGACAAGATCGGTTACGCGGCTTTGTCGCGCGCGATTTCGACGGGCCGTTTGCGCGCGGGCCATAACAAAGGCTGCGTGCTGACCCTCGCCGAACTCGAAACCTTGCGCGGCCATGCGCTCGTGCTCGCCCTCGAACCGCGCGGCTTGAACGAACTCCGCAGGCTATTCGGCCGCGACGCCTCTCTCGCCGTCGCGTGCCGTTTCGACGGCAACGACGCCGCACATCTGGCCGAATACGCGGCCGCCGCACGTGATGCGCAACTGCGCCTCGTCGCGACCAACGATGCGCATTATCACGTCCCCGAACGGCGGCGTTTGCACGACGTGCTGGCTTGCGTGCGCGAGGGAACGACGATCGACCAAGCGGGCTATCTGCTCGCCGCCAATGCCGAGCGGCATTTGAAAACGCCCGCCGAAATGGTGCGGCTATTCCGCGATTATCCCGATGCGATCGCGACGACGGCCGATATCGCCGCCGCCTGCACGTTCTCGATGGACGAGCTGCGCTATCTCTATCCCGAATTGCCCGACGCCGAACCGGGATCGAGCCAAGCCACCCTCGAACGCCTGACGCGCGAAGGGGCGCGGAAACGCTATCCCGACGGCGTGCCCGCGAAAATCGCCGACCAGATCGCGCGCGAATTGGAAATCGTCGCGCGGTTGGGCTATGCGCCCTATTTCCTGACCGTTCACGACATCGTCGTGTTCGCGCGGTCGCGCGGCATTTTGTGTCAGGGGCGCGGCTCGGCGGCGAATTCGGTGATCTGCTTCATCCTCGGCATCACCGGCGTCGATCCCGAGCAGATCGACGTGTTGTTCGAGCGTTTCGTGTCCGACGCGCGCGACGAGCCGCCGGATATCGACGTGGATTTCGAGCACGAGCGGCGCGAGGAAGTGATCCAGTTCATCTACGAACGCTACGGCCGCACGCGCGCCGGCCTCGCCGCGACGGTGATTTCCTATCGCACGCGCTCGGCCTTGCGCGACGTGGGCAAGGCGCTGGGCCTGTCGGAGGACGCGGTGCAAGCGCTGTCGGGCTCGGTCTGGGGCCGGTCCGACGGTTTGCAGGATGCGCATGTGCGCGAGGCCGGGCTCGACCCCGATCAGGAACGCTTGCGCTTGGCGCTGGAACTCGCGCGCGAATTGCGCGGCTTTCCGCGCCACCTCTCCCAGCATGTCGGCGGCTTCGTGATCGCGCGCGGCCGGCTCGACGAACTCTGCCCCGTCGTCGACGCGGCGATGGAGGCGCGCACCATCGTCGAATGGGACAAGGACGATCTCGACGCGCTCGGCATCCTCAAAATCGACGTTCTTGCGCTGGGGATGTTGACCTGTATTCGCAAAGCATTCGATCTGATCGTCGACGCGGGCGGCGAGCGCTACACCCTCGCCGACGTGCCGCGCGACGACGACGGCGTTTACGACATGCTGTGCAAGGCGGATTCGATCGGCGTGTTCCAGGTCGAAAGCCGCGCGCAGATGAGCATGCTGCCGCGCCTCAAGCCGCGAACCTTCTACGATCTGGTGATCGAAGTCGCGATCGTGCGCCCCGGCCCGATCCAGGGCGACATGGTCCATCCCTATCTGCGCCGGCGCGAAGGCAAGGACCCGGTCGAATATCCCAAGCCCGAATTGCGCGCCGTTTTGGAGAAGACCAAAGGCGTGCCGCTGTTCCAGGAACAGGCGATGAAGATCGCCATCGTCGCGGCGAATTTCCAGCCGTCGGAGGCCGACGCACTGCGCCGCGCGATGGCGACGTTCAAACGCCACGGCGACGTGCATCGCTTCCGCGACAAATTCGTCGGCGGCATGATCGCCAACGGCTACACGCCCGACTTCGCCGAACGCTGCTTCAAGCAGATCGAAGGCTTCGGCAATTACGGCTTTCCCGAAAGCCACGCCGCGGCCTTCGCGCATCTCGTTTATGTCTCGGCGTGGCTCAAACGCCGCCATCCGGCGGCGTTCGCGGGGGCGCTGATCAACAGCCAGCCGATGGGCTTCTACGCGCCCGCCCAGATCGTGCGCGACGCGCGCGAACACGGCGTCGCCGTCCATCCGCCTTGCGTCAACGCCAGCGACTGGGAATGCAAGCTGGAGGATGCGAACACGCTGCGCTTGGGGCTTTGCCAGATCAAATCGCTGTCGCAAGCGGCGGCCGAGGAATTGATCGAACGCCGCCCGCCGAATGGCTGGCAAGGCCCGCATGAATTGGAGTTCCTGCCCCAACGCGATCGCGCGGCCTTGGCCAAAGGCGATGCGTTCGCGTCGCTCGATATCGGGCGGCGACCGGCCTTGTGGCAGACGATGACCAAGAAACTCGCCCCGTTGCCCTTGTTCGCGAACCTGCCCGCGAAAGCCGAGCCCTTGCCCGATCTACCGGAGATCGGCCCCGGCGAGGCGGTCGCCCTCGACTACACGCATCTGCGCCTATCGCTGAAGGCGCATCCGGTCGGCTTGTTGCGCGGCGTACTGGCGAGAACCGGCTTACGGCCCTGTTCGGCGCTGGCCACGGCGCGCGACGGTTCGACGATCGCGGTCGCGGGACTGACATTGATCCGCCAGCGGCCGGGCACGGCCAGCGGCGTCATCTTCATCACGCTGGAGGACGAAACCGGCATCGCCAATCTCGTCGTCTGGCCGGCGGTGTTCGAGCGCTTCCGCGCGGTCGTGCTGGGCGCGCGGCTGATGGCGGTGCGCGGCGCCGTGCAACGCGAAGGCGACGTGATCCATGTGATCGCGCGCAAACTCGAATCCCGCGACGCGCTGCTGGGCCCGCTATCGTCGGGCGCATTCGACGCCGGTATCGCGCGCGCCGACGAAGTGCGCCGCCCGGGCGAAGACCGGCGCCGCTTTCCCAGCCGGGATTTTCACTAGATCGATACCGGCCGCCGCCAGACGAGCAGATCGCAGGTCATGATCTGCAACTCGTCGCCGTGTTGATTGCGGGTCGTGACGCGCGCTTTGAGCGTGCCGCGCTCGGGCCTGGAACGCGAGGCGCGCAGCTCCAGCACTTCGATCCGGATCGACAACACATCGCCCGGTCGCGTGGGGCGCGGCCAGGTCAGCGAACCGCCCGCCCCGATGATCCCGCCGGCGAGTTGCAGGCCGCTCTCGACGATCAAGCGCATCGTCATCGCCGCCGTGTGCCAGCCGCTGGCGGCGAGCCCGGCGAAGAACGTGTCCTTGGCCGCATCGGCATCCAGATGGAATATTTGCGGATCGAACTGACGCGCGAAAGCGACCACGCTTTCCTCGGTCACCGCGATCTCGCCGTGCTCGAACACCTGCCCGACCGCGATATCCTCGAAATGGCGGCCATCGATCATTCGCGTCAATCCACGATGAAGAGTTTAGCGCCGGTCGCGGTGCGCGAGCGATGCGGCTCGGCGCCGTCGGCGACCTGATAGCTTTGCCCGGGCTTCAGCATGAATTTGCGCCCATCGGCGAGTTCGGTTTCCAGCTCGCCCGCGAGAACGAGCAGCACATGCCCCTTCTCGCACCAATGATCGGCCTCGTAGCCCGGCGAATATTCGACCATGCGCACGCGGATATCGGCGAAGTTCCGCGTGCGCCATTGCGCCTCGCCGGTCGTGCCCGCATGGCGCGTGGGCGTTACGTCGGCCCAATCGACCGTGGCAAAAGGAATGCCGCTCATCTTCATTCGGCGCTGGCTCCCAGGCTGCGTTTCGGTCCACCATAGCCGCATGGCCGATACCGACACCGCAACCGAAATTCTTGCCCGCGCGCGCATGGCGGGCTTGCATCGCTTCGCCGACCTTTACCCCGACGCGTTGATCCGTGCGGGCGAAGGCATGGCGCGCCACCTCGCGAATATCCCGGCGAGCGACGATCCGGCGATCGAGCCCGCGACGCGCTTCATTCCATGAGCGAGGCGTTGCACTATCTGACGATCGTCGAGATCGGGCGGCGCTATCGTTCCGGCGCGCTCAGCCCCCGCGATTACGTCGAACATCTGATCGCGCGGGTGAAGCGGCTCGACGGCAAGCTCAACGCCTTCCTGCATCTGGACGAACGCGCCGCGCGCGACGCCGCCGACAAGGCCGGCGCCGAACTTTCGGCGGGCCATGATCGCGGCGCCTTCCACGGCATTCCCGTCGGCATCAAGGATATCGTCGCGGTCGCGGGCGACGTGACGACCGCGCATAGCCGCGTCCACGATCCCAGCCCTGAAACGCACGACGCTGTCGCCGTCGCTTCGTTGCGCGCGGCCGGGGCGTTTCCCTTCGGCAAGCTCGCCTTGCACGAACACGCGCTCGGCGGGCCCGCCTTCGATCTGCCCGCCTCGTCCGCGCGCAATCCCTGGGATCTATCGCGCATGCCCGGCGGCTCGTCGAGCGGTTCGGGTGCGGCGTTGGCCGCCGGTCTGCTGCCCGCCGCGATCGGCACGGATACCGGCGGCTCGATCCGCGGGCCCGCCGGTTTCTGCGGCATCGTCGGTTTGAAACCGACTTACGAACGCGTCAGCCGCCAAGGCGTGTTGCCGCTCGCCTGGTCGCTCGACCATATCGGGCCGATGACGCGCGACGTGCGCGACAACGCGCTGATGCTGAACGCGATGACGCACGGCGGCGAGGATTTCGCGCGCGAGATCGGGCAGCCGATCGCGGGTATGCGCGTCGCCTATGCCAAGCTTTGGCACACGCGCGATGTCCCTTGCGAACCGGCCGTCGCGCAAGCGATGGACGCAGCGGCCGAACGCTTGCGTCGCTTGGGCGCCGAATTGGTCGAGATCGATCCCGGCGAGTTCGCGGCTTACGGATCGACCAATTGGACGATCCTCGCCGCCGAGGCCTTCGCGGTGCATGAGAAGGTTCTGCGCGAACGCCCCGAGGATTACGGCGCGCGCGCGAGAGAGTTGTTCGCGGCGGGCGCGTTCGTTTCGGCCGCCGATTACATCCGTGCGCAACGCGCGCGCGCCACATTGAAGGCGAATCTCGACACGATCCTCGACAGCCACGACGCGCTGCTCTGCGCGGGGGCGGGGTTGCAGCCTTGCGCGATCGACGATCCCGCCGCGATCGCGCGCTTGCTGGGATCATCGTTACGCGGCGCTTTCAACTTGAGCGGGCATCCCGCGATCGCGCTTCCCGCCGGCTTCGATACGCGAGGTTTGCCGCTGCATGTGCAGTTGGCGACGGCAACAAACAGCGAAGCGAAACTTTATCGTCTCGCCGCCGCGTTCGAAGCGGCCGATACCGATAAGAGACACCCCGCTGAATTCGCCTGACCGGCATTCGAGTCGTCCTTGGGCGACTCGGAACCCGTGTGACAGGGTGCTGTGGATAACCTCGAATCGGTACGGTTCCACATGCGCTTGCACATTCTATCCCCAGTCCTCTTGGCCGCGTCGGTGCTGGCCTTCTCGGCCACGCTTCCGCTCGCGTCCAACGACGTGCACGCGCAGTCCCGTCCGCAATTCTCGGAAGGCATCTATGTCGGCGCGGGTGCGGGCGCGCACAAGCCGCAAAGTGCGGATGTTTCGCGCGCGGGCGGCAATGGCGGCGGCGTCGATCTCAAAACCGGTTTCGCCGGGGCGGCGGCGGTCGGCTACGCGTTCGGCAACGGTCTTCGCGCCGAAGTGGAATTGGCGCATCGCCTGTCGAAAGCCAAATCGGGCGCGTTCGGCCAGCCCGCGTCGGGCAAGCTCGACGCGACCAGCGTGATGGTCAACGGTTTGTACGACATCGCGACCGGTACGGATTTCGTGCCCTATGTCGGCGGCGGTGTGGGTGCCGCGCGATTGCGCGCCGATAATTTCGGCGCGCTGCCCGGCGGCGTGACCGTCGGCGGCAACGACACGGTCTTCGCGTATCAAGGCATTGCGGGCCTCGATTATCTGATCGATCGCAACGTCGCGATCGGTGCTTCGTATCGTTACTTCGCCACGCAGAAGGCCGAGATCGGTACGTCGGCCGGCGACACGGCGAAGATCCCCTATCGCGATCACGCCGTGTTGGTCGGCATGCGCTGGAGCTTCGGCGCGCCCGCGACCCCGGCGCAGCCGGTTCAAGCCCAAGCGCCCGCGACGCCCGCACCGGTTGCGGCACCGCCCGCCGCACCCGCCTTGCCCGCCCCGGCCGCTGCGACGGCCGGCCCGCGCCAATTCACCGTGTTCTTCGATTTCGACAAGGCCGATATTTCGGGCGACGCGAACCGCGTGCTCATTCAGGCCGCCGATTCCGCGAAGTCGGGCAGCTTCACCCGCATCACCGCGACCGGCCACACCGACACGATGGGCACGCCGCGCTACAACATGGCGCTGTCGATCCGCCGGGCGAACGCCGTGCGCGACGTGCTGGTCCGCGAAGGCATTCCCGCCTCGGCGATCGTCGTGATCGGACGCGGGGAAACGCAATTGCTGGCGCCCACGCCGGATCAAACGAAAGAACCGCGCAATCGCCGGGTTGAAATCGTTATTGAATAATGGCTTACAAGGTGTTTTTAACCGCAATTCGAGCGTGACCTTCGCGCCACACTCGCCGAAGAACAACCATCACTCTCATTTTGCGCTGGGCACCCCGGCAAGCCTTTGTGATACATAATCGTTACGCGAGTCGGTACGCCTTACCGTCGCGCCGAGTTTTTGGTTCTAAGTTTCGAAAGAAGAGGAACACGAGATGCGCTTGCGCACCGCCCTTTTGACTGCCGCGACCGTCATCGCGCTGGCCGCCCCCGCCGCCGCGCAGAGCACGACCGGTTTCTACATCGGCGGCGGCGCCGGCGTGAACTGGCTCCAGGAGCAGGGCGGCAGCACGAGCCCGGCGATCGCCAACACGAATAGCGATTTCAAAACCGGTTACGGGCTGCTTGCGGCGCTCGGCTACGGTTACGCCAATGGCTGGCGCACGGAAATCGAAGCCAACTGGCGCGACAACAAGGTCGACGGCGTTTCGCGTAACTCGGTGGCGCAGACGACCCCGGGCGGCAACACGAGCACGTTCGGCCTGTTCGGCAATGCGCTGTATGACTTCAACCTCGGCTCGCCGTTCGTGCCGTATTTGGGCCTCGGCCTCGGTTGGGTCCGCTCGAATGCGGAACTCAAGGGCGGTGGCCTGACGATCGCCGACGATCATGACGATCTCGCCGGCTACCAGCTGATCGCGGGTGTGGCCTATCCGCTCGCCAGCCAGTTGAAGGTCACCCTCGACTATCGCTTCCTGTCGACCTTCTCGAAGCCGGAATACTCGACGACGGCTGCCTACCGCGCCGCCAATGCCGGTCAGAACACGGTCACACTCGACCGTCCGATGAACCACTCGATCATGCTCGGCCTGCGTTACGAGTTCGGCGCACCCGCGCGTCCGGCCCCGGCCGCTGCTCCGGCGCCGGCCCCCGTCGCCGCGCCGGCGCCCGCCCCGGCACCGGCCCCCGCTCCGGCGGCGGCCCCGGCCCCGGCTCCGCAGATCCAGCGTAACTTCCTCGTCTTCTTCGACTTCGATCGTTCGAACCTGACGCCGGAAGCGACCCGCATCATCGGTCAGGCCGCCACGGCATCGCGCCAGGGCAACGTCACGCGCATCACCGCGACGGGCCACACGGATACGTCGGGCACGCCGCAGTACAACCAGCGTCTGTCGGAACGCCGCGCGGCCGCCGTGCGCGACGAACTCGTCCGCCAGGGCATCCCCGCGAACCAGATCGTTACGGTCGGTCGCGGCGAAAGCGAACTGCGCGTGCGCACCGCCGATGGCGTGCGCGAGCCGCAGAACCGCCGCGTCGAGATCGTTCTCCAGTAACGATCCCGCCTCACGGCGCTACGGAACAGGGCCGGTCGCAAGACCGGCCCTTTTTCGTTGGGCTCTTTGATTTCGCGCAAAGAGAAAGGGCCGGTCTTGCGACCGGCCCTTTTTCATTCGGCGCTGGCGCGCGAGGGCGACCCGCGCGTGTTAACGCGCCAACGCGTACTGCATGGCCGGATCGCGGCCGCATTGCTCGCCGGTGCGCAAGCTCCCCTCGCGGCCCAGATTGGCGACATAAGCGCCCAGGCGCCCGCGCTCGACCGCCGCGATCGCGTCGAACAGCTTGTACGACGTCTCGCAGAAATCGGCCGCCCCCAGCGAGCGGTTCGACGCGTCGTTGGCCAGCGCCGTGGTGAAGGTGTCGTAGCGGCGCTGGGCGTTGCCGCCCGTCCGGCCGAAATGCTGCTGGATCACGCGATTATGGCGCTGCAGCTCGGCCGAATGCCGATCGATGAAGCTATTATAGGCGGCCTCGTGGCTGACCGCGCGCCGGCACGACAAAGTCGCAACCATCAGCTCGGTCTGCAGCATACGGGCCTTGATCGCGACGGCTTCGTCGTTGGTCAGGCAGTTGGCGTTTTGGGCGATGGCGACGCCGGCGCTCAGCAGCGTGGCCAGAGCGGTACCGGCGAGAATGGAACGGAATCGCACGCGGGTTTGCTCCTCGAAAAAGGTCGCTTCTTATACATCAGCGGCCGCGCCATAAAAATCCTCTTGGCGTAACCGATAAACGGCTGAAATCGGCCGAAATTCCGTACCGGCAAGGCTTGCGGCGGACGACTCGCGTCAGCCCGGGACCGGCGTCGGGAGCTTTCGGCCCTCGAAATGCGCCGTCACGTTCTCGAGCATCAACCCGGCCATCGCCGCTTCGGATTCCGGCGCAAGCCCCGCGACATGGGGGCTCAGCACGACATTCTCCAGCGCCGCGAGTTCCGGCGGCACGGCGGGTTCGCCGTCGACCACGTCGAGCCCCGCCCCGGCGATCTTGCCGGACTTCAGAGCATCGATCAGGGCGGCCTGGTCGACGATGCTGCCGCGCGCGATGTTGACGAGATAGCCTTCGGGCCCCAAGGCCGCGAGCACCTCGGCGTTCACCAGATGGCGTGTGCCCGGACCGCCGGGCGAAGCGATCGCCAGGAAGTCGGCCCATTCGGCCAGCGCCACCAGGCTGGGGAAATAGGTCCCCGAAGCGCCTTCGACCGGCCGGCGATTGTGATAGCCGATCTTCATGTCGAAGCCGCCCGCCCCGCGCTTGGCGATGGCGGCCCCGATCCGCCCCATGCCGAGAATGCCGAGCTTCTTGCCCGTGATCGTCGGGCGCATCTGCTTGCCCTTCGACCAGTCGCCCGTCCGCGCGATGCGGTCGCCCGGCACGATCAAGCGTGCCGTCGCCATCAACAACGCCATCGCGTGATCGGCGACGGAGGTCACGTTGGTGCCGGGCCCGTGCGTGACCGCGATGCCGCGCGCACGCGCCGCCGCGACGTCGATATTCTCGTAGCCCGCACCGATCGCGCAGATGATCTCCAGATTGGGCATGCGGGCGATATCGGCGGCCGAGAACCCCAGCGTGCCGAAGGTCAGCACGCCGCGGAATTCGGCGCCGCGCGTCGCGATGATTTCGGCGTGATTCTCGACGGCCATATGCAGCGCGAAACCGGCCGCTTCGAATTGCGGCACGAATTTCGGGTCGAGGGGCAGCGTGACGAGCAGCGGAATGGGCATATGACCTCGGCGTCGAAAAGCGAAGCCCGGATCATGCCCCGATCGCGGCGCGATGCAAGCAAGCCTTGATCGCAAACCCGTCCTGCGCTCCACTGCGCGCCGCATGAACAATCCCTCTCCCACGCTGAAAATCGGCATCGTCGGCACCGGCGCCATCGGCACCGCCGTCGCCGCCCGCCTCGCCGCCGGCGAACCGCGTCTCGCCCTTGCCGGCATGGCCGCGCGTGATATCGCCAAGGCCGAAGCGGCGTTGCGCGCCAAGTCGATCGTCACACCGGTGATGTCGGTCGCCGATCTCGCCCGGCACGCCGATCTGCTGGTCGATTGTGCGGCGGGTGCGGCGTTGCGCGACGTGGCGCTGGCTGCCTTCGCGCAAGGCAAGTCGCTGGTCACGGTCAACGCCGCCGCGTTGCTCGATCATATGGACCTTGTCGACATCGCCGCACGCAACGGCGCGAAACTGATCGTCGCGACTGGCGCGTTGCTCGCGCTCGATGCCGTCGCCGCTGCGGCGCTCGGCCGGATCGAACGCGCGACGATGCGCAATCGCAAGCCGCCCAAGGGCTGGTCGGGCGCGCCCTATGTCGTCGCCAACAAGATCGATCTCGACGCGATCGACAAGCCGACGCGCATTTTCACCGGCACGGCGCGCGAAGCGGCGAAGGGGTTCCCGGCGAACGTCAATGTCGCGGCGGCGTTGAGCCTTGCGGGGCCCGGCCCCGATCGCACGCAGGTGGAGATCTGGGCCGAGCCGGGCTTGACCCGCAACGTTCACGAATTCGACATCGTCGCCGATTGCGTGAAATTCTCGGTCTCGACCGAAGGCCTGCCCTCGCCCGACAATCCGAAGACCAGCGCCATCGTGCCGCTGTCGGTGCTCGCGACGTTGAAGCGCCTCGTCGATCCGCTGCGGATCGGGACTTAAGCGGCGACCGTCTCGATCGCCTTCTGCCCGAGCAGGAATTTATGCACCGGGCAATGCTCGGCGATCTGGATCATGCGCGCGCGTTGCTCGGCATCGAGATCGCCGTCGAGCGTGATCGCGCGCACGATCCGGTCGATCTTGCCCTTGCCGTCGGGCGCGGCGATCTTTTCCATCGTCACGCGCACGCTGACGTTTTTGAGCGGCCAGCCTTTGCGATCGGCATACATGCGCACGGTCATCGACGTGCACGCCCCCAGCCCCGCCAGCACGTATTCGAAAGGCTGCGGTCCCGCATTGCCGCCGCCATCGGCGACGGGCTCGTCGCAGATCAATTCGTGGCCCGAGGCCTCGACTTTATTGGCGTATTTCACGCCTTTTTCGCTGACGACAACCGGACCCGGACCGGACATGGCATTCCCCTGCGGCTTCGGACTAAACTCGCCGCCATGAATCGCGACGACGTCGAAATCCTAGCACGCGAACGCCGCTATGGCGGATTCCTGAAAGTCGAGGAATACCGGCTGCGCCATCGCCTGTTCGCGGGCGGGTGGAGCGAACCGCTCGGCCGCGAATTGATGGAACGCGGCCACGCGGTCGCGGCGGCCCTCTACGATCCGGTGCGCGAGCAGCTCGTGTTGATCGAGCAATTCCGCATCGGCGCTTACGCCGCCGGCGAAGCGCCGTGGATGGTCGAATGCGTCGCGGGAATGCGTAAGGCCGAAGAAGACCCGATCGCGGTCGTGAAGCGCGAGGTCAAAGAAGAAACCGGCCTCGACGTGCGCGAAATCGAATTCGCCTGCCGCACCATGGCGTCGCCTGGCGGCACCAGCGAGTGCTGCGATATTTACGTGGCGCGCGTCGATGCGCGCGATGCGGGCGGTATCCACGGCCTCGCGCACGAGGGCGAGGATATCCGCGTTCTCGTCGAGGATTTCGACGACGCCTATGCCAGTTTCTTCGATGGGCGGCGGCTGGGCAGCGCCTTCACGCTGCTGGCATTGCAGGCTTTGGCCTTGAATCGCGCGCGGCTACGCGCCACATGGCTCGGTACCAAGGAGACGCAAACGTGAGCGACATCAAGAACGGCTTCGTCGATACGATCGGCAACACGCCCCTCATCCGCCTGCGCAAGGCGAGCGAGATGACCGGCTGCGAAATCCTCGGCAAGGCCGAGTTCATGAACCCCGGCGGCTCGGTCAAGGACCGCCCGGCCTTGTTCATGGTGCTCGACGCCGAGAAGAAGGGCCTGCTGAAAAAGGGCGGCACGATCGTCGAGGGGACCGCCGGCAATACTGGTATCGGCCTCGCCCTCGTCGCCAATGCGCGCGGCTATCGCAGCGTGATCGTGATCCCGGAAACGCAGAGCCAGGAAAAGAAGGATTATCTTCGCCTGATCGGCGCGGAGCTGCGCGAAGTGCCGGCCGTGCCCTACGCCAATCCGAACAATTACGTGAAGGTGTCGGGCCGCTTGGCGGAGGCGATCGCCAAGAGCGATCCCAACGGCGCCATCTGGGCCAACCAGTTCGACAACGTCGCCAATCGCCAGGCGCATGTCGAAACGACGGCGCCCGAAATCTTTCGCCAGACGGCCGGCAAAGTCGACGGCTTCATCTGCGCCGTGGGTTCGGGCGGCACGCTCGCGGGCACGGCGATGGGACTGCGGTCGCTGAAGCCGTCGGTCAAGATCGGCATCGCCGATCCGCACGGCGCCGCCCTCTATTCCTATTTCACGACGGGCGAGCTCAAATCCGAGGGCGGATCGATCACCGAAGGGATCGGCCAGGGCCGCATCACGGCCAATCTTGAGGGCTTGAAGGTCGATCACGCCTATCGCATCGCCGACGCGGAAGCCGTGCAGATCGTGTTCGATCTGCTGCTGGAGGAAGGCCTGTTCCTGGGCGCGTCGTCGGGCATCAACGTCGCGGGCGCCATCGCGCTGGCCAAGACGCTCGGCCCCGGCCACACGATCGTGACGATCCTGTGCGACGGCGGGGCGCGCTACGCGTCCAAGCTGTTCAATCCGGACTTCCTGCGCACGAAAAACCTGCCCGTCCCCGCATGGATGGACAAGGACGCGCCGAAGGTGCCGGTCCCTACCCCGTTCCAGTGAGGTCGAACATGGCTTACGCGCATCCCGAAAGCCTCGTCTCGACCGAGTGGCTCGCGGCACACCTGGGCGACAAGAACATCCGCGTGCTCGACGGCACGTATCACCTGCCCACGGTCAAGCGCGACGCGCGCGCGGAATTCGCCGCCAAGCATATTCCGGGAGCGGCGTTCTTCGACATCGACGGCATCGCCGATCATTCGATCGACCTGCCGCATATGCTGCCGGCGCCCGAGGTTTTCCAGGCGGAAATGCGCAAGCTCGGTATTTCGGCCGAGACGCGCGTGGTCGTCTACGACGCCTATGGCTGGCAATCGGCCGCGCGGGTGTGGTGGAGCTTGCGCATCTTCGGCCACGACAACGTGGCGCTGCTCGACGGCGGCTTGCCCAAATGGCTCGCCGAAAATCGGCCGACCGAGGCGGGTACGCCCGCCCCCGCCGCCGGAAACTTCGTCGCCAAGTTCCGCCCGGAACTCGTGCGATCCAAGGCGCAGATCGTCGCGAATATCGATACGAAGGCGGAGCAGGTTCTGGACGCGCGCGCCGCGGGTCGCTTCGAAGGCACGGCACCCGAACCGCGCGCCGGTTTGCGCGGCGGGCATATTCCGGGCTCGCGCAATCTGCCGATGTCGGAACTGGTCGATCCCGCGACCAAACAGCTCAAATCGGCGGAAGATCTCGCCAAGCTTTACGCCGCCGCCGGGATCGACGTGAAGAAGCCGATCGCCACGACCTGCGGCTCGGGCGTCACGGCCTGCGGCCTCGCCTTTGGGCTTTATCTGATCGGCGCCGACAAGGTCGCGATCTATGACGGCTCGTGGTCGGAATGGGGCCTGCCCGACGGCCCGCCGATCGCCACCGGCCCGGCATAACTCCCAAACAAAAACCCCCGGATTTGCGTCCGGGGGTTTTCGCCTTCGCGCGGCGCGATCCTTAGTGATTCAGGATCTGCGACAGGAACAGCTTGGTGCGCTCGTTCCGCGGATTGGCGAAGAATTCGTGCGGCTCGTTGGCCTCGACGATTTCGCCCTTGTCCATGAACACGACCGCGTCGGCGACGGCTTTGGCGAAACCCATTTCATGGGTCACGCAGATCATCGTCATGCCTTCGCGCGCGAGTTCCACCATCGTGTCGAGCACTTCCTTGACCATTTCGGGGTCGAGGGCCGAGGTCGGCTCGTCGAACAGCATGATCTTCGGCTTCATGCACAGCGAGCGCGCGATCGCCACGCGCTGCTGCTGACCGCCGGAGAGCTGGCCCGGATATTTGTTCGCCTGCTCGGGGATGCGCACGCGCTTCAGGAAGTGCATCGCGGTTTCCTCGGCCTCGGCCTTCGGCACCTTGCGCACCCAGATCGGCGCCAGCGTCAGGTTTTCCAGCACCGTCAGATGCGGAAACAGGTTGAAGTGCTGGAACACCATGCCGACTTCGCGGCGGATGGCTTCGATGTTCTTGAGGTCGTTGGTGAGTTCGATCCCGTCGACCACCAGCGAGCCCTGCTGATGCTCCTCCAGGCGGTTGATGCAGCGGATCATCGTCGACTTGCCCGAACCCGACGGGCCGCACACGACGATTTTCTGGCCCTTATGGACCTCGAAATCGATGTTCTTGAGGACGTGGAAATCCCCATACCACTTGTTCAGCTTCGAGAGCTTGATGATCGGCTGGCCCGATTGCTGGGCGGCGGCGGCGGTCGCGGACATCTGACGTAGCTCCCTTAGCGATGCTTGTGGCGATTGAACTCGGTTTCGACCTTCTGGCTGTATTTCGACATCGCGAAGCAGAACACGAAATACAGCAGCGACACCCCGAAATATACCTCAGGCCCGTAGCCGCGCCAAAGCGGATCGGCGGCCGCGGTCTTGGCGGCATTCAGGATGTCCAACAGGCCGATGATAAGGACCAGCGACGTGTCCTTGAACAGCCCGATGAAGGTGTTGACGGTCGGCGGAATGACCAAGCGCAGCGCCTGGGGCAGGATGATCATGCGCATCGCCTGCCAATAGGACAGGCCCAGCGCGTCGGCCGCTTCGTATTGGCCCTTGGGCAGCGCCTGCAAACCGGCGCGAACGACTTCGGCGAGATAGGCGGCGGCGAACAGGATGATGCCAACCTGGGCGCGCAGCAGCTTGTCGATCGTGATCCCCTCCGGCAGGAACAGCGGGAACATCACCGACGCCATGAACAGCACCGAAATCAGCGGCACGCCGCGCACCAATTCGATGAAGGCGATGCACAGCGTCTTGATCGCCGGCATGTCGGAACGGCGGCCGAGGGCGAGCAGGATCGCCAGCGGGAATGCGAGTGCGATGCCGAACGTCGCGAGGATGAGGGTGAGCACCAGCCCGCCCCAACGCTCGTTGGAGACGTAGGACAGCCCCAGCAGCCCGCCCCACATCAGGATGGCGATGGCGAGCAGCCCGCCGCCCCACACGTAGAACAGGTTCGAGTTCCAGTTCCGGCGCATCGCGCTGAAACCGTAGAGGAACAGGAAAATCGCGCAGGACAGCGCGGGGCGCCATTGCTCGTCGTAGGGATAGGTGGCGAACAGGATGAAGCGCCACTTCTCGGGGAAGAAAGCCCAGCACGCGCCGACGCCCTTGACGGCCTTGCATTCCTCCGGCGTGCCGATCCACACCGCGTTGACGATGCCCCACGGCACGAAGCCGAACAGCGTGCGCGCGATGATGTAGAAGACGACGAGCGTCAGCGCGGTGTTGAGCCAGCTCGAGAACAGATTCGCCTTCAGCCACGCGACGGCCTTGATGGGAACGACCGGCGCGCTCATGCCGGCGGAAGCGGGAATTCCGGCCATGCTCAGCGCTCCTTGAAAGCGATGCGTTTGTTGTACCAGTTCATGAACAGCGAGATCGACAGCGAGACCGTCAGATACGCGGCCATGATGATGGCGATGCCTTCGATCGCCTGCCCGGTCTGGTTCAACGTCGTGTTGGCGATGGAGACGAGATCGGGATAGCCGATCGCGACCGCCAGCGACGAGTTCTTGGTCAGGTTCAGATACTGGCTGGTCATCGGCGGCACGATGACGCGCAGCGCCTGCGGCAGAATGACGAGCTGCAGCATCTTGCCCCGGCGGATGCCGAGCGCCGATGCGGCTTCGGTCTGGCCGTGCGGCACGGCCAGGATGCCCGCGCGCACGATCTCGGCGATGAAGCCCGCCGTGTAGGTGACGAGACCGACCAGCAGCGCCGCGAATTCCGGCGTCAGCGTCAGGCCGCCGGCGAAGTTGAACCCCCGCAACTCCGGCCAGTCCATCGTGACCGGCGCGCCGCCGATCAGCCACACGACGAAGGGCAAGCCCAGGATCAAACCGAGCGTCGCGCGGAACACCGGGAATTGTTCGCCCGTCGCCGCTTGGCGCGCGGCGGCCCAGCGCCGCATCACGACCGAGGCTGCGATGCCGATCAGGAACGCCAGCCCCATCCAAGCATGGATCCAGTGTTCGGCCGGGATCGGCATTTTGATGCCGCGGTTGGAGAAGAAGAACCCGGTGATCGGCTCCAGCGCCTGACGCGGGCCGGGGAACGCGTCTTGGAACAGCGCCCACCAGAAGAACAGCTGCACCAGCAGCGGCAGGTTGCGCATGAACTCGACATAGACCGAGCAGACTTTGGCGATGAGCCAGTTTTTCGACAATCGGCCGATGCCGATGAATGTGCCCAGGATCGTCGCGAGCACGATGCCGACAACGGCGACGCGCAGCGTATTGACGATGCCGACGAGGATGGCGCGGCCATAGCTGTTTTCGGGGCCGTATTCGATCGGCGTTTCGCCGATGGCGAAGCCGGCTTCGCGGCTCAAAAAGCCCCAGCCGGTCGCGATTTTGCGGACCTCGAGATTATGCAGCGTATTGGAAATCAGAAACCAAAGGATCAGGCCGATGAAACCGACGACCACGATCTGCCAGAAAATGGCGCGGAATGTGGGGTCGTTCAGCGACAGCCGAATGGCCGGTTTTCCGCGTGCCCCGGAGCTCGCCGCGATATCGGCCATGCCCCTCTCCTTTTTGCTGACCTGTTCGTCTCAACACCCGCCGCGTGCCGTACCAGCACTTTGGCGTCTTCCGAGTTCCGCAAGTCCCGCTCTAAACGGCGAAATCGCGCGGTCCGGAGGTATTCAAAAACCGGGCCGGACGGGGCGGCGAACCGCCCCGTCCGGGAACCGTCGCGGCCGTTTAGCGGATCGGCGGCGCGTACATCAGGCCGCCTTGCGACCAAAGGCGGTTGACGCCGCGCTCGATGCCCAGCGGAACGATGTTGCGTTCGTACTGCTCGGCGTAGTTACCGACCTGCTTGATGATGTTGTAGGCCCACTTGTTGTCGAGGCCGAGCATCTGGCCCAGACCGCCCGTGGCGCCGACGAAGCGCTGAATCGACGGGTTGGTCGAATTCATCTGCGAGTCGATATTCGCCGAGGTGAGGCCGAGCTCTTCGGCTTCCAGCGTCGCGAAGAACGCCCACTTGACGATATCGCCCCACTTGGCGTCGCCATGGCGGACCGACGGGCCCAGAGGCTCCTTCGAGATCACTTCCGGCAGGATCACGTGGTCGGCGGGGACCGGCGTGTTCGCGGCGCGGATCGAGGCGAGGCCCGAGATGTCGGTCGTGAACGAATCGCAACGGCCCGCGAGATAGGCGGCGATGTTCTCTTCCAGACGCTCGATGACGACCGGGGTGAAGCGGATGTTGTTGGCGCGGAAATAATCCGCGAGGTTCAGCTCGGTCGTGGTGCCCGGCTGCACGCAGATCGTGGCGCCGTTCAGCTCCTTGGCCGACTTCACGTTCAGCGACTTCTTCACCATGAAGCCCTGGCCGTCGTAGAAGTTCGTCGCCAGGAAGTCGAGGCCGAGCGACGTATCGCGCGACAGCGTCCAGGTCGTGTTGCGAACGAGCAGGTCGATTTCGCCCGACTGCAACGCCGTGAAGCGCTGCTGCGCCGTCGTGGCGACGTAGCGGACCTTCGTCGCGTCGCCGAACACGGCCGCCGCGACCGCGCGGCAGACGTCGACGTCGAGACCCGTCCATTCGCCGCGCGCGTTGGGCATGCCGAAACCGGCCACCGAACCGTTCGCGCCGCAGATCAACTGACCGCGCGCCTTGACGGCGTCGAGGGTCGGCGAGCCCGAACCTTGCTGGGCTTGGGCCGGCAATGCGGCGACGGCAATGGCCGCCGCGGCGATGGCGCTGGCAAGAGCTTTCATGAACCAATCTCCCTTCGGCGCCCCGGGAATGGGGCGCTGGTTTCCAGTGATATCGTGTCCTCCCTGCCGGCCGAGGTTGTTTGAAACAATCGCTCGTTACCCGTCAGGAAGCGCCACGCTAGCACGCGCTCGATACCGCTCTCAAATGGTTTGTATCGATACGAAAAATCGAAAGACCCCCTATAGAAAGGCGGCGCTATAGTGCGCGGATCGTCCGTGAAATCCGGATACTCGAAACGAGCCAGACGCGCATGAAAACCGACACCAAGCTCACCTCCCTCGGCCGCGACCCGCACGCCAATTTCGGGGTCGTCAATCCGCCCGTCTACCACGCGTCGACGATCGTCTTCCCCACGCTCGATGCGCTCGAAGCGGCCCAGAAAACCAAGACTAAAAATCAAATGCGCTACGGCCGTTACGGCACGCCGACGACCTTCGCGCTGACCGACGCGATGGCGGAACTCGACGGCGGCTACGCGTCCTTCGCGGTGGGTTCGGGGGCGGCCGCGATCCTCGCCGTGCTGATGGCCTTCACCAAAGCCGGCGATCACGTGTTGTGCGTCGACACGGCTTACGCGCCGTCGCGCCATTATTGTAACGGCGTCCTCAAGCGCTTCGGCGTCGAGACGACCTATTACGATCCGGCGATCGGGGCTGGCATCGCAGACCTCATAAAACCCAACACGAAGTTGTGCTTGCTTGAGTCGCCGGGCTCGCTGACATTCGAAGTGCAGGACGTGCCCGCGATCGTCGCCGCGTGCCAAGCGAAGGGTGTCGCCACGGCGATCGACAATACTTGGGCGACGCCCGTCTATTTCCGCCCCTTCGATTTCGGCGTCGATGTGACGATCCAGGCCGGCACCAAATATATCAGCGGCCATTCGGACGTGATGCTCGGCATCGTCTCGATCCGCGAAGAACGCCTGTACCAAACCGTGCGCGCGGGCGTTGACGATCTGGGTGCGGCGGTCGGGCCGGACGACGTCTATCTCGCCTTGCGCGGCCTGCGCACGCTGGGCGTTCGCTTGCCGCGTCACTACGAAACGGGCTTGAAGCTCGCGAATTGGCTGGCGCAACAGCCCGAAGTCGATCGCGTGCTGCACCCGGCTTTGCCCGCCTGCCCCGGCCACGAATTCTGGAAGCGCGACTTCAAGGGCGCGTCGGGCTTGTTCTCGTTCGTGTTGAAGGATACGCCGCGCGTCGCCTTGGCCGCCTTCGTCGACGATCTTGAGCATTACGGCATGGGCGCTTCGTGGGGCGGTTTCGAAAGCCTGATTCTGCCCAGCAAGGTCGACACGATCCGCACCGTGAACAAATGGGCCGGCCCCGGTCCGTTGCTGCGCGTGCACGCGGGCCTCGAAGATCCCGCCGATCTGATCGCCGATCTCGACAAGGGCTTCGCGCGATTGCGCGCGGCCGCCAAGAGCGCCAAATGAGCGCGCCCGATCTCGCCCCCATTCTGGCCGAGATCGCGTTCGACGCCACGGGGCTGGTCGTCGCCATCGCGCAGCAGCACGACACGGGCGAAATCCTGATGGTCGCGTATATGAATCGCGCGGCGGTCGAGGAAACGCTGACGACCGGCACGGTCTGCTATTGGTCGCGCAGCCGCATGAAGCTGTGGCGCAAGGGCGAAAGCTCGGGCCAGACGCAGCGTCTGGTCGAATTCCGCGTCGATTGCGACGGCGACGCGGTGCTCGTGCGCGTCGATCAAACGGGTGTGGCCTGCCATACCGGGCGGCGCGACTGCTTCTTCCGCGTCGTGCGCGACGGGGCGCTTGTCGTCGATAAGCCCGTGCTCGTCGATCCGGACAAGCTCTATGGCGGCTGATCCCAAACCGCGCTTGCGCATCCTGCTGGGCTCGGCGATCGCGATCGGGCCCGGCAAGGCCGATCTGCTCGACGCGATTTCGCGCACCGGCTCGATCTCCGCCGCCGCGCGCGAGATGGACATGTCCTATCGCCGTGCCTGGCTGCTGGTGTCGGAGATGAACGACGCGTTCCGCGAGCCGCTGGTGACCGCCGGTGCCGGCGGGCGGCGCGGCGGCGGGGCCGAGGTGACGGCCTTGGGCCACGAAGCCCTCGCGCGCTACCGGGCGATGGAGTCACGCGCGCAGCATTTTTTAGCGCCGGACGTCGAGACTTTTACAAAGTTAATGCGCAAGAAAGATCGCGCTAAAGATTAAGACTTATCCACAGACATTTGATTTATAATAATTTTTAGGCACCTGAACCCGGCCTGAATTCCGCGTATTGCAACGTTTTCCCGTTAAGCATATATTGGTATTCAGGAAAAGGGGCTCGAATTGCGTCTTTTCCGGTTGTGAACGCCACTTTCGTGGCGCAGCGACCGTTGCAGAGGGACCAAGAAATGGTGGCTTTGCCGCCTCTCGCAGCGACGACGACCTTCCCGGGTCTCACCCGCCCGGCGCCGGTTACCCAACCGGGCGCCGCGAGTGACTCTGCGCGTGCGCCCGAAGCTCCTGTTATCAGCTCCGCCGCCTCCGCCAAGATCCGCCAGCAGCAGGATCAAGCCGCCGCTCTGGCCGAGCAGGCTCAGGCGCAGAACCAGCGCAGCGGCGAAAGCCGTCAGGCCCCGGCCCTGCCGCCCTCGCCCTATTCGCAGAATGTCGGGCTGTTCGACAATTCGTTCCGCGTGTTCGTGGATATCGTGTTGTCGAACGACGAGAACCGCACCGTCGCGCGCGTGTTCGGCACCCCGCCGGCGCAAAAGCCGACCGCGTCCGCTTCGAAGCCGGTCGATATCTTCGCCTAACTAGGCGCGTTCCTCACATCGCAATCGCCACATGCCGCGGAGCGCGGCGGCGAAGTCGCGCGCATAGGCCGGCGCGTCGCCCAACGCCGAGTTCGCGACGCGCGCGCGCAGCCCGTGGCGCAGCGCGTTGAGCGCCGCCGGATCGCCGGCCGCCGCGACCGCGCGCGCGACGAAGGCGTCGTCGTCGTCCACGACCCAATCGCCCAGGCCGCAAGCGCCGAGGATCGAATCCCCGAACCGTCCCAGCGGTGCGCGGTCGCGCTTCGACAGGACCGGCACGCCCATCCAAAGCGCCTCGAACGTCGTCGCCCCGGCATTATGCGGGAACGGATCGAGGGCGATGTCGATATCGCCATACGCGGCCCAGGTGACCGACTGCGGTGCCGTCGCGATCAGATCGAGGCGTGAAGCATCCCCGCCCCACTCGGCGAAGCGGCGCTGGAAAAGCGCACGTGTCTCGGCCTCGCCGAAGACCAGCGCATTGAGCACCAAGCGCGCATTCGGAATCGCCGCGAGGATGCGCGCCCAGAGGCGCAGACAATGTTCGTTGTAGCGCACCGTGCGGCTGAAGCAGCCGAAGGTCGGATAGCCATTGCGCAGCACCGGTGCCGACCCCGGTCCGGGCATCGCGTCCTGCGGCGCATAGACGAACGCCGTGTGCGGCAAGCGCCAGACCTTCTCGACGAACGCGGCTTCGGCCCCCGGTGGCACCAAGCGTTCGTCGCCGATATACCAATCGATCGCGGCAAGACCCGTCGTGCCGCCATAGCCGAGCCACGTTGCCTGCACGGGTGCGGCTTTACGCGCGAACACGCCCAGGCGATTGCCCTGGCTGTGGCCCGACAGATCGACCAGCACGTCGATCTTCGCGGCGGCGATCAAGGCGGCGGCCGCGTCATCGTGCAACTCGCCGATCGCATGCCATTCGGCGAAAGCGCCGCGATAGCGCCGCGTCCATTCGTCGTCGGCGCTCGGATCGGTCGCGAAGGCGATCAGCGTCGCGGCGTCGCGCGGAAAATGTTCGAGCAGCGGCCACAGGAAATGCCGCGCCGAGTGGCGGCGGAAATCGCCCGACACGAAGCCGATGCGCAAACGCCGTTCGGGCGAAAGTTCGGGCGTCAGCGTGATCGGCGGCCGCGCGCGTCGGTTACCCCACGCGACGTAAAGCGCCGTGATGGCGGCGCTGTCCATCGCCGGATCGTAATTCGCGGTGAACAGCCGATTGCTTTCGATATCCGGCCGGCCCGGCTCGCGCGCCAGCGCCGCCGCGTAGTCGGCCATGGCGCCCGCGTGATCCAGCAGATCCTGGCGCACGCTCGCCGCGGCGCCCGGTGAGTCGTTCGCCGCGAATATCGCCAAGGCCGCCATCGGCCGGTTCGCGGCTTTCAGCGCGACGCCGAGATTTTCGCGCAGCGCCTTGACGCCGGGCATCGCCGCATCCGCCGCCGCGATATCCGCGACGGCGCCATTCGCATCGCCCAGATCGAGCTTGGCGAGGCCGCGATTGCACAAGATCAGCGCGTGACCGGGGGCGAGCGCCGCCGCTTGTTCCAGGGCTGCCAGCGCTTCGCTGGGGCGCCCGGCGCCGCGCAGCGCGTTGCCTTCGTTCATCCAGGCGTCGGCGAAACCGGGCGCGATCTGGCGCGCGCGGACGAATTTGGCGCGGGCTGCGTCGAAACGCCGATGGGCAAGATCGATCTGCCCCGACAGGTTCAGCGCATCGACGGCGTTGGGATCGGCGGCGATCAATGCGGCGTAGATCGCATCGGCTTCGTTCAGCCTTCCGGCCTGATGCAGCGCCAAGGCTTGTTCGAGGCTGGCCACTAACGCGGCCAAATCAACTCGAGGCTGACATCCTCGTCCGCCGCCATGTTCTCGACGATCTGGACGACTTTGGCGCCGGCGCGCATTTCCTCGGCGAGATCCTTGGCGACACGGCCGATCTCGCGGCGCTCCGTCCCCGGCAGCTTGTCGAATTGCCGCTTGGCGTTGGCGATATCCATGCGATCGCCCGATTCGGACGCCAAACGCGCGGCGCGCGACGCATCGGTCGTCCCGCCCGACACGCGTTCGATCGCGGCGGCGAAGATCTCCAACGTGCGCTGACGCGTCTCGGGCGTCTCTTTGGGCGGCAAAGTCACCATGTTCGACGCCGGAAATTGCGTCAAAAACCAAGAAATATCAACTTCAAGCGCCCGATAGGGGTTTCCGGCGTCCGATGGCGACCCCGGCAGGATTCGAACCTGCGACCACTTGCTTAGAAGGCAAGTGCTCTATCCAGCTGAGCTACGGGGTCCGGCCGTCGGCGAAAATTCAGCGAACGCGGTCGTATTTGAAATTATCGGCGTAGCTCTTCGGTCTGACCCGCGAGGCATGTGGAATGGCCACTTCATAGGCGATTCCATGGCGCTGGGCGTAGGACAAAGCCTCGTCCTGGGTCTCGAAAACCAGGCGGATCTGGCCGTCGGTATCCGGCGAGCCCGCCCAGCCCATCAGCGGGTCGGCGCGCTTGGCCGCCGCCGGCTCGAACTCCAAAACCCAGTTCTGGGTCTTCGCCTTACCCGATTGCATGGCGTTTTTGGACGGGCGGTAGATGCGCGCGGGCTTGCTCATGGCGGATTTGGCTCGTGAAACGGCTGAATCGCCGGGACCGGCCCCGGCGTCCCGAAACATGGCGTCGCCCGCGCCCGAAGGCAACCCTTATCGGCACGGGGCGGCCGGACCGCTACCGGCCGCCATCTATGTTTTATGGATATTTCTTGAATCGTTATCTTTCAACCAATAGAGTATAATCGTATTCAGAGAAAAATATCCTTTCTTTTATCCAAAACAAAACGGAGATGCGGCATGGGCAAATCCGTCTCGAAGAAGCGCGCGGCGCATGACGGCAAGCCGCACGCCCTCGCCCCGCCCGTGGTGATGGCGCCAGACGCCAAATTGCCCGGCGGCCAGGCTTGGCGCCCTTCGCATCCGGCGCAAAATTTCCTCGGCTTCGTCGCGGCGCGCGGCTTTCCTGCGACACTCGCCGGGCCCGGCGCCGCAACGATCCGCATTCGCATCAAGCATTGCGTCGCCTACGGGGCGCGCTCGTTCCATCTGAAGCCGGACGGCAAAGGCCCGCGCTACGCCGTCGTGCTCGAACCCAAGCGCGGCGCCGACCTGCCGCCCGAAGGGCTCTACGACCTTGTGTCGGAATGCGGCTATATCGGGCGGCTGGCCGACGTGCGATTGCGCCACGTGCCCGAAGCGTTGCGCGCATCGATCGGTGGGCCGCTTTACTTCAACGTTTTGTGACGGGGTGGCGAAGCCGGGGCGTTGCGACTAAATTCGCCGCATGGCCGTCCTCCCGCCCACATTCGCTTTGCCGCACGCTTTCCTCGGGCTCGAAAACCGCGCGCCCGGCGCGAAATTCTGCGTCGCCGGTATTCCGTTCGATCTCGGCACGACCAACCGCCCGGGGGCCCGTTTCGGACCCGCGGGCATTCGCGCCGCGTCGGTGATGCTGCGCGACGGCGCGCATCCGAACTCGCGCCTCGACCCCGCGTCGCTCGATCTCGCCGATATCGGCAATTTCGACATCGTGCTCGGCGATATCGCCGCGAGCTACGCCAAGATCGAGGCGCAAGCCGCCAAGATCGGCCATTTGCTGGCGCTGGGCGGCGATCACGGCGCCACGCTGCCGCTGCTGCGCGCATTGCGCAAACGCCTGGGCAAGCCGGTCGCCCTCGCCCATTTCGACGCGCATATCGACACCTGGCCGACCAGCTTCGGCCAGGCGCTGGGCCACGGCTCGGTCTTCTATCGCGCGATCGAGGAAGGCTTGGTCGATCCCGCCCGGATGATCCAGATCGGCATCCGCAGCCCGGCCGATCCCGAGGTTTGGGATTGGACGATCGGCAAAGGCGTGACGATCCTCGATGCGCAGACAGTCCACGCGCGCGGGCCCGCTTTCGTCGCGGCCGAAATACGCCGCGTGCTGGGCGACGCGCCCGCCTACCTTTCCTTCGACATCGACGCGCTCGACCCCGCCTTTGCCCCCGGCACGGGCACGCCGGAAATCGGCGGTCTCGCAACCTGGCAAACCCAAGCGATCCTGCGCGCGCTGGGCGGCATCGATTGGATCGGCATGGATTTGATGGAAGTCGCGCCCGCTTACGATCACGCGGAGATCACGTCGCTCGCCGCCGCGACGATCGTTTGGGAATATTTGGCGCTCGTCGCCGTGCGCTAAGGGAATACGGCGGAAAAATGACATGCGCTGCACGCAGACCAGCGGACACGTCGCACATATCGATGACTCTTGAATCCGAAGCCCAAACGGTCACATAACGGCGTCGACGCAAGTCGCACGTGCCCCAGGCCCACGAGGCAGCGCTAAGAGGCAGGGCGGGAAGTTCGCGAAGAACCTCCACGTCTCTCGACCACCAGCGCTCGAGGTCAAGCAACGACGTCACGCGTCCTTTCGGGGTTTGCGCCCCGGGGGGAACGGGATTTCGCCGCGATCGACCTCGGGGGTTCTTCAACCCTCCGGCAACGCATCCGTCCGAATTCCGTCCTTCCAGGCGCGTTTGCTTGTGAGGATGCCGACCAATGGCCTTGTCCAATCTGCGTATCGCCGTCTCGCCGTTGAAGCGACGAAGCGCCGTCCAGCCTTTGCCCGTTCCCGCCGATCTGCCGACGGTCGACGCCGTCGTGGCGCGCGAGAAGCCGCAGGAGCCGGTGCACGCCTTGCGCCCGGAAACCCTGCGCTTGGCCGCGCGCCGCTTCGTCGCGGGTTTCCCGGGCGACGTTCTGTACGCGGTGAAGTGCAACGCCGACCCGCGCGTGCTGCGCGCGCTGTGGGACGGCGGCGTACGTCATTTCGACGGCGCCTCGCCCGCCGAGATCGCGCTGGTGCGTTCGATGTTCGGGACCGACGCGCATATCGCCTATATGCATCCCGTGCGCGCGCGTGCGGCGATCCGCGAGGCTTATGCGCGCCACGCGGTGCGCGATTTCGTGCTCGATGCGGATGACGAACTCGACAAGCTGCTCGCCGAAACCAAGGCGAAGCCGGGCGAGTTGACGCTCATCGTGCGCTTGGCGCTGCCCAAGGGCGGCGCGCGCTACGACCTCTCCGGCAAATTCGGCGCGGAATTCGACGCGGCCGTGGCGTTGCTGCGCCGGGCGCGTCCGCTCGCGCGCGAACTCGGGATCTCGTTCCATGTCGGCTCGCAATGCGTCGATCCGGCGGCCTACGCGCGCGCCATTGAGTTGGCGGATCGCGTGGCGGGCGAAGCCGGCGTGCGCGTCGATCTGCTCGACGTGGGCGGCGGCTTCCCCGTGACCTATCCCGATATCGACGTGCCCCCGCTCGGCGCATTCTTCGCCGAGATCGAGGCCGCGCACGCGAACGCCGCGCATCTGCGCCACGCGAAGCTTTGGGCGGAGCCCGGCCGCGCGCTGGTCGCGGGCGGCGGTTCGGTGATCGTGCAGGTGCAAGCGCGGCGCGGAACCATGCTCTATCTCAACGACGGCATTTACGGATCGTTGTCGGATGCGGGCTATCCCGGCTTCCGTTTTCCGGTGCGTTGCCTTCGCGCGTCGGAGGCGCCGACCCGCGATTTCGAATTCTTCGGCCCGACTTGCGATTCCGCCGATCGGATGGCCGGGCCCTTCCCGCTGCCCGCCGATATCGCGGAGGGCGATTGGATCGAAATCGGCCAGCTCGGCGCCTATGGCGCGGCGTTGCGCACCGCGTTCAACGGTTTCGAGCGCGCGCATTTGGTCGAAGTCGCCGACGCGCCGATGCTGACTACACCGGGCTTGGACGATTGAGGGTCAGTCGCGCGCGCGATACCAGGCGATCGTGCGCGCGATGCCTTCCTCCAAGCCGATTTTGGGCCTGAAGCCCAGGATCGTTTCGGCGCGCGCGGTGTCGGCGACCTTGCGCGCCTCGCCCGCCGGCTTGTCCACGTCCCAGCGCACGCTTGTTCCCGGCGCGCCATGGCGCAAAATCGCTGCGACGACCTCGGCGACCGTATAGCCGCGCCCGCTGCCCAGATTGATCGGCCCCTTGCCGAGCCCGCGTTCGTAACTCGCGAGCAAACCGTCGACCGCGTCTTCGACGTAAAGGAAATCGCGCACGGCGCTGCCGTCGCCCCATACGGTCAGCGGATTCTCGCCGCCCAGAGCACGGCCGATCAAGGCGGGTACCACCAAAGCGGTTTGCGGATCGAAGTCGTCCCACGGCCCGAACGTGTTCACCGGGCGCAGGATCGCGAAATTCTTGGCGCCGTATTGCACCTCGAACGCTTCGATCAGCTTTTCGGCCATGCGCTTCGACCAAGCGACGAACTCGTTGCCGGGATGCGGATTGGCCGACCATGCTTGATCTTCGACATAGCGTTCACCCGGCGGATAGACCGACACGGTCGAGACATAGACGACGCGCGCCACACCGGCTTCGCGCGCCGCGTTCAGCGCGTTGAAGCAGGACAGCGTGTTGTCGTGCAGCATTTCGGCCGCGCGCTTGATCTGAATACCGATCGAGCCGCGTGTCCCCGCCATATGGAACAGCCCGTCGCAACCCGCGACCGCTTGGCGCGCGAAGCTTGGCTCCTTCAAATCGCCCGCGACGAATTCCACGCCCGGCCCGAAGCCGGTCGCGGGAATGCGCCGCGCCACGGCGCGCACTTTTGCGCCCTTGGCCAAAAGCCGGGGAATGAGATTGCGGCCGTAAAGCCCCGTGGCGCCCGTGACCAGGATCTTCTTGCCTGCGTAAAGCGCGTCGGAGTCTGCGTTCGCCATTGCGCGGCATTATGAGAATCATTCCGAATCATGTCCATACTGGCGGTTATGGACGCGACCGCCTTGCTCAACGCCGCACTCGAACGTCATCGCGCGGGCGATGTCGAAGGGGCCGCGCGTTATTACGAGCAGGTTTTGGCGCTGCAACCGGACAATGTCGACGCGCTGAACCTGCTGGGCTTGACGCTGCATCAGCGCGGACGCGACGCCGATGCGATCGCCCCGCTCGAACGCGCGGTCGCGGTGCAGCCCGCTTTCGCCGGGGCGTGGCTCCATTTGGGCACGGTGCTGCGCCGGGTGAATCGCCCGCAAGACGCCGCGCGCGCCTATGCCCGCGTGGCGGAGGTCGCCCCCGCTTCGGCGCTCGGGCCGATGGGGTTGGGCCAGATCGCCGAATTCGCGGGCGACCGCGCGGCCGCCAAGCGCCATTACCTCGACGCGACGACGCGCGAGCCGGGTCACGGCGGTGCCCATTTCGCGCTCGGCACGCTGCTCGCCAATGACGGCGATCTGCGCAATGGGCTCGACCATGTGCGCCAGGCGATCGCGCTCGATCCCGCCGCCCCCGACCATCACCTCGCCTTGGCGACGCTGCTCTTCGTCGCGGGCGATTCGGCGGGCGCCATCGCCGCGTACAAAAAATGCCTCGAAATTGCGCCCGGTCATCTCGACGCGTGGGCGAGCCTGATCGCCGCGCTTTGCGCGGGCAACGACGCAACCGCAGCACAAGAAGCCCTCGATGCGATGCGGCTTCACGCGCCGGCGAACGATCCGCGCGTCGATATGGCGCAAGGTCAGCTCGCCAATCTGCAGGGAAAGCCCGCGGCAGCGATCACGGCGCTGAGCCGCGCTTTGCGCAACATGATCGGCGCGGCGCCCGATGCGCGCCTTCGCGACGTCGCGCGCATACTGGGCGAACAGGCGCATGCGCTCGACATGGTGCGCCGCGAGCGCATCGCCGCCGCGTGCGATGTGCTGGGCACGCTGCTGCCGCTGTTCGACGACTACGCGACCGCCGATGCGTTGTTCGCCGCCGCGGCGAAGCTCGGCCGCTTGCGCGCGCTCAAAAACCGTATCGCCGTTTCGCTCTACGATCCCGATTTGACGCTCGATCGGCGCAAGGCGCTGCATCTCGATTTCGCCGAAGCGATGCGCGACGGCACGGCCGCGCCGCCGGCACCTTGGGTGCGCAAGCCGGGCGAGAAAATCCGCATCGGCTATGTCTCGTCGGATTTCCGCCGCCATCCGGTCGCACGCTCGATGCGGCCCTTGTTCCGCGCGGTCGACCGCGAACGCTTCGCGGTCTACGGCTATAATCTTGCGTTCGGCGAAGACGATGTCTCGCGCGAATTCGCCGCGATGGCGGATGGCTGGCACCATCTCGCGGCGCGGCCCGACGCGGAACTGGCCGAGATCGTGCGGCGCGACGGCATCGATATTCTGGTGCATGTCGCCGGGCATTTCGACGAGAACCGCCTGGGCCTTGCGTGGCGGCGTGCCGCCCCCGTGCAGGTCAGCCTGTTCGATGCGGCGACCAGCGGCATCGCCGCGATCGATTATCTGATCGCCGACCGGCATCTCGTCCCCCGGCAAAGCGGCGAGTTTTATGCCGAATGCGTGATACGCCTGCCCAATCTCTATATTCATCCCTGGCTTGCCGAAGCGCGCCAACTGGCGCCGCGTGCGGCGGGCGCACCGATCGTGTTCGCGTCGTTCTCCAACCCGACCAAGCTCAACGGCCGCACGTTGGAAACCTGGGCGCAAGTTTTGCGCACGATCGAGGGCGCAACGCTGTTGCTGGGCCATGCCCGCGCGATGGACGAGCCCGAAATCCGCCGGCGCTTCCAAGCGCATTTCGCGCAAGCCGGGATCGATCCCGCGCGCATCGCCGTGCGACCCTATGTCGCCGACTTGGCCGCACATCTCGCGTCCTATGACGACGTCGACGTGGTGCTCGACCCGTTCCCGTTCAACGGTTCGACCAGCACGTTCGAAGCCTTGTCGATGGGCGTGCCAGTCGTTTCATTGACCGGCGACACGATGATGTCGCGCTGGAGCGGGGCGATGCTGGCGCAACTGGGCCTCGAACGTTGCCGGGCGGCGAATATCGGCGATTTCGTACGCGTCGCCGCCGATCTGGCCGCCGACGTCGCGTGGCGCAATGCGTTGCGCGCCGATTTGCCGGACCGGGTGAAGCATTCGGCGCTGGTCGACGAGAAACGCTGGATGCGCCGTCTCGAACGCGCCTATCGCGCTTTCGCGCGCCGCGCGATACTGGGTGGATCATGACCGACGACCTCGCCGAACTTCGCCGCCGCGCCCTCGCCCTCGCTTTGGGCGACAAGTCACCCGACGCCGATTTCGAGAATGCGGCGCGCGCCTTGGCCGCCCGCGCCGATAGCGGCGAGTTGGCGGATCTCGCCCGGCTGTTCGGCCGCGCCGCGCGCCTTGCCCCGCCGCCGCCCGCCAAGGGCGCAGCATTGGAAGTCTCCGGCGAAGCGCGCATCGTGCGCGTCCTCGCCCCGCTCGGCCTGCGCGTGGCGTTCGATATCGGCGCCAATCGCGGCAATTGGACGGCTTCCGCCCTCGCCCATTGGCCGGATTGCGCGGTGCATGGGTTCGAGGTCGTGCCAGACACGTTCCAACACTATGCCGGGCGTTTCGCGAACGACGCGCGCGTGCGCGCCAATCCGTTCGGCCTCGCCCATGTCGACGGCGAGATTGATATCAACGTATATGCCGGGTTCGACGAACTCGCCTCGATCGCGCCGTTTCCGCACGCGGCGCCCTCGCGCGTCGTGCGCTGCCCGGTGCGCCGCGCCGACGGCTACGCCGCCGCGAACGGAATCGCGCGCATCGACTACGCCAAGATCGACGTCGAAGGGGCCGAACATCTCGTCTTCGACGGCTTCGGCGCGATGTTGAACGAAGGCCGGATCGACGCGCTGCAATTCGAATACGGCCGCGTCAACATCCTGACCCACAGGTTGCTGATCGATTTCCATTTCATGCTGACGAATCTCGGCTATCGCGTCGGCAAAGCCGGCCCGTCGGGCGTGCGCTTCGCCGATTATTCGCTGGCCGACGAGGATTTCGAGAACGCGAACTACGTCGCCGTGCGCGCCGCGCGTGCGGACATGATCGCGGCGCTCAGCGCGCCCTAAAGGGGAAACCCGGGTCGGTGTGGCGGGATTCGAACTCGCGACTTCTTGCTCCCAAAGCAAGCGCTCTACCAGGCTGAGCTACACACCGTTTCCCCGGAACCCTTCCCTACACGGGGCCCGGGCCGGAGGCAACCGCGCCGCACGAGGGCGTAATTCCGACGGCTTTTTCGCGAATTCCGGGCGTCCGGTCCCTAAATGACCGCCGAAACGCCGGCGCGAAACCTCTTTTTAAGGAGTTTCCGCTTTAAAGGACACAATCCAAAAATTTGAAATTCCGCGAGATCGGAGAAAGTCTTATGGCGCCCGCCCGCACGACTTCGGTTTCAAGCCGCATGATGATGCTTTTCGGCGCCCTCACCCTGGCGCTGATCTACTTGAACGCCGGCGACATTTGGACGGCGGCGACACGGTTTCTGAACAGCGGCACCGTAACGGCGTTGACCCAGGCCGATCGCGCGATCTTCGAGGCGCTGTCGCCGTTGCGCCAGCAACGCGGCGCGACCGCCACGGCCTTGCAGACGCAAGACGATCCCAAAGCCCAGATCGCCGAAATCCGCCGCCTGGTCGCCGAGCGCACCGAGCGCGCGATCGAAGCCTTGCGCCATTCGGGCGTGGCCGGCGCCGACCGCGACGCGGCGGAGATGCGCGATCTGATGGCCGCGATGGCGGCACGCGGCGCGTCGGTCGATCGCGAAGCGGCCAAGCCGCGCGCGCAACGCGCGCTTCCCGCGATCAACGATTGGGTCTCCGCCGCCGACGATATTCTGGCGCGTTTCGACCAAACCTCGGACCGCTTGGCGACGACCGTGCGCGGCACGGACCCGACCTTCGCCGAATTCGTGCAGTTCCGGCTGACCAGCTGGACGATCCGCTCGAATTTCGGGTCCCAATGTTCCTATCTGCGCCCGACCGTCGCTTCGGGAAGCGCGATGACGCCGGAACAGCATCGCGAGATCGGCCGGTATCGCGGGATCGTCGCCAACCGTTTCGACGAAATGAGCGATCTGCTCAAGAGCCCCGGCGCATCGCCGGCACTCGCCCGCGCCGTCGCCGAAGCCAAGCAGGCCTCGGAAGCATCGATCGCCCGGATGGACGCCATCCTCGCCAAGCTTGGAACGGGCCAACCCGCCGCGCCGGCGGCCGAATGGACCGCGGTGTGCAACGCGCCGTTCGAGAAGATGGTCGCGATCGGCACGATGGCGCTCGACCTCGCCGTCGCGCGCGCCGAAACGATGCGCGCCGACGCGATCGTGGCGTTCGCGATCTCCGCGGCGGTGATGGTCTTCGTACTCGGCCTCGCCGCCTACGCGATGTTCGCCGTGCGCAGCCGCGTGGTCGCCGCCTTCGCCGCGTTGATCCCGGCGATCGGCCGTTTGGGTACCGGCGACTACGCCACGCCGGTGCCGAAATGGCGCCATGCCGACGAATTCGGCAGCGTCGCCGACGCGCTGGAAGCCTTGCGCGAAAGTGCCGCGAACGCCGAACGCTTGAGCGCCGAACAAGCCGCCCAGCGCGAAGCGCAGATCAAGCGCGCCGCCGAACTGGCGCGGCTTTGCGCCGAACTCGACGCCGTCGCGAAGGAGTTGACCGGCAAGCTCGAAGCGTCGACGGCCGATCTGTCGGGCACCGCCAATGCGATGCGCGAAATCGCGAAATCGTCGAGCAGCAACGCGTCGAGCGTGGCGTCGGCCGCCGAGGAAGCGACCGAGAACGTCAATTCCGTCGCCGCCGCGACCGAAGAATTGACCGCGTCGATCGGCGAAATCTCGTCGCGCGTCCAATCCAGCGCCAAGGAAGCCAAGGAAGCCGCCGAGCAAGCCGCGAGCACGAACGCGCTCGTCGCCGATCTGGCGCAGCGCGCGCAGGAAATCGGCGAAGTCGTCAAGCTCATCGCCGGGATCGCCGCGCAAACCAATCTCCTCGCCCTCAACGCCACGATCGAAGCCGCCCGTGCCGGCGACGCCGGCAAGGGTTTCGCCGTCGTCGCGTCGGAGGTCAAAAACCTCGCAACCCAGACCGGCAAGGCGACGGAGGATATTTCCCGCCAGGTGCAGGACATCCAATCCTCGACCGAGCGGACGGTCGCGGCGATCAACGCCATCGTCGAGGCGATCCGCCGCA
Source organism: Alphaproteobacteria bacterium (assembly GCA_017308135.1). Classification (NCBI taxonomy): domain Bacteria; kingdom Pseudomonadati; phylum Pseudomonadota; class Alphaproteobacteria; species Alphaproteobacteria bacterium. The sequence goes on from JAFKFM010000008.1 coordinate 459,176, forward strand.
TCGACGGCGGCGCCACGGCCATCGCCGCCGCGATCGAAGAACAGGGCAGCGCCACGCAGGAGATCTCGCGCAGCGTCCAGCAAGCGGCCTCGGGCACGCGACAAGTCACGTCGAGCGTGGCGGGCGTCGCGGATTCGAGCACGAAGACCGAAGCCGCCGCCGATCGCGTCCTGGGATCGGTCACCGCGCTCGCGCATGACAGCCGCTCGCTGAACGCCGCGCTCGACGACTTCCTGGCGAAAATCAAAACGGTCTGAGGCGGCGGGTTTTAGATACCGAGGCCGCCCAGCGACTTGCCGCCGTCGACGAACAGCGTCTGGCCGGTCACGAAGCTGGTTTTGGGCGATGCCAGGAAGGCGATCGCGGTCGCGATCTCGTCGGGCGACGCGGCTTTGCCCGACGGCTCCAGGCTTTCCCATGCCGCGAACATCTCGGCCGGGGCCGAGCGCGTCATCGGCGTATCGGTGAAGCCGGGCGCGACCGAGTTCACCGCGATCTGCTTGGCGCGCAGTTCCATCGCCATCGCGCGCGTGAGGCCGATCACGGCGGCTTTCGACGCGACGTAATGCGCGAAGCGTGTCCCCCCGAGCGCGCCGCGCGAAGAGATCGTGACGATCCGCCCGCCCGGCTTCATCCGCCGCGCGGCTTCCTGCGCTGGGATGAACGTGCCGACGACGTTCACGTCGAGCATGCGGCGGAACTGATCCTCGGTCAGATCGAGGAATTGCGCATCGTTGTAGATGCCCGCCGCCGTCACCATCGCGTCGACGCGATCGGCTTGATCGAGGGCGGCCGCGACCGACGCGCGATCGCACACGTCGCAAGGCGCCGCGAACACGTCGAGCCCGCCCGCGCGCAGCTTGGCGCAAGCGGCGGCGAGCGTGTCGGCCGTGCGGTCCATCGCGAAGACGCGGAACCCGTCCTCGGCCAGACGCTTGGCGGCGGCAAGCCCGATCCCTTGCGCGGCCCCGGTGACGAAGGCGACGGGACTCGTCACGTCGCGTAGCCGAAAAGATGCGGCACGAACAACGTGATCGCCGGGAACAGGATCAGCAGCAGCAGCGCGACGGCCAGCGGCAGGATGAAGGCCCAGATTTCCCGGTTGATCTCGCGCATCGGCACTTTGGACAGCGCCGACAGCACGAACAGGATCAATCCGTAAGGCGGCGAGATGATCGCGATCATGAAATTGACGATCACGACGACGCCGAAATGGACGAGATCGATGCCCAGCGCCTTCACCGTCGGCAGCAGGATCGGCACGAAGACCAGCAGCATGACCGACCCGTCGAGCACCGTGCCCAGGATCAGGAACATCAGGTTCACGACCAGCATGAACCCGACTTGCGAGAACTCGTTCGCCGCGAACCAGCGCGCCACGGCGTCGGCGACGCCTTCGTTGGTGATCGCGTAGTTTACGATGAAGGACGAGACGATCAGCATCATCACGATCGTCGATTGGCGCGAGGATTCGCGGGACACATCGACGAATTTCGCGAAGGACAGGTTCCGGTACCAGACGAAGCCGATCAGCGCGGCCCAAAACGCGGCGACGGCCGCCGCTTCGGTCGGCGTGAAGATCCCAAGCCAAATGCCGCCGAGCAGCACGACCGGCAGCGTCATCGGCACGGCCGCCTGCGCCAGCACGCCCGGTACGGCGCGCAGCGGCACTACGTCGCCGCGCGGCAGATCGCGACGCTTGGCGACGATGTAGATCCAGGCGGAAATCGACGCCGCCATCAGCAAACCCGGCACGATGCCGGCCAGGAACAGCGCGCCGATCGAAGCGCCCGACAGCAGCGCATAGAGCACCATCGGGATCGACGGCGGAATCAACGGCCCGAGCAGCGAGGCCGATGCGGCGATCGCGCAGGCGAAACCGGCGGGATAGCCGCCTTGGCTGCGCATCATCCGCACCGCGACCATGCCCGCCCCGGCCACGTCGGACACCGCACTGCCGGTCATCGACGACATGACGAGATTCATCAGCACGGTCACGTGCCCGTGGCCGCCGCGCAAGCGGCCGACCAGCGCGCTGCCCGCGTTCCACAAACGGTCGGAAATCGTGACCGCGTTCATGATGTTGGCGGTCAGCACGAACAGGGGTACTGCGATCAGCAGGCTTAAACCCAGCGTGCTGTTCAGCGTCTGGTCGGCGAGCAGGCCGATATCCTGGCGCGTGACGGCGAGATACGCGATGCCCGAGGCGAACATCGACGCCGCGACCGGCAAGCGCAGCACCGCCGCGACGACGAAGACGGTCAGCAATGCGGTCATTCCGACGGACATGATTCAGCCGAGCAGATTGTTGGTTTGGTCGGCGGGATCGCCGTCGCGCACCCGGGCGCGCCAATCGCCGAAAATCGCGTCGTAGCATTTGAACGCCAAGCGCACAGCCCACGCGGCGATGTAGATCAAGAAGCACGAATAGACGAAATCGAGACGCCATTCGAGCGCCGAGGTGCGCTCGCGCCACAGGAACAAGATGTAGTCGGCGACCAGCGGCCACGCGTAAGCAAAGATCGCGGCGAACAAAGCACCCTGCAGAATCAGGATGACGCGGCGCGCGCGCGGCGAGGAGATGTCCCAGACGATGTCGAAGGCGACGTGATCCTTGTCCTTCGTGACGAAGGAGTCGGCGATGAACATCGCCCAGATCAGCATGATCATGCCGAGTTCGTCGGCCCAGGAGATCGGGCGGTTCATGACGTAGCGCATGAACACGCCCGCCAGCGTCACCGCGAAGGTCGCCGCGAGCAGCAGCGCGGAAACGGCCTCGGCCGTGCCCCTCAAGATTTCGAACGCGCGTCGCAACATCGCCAGTTCCGATCGAAAAAGGCCCCGGCGATTCGCGCCGGGGCCCATCGTTTCAGCGGATCGCTTCGACCTTTTCGGCCAGACCCGGCTTCCAGCGCGCCATCATGCCGGATTCCTTGTACTGCTCCATCACCGCCGCGCGGAAGGCGGGGATGTCCGGCTCGACGATCTTGATCCCGGCGGCGCGGAACGTATCGGCCGCCGATTTCTCGTCCTCCAGCGTCTTGGCGATTTCGAAATCGGCCGCTTCGCGCGAAGCCGCGCGCAGTTCCGCCTGCTGGGCGGGTGTGAGCTTGTCGAAGGCCGGCTTGGCGATCGCGAAGAACACCGGTTGGACGAGGTGGCGCGTCAAGATCACCTGCGCGGTCACTTCGTTGAACTTCCAATCGCGCGTCATGTTGATCGGATTGTCCTGCGCGTCGATCGATCCGGTCTTGAGGCCGAGATAGACTTCCGTGATCGGCATCGACACGGCCGTGGCGCCCAGCGCCTTGGCCAGCATCTGGAAGGCCGGGCCCGGCGGCATGCGCATCTTCACGCCCGCCAGATCGCCGGGCAGGCGCACCGGCTTGTCCATGCGCAAGTTCACCGTGCGCGTGCCGAGATACGCGGTGTCGAGGATGACGATGCCCATCTTCGACGCCACGTCGTCGGCGAATTCCTTGCCGATGTCGGACCGGAACGTCTTGATCAGATGATCGGCGTCGCGGAACAGATAGGCCGCGCTGAACACGCCGTATTCCGGCAACTGGCCTTCGATCTCGAACGTGACCGGGCTCGCCATTTCCAGGTTTCCGCGCTGCATCGCGGGCAGTTCGGTGCCCTGGCGGAACAGCGAGCTGGCCGTATGGACCGACACGCGGATCTGGCCGGGGAACTTCGCTTCCATCCGCGTCTTGATCATGCGGAAGGCGTCGCTCAACGGCGACTGATCGGGCGCCGCCGTCGAAATGCGGATTTCGGTCTGCGCGACGGCGGGCGCCGACGCGAGGCCGCCCAGCAGCAACGCGGCGGCGGCGAGTTTCAGAAACGACTTCATAGGCTTTTCGCTCCTTGAATGAGGGAGGGTTCAGCGCGGCTCTTGGATGACGACCGACAGCTTGCCGATCGTCTCAATCTCGGCGTCGACTTTGTCGCCGGGTTTCAGGAAGGTCTGTTTGGGCACGCCCACGCCCGCGGGCGTGCCGGTCAGCAGCAGATCGCCCGGGTCGAGCGTCATGATCTTCGACGCCGTCGAAATCTGTTCGGCGATCGAGAAGATCATGTCGGTCGAGCGGCCGTTCTGTTTGAGCTCGCCGTTCACCCACAGCTTCAGGCCGATATCCTGCGGGTTGGCGATCGCCGAGGCGGGCACGAAGCGCGGGCCCGTCGGGCAGCACGTGTCGTTCGCCTTACCGGCGACCCAGTCGAGCTTGTAGAAGGTCTCCGGCGCGCGGTTGTGGTCGCGCGCGGAGAAATCGATCGACACGGTGTAGCCCGCGACATACGACAGCGCGTCGTCGACCGACACATTGCGCGCGCGCTTGCCGATCACGGCGGCGAGTTCGATTTCCCAATCGAACGCCTTGGTGCCGATCGGCTGATGGACGGTCGCGCCCTCGCCCACGATGGCGTTGCGCGGCGGCTTCATGAAGAAGAACAGACGCTGGTCTTCCTTCTTCGCCCCCGGCATGCCCATCTCGGCAAGGTGATCGAAATAATTGGCGCCCGCGCACAAGATCTTGCCCGGATAGAGCAAGGGCGCGAGACGGCGCGAAGGCGTCACCGCATCGGCGGCGTCGACCAGCGTTGCGGCCTTGTCGAGCGCGGCTTGGGTTCTGGACCAATCGGCGAAGACATCGACGACATTGTCGATCCCGGCGAGTCCGGCGCGCGCCAAGGACGGCCCCAGGCGATAAAGCTTTTCGCCGACTTCCAGGACCGCGACCGGCTTGCCGCCCGCCTCGACCGTCGCCAACGCCCATTGCGCCGCGTCCCTTTTCGCCATTCTGCAACCCCCTGCCGTACAACACGAAACGACGCTTGGCGCCGTTCGCGCGCTTGACTTTGTATGAAGAAAGGCTAATTTTATGAAATCTGAGAGTCAATACGAAAAATGACATCCGTCATGGAAGAAATCGACGAACTGTCCCAATCCGAGCGCGCCTATCGCGTGCTTCGCCGCGAGATCCTTCACGGCGACGTGATGCCCGGCGAACGCTTGCGCGCGGCCGATCTGCAGGATCGCTACGATCTGGGACTGACCCCGATCCGCGAAGCGCTGATGCGCCTCACTTCCGAAAGCCTCGTCGAGGGCGAAGCCAATCGCGGCTCGCGCGCGCGCGACGTATCGATCGCGGAGCTGCGCGATTTGATGGCCACGCGCCGCGAGATCGAACGCATGTGCTTGGCCGCGTCGATCGCGCACGGCGACGCGCAATGGGAAGCGGAGATCGTCGCGAGCCTGCATCTGTTGACGCGCGGCGCCCTGCCCGCGTCGGACGGCGATCGCGATACGGCGGCACAATGGGAGGCGTTGCATCGCCGCTTCCACACGGCGCTGATCGCAGCTTGCGGTTCGCCGTGGCAATTGCGCTTCTGGAACATGCTCGCCGACCACTCGGAGCGTTATCGCAAGGTGCGCCTGTTGCGCCATCGCGAGAAAAACGCCGAAGTGCGCGACGCGCATGCCGAACACGCCGCGATCGCCGACGCGGTGTTGAGGCGCGACGCCGAACGCGCCATCGCGCTGATGGACGCGCATCTGACCGCGACCGAAAACTCCGTCGCCCGTCTGCTGGAAGCGGGCATGCGCGACGCCGGAAAGTAACAGGAGCTAAACTTGATCGTCCGTTCCGCCGTCCTCGAAGGTACCGTCGCCGAAGCCGATCGCGCGACGTTCGACGCGCTCGCGCGCAATGCGATCCTGCCCGCGATCACCCGCTATCCCGGCATCCGCGAAGTGCGCTTGCGCAAACCGGCCGAAACGGAAGCCGGCGCGCCGCCGGTCTATATGATCTTCGATCTTTATTTCGACGATTTGGCGGCGATGCATGCCGCCCTCGCCAGCCCCGTGCGCCAGGAAGTGCGCACAGAAATCGGCGCGGCGATGAAGTTCTTCACCGGCCGCGTCTATCATCTCGTGCTGGAAGATTTCGCGAAGCTCAAGCCCTGAACATCGCGTGGACCATCCGGTCGCCGGGTTTGATTCCCAGGCGCTGGACGGTGCCGCCGTTCAATTCCAGCACCGCGCGCACCACACCGCGCGATTCGATCGTCGTCTCGTCCATCGGCACGGCGCGCTCGTGGATATGGACGATCAACCCCGTCTTGTCGGCGAACAGCATGTCGAGCGGGATCAGCGTATTGCGCATCCACATCGCGACGGGCGAGTCCCGCTTGAAGTCGAACAACATGCCCGCATCGGCCGCCATCTGACGGCGATACATAAGGCCCAACGTGCGGCGCTGGTCGTTATCCGCGAACTCGACCGTGAATTTATGCGTCCTGCCGCCGCTGACGATTTCCAGCGGCCCCTTCTCGAAGGTCACGCCGGCGGCGTTTTGCGCGAGAACGGGGGATGCGGCGAAGGCCGCGAGCCCGGCGAGGAATAAACGGCGTTGGATGATCATGGTCGCGATTCCTATCACGCCGCGCGGGCGCGCCCCAAGAGGGCGCGTATTTCCGCGCGGATCGGCCCGTCGCGCGGTTCGTCGGCGAGCGTGGTGAACCAATGCTCGGGCCGGACTTGGTCCTTACGGCGATGCCAGGTGAGTGCCCGAAGCATTTCCTCGGCTTCCGGCGGCAAGCGATCGGGAATGTCGTGCCCCGCGACCTGCGCCCATAGGCCGGTCCAGGCGCGCGCAACACTCCATGGATTGTAGCCGCCGCCGCCGGTGATGAGGGTCGGCACGCCCAACGACAGCAATGCGGCCCCAGCGCGCCACAACGCCAAATTCGACAGGCCGAGATTCGACAGCGGATCGTCGGCGAGCGCATCCGCCCCGCCTTGCACGATCAGCGCTTGCGGCTTGAACGCGACGAGTGCGGGCAGGATCGCATCTTCGACCAGCAGCGCGAATTCGCTGTCGTTCAAATCGGCGGGCACGGGGAAATTCGTCGCGATCCTGCCCGCCGTTTCGTGAGCCGCACCGGTATTCGGCCAGCGCCCGGCTTCGTGGATTGAATAGAGGCGCACGCGTTCTTCGCCCGCCAAGGCCGCTTCGACGCCGTCGCAATGATGCGCGTCGAGATCGACATAGGCCACGCGCGTGAGCCCGCGGTCCAGCAAACGCAAAATCGCCAGCACGGGATCATTGAGATAGCAGAAGCCCGAGGCTTGATCCTTGCGCCCATGATGCGTGCCGCCCGCCGGGCTGTAGATGCGCGTGGCTTGCCCCGCCGCCAAACGCTCGGCGGCCGCGAGCGAGGCGCCGCACGCGGTCGCGGGGCGGCGGAAAATCTCGCCGAACACCGGATTGCCGCCGCGCCCGATATTGTGGCGTTCCGACGTCGCGTCATCGACGCTTTGCGCCGCTTCGGCCGCGATCAGCGCGTCGATATAGGCGGGATCGTGGAAGCGGATCAGCTCGTCGCGCGTCGCGATCGGGCTGTCGAGAAAGCGTTCCGCCGGCAGCCAGCCCAGCGCCCGGCACAGATCGATGCAGGTCGACACGCGCGGGATCGCCAACGGGTGGTTCGAGCCGTAGCGCGAGCGCCGATAGATTTCCGAACCGATGAACAACGCCATGCGCAAGAAGCTGGAGCCCCTTGCGTGCCGCGTCAACCCGTCGTATAGCCAAAACGTTCGCACGGGGTGCCGGCACTGGGTCGGCTGAGATCATACCCGTCTAACCTGATCCGGGTCATGCCGGCGTAGGGAATGCGGAAACCACCCTCTCTCCATTTGCGATCCGCGCGCCTTGTCTATGACGGCGTGCCGCTGTTCGAAAGCCTCGACGCCGAATTCGCGGCCGGGCGCTTCACCTGCTTGCTCGGGCCCTCGGGTGTCGGCAAATCGACGTTACTGCGCGCTTTCGCCGGGTTGGCCGAAGTCGGCCCGGACGCGGTTTCGCCCGAGCTCCCGCGCGTCGCCTGGATGGCGCAGGACGATCTGCTCTGTCCGTGGCTCGACGCGCTGGGCAATGTGACGCTGGGTGCGTCGTTGCGCGGCGAAAAAGCCGATCTCACGAAGGCGCGCGGTCTGTTGGCGCAAGTCGGCCTTGGTGATCGCGCGAACGCCGCCCCACACGAGCTTTCCGGCGGACAGCGCCAGCGCGTCGCCCTCGCCCGCACGCTTTACGAGGATCAGGACGTGGTGCTGATGGACGAGCCCTTCGCAGGCCTCGACGCGCCCACGCGCTGGCGGTTGCAGGAACTCGCCGCGACGCTGCTGGCCGGCCGCACCGTGTTGTTGGTCACGCATGACCCGCGCGAGGCGCTGCGTCTCGGCCACGATATCCGCGTTCTCGCCGGGCGGCCGGTGAAACTCGGCCCCGTGCTGTCGCCATCCGGTGCCACGCCGCGCGCGCTGGACGACATGGCGCTGCTGGCGATGGAAACGAAGCTGATCGGCGAGATCGCGGACGGTGCGACATGATCCGCGCCGTGATCATCGCGATGGGCTTCGTCGCCGCCTGGTATGCGCTGGTCACGGCAACGGGCGTGCCGCATTACATCCTGCCCGGCCCCGCGCGCGTCGCTGCCGCCTTCGCCGACAATGCGGGTTTCATCGCCGAAAATGCAGCGATCACGTTCCTGGAAATCGTGCTCGGCATGCTCGTCGGTTTGCTCGCAGGCCTGTCCTGCGCGCTGGCGTTGGCCATGTCGCGCCTGTTGCGCGTCTGGATGCTGCCGCTGATCGTCGCGAGCCAGGCAATCCCGGTTTTCGCCATCGCGCCCTTGTTGGTGCTGTGGCTTGGCTACGGGATCGCGTCGAAAATCGCGGCGGCGGCGTTGATCATCTTCTTCCCCGTCGCGTCGGCCTTCTACGACGGGCTCGCGCGCACCAATGCCGGCTTCCTCGACCTCGCGCGCACGATGGGTGCGACGAAACCGCTGATCCTGCTGCGCCTGCGCTTCCCCGCTGCCCTGCCCGCACTTGCCTCCGGCATTCGCGTCGCTGCCGCGATCGCGCCCATCGGCGCGGTGATCGGCGAATGGGTCGGCGCCTCGGCCGGCCTCGGCTTCGTCATGCTGCAATCCAATGCGCAGATGCGCGTCGATCTGGTGTTCGCAGCACTGATCGTGCTCGCCGCCTTCGCGCTGATTTTCTACGCCGCCATCGATCGTTTGATGACGGCGCTTGTTCCGTGGGACCCGAAAAGGATCGATCGATGAATCTCTCCCGCCGCGCTTTGCTCGCCGCTTCCGCCGCTTTTCTCGCCGCCCCGTCGATCTTGCGCGCACAAGCCGGGAAGGAGTTCACCGTGTTGCTTGATTGGTTCGTCAATCCGAACCATGGGCCGATCATCGCGGCGCAAGAACTCGGTTATTTCCGCGAAGCGGGCCTCGACGCCAAGATCGTGCCGCCGACCGATCCCAACGATCCGCCGCGCTTGGTCGCCGCCGGACGCGGCGACGTCGCGGTCTCGTATCAGCATTCGCTGGTTCTGCAGGCCGTGCAGGACATTCCGCTGATGCGCATTGGTGCTCTGATCGACACGCCGCTCTCGACGATCACGGCGCTGGCCGACGGCCCGATCCGCTCCCTCGCCGATTTCAAGGGCAAGCGGATCGGCTATTCGATCTCTGGCATCCAGACGGCATTGGTGCGCGCGATGTTGAATTCGGCGGGTGTCACAATCGACGACGTGCAAATGATCAACGTCAATTTCTCGCTGTCGCCCGCTTTGCTCGCGGGCCGGGTCGAAGGCGTCATCGGCGCACTCAGAAATTTCGAGCTGCATCAGCTCGACCTCGAAGGCAAGCCGGGCCGCGCCTTCTTTCTGGAGGAACATGGCATTCCGCTGCATGACGGCTTGATCTTCGTCGCCAACCGCGAACGCGCCAAAGCGAAAGACCCGGCCTTGCGTGGCTTCCTCGACGCGGTGGAGCGCGGCGCCCAATACTGCGTCAACAATCCCGACGACGCATGGAAGCTGTTCCTAAAGGGCCGCACGCAGCTCGACAACGAGCTCAACCGCCGCGCCTGGAAATCGACGCTGCCGCGCTGGGCGCATTCGCCCGCCGCCCTCGACCGCGCGCGCTACAAGCGCTTCGCCGAATTCCTGGCGGCGTCGAAGCTGATCGCCAAGGAACCCGATCTCGATAGTTTCGTGATGGCGCTTTAGACTTTTTCCGCCAGCCGCGCGGCTTCGGCGCGGATCTCGGCTTCCTGCACCTCGACCTGGCGGCGCCACATCTGGGCGTAGAGCCCGCCAAGCGCCAACAGTTCGGTGTGGCGGCCGCGCTCAGCGACGCGGCCCTTGTCGAGCACGACGATCTGATCGGCATCGACGACGGTCGACAGGCGGTGCGCGATGGTCAACGTCGTCGTGCCCGCCGAAATCTGGCGCAGCGATTCCTGGATTTCCTTTTCGGTGCGCGTATCGAGCGCCGAGGTCGCCTCGTCGAAGACCAGCAGCTTGGGCCGCTTCAGGATCGTGCGCGCGATCGACACGCGCTGGCGCTCGCCGCCCGACAGCTTCAAGCCGCGCTCGCCGACCCGCGATTCGTAACCGTCGGGCAGCGACATGACGAAATCGTGGATGCGCGCGAGCTTGGCCGCCGCGATCACTTCGTCCTGCGACGCGTCGGGCCGGCCATAGGCGATGTTGTAGCCGATCGTATCGTTGAACAGCACCGTGTCCTGCGGGACGATGCCGATCGCCGCGCGCAAACTGGCTTGCGTCACGTCGCGGATGTCCTGACCGTCGATCAGGATGCGCCCGCTATCGACGTCGTAGAAGCGGAACAGCAAGCGCGAGATCGTCGATTTGCCCGCACCGGACGCGCCCACGATGGCGATCATGTGACCCGGCTCGACCTCGAAATCCACGCCGTGCAGGATGGAGCGGCGCGGATCGTAGCCGAACCCGACATGCTCGAAGCGCAGACGCGCCCCTTCGACCCGGAGTGCGGGCGCGCCGGGCTTGTCGACGATTTCCTCGCGCGCGTGCAGCAGGCGGAACATCGAGCTCATATCGATCAGCGCTTGGCGCACTTCGCGATAGACCATGCCGAGGAAATTGAGCGGCAGATAAAGCTGGATCAGGTAGGCGTTCACCAGCACGAAGCCGCCGACCGTCATGCGGCCCGCGGCGACTTCGGTGGCGGCGAGCAGCATCACCGCCGTCAAGCCGATCGCGATGGTGAAACCTTGGCCGACGTTCAGCAGCGACAGCGAGGTCTTCGACAGGATCGCCGCGCGCTCGTAGGAATCCAAGGAAACGTCAAAGCGCCGCGCCTCATGCGCCTCGTTGCCGAAATATTTGACGGTCTCGTAATTCAGCAGCGAGTCGATCGCTTTGGTCGACGCTTCGCCTTCCGCTTCCAGCATTTTGCGCCGATAGCGCAAGCGCCACGCCGTGATCGCGAAGGTGTAGGCGACGTAAAGCCCGATGGTGACGAGCGTGACGGCGGCGAAGCGCCAATCGTAGAGCCACCACAAAATGCCGCAGACCATCGCGATTTCCAGAATCGTCGGGATGATCTGGAAGATCAGGAAATGCAGAAGGTTCTCGATCCCGGCCGTCCCGCGCTCGATGGCGCGGTTGAGGCCGCCGGTCTGCCGGTCGAGATGGAAGCGCAGCGACAGGCGATGGAGATGCTGGAAGGTTTCGAGCGCCACTCGGTGCATCGCCTGATGCGCCACGCGCGCGAACACGATTTCGCGCAACTCGGTGAAGATTTGCGACATGACCCGCGCGGCGCCATACGCCATGACGATGGCGATCGGCACGACGATTTCCGCCCCGCCCGCCCCCGACAGCGCATCGACCGCGCGCTTATAGAAGATCGGCACCGTCACGGTGGCGAGCTTGGCGCCGACCAGCATCAATAGCGCGATCGCCACGCGAATGCGGATCTCCGGCCGGTCCTTGGGCCAGAGATAGGGCAACAGGCGGCGGATCATGCCCACGTCTTGCGCGGGATCGACACCGGGAACGTTGAGCGGATCGGAAGGCTGGGAACGACGTCGCATCGGCCCTATGTAGGGCGCCCGAGACCGCTTCGCCAGGGCGTTGCTGTTTCCGGCGGTGACTTATTGCGCCGCGTCGGGCCGGCCGGTCGCCGCCGGGGCCAGCGCCAGCGTCATCGCGCGCAGCAAGGCGGTCTTGCGGAAGGGCTTGGAGATATAGTCGGTCATCCCCGCTTCCAGCGCCTTTTCGCGGTCGCTTTCGAACGCGTTGGCGGTGACCGCGACGATCGGCACCCGCCCGGCGATTCCCGGCATCGCGCGGATCGCTTGCGTCGCCCCATACCCGTCCATCTCGGGCATGTTGACGTCCATCAAGATCAGATCGAACGCCTTGCCGCGCTGCGCTTCGATCGCCTCGAGGCCGTTCTCGGCGGTGCCGATCTCCACGCCCAGCGGTTCCAGCATCGCTTCGACGATCATGCGGTTGGTTTGATTGTCTTCGGCGACCAATACGCGCACCGGCCGGCCGAACCCGCCGGCAACGGAAGCGAATTCGCGCGCCCAATCGACGTCCTTGCGCGCCGTATCGGCCCGCTCCTCGGCCGCCAATCGCAAGGGCACGGCGAAGGAGAACACGCTGCCCTGGCCGGGTTTGGAATCCGCGCGCACATCGCCGCCCATGCGCGCGACGAGGCGCTTGCTGATCGCCAAGCCCAGCCCCGTGCCGCCGAAGCGGCGCGCGATCGACCCGTCGAGCTGCTCGAATTCGCGGAACAGCAGCGGCAAGCGATCCGACGCGATGCCGATCCCGGTATCGATCACGCGCACGATCAAGCGGCTGCGGCCGTCGGCCTCCGGCCGCGCGGACATTTCCACGTCCACGCGCCCGCGTTCGGTGAATTTGACCGCGTTCGACAGCAGGTTCAGCAGCACTTGGCGCAAACGGCCCGCGTCGCCGACCAGCCGCGACGGCACATCGTCGGCCGAGCTCCATTCCAGGATCAAACCTTTCGCCCGCGCGCGCGGCTGGACGATATCGACCGTCGCGCGCACCAGCGCGCGCGGATCGAAGGGCAGATCCTCGAATTCCAGACGCCCGGCTTCGAGTTTCGAGAAATCGAGCACGTCGTTGATGATCTGCAACAACGCTTCCGATGCGTCGCGGATCGCGTCGACATAGCGGCGCTGCGTGGGATCGAGCGTCGTGTCGTTGAGCAAGCCCGCCATGCCCATGACGCCATTGATCGGCGTGCGCACCTCGTGGCTCATCGTCGCCAGGAAGTTCGACTTGGCTTCGTTCGCGGCTTCGGCGGCTTCCTTCGCGTTGCGCAAGGCTTGCGTGATGCGATGCTCCGACGTCACATCCTGCAGAATGTGAATCTGCCCGCCTTGGTGCGAAGGAATGCCGATCACGCGGATCGTGCGCCCGTCGCCCAGCGTACGCTCGTAGCGCGCGCCGTTATTGAGGCGCGCCAGCGCCGTCATCGACCAGGATTCGCGCGCATTGGCGGGTATATCGTAGATCGACGAACCCGCATGCAGCTGCATCAGATCGAAGCCCAGCATGCCGGGTTCGAGCTTGCCGTCGACATACGGGAACATTTCGGCGTAACGCTTGTTCCACAAGATCACGCGGCCCGTGGCGTCGAGCATCAGGAACCCGTCGCGCAAGGATTCGATGCCGTCGCGCAAGGTGCGTTCGCTATCCTCGGCCGAAATGCGCGCCAGCGCCAAGGCTTGGCGCGCTTCCATTTCCGCCGTCAGGTCGCGGCCCGATCCGCGATAGCCCGCGAAATTACCGTCGAAATCGTAGAAGGGCTTGCCCGAGACCGAGAAGAATTGCCGCCGCCCCAGCCTGTCCACACGCTCGAACGTGAAGTCGCGGAAGGGGTCGCGCCGCTCGAGCAACGCCAGATGCGCCTTCATCTGCGCATCGCTCACGCCCATCAAGGGCGTTTCCTCGATCCGCATGCCGTATTGCTTGGCCAGGCCCAAGCCCCACGGGTCTTGCCCGCCGGTCGAGAACCAGGTGAAGCGCAGATGCTTATCCTGTTCCCAGAACCAATCGGCGGTGGTTTCGGCGAAATCGCGGAAGCGCTGCTCGCGCTCCTCCAGCCGCGACTGGATGCGCGACAGCTCCTCCAGCCGGCGATGGAGCTGCATGGCGAGGGCCAGAATCGACAGCCCCGCGACCAGCGCCAAGCCCACCAGCAGCGCGTCCGAGCGCGTGATTTCGTCCACCGCCCGGACGAAAAACGCGCCGATATCGAAGGTGCGCAATCCGTCCACGCCGCTTAAGCGATCCCCGCGCGATTAAGGTTTACGGACCCTACAATCCCCGCCCCCGCCCGGCAAGCGACGGCAAGTCAATACCTTGCAAATCCACCTTCGGCTCCGCTAAATTCCCCGCATCAGAGCCGGGCCATTCAGCGAAGTCCGGCGCAATCAATCTTTCAGGAGAGGCCCCTTCATGTTGCTCCGTCGCGATTTCCTCAAAACCTCCGTCGCCGCCGGCGCGCTCGCCGGCCTGTCGGCCCCCGCTTTCGCCCAGACGATGGATCGTCTGCGCATGTATATCCCCGCGGCCCCGGGCGGCGGCTGGGACCAAACGGGCCGCACGATGGAACAGGCGATGCGCGCCGCCGGTATCGTCAACAATTTCCAATTCGAGAACGTGCCGGGTGCCGGCGGCGCCGTCGGCCTGCCCCGCTTCCTGGGTATGCGTGGCCAAAGCGACATTTTGATGGTCGCAGGGCTCGTGATGATCGGCTCGCTGATCGCGAATAAAAGCCCGGTGAAGATCACCGACGCCACGCCGATCGCGCGCCTGACCGGCGAATATCAAGTCGTCGTGGTGCCGCCGAATTCGCCGCACCAAGATATGCGCAGCCTCGCGGCGGCCGTGAAGGCCAATCCGGGTGCCGTGTCGTGGGCCGGCGGTTCGGCCGGCGGCACCGATCACATCCTGGTCGGCATGATCGGCCAGACTTTGGGCGTTGAGCCCAAGGCGATGAGCTATGTCGCGTTCTCGGGCGGCGGGCCTGCCCAAGCCGCGTTGCTCGGCGGCCAGACCACGGCCGGCGTTTCGGGCTGGGGCGAATTCGCCGAACAGGTCAAGGCCGGGCGCCTACGCGCGATCGGCTATTCCTCGCCCACGCGCGATCCCGGCATCAACGTGCCCACGCTGAAGGAACAGGGCATCGACGTCGAACTCGCCAATTGGCGCGGCGTGTTCGCCGCCCCCGGCATCAACGCCACCCAGCGCGCGGCGCTGACGGCGGTGGTCGAGCGTATGGCGAATTCGGCACAGTGGAAGGACGAGTGCACGAAGCGCGACTGGGTCCAAATCCTCATGTCGGGCGACGAATTCGGCCGTTACGTGTCGGCCGAAGTCACGCGCATCGAAGGCGTGCTCAAAAATCTGGGTCTCGCCACCTGATTCGATTGCGAAACCGGCGGTACCGCTTTTTCCAAGGGCGGTACCGCCGGTTTTTTCTTTGCGCCGGGGAATCATGAATTTCAAACTCACCGCCGACTCTTGGGTCGGCATCGCGGTTCTGGTCTTCGCCGGCATCGTCTATTACGAAGCCGCACAGATTCCCGCCTCGCCGCTTTACGCGCGCGTCGGCCCCGCCGTGTTCCCCTTCTTCATTTCCGGCGCCATGGCGCTGCTGGGCGTCGCGTTGCTCGTCCAGGGCTTGCGCGGCGGCTGGTCGCACGAAGACCCCGAATTGACGCTGAAGCCCGATTGGCGCGCGGTGTTCTGGGTGGCGTTGGGCCTTGGCATCAATCTCGCCGCGATCGCCGATCTCGGCTTCACGCTCGCCTCGGCGCTGATGTTCGCCTGCGTCTCGCGCTGCTTCGGCTCCAAGCGCCCGATCGCCGATTTCGGCGTCGGCCTCGCGTTGGCGGCGTTCGCGTATTTCGGCTTCTCGATCGGCCTCGGCATCAATATCGGCGAAGGCATCCTGGAAAAACTGGTGTTCTGATGGAAACGCTCGCCGATCTCGCCACCGGTTTTTCCGTCGCATTGACGCCGACCAATCTTCTGTTCGCGCTGGTCGGCACGCTGCTGGGCACGGCGATCGGCGTGCTGCCGGGCCTGGGGCCCGCGCTCACGATCGCGCTGCTGCTGCCGATCACCTACAAGGTCGACGCGACGGGCGCCTTCATCCTGTTCGCGGGCATCTATTACGGCGCGATGTATGGCGGCTCGACGACGTCGATCCTTTTGAACACGCCGGGCGAGAGCGCCACGATCGTCACCGCCCTCGAAGGCAACAAGATGGCCAAGCGCGGCCGTGCGGGGGCGGCGCTGGCCACCTCCGCCATCGGATCCTTCGTCGCGGGCACGATCGGCACAATCGGCATCACCTTCGTGGCGCCCATCGTCGTCGAACTGGCGCTCAAATTCGGCCCCGCCGATTATTTCAGCCTGATGATCCTCGCCTTCGTCACCGTGTCGGCGGTGCTGGGCAATTCGGCGATCCGCGGGCTCGCCAGCCTCGCCTTCGGCATTTGGCTGGGCCTTATCGGCATCGACATGCAAACGGGCCAGGCGCGCTTCACCTTCGGCCTGATCGAATTGCTCGACGGGATCAACGTGATCGTCGTCGCGGTCGGCCTGTTCGCCGTGGGCGAAACCTTGTGGCTCGCCTCGCGCCACGCCCATGGCAAGGACGAGTTGCTGCCGATGTCCGGTTCGCTGTGGATGACGCGCGAGGAATGGCAGCGCAGCTGGAAGCCTTGGCTGCGTGGCACGGGGCTCGGCTTCTCGATCGGCGCGCTGCCCGCGGGCGGCGCCGAAATTCCGACGTTCTTGTCCTATTACATCGAGAAGAAACTCTCGACGAAGCCCGAGGAATTCGGCCACGGCGCGATCGAGGGCGTGGCCGGCCCCGAAGCCGCCAACAACGCGTCGGCCGCCGGCGTGCTCGTGCCGATGCTCACGCTCGGCCTGCCGACCTCGGCCACCGCCGCGATCATGCTGTCGGCGTTCCAAAGCTACGGCATCAATCCGGGCCCGTTGCTGTTCGAAACCCAGGCGACATTGGTGTGGGGCCTGATCGCCTCGCTCTACATCGCCAATGTCATGCTGCTGGTGATGAACCTGCCGATGGTCGCGGTGTGGGTGAAGATCCTCGCGATCCCCAAGCCCTGGCTCTATGCCGGCATCATGGTGTTCGCGACGATCGGCACCTATGGCATCAGCCAGAGCGTGATCGACCTTGCCCTGCTCTATGCGGTCGGGATCGCCGGCTATTTCATGCGCCGCTTCGACTTCCCCACCGCCCCGGTCATCATCGGCATGATCCTGGGCCCGCTGGCCGAACAGGAGCTGCGCCGCGCGCTGACGATCAGCCAGGGCGACATGACCGTGTTCCTGACGCGCCCGCTCTCGGCCTCGCTGCTGGCGCTGGCCGCCATCGCCCTGTTCGGGCCGGTATTGTGGAAGCTCGCCAACCGGCGCAGTTAACGCGCCGGACAGGCGAATAGATCGGTGCCGTCGGGCCCGGGCGGCAACAGCGCCTCCATCGGGCGGCATTGGCCGTCCCAACAGATCGTGTAGTCGCGGGTCAGCCCCGAACGGCGCAGCGTCACATGCGTGAGCGGCGCGACGCGGGGGCTGTAGTGATACCAGCCGTCGCGCAACACGGCGTCGGACGGCGGCTCCATCCCCGCCCCGCTGCCCTGAATGCGCGCGCCGACGGGCAGGATCTTGCCGTCGTCCGTGACGCGCCAATCCTCCTCCCACCGGATCTTTTCGATCGAGTGGGTCCAGGCGAGCGTGAATTCCTGCGCCGGCACCGTCGCCCCGATCAGCGACGGCCAGACGCCAAGGCAGAGAACCGCGAGCCCGTTCACGCCCGCGCGGGCGCTTGGCGCGTGCGCCACCAATGCCAGGCGATGAACACGGCCGACAGGGCGAAGCCGAGTTCGTCGGTGATGGGAACGGCCGCGATCAGCAAGGCCGCCGCGATCGTCGCGATGGCGCGGTCGATCCAGCCCATCGGTCCGATCAAATAGCCGCTGGCCGCGCCCCCCCACAGGCCGATCGCCAGCAGCGCCTTGAAGGTGATGTAGACCACCGCCAACGGGCTGTCGGTTTGCAGCAGCAACGCCGGATCGTAGACGAACATGAACGGGATCACGAACCCGGCCAGCGCCACGCGCACGGCGATCACGCCGATTTTCATCGCCGATTCCTTCGCGATCGACGACGCCGCGAAGGCCGCCAGTGCGACCGGCGGCGTGAGGTCCGCCATGATGCCGAAATAGAAGACGAACATGTGCGACTGGAGAAGTTCCACGCCCAT
The DNA here is from genome assembly GCA_017308135.1 of Alphaproteobacteria bacterium. Taxonomy (NCBI): domain Bacteria; kingdom Pseudomonadati; phylum Pseudomonadota; class Alphaproteobacteria; species Alphaproteobacteria bacterium. The sequence continues at coordinate 477,371 of JAFKFM010000008.1, forward strand.
GCCGAGCAACGCCGGCGCCACCATCGACGCGGTGATGATGTAGTTGGGGATCGTGGGGATGCCCATGCCGAGCACGAGGCACACGACCATGGTCAGGATCAGCGCCAGAATCTTGCTGTCCCCCGCCACGCCCACGACGATGCGCGCGAAAGTGCCGCCCAGCCCCGTCATGGTCAGCGTGCCGATGATGATGCCGACCAGTGCGCACGCGATCGCCACCGCGATGGCGTTGCGGGCACCTTCGGCCAAGCTGTCGAGCATGATGTCGTAGGTCTCGCGCGCGCCCTTGAAGAACGCGGTGACGAGCAACAGCGCCGCCACGATCCCGACCAACAGGTTGAGATTCTCGGTCTTGAGATAAAGCCCGCCGAGAATGCCGAGCACGATCCACAGGAAGAACCGGAACGGCATCGCGCCGAGCTTGGCGGCGATGCGCCCACCCAGGATCAGCACCACGGTGAAGCCGAGGCCGACCGTGCCCGCGTAAAGCGGCGTGAAGCCCGCGAACAGCAGATAGACCAGGATCACCAGCGGCAGCAGCAAATACCAGCTTTTCTTGATCGCCTGCCACGCCGATGGGCATTGATCCTTCGGCAGGCCGGAGAGATTCAACCGCTTGGCTTCCAGATGCACCATCCAGAAGGCCGACGCAAAATAAAGAATGGCGGGGATCGTCGCGGCGAGTGCGATTTCGGCGTAAGGCCGGTCGAGATTCTCGGCCATGATGAAGGCGACCGCACCCATCACCGGCGGCATGATCTGGCCGCCCATGCTGGCGGTCGCTTCGACGGCGCCCGCGAATGCCGGGCGATAGCCGAAGCGCTTCATCAGTGGAATGGTGAACTGGCCGGTCGACACGACGTTGGCGACACCCGACCCATTGATCGTGCCCATCAGCGCCGATGAGACGACCGAGACCTTCGCCGGACCGCCGGTGTAATGCCCGACCGTGCCCATCGCGATATCGTTGAACAGCTGAATCATCCCCGCCTTCTCGAGGAAGGTGCCGAACAGGATGAACAGGAAGATGAAGGTCGCTGAGACTTGGATCGGAATGCCGTAGATGCCTTCCACGCCGCGATAGAGCTGGTGGAGGATCAGATCGAAATCGTAGCCGCGATGGCCGTAAGGGAACGGCAGAATGTCGCCGAAGAAAAGATAGACCAGGAACAGCGCGCAGATCAGCGGCAGCGCCACGCCCATCACGCGGCGCGCGGCTTCGAAGACCATAACGATGATGATCGACCCCACCACCATGTCCATCGGCGTGGGGTCGGGATAGGTCATCAGCTCGATATGGAAGACCCAGTGATAGAAGCCGAGCGCGAACGCCGCGATCGCGAGGATCCAATCGTAGAACGGCACGCGTTCGCGCGTTTCGCCGGGCAGCAGCCGCGAACGGAACAGCAGGAACACCAAAAACAGCACGAACCCGACATGCACCGATCGCACGATGATGCTGGAAATCGGGTTGAAGGCGGCCGTGTAGATCTGGAACAGCGAAAAGATCACGCCCATCCAAAACACGACCTTGCCCGCGAAGCCGTGCAACGTGGGTACGTGTCCCGCCGCTTCCTCCGCCTGTCGCAAGGCTTCTTGGGAGATTTCCTCGTCGCCTTTCGGCAGTGCGGCGTTCGTCATGTGCGGGACCGGAGAAAAAAGGGACTGAAATAGAACCGGCGGCGGCCCGTTAAAGCCGCCGCCGGATTGGCGTCAGATTACCCGACGCTTCGATTACTTCAAGAGGCCGCGCTCGCGATAGTAACGCGCCGCGCCCGGGTGCAACGGGGCCGGCGGGTTCTGGAAGGCATCTTCAAGCTTGATGCCCCGCGCGGCGGCGGCGCTGGCCACCATGCGGTCCAGGTTTTCGAACATCGCCTTGGTCATGGTGTAGACCTGATCTTCCGAGACGCGATCCGACGTCACCAGGAAGTTCTTGATCTGCACCGTCGCGACCGCCTCGTCCTGGCCGCGATACGTGCCTGCGGGCACCGTGCCGGGCTGATAGGCCGCGTCGCCCACCTTCGCGATGACGTCCGCCGGAACGGCGACGATCACGATATCGCTGGTCGACGCGACGTCGCGGATCGCGGCGACGCCCAGACCCGCCGAGATCAGCGTGGCGTCGAGCTGGCGGTTCTTGATCAGATCGACCGACTGGCCGAACGGCAGGAACTGCACCTGCGAGAAGCCCGTCCCCAGATTCTGCGGACCGCCATAGCCCAGACCCGCGGCCTGGAAGATCGCGCGCGCGTTGACTTCCGTGCCCGAACGCGCCGCACCGACCGAGATGCGCTTGCCGCGCAGATCGGCCAGCGACTTCACGCCCGATTCCTTCGACGCGACGATCTGGATGTAGTTGGAATAGAGACCGCCGATCGTACGCACGCGGGTCAGCGGCTGCGCGAAGCCGACTTCGGCGTTGCCGCGCACGGCGTCCGACAGCGCGTCGCCCAGCGTGAACGCGATTTCCGCGCGGCCCTGCTGGACGAGGTTGAGGTTTTCGACCGACGCGGCGGTCGCCTGGTGCTGCACGCGCGCCTGGGGCATCGCTTGCGCGTAGATGGCTTCGAGCGCCTGGCCGAGCGGGTAATAGACGCCCGTCGTGCCGCCCGAAACGATATTGATGAACTGCGCGTTGGCCGGGGCCGCCGTCGCCAGGACGGCGCCGAGCGCCGCCGCCGCGAAAGCCAATTTGCCGTGAAACGCCATCGTGTCCTCCCTTGTGGTTGCGCTACATAAGCGTTGCGCGTTTGTGCAGGATCGATCCGAAGCGGTCAAGCCGTACAAGCACTTTCGCAAGAGCGAACGTCATGGCCGCCGGAACATTCGTGCGGATTGACGCCGGCACGCCGGATCGGGCTATCTCTCACCAGCGAATCTCCAGCGATCGGCTGTGCCATGAATCTCTCCGGCGAATACAAGCTGCCTTTGCCCCGCCAAGCCGTGTGGGAAGGATTGAACGATCCCGACGTGTTGAAACGCTGCATTCCCGGCTGCGAAGAACTGATCAAAAGCAGCGACACCGAAATGTCGGCGAAGGTCGCGCTGAAGATCGGCCCGATGTCTGCCAAATTTTCGGGCAAGGTCACGCTGTCGGAGATCGACCCGCCCAAGGGCTACAAGATCGCGGGCGAAGGTCAGGGCGGTGTGGCGGGTTTCGGCAAAGGCTCGGCCGTCGTCAGTCTCGAGGAAGACGGTCCGGCCGGGACGATCCTGCGCTACACGGCCGACTCCCAAGTCGGCGGCAAGATCGCACAACTCGGCTCGCGCCTGATCGACGCCACCGCCAAGAAATTGGCCGACGAGTTTTTCGGCAAGTTCGCCGCCGCAATGGCCGAACGTGCCGGTCCGCAAGCCGCAACGCCCGGGTCCGATGGCGCGGCCGATGGTTCTGCCGCAGTGCAAACAAGCGCCCCTACCCCGGTTTCGGCGCCGCCGGCCGCTGGCGGCGGCCTGTCGCCCGCGGTTTGGATACCGGCTTTGGTCGTCGCGCTGGCCGCCGTCTACTGGCTCGCTTCGCGATAATCCCGAACGTCATCGACGCGTGCTTGACGCCGCGCCATTTGGCGCGGGAGACTTGATCAATACGTACACATGGGGGGAGCACCATGCCGAAAGTTTCGCTGACCGTGAACGGACGTGCCGTTTCGGCCGATGTTGAAGGCCGCACACTGCTGGTCCAACTGCTGCGCGAGAAGCTGGGCCTGACCGGCACGCATGTCGGTTGCGACACCAGCCAGTGCGGCGCTTGCGTCGTGCATATCGACGGCAAGTCGGTCAAGAGCTGCACCTATCTCGCCGTGGCCGCCGAAGGCGCCAACGTCACGACGATCGAGGGCCTCGCGAACGGCAACGAGCTCCACCCGATGCAGGCGGCGTTCAAGGAACATCACGGCCTGCAATGCGGCTTCTGCACGCCGGGCATGGTGATGAGCGCGGTCGATCTCGCCAAGCGCAATTCCAATCCCAGCGAACACGAAGTCCGCGAATGGCTCGAAGGCAATATCTGCCGCTGCACGGGCTATCACAACATCGTCAAAGCCGTGCAAGCCGGCGCCAAAGCGATGGCGGGGGCCAAGGCCGCCGCCGACTGATCCCAACCGCACGACAAAAAGATGCGGGCACACCGACGTTCTGAACGACACGCGGTTTCAGGGAGGATGATATGGGAGCGGAAGGGATCGGCGCCGCCGTCCGGCGCAAGGAAGATTTCCGGTTTTTGACCGGTCGCGGCAACTACACCGACGACATCAATCGCCCGGGCCAGACGCACGCTTACTTCCTGCGCAGCCAAGTCGCCCACGCGACGATCGGCAATATCGACACCGCCAAGGCCGCCAAGGCGCCGGGCGTGGTCGCGATCTTCACCGGGGCCGATTTCGCCGCCGACGGCAAAGGCGGCCTGCCCTGCGGCTGGCTGGTCAAAAACAAAGACGGCTCGCCGATGCAGGAGCCGCCGCACCCCGTCCTCGCTCAAGGCAAGGTGCGCCATGTCGGCGACCCGATCGCCGTGGTCATCGCCGAAACGCGCGAGCAGGCCAAAGACGCCGCCGAATTGATCGACGTGCAGCTCACCGAACTTCCCGTCGTCGGCACAATGGCCGATGCGGTGAAGCCGGGTGCGGCCAAGGTCCATGACGGCGGCAATGTCTGCTACGACTGGCATATCGGCGACAAGGACGCGTGCGACGCCGCGTTCAAGAAGGCGTTCAAGGTCGCGAAGCTCGACCTCGTCAACAACCGCCTGATCCCCAACGCGATGGAGCCGCGTGCCGCGATCGGCGATTTCGATCGCGCGACGGGCGAATACACGCTCTACACCACCAGCCAGAACCCGCATGTCATCCGTCTGCTGATGGGTGCCTTCGTGCTGCAAATCCCCGAAAGCCGTTTGCGCGTCGTCGCCCCCGATGTGGGCGGCGGTTTCGGTTCGAAGATTTTCCACTACGCCGAAGAAGCGACGGTGACGTGGGCGTCAGCGAAGGTCGGCCGCCCGATCAAGTGGACTTGCGATCGCGCCGAATCCTTCATGTCCGATGCACATGGCCGCGATCACGTCAGCCACGCCGAAATGGCGATGGATAAGGACGGCAAGTTCCTCGCGCTGCGGGTCAAGACGGACGCCAATATGGGCGCCTATCTCTCGACTTTCGCGCCGGCGGTGCCGACCTATCTCTACGCCACGCTGCTGGCGGGCACCTACACGACGCCGGTCATCTACGCCGAAGTGCGCGCCCTGTTCACCAACACGGTGCCGGTCGATGCGTATCGCGGCGCCGGTCGCCCCGAGGCGACGTTCCTGCTCGAGCGTCTCGTCGACAATTGCGCCGCCGAGATGGGCATGGATCGCGTCGAGATCCGCAAGCGGAACTTCATCCCCGCCGATGCCTTCCCCTATCAAACGCCGGTCGCGTTGCAATACGACAGCGGCGATTATCAAGCGACACTCGCCTCGGCGCTGAAAATCGCCGACTGGGCCGGGTTCGAGGCGCGCCGTGTGGCCGCCGCGAAGAAGGGCAAGCTGCGCGGGATCGGTATTTCGACCTATCTCGAAGCTTGCGGCATCGCGCCGTCGGCGGTGGTGGGATCGCTGGGGGCGCGGGCGGGTCTTTACGAATGCGCGAATATCCGCGTGCATCCGACCGGCTCGGTCACCGTGTTCACCGGTTGCCATAGCCACGGCCAAGGCCACGAGACGACCTATGCGCAGTTGGTCGCCGATCGTCTCGGCATTTCGATCGATCAGATCGAGGTCTCGCATGGCGATACGAACAAGATCCCGTTCGGCATGGGCACCTATGGCTCGCGTTCGCTGGCCGTCGGCGGCACCGCCATCGTCAAGGCGCTCGACAAGATCGTCGACAAGGCCAAGAAGATCGCAGCGCATCTGCTCGAAGCCTCGCCCGCCGATATCGAATTGAAGGACGGCAAATTCGTCGTCGCGGGCACGGACAAGGCCAAGGCGTTCGGCGAGATCTCGCTGGCCGCCTATGTGCCGCATAACTACCCGATCGACACGGTCGAACCGGGCCTCGAAGAAACCGCGTTCTACGATCCCAAGAACTTCACCTTCCCCGGCGGCTGCCATATCTGCGAGGTCGAGATCGACCCCGATACCGGCGTCACCAAGGTGGTGAAGTTCACGGCCGTGGACGATGTGGGCCGGGTCGTCAATCCGATGATCGTCGAAGGCCAAGTTCATGGCGGCCTCGCCCAAGGCATCGGCCAAGCGCTGCTGGAAACTTGCGTCTACGACGAAAACGGCCAGCTACGCTCGGGCTCGTACATGGACTACACGATGCCCCGCGCCGACGACCTGCCCAGCTTCGACGTCGCCACCCAAAGTACGCTTTGCACCCATAATCCGCTGGGCGTAAAGGGTGTGGGCGAAGTCGGCGCGATCGGCTCGCCCCCCGCCGTGATCAACGCGGTGGTGGATGCGCTGCGCGAGACGGGTGTACGCCATATCGACATGCCCGCAACGCCCTCTAAGATCTGGGCGCTGCTGAATTCCGGCCGCCGCGCCGCGGCCGAGTGAGGGAGACGGACGATGTATGATTTCGCCTATCACAAACCCGCCAGCGTCGCCGACGCGGTGAAGCTGCTCGGCGCCGACGGCGAGGCGAAGCCCCTCGCCGGCGGCCAGACTTTGATCCCCACCCTCAAGCAGCGCCTCGCCCGCCCCTCGGCGGTCGTCGATCTGGGCGCCATCAAGGACCTCGCCGGTATCTCCGTCGCCGGCGGTAAGGTCACGATCGGCGCCATGACCAAGCATGCCGATGTCGCCGCCTCGGCTGACGTCAAGAAGGCCATCCCGGCGCTCGCCGCGCTCGCGGGCGGCATCGGCGATCCGGCCGTGCGCCATCGCGGCACGATCGGCGGGTCGATCGCCAATAACGATCCGGCCGCCGACTACCCGGCCGCGTGCTTGGCGCTAGGCGCCACGATCAAGACCAACAAGCGCGAAATCGCGGCGGACGATTTCTTCCGCGGCATGTTCGAAACGGCGTTGGACGCGGGCGAGCTGATCGTCTCGGTTTCCTTCCCCGTCGCCGAGAAGGCCGCGTATCAGAAATTCGACCAGCCCGCCTCGCGCTACGCGCTGGTCGGCGTGTTCGTCGCCAAGACCGCTAGCGGCGTGCGCGTCGCGGTGACGGGTGCCGCCGCGTCGGTCTTCCGCTGGAAGGAAGCCGAAGCGGCCCTTTCGAAGAACTTCGCGGCCGCTGCGCTCGACGGCGTCAAGGCCTCGGCGAACGGTCTCAACTCCGATATCCACGGTTCGGCCGAGTATCGCGCCCATCTGATCGGCGTGATGGCCAAACGCGCGGTGGCGGCGGCCTAAGACCGCCCCGTACCAAGACTATGGGCCGGCGTCCTTCGGGCGCCGGCCTTTTTCTTTGGTGCGCATGAGCGAAACTCTCGCGCAATCAAAGCATAGCGGGTCGAAGCTAAGGCCCTTCCGGAGCGGCCCGGCGGCGTGCGATGCTGGGGCTTCATCGCATCTGGACACCGGACTCCCATGGAATTGCCGAAAACGGTCGAAGCCACGCTCGACCTGCTCGCCGCCAAGAACTACGTCGCCGACCGCAGCCTCGCGACCGCCTTGCTGCTCTCGCTCAAACTCGGCCGCCCCTTGTTCCTGGAGGGCGAGCCGGGAACCGGCAAGACCGAGATCGCCAAGGTTCTGGCCGCGAGCCTGGGCCGCAAGCTGATCCGCCTGCAATGCTACGAAGGCTTGGACGCCGCCGCCGCCGTCTATGAGTGGAACTATCCGCGCCAGATGATGGAAATCCGCCTCGCCGAAGCGGGCGGCGACAGCAAGACGACGCTGGAAAGCGAGATCTTCTCGGAGCGTTTCCTGATCCGCCGCCCGTTGCTGGAAGCACTGGCCCCCGATCCCGCCGGCCCGCCGGTGCTGCTGATCGACGAACTCGACCGCGCCGACGAACCGTTCGAGGCCTATCTGCTCGAAGTCCTGTCGGATTGGCAGGTAACGATTCCGGAATTGGGCACGGTCAAGGCCCCCGCCCCGCCGCTGACCATCGTCACGTCCAACCGCACGCGTGAAATCCACGACGCGTTGAAGCGCCGCTGCTTCTACGCCTGGGTCGACTTCCCCGACGCCGCGCGCGAATTGCAGATCGTGCGTAGCAAATGCCCGGGCGTGGGCGAGAAACTGTCGCGCCAAGTCGTCGGCTTCGTGCAGAAGCTGCGCGGCGAAGAGCTTTTCAAGCAGCCGGGTGTCGCCGAAACGCTCGACTGGACCAACGCGCTGGTCGCCCTCGACCGTATCGCGCTCGATCCCGCGACGATCGACGACACGCTGGGCGCCTTGCTCAAATACCAGGACGATATCGCGCGCATTCGCGGCACGACCGCGATGAAGCTGCTGCAGTCGGTGGAAGAAACGGCCGCATGAGCGACGGCGAAGGCACGCTGGTCGAGAACATCGTGCGCTTCGCGCGGCTGCTGCGCGCGGCCGGTATTCCTGTCGGCCCCGGCCGCGCGATCGAGGCCGTGCGCGCCGTCGGTGCGGCGGGTGTGGCCAGCAAATCCGATCTTTATTGGTCGCTGCACGCCACGCTGGTCAATCGCCGCGATCAGCGCGAAGTCTTCGACCAAGCCTTCCGCATGTTTTGGCGCGATCCCAAGCTGCTCGAACGCGCGATGAGCACGCTGCTGCCGCCCTCGCCCGTCGGCGACGACAAGGGCGAGGTCGAGGAACCGCTGCGTCGCGTGGCCGAAGCGTTCAATACCGTCGATCGCGCGCCCAGGCCCGTCGAGCAGCAGGAAGACGAAGAGCGTTTCGACGCGGCGATGACGTTCTCCGAGCGCGAACTCCTGCAAAAGAAGGATTTCGAGCAGATGTCGGCCGACGAGATCGCGCGCGCCCAACACGCCATGGCGCGGCTCGTTTCGCCCTTCCCCATGCGGCGCACGCGCCGCCATCGCCCCGACAAACGCGGACGGCGCCTCGACCATCGCGCGACGATCCGCGCGATGCTGCGCTCGGGCGGCGATATGGCGACCCTCGCCTTCAAGGCCCCGCGCGTCGAGGAGCCGCCCTTGGTCGTGCTGCTCGATATCTCGGGCTCGATGGAACGCTACGCGCGCATGCTGCTGCATTTCCTGCATCTTCTGGCGACCGACCGGGCGCGCTTGCAGGTCTTCCTGTTCGGCACGCGCCTCACCAACGTCACGCGCGCGATGCGCCAGAAGGATGTCGACAAGGCGTTGTCGAGGATCGCCGAGCTGGTCGAGGATTGGTCCGGCGGGACGCGCATCGGCGCCTGCTTGCGCGAATTCAATTGGCGCTGGTCGCGGCGCAGCCTGGCGCGCTCGCCCACGGTGCTTCTTGTGACGGACGGGCTCGATCGCGAAGCGGGCGACGGTTTGGCCGTGGAGGCCGAGCGTCTGGCCAAATCCTGCGGGCGGCTCGTCTGGCTCAACCCCCTCTTGCGCTACGACCGCTTCGAACCCAAATCTTTGGGGATCCGGGCGATCCTGCCGTTCGTCGACGAGTTCCGCCCGGTCCATAATCTCGACTCGCTCGAAGCGCTGGTCGAAGCCCTGGGCGAAGCCCCGCGCATTCGGGGCCGTTACGTTTGGCGAGGGATGGCCGCATGACCGAAGACGTGCTCGACCAAGCCGAAGCTTGGCGCCGCGAAGGCCGCAAAGTGGCGCTCGCCACCGTGGTCACGACCTGGGGCTCGTCGCCCCGGCCCGTCGGCTCGCAACTCGCCGTCGACGGCGAAGGCAAGTTCTTGGGCTCGGTCTCCGGCGGCTGCATCGAAGGGGCCGTCATCAAGGAAGCGCTCGCCGCGATCGGCGACGGCAAGCCGCGCTTGCTCGATTTCGGCGTGACCAACGAGCAAGCCTGGGAAGTCGGCCTCGCCTGCGGCGGCAAGGTCCAGGTCTTCGTCGAGAAATTGGGCTGACGCGATGGACTCCGCCATTCTCGCCGCGTTGCAGGAAGCCCGCCGCGCCAAGCGGCCGGTGGCGCTCGCCACGAATTTGCGCTCCGGCGCGCAGAAGCTGATCTTCAAGGACGGCACCGAAGGTCCGTTGTGCCTGGACGTCGACATGATCATCGGCATGCAGGACATGCTGGCGCGCGATGAGTCCGGCACGCTGCAAACCGGTGCGGGGCCGGTCTTCGTGCAGGTTCACAACCCGCCGCCGCGTTTGATCGTCGTCGGTGCGGTCCATATCGCCGATCCGCTCGCGCGCATGGGCGTGATGGCGGGCTATGGCGTCACACTGATCGATCCGCGCCGCGCCTTCGCCACGTCGCAGCGTTTCGAAGAATACGCCGTTTCGACCGATTGGCCGGACGACGCGATGGCGGAGTTGAAGCCCGATACGCGCAGCGCCATCGTCACGCTGACCCATGATCCGAAGATCGACGACCCCGCCCTCGACGCCGCACTCAAATCGCCGGCCTTCTATATCGGGGCACTCGGTTCGCGGAAGACGCACGCGGCACGCCTCGCGCGCTTGAAGGAACTCGGCCACGACGACGCGACGCTCGCGCGCATTCGCGGGCCCGTCGGGCTCGATATCGGCGCGTTGTCGCCCGCCGAAATCGCGGTGTCGATCGTCGCGCAAATCGTCCAGGCGCGCCGGAAGCCCTGATGTTTTTCGGCCCCGTCCCGCCCGCCCAAGCCGAAGGGGCGATCCTCGCCCATGGCGTGCGCGCGGGTGCGGTGTCCTTGCGCAAAGGCCGCAAGCTCAACGCGGCCGATATCGAGGCGCTCAAAGCCTCGGGTGTCGCGTTGGTGATCGTCGCAAGGCTCGACGCCGACGACGTGGCCGAGGACGACGCGGCGCATGCGTTGGCCAAAGCGTTGGCGGGCGACGGCATCGAGGTCGCGGCCCCCTTCACCGGGCGCTGCAATCTGTTCGCCAAAGTCCCCGGCCTCGTGCGCATCGACGCCGCCAAGATCGACGCGATCAACGCCGTGCACGAAGCGATCACCGTGGCGACGCTCGCCGATCTCGCGCCCGCCGAACCGCGCACGATGCTGGCGACCGTCAAGATCATTCCCTTCGCGGCACCGCGCGCGGCGCTGGAGAAATGTTTGGCGCTCGCCGCAAACGCCGTGACCTTCGCGCCCTTCACGCCCAAACGCGCGGCGCTGATCCAAACGCGCCTGCCCGGCACCAAGCCATCGGTGCTCGACAAGACCGAGGACGCGACGCGCCAACGTCTCGCGGCGTTGGGCGCCACGTTGAAATCCGCGCGCATCTGCGATCACGACGCCGCCGCGATCGCGCAGGAACTTCGCGCCGCATCCGGTTGCGATCCCATCCTGGTCATCGGCGCCTCGGCCGTCGTCGATCGACGCGATGCGATCCCCGCCGCGATCGAAGCGGCGGGCGGCAATGTCGAGCATTTCGGCATGCCGGTCGATCCCGGCAATCTGCTGCTCGTCGCACGCCTTGGCGGTGCCAGCGTGATCGGTCTGCCCGGCTGCGCGCGTTCGCCCAAGCTCAACGGTTTCGATTGGGTGCTGCGCCGTCATGCGGCGGGTTTACCCATCGGTCGCGACGCGATATCGCGGATGGGCGTGGGCGGTTTGCTCGCCGAAATCCCGCGCCCGACCCCGCGTGCGGGCGAATCCCCTTCCCCCAAAGCGCCGAAGATCGCTGCCATCGTGCTCGCCGCCGGCAAATCCAGCCGCATGGCGCCCGCCAACAAGCTGTTCGTCGAGATCGACGGCCAAACGATGCTGTCGCGCGCCTTGGCCGCCGCCACGCGATCGCAAGCCGCCCACACCATCGTCGTGGTCGGCAACGACGCGGTGCGCGCCAAGGCCGCGCTACCGCCCGACGTCGCGGTCGTCGAGAACCCGGATTTCGCTTCGGGTCTCGCAAGCTCCGTCCGCGCGGGCATCGCGCAAGTGCCGGCGGATTGCGACGGCGCGGTCGTGTTGCTCGGCGACATGCCGTTGGTTACGGCGGCGCATGTCGATCGCCTGATCGCCGCCTTTTCGCCCATCGAAGGCCGCGCGATTTGCGTTTCGGCCTTCGACGGCAAGCGCGGCAATCCCGTCCTCTGGGGCCGCGATTTCTTCGCCGAAATCCTCGCCCTCGATGGCGATCAGGGTGCACGCGTCGTTATGCGCAAACACGAAGACATGCTCTGCGAAGTGCCGATGCCGGATGACGGCGTGCTGGTCGATCTCGATACCGCCGAAGCCTTGGCCGCCTTCCGCGCGGCGCGGGAGAAATCCGCGTGACCCTGCGCCGGCATTTTCCATTGTTGAACCAGACGGGTCCGCGCGTCGCCTATCTCGATAGCGGTGCGACGGCGCAAACGCCCGATATCGTGCTCGACGCTGTACGTGCGTTCGAGACCGGCGCGCGCGCCAACGTCAAACGCGGCGTGCATCGTTTGGCCGAAGCGGCGACCGAGGCTTACGCGAATGCGCGCGCGCAGATCGCCACATATCTTTCGGTGCCCGCCGAGGAGATCGTGTTCACCAGCGGCTGTACGGCTGCCATCAATCTCGTCGCGAATTCCTTCGGCGCGTTGCTGAAGCCCGGCGACGAGATCGCGGTCTCGGAACTGGAGCATCATTCCAACATCGTGCCGTGGCACATGTTGGCTGCGCGCAGCGGCGTGAAGGTCACTTTCCTGCCGGTCGATGGCCAAGGCCGCATCGTGCCGCAAGCCCTGTCGCCGCGCACGAAGCTCGTTGCGCTCGCCCATGTGTCGAACGTGACGGGCGCGGTTCTCGACGTCCCGGCGATCGTGGCGGAAGCCAAGCGCGTCGGCGCGCGCGTGCTGCTCGACGGCGCGCAGCGCACGCCGCACGGGCCGGTCGATATCCCCGCCCTGGGCGTCGACTTCTACGCCTTCAGCGGCCACAAGACCTTCGCGCCGCATGGCGTGGGCGTGTTGTGGGCGCGAGCCGAATTGCTCGACGCGATGCCGCCCTTCCTGGGCGGCGGCGAGATGATCGCGAGCGTCACCACGCAAGGCTTCACGCCGGCCAAGGCGCCCGCGAAGTTCGAAGCGGGCACGCCGCCGATCTCCGGCGCGATCGGCTTGGGGGCGGCGTGCGAATGGCTCGGCACGCTCGATTGGGCGGCGATTGCGGCGCATGAGCTGCGTTTGACCGGCCGCTTGCTCGACGGATTGCGCGCGATCGATGGTGTGACCGTGATCGGGCCGCAAGGCTTGCAAGGCCGCGCACCCGTCGTGTCGTTTGATCTCGCGGGCGCCCACCCGCACGATATCTGCCAGATCATGGATCGGCATGGCGTGGCGTTGCGCGGCGGGCATCATTGCGCGCAACCGCTGCACGCGAAATTCGATCTCGCAGGCACGACGCGCGCATCGCTCGCGCTCTACTGCGAAGAGGACGACATCGACCTGTTCTTCGCCGGCCTCGCCGACGCCAAGCGCGTGCTGACATGAACGACGCGCTTTATCACGACGCGTTGATGGCGCTGGCCAAGGACCGCACGCACGCGGCCGCGTTGCCGCCGGGAACGGGCGTCACGGTCGACAATCCGCTGTGCGGCGATCGCGTGACGCTCGACGGCAAGATCGAGAACGGGATCGCGCGCGACATTCGTCACAAGGTGCGTGGATGCGCGTTATGCCAAGCGTCGGCGGCGGCGTTGGCGCGCGTGTTGGACGGAAAACCCGCCGCGGCCACCCTCGCCGAAGCCCAAGCGGCGGTCGAATCGGTGCTCGCGGGCGGGTGCGCCCCGGCCCCGTGGGACGCGTTTGCGCCCGTCGCGCGGCACAAAAGCCGGCACGACTGCGTTAAGCTCGCGTTTTCGGCCGTAAAAACGCTCTTTTCCGGCACTTGATTTGCGCCGCACAAGCGGGTACACAGGCCCGCTTTCGCGAAGGATGTCCCCTTCGTCTAGAGGCCTAGGACACCACCCTTTCACGGTGGTGACAGGGGTTCGAATCCCCTAGGGGACGCCATTCCGGAACAAAACTGAGAACTCCAGCTTTGTTCGTCGCCTGCCCCGAAATGGCAGCTTCGGCCAAAGCCGATTTCATCCCAGATATATGGATTTCGGTTCCGGAAACGCGAACCGTACTCACGAATTTTCGAAGATATGTCTGCCGAATTTTCGGATCGCCGTTGCGCAGCCGATCGCCAACGGATTGCACGAGAGCATCGAGCTTCTTGTCGTCGATGATCATAAGCTCGGCTTGACGGGTGGGCTTTCTGGCAATCTCTTGCTCGGCCATCAGCTGATCGCGGCGTTTGGTCAAATCGGTAATCCTCGGCTTCAGGCTCGGATCCTCCGCTGAGACCGTTCCCGTCTCGACAAGCCTCAACAGATTGCCAAGGCTCTTCACGACATCTGCAATCTCTCGCTCGAGGCGGACGACATCCTCTCCGGATTTATTGAGTCGCTTCGCGGCCGCCGCGACATATCCCTCGACCAGCGAACGAAGGCGCTCGGGCGTGAAGACACGTCCCGTCAATTCGTCGAGTACGACACCGTCCAACCAATCCATGGGTACGCGGTTTCCCGCACACTGAGTCGCCCCTTGCTTCAACCTGGTCGAGCACGAGTAATATCGATACCGGCCTCCCTTACCCGTATTTATGACCATCGCACCGCCGCAGGATTCACAGCGGACTATGCCGGCAAGCAATGTCGGGCCGTTCACGAGGCGTGGTGCAATGGTGGTAGAGCGCCGCGCCGTCAGGCTCGACTGAACTTTTGAGAACAACTCTTCGCTAACGATTGGCGGCGTCGGATTTACGACCCACTCCGATTGCGGACGGGGTCGCTTGTTACGCGTATCGAATTGATTGAAATATCGACGCCCAACATATGTCGAATCACGAAGAAGGCCATGCAAACTGCCGATCCCCCACGGACGTCCGCGCCGACGCGAGCCGCGTGAGTTAAGAAGTTTGCATATCTCTTTTATGCCGAACGGCCTACCGAAACGCTCTCCTGCCGCGAGCTCGAAGACTTCGCGAACCTGATCGGCTTCGAGCGGCTCAACGGCGAGGCGTTTCTTCGCCTTCTTTCCACGCCATTCTGCAATTTCCACCAAATAGCCGAACGGTGGCGGCGCTCCATTCCAAAACCCTTGGGCCGCATTTGCGAGCATTGCGCGCGAAGTATGCTTCGCATTTTCGCGGCTTTGCATTTCGTCGATGATATTCAACATCTTTCGAACGACCTCACCTGTCGGATCGCTCGAAATTTCTTGGGTTGCCGCGACAAGAGATACACCGCGCTTCCGAAGATCGCGTACATAGATTTCGGAATGGAGCGTGTCTCTTGAAAATCTCGAAAAGGAATGCACAACAACGACATCAAACGGTCGCGGATCGTCTTTCGAAGCCTCGATCATTTTTTGAAAAATCGGACGGCCATCATCAAGCGCAGAGGCTCCCGGTTCTTCAAAGACCTGAACGACGCACCAACCTTTGCCTTCGCAGAACGACCTGCAACGCGCGACCTGATCCGGCATCGACAAATCCGCCTCGGCTTGCCGGGCGGTCGAGACACGAGCGTAGATCGCTGCACGCATAGTCATTTCGTCTCCTTATCGACAGCGAGCACGGCCTCGACCAAATCGCCGAAGAGCGAACCGAACATCTGGACCTCCACCTCTGAGACTTCGGCCACGATGATCTCAGCCTTCACGCGATAGTCCTTCGGCGCGGTGCGGGATGCGCGCGCGCGTTTGGCGGGAGAGGAATCTCCGGATTGCGAGGTCAAAGCCCGCGATGACGCCGCGGGCGGATGGCTGGGCCGAGTTGCCATGCCCAGAAGTTTGCGGCCACCGACTTAACTTCGGCCGTCGCGCCAGCCCCAAACTGATGGACCGCAGCACAGGCATCACTTCAACGCCTTCCATAAGTATCTGAATACACGACGCATTCGACTATCTCGACTGACCTTTAGCTCCGAACGCCCATGCGCGGCTGGGATCTGTAACTCGGAGCTTACCGCCGCAACGCCGCCATCCGTTTCCAGAATGAGCGCAGACTGCTGCGGGCCGCTTTTGATTTGCGCCGAACTAACGTTCGCGAAGTTGTTTGCCGTATACGCCAGAGAGCCACGCCGCTCGAAAGTTGGAAAAATAAGCTCACCGGATTCCAATAAAGCACGCGTTGTCAAAGTCTTGTGACCCTCTGCGATACACAAGATCAAATAGTCTTTGACTGACAATCCAAGAGCATCGGCCGTCTCTTTAGCCGACTCATAAGCCTCACCCTGGCTCGCAAACCGCAACTCGATCATCGAGCAATCCTTGAGGCGAGACTATTTACGCTAGCTTAATACCATTTTGGTATAATTAAAACGATTTTGGTACAAATTGGGTAACTCCTGGTCAATCATGGCAAAACCCAAGAAATCTCCGCCGAATCGAATTCGGGAATGGCGCGAAGCCCGAAAGATGTCGCGCGCCGCCTTGGCAGAACGCGTTGGGACAGTAGCGGCCCAGATCCAAAAGCTCGAACTCGGCCTTCGTCAGCTCACGCAGACTTGGATGTCGAAGCTTGCGCCAGCACTGGGCTGCGCTCCCGCCGACCTCCTCCCCGAAAGCGATCAGCACGGATTGCCCGATCGAGAGAACGCGGTCGCGACGAAGCTACTGGCCAGAGCCATAACCGCACTACTAGATGCAAGACTGCCGATCGACCTGCTCACCGAACGGCTCGAGCAGTTCGGATTACCGACGGCGACCATAGATCTCGCGTCAAAAGTTCTGCTTCACATCGGCAAACAAACTGAAACGACGAGTGATCGAAATGAATTGATCGAGATTGTCACTGCCACGCTCGTGGCCTCCGCTGCTGCGCAACCTGCGCCTGGCATTCTGGCGAACTTAGGGCAAATTGACGCTGAGACCCTCCTTTCCAAATTGATCGACAGCGCCGACGACAGTCTGTCAGGGCAGTTTGGATTTGATGCCGAAACAAAGGAACGTTTTCGAACAATCGCGGCGACATTAGCGACGGGTGGCGTTGTTACGTTCGATAGCTTCGGTCGCGCATTGATCAAGCTCCCAAATGAAAATACACCGAAGCAGATCGTTCCATTTCTTGGAATACCTGGATCGCCATCGTTCTATGTGCCCAGATCCAGACGCGAATACATCAACTGGAATTCAAAGGCATTCGCTCTGATTAAACCAGCTGGTCCTAATGCATTTGTCATTGAGTTAGCAAAGGATTCCGGAACCGGACAGGTCAGGAGCGGAGAGAAAATTATAGTGGATCCTGATGTTGTACCGAGCAAACACGAAGAGATTGTTCTATTTGAGAGAATTCATTTTCAAGATCCAGAAGATTTATACTTTCTTGCACAGATTGAACACGATGATCGCCCACAGTCCCACGACGAGGCTTGGGACTATAGTTATGTAAGGTACAACTTCGATGGAACGATCTATGCGGAACTACGGCAGCGGCGTTCACAGATCTTCTGCGTCGGCGTCGCCCTCTACAAACTACCGACGCCTAACATCGACATTTGATCTGTGAGAAAAAGCCGACGAAGACGCCGACTATCCACTATCTCGGTTCAATATAGGCCGCATATGACCGTGACTAGCGCAGCAACAGTCGCGAGAAGAGCGCACACCAGATAAAGCGTGCGGCAAAGCGCAAAGAATCTGATTCCGAAACGACTCTCGCCGCGGCGTCGGTTGGACGCTTCACGCCCGACGCGCGCGGCGATCGCGAACGCGACGACGATGCCGGGGATGACGGCCGCATCCACGGCTTTGCCGCCGGGCGCCCCGGATAGTTGCATGGCGAGAACGATGGCGCCGGCGACCACCAGCGCTACCGTATCGAGCGGGCGCGGCAGCGCGCCATGCGCGGCGTTTTCGAACCGGCGAAATGTCAGCAATGGGCTCATAGGCTCCGCCAAACCTCGATAATCGGATATCGATACGTCAGAGATGGGTACCGTTGCACGAAATCGAAGACATCACGCTCCCACGGTAATTGCAGACAAGCTTGAGATCATTTCATTTCTCGCTTTATTGTCTGGATCACTTTCACCAACTGAGGCCGCTTATCGAGGAGCTTCAGAAGAATCATCGTCGGATGACTGGGGATCGCGTGACCCAACACATACTTACTGAAACTGTTGGGAGAGCCAGTCAGTAAGTCGCTTAGAGATTTTTTCGAATTTTTTCCGTAAGGTTGAATATCCGAAATCTTTGCGACAACTCGCTGAGCGAGCATCCGCACGCCGCGCGCGTACTCCGCCTTCATTTCGGCGAGCGCGCGATCGGCGGCCGCACCGTCATCGCGCCACTGTATTCCGTCGCCACCGCCTTCCGGGAACCATCCCGCCATTCTGACGACGCGCTTCATACCCTTGAACTCGACCGATATAGCGCGCTCGCCGCGATACAACGTTTCGCCCGTCTCGGGATGGATCCGAACATATGGCACTCGTTTTGTTGCCATGACCGTCTCCTTGCATAACCATTTTTAACCTTAAAGGTTACATTTTAAGTTATCAATCTCAAGTGTCGTCCTGAGAGGGCTCTATAGTGACCGGGAGTGATCAATTTCCCTCGTCGTCGCTGTCGACCTCCAGTTCAGCCAAGGGCGGTGCGACGTCGGCGGCAACGGTCTCTTCCGCGGCTGACACGGGTTCGCCCGACGCTTGATCCAAAAAAATGCGGCGACGTACCTCCGCGAGATCGAGTTGGGCCGTGTCGATATCCTGTAACAAGGCGCCGAGCCCAAGGAGGTCGAACCCGCGCCTCGCCATGTCAGGCCCCAGGATATGAAGTACGGCGCCCGTCATCGCGCGGCTCACGACATCTATACGCCGGGCGTCGGCGGCGCGCTTGCGCGCCCGGGCGAGCTTGACCTCTGATTCGAGCGCTTCGAGCTCCAACGCAAGCCTTTCGTACGTTTGCTGCGCGTCCAACACTTCTGGCGTGTCGCCGCCCTTGGGGATTTCCTTCGCCATGCCGCCATCGCCCTCTTCCAGCCAGGCCTCAGGACCCGGCACCACGACCTGATTATGCATGGCGACACTGAATATCCGGCGACGCGGGCCCTTCGGACGCCGGCAAGCGTTGTCCGCCAGGGCGTCGGCCGCGTTCTAACGGCCACGCCGCCGATGCGTACCCAAGCCCCCTATCACTTCCTATCGACAGCCAGAACCGAAGGTCGGCGGGCGCGAGCCCGCACGCCATTTGAGACCATCAACAAGGAGGACAGCGGGCTGGGTCAGGGCAGACAGAAGGTTCCGGAGAAACTGGCTGCGCCAGCACGAGATCTTTAGTGCCACGGGTTTACCCTCCCGGGTGTCCAGATCGGGAAATCCGTTCAGGGCGCAATAACGCATCCTGCGCTTTTGTGAGGGACAGGATGCATGCTCAGAGGTGAATTTCGATGGCAACGTATGACAGCGAACTAGATTGGGACAGCCTGAAACAGGGCCGCCTCGAAGAAGGCAATCACGACGAATTGGGCCTGACCGGGAGTGGCCGCGCCGCTCGGCAAGCCCCGGTTCATCTGCGACTACGCACCCGCCCCGCGCCACGACGGATTGCGCCCCTGCTGAGCAGTGGCGTGGTGACTGGTATTGCCTATCGACCGACCGGTGCCCACGGGGTCGCCCCGTTTCATTTTGCCCATAGCTTCGTCTCCCGCCCTCGAACCTGGACCCGCCCCCGGGCGGTCGAAAAGGGCGAGCGCGTCCAGCTGTTTCCACGCAAGGGCGAGGTCGCTGGCTTACGGGCGATCCCGGAGGCCCGGTATCACGACCGGCATCGGGTCTGGACGATCCCCAAGTCTCATCCCTTCGCGCAGTCGCCGGAGGGCCAAGCGATGCGGAATGGCTTCGCCGGTGTCGCTCATTACCGTCGTCGCGCGGGCCAAGGTGCGGTCCGGCGGACCGACACCGGCCGGGCGTTCCAAAACTACATAGAGCGGACGTACTTGTCTGAAGCCAAGCGCGCCGAAGAGGTTGAAAGCGATGCCAATGGCCCAATCTCGATGGGTACGCTCGGGCCTGCGATCGATGCTCGACGCGCGTTTTGGCACGCTGTCGAAGAGCGCGAACGGCGCAATGACGCGCGGCTGCAATGCCGGATCATCGCCGAGCTTCCCCATTGGCTCGCCCCCGCCGACCGGCGTGAGATTGTCGAACGCCTCGGGGCCGCCTTCGACGAACGTGGCCTTGGCTGGTGGGCAGTCGTGCATCGGCCTGACGTGGCAAAGGGCTCCGACCCGAGAAATTTCCATCTCCACGTCGTCTATCACGATCGGCCCGTCACCCATGTCCGGATCCGGTTCGACGGCACCGCCGACGGCCCTGTTATCGACGGGATCGCCTTTGCCGAGCGTAAGGATCGCGGGGCGCAGGGCGAAGAGTGGGTCGTGGCGCTGAAACGCCGCTATGCCGAGATTGTGAACGACGTCGTGGCGCGATGGGCCACGCGGGAGAACCGAACTGTACCATTTTGGTACTTCCCTGGCACATATGCGGATCTCGGGATCGAGATCGAAGGTCAGCGCCATTTGGGCGCCAAGCGCACGGCGCTCGAGCGGTTCGGCGTGGCGACGCTGGTTGGCAGCGCAAATGCGGACCGTGCGGATCCCGCCGGCGACGCGGCCCTCCAGGACTTCGCAAACCGCCGACGCCGGGCGCGGCTGACTATTCGTTTCGACCAACGAAAAGCGGATGCCATCGATCCCAACACCAAACTCGGGGCTCGGCTGCGCGAGGCGACGGCCGACGCCACCGCCGCCGGGATTACAGCGGCGCACGCCGGCAAATCCTTCTACGAGGCGGTCGCCTTGCGCGAGGACCCGTTGGACGCGCCCGTGGTCCGGGACGCTCTCGCCCGCCTCCCGGCCGAGACCTCGGCGGTGCCGCCAGCACCCACGCGCGAGCTGCGCCTGGAGGTCCGCGTGCGCGGACTCGACCGACTGGCCGCCGCTGAGCCCGAGGGCTCGCCGATCGGCGTTGAACTCGCGCGACGCAAGGCCGAACTACTCGCCTGGGAGGGTGCGGGTTCGCCCGATGCAGCGATCCGTGATCGCCGCCGTCTTGAAGACGCGCTGGCGGCGGCGGCGTGCGACTACGATCGAGCCCTCGCGCGGTTCGAGAAGCATGCCGAGGCGGCCGCCTGGATCGCGATCGCCGCCGACTTGGCGAAAGCCTATGGCGCCTGGCGGCGCTGGTGCGTCGGGTCCGGCCGCGTGGAAGTCCGCACCCTGCCCCCGGGCCTCGATCGGCTGCCCACGCTGTCGGCGTTGCCGACGGGCTGGGAGAGCCAAGTGGCGGTCCCCGCCCCCAAGGCCCGCCGGCGCAACGACGGCATCGACGAGACGGCATGGATCGAGCTTGCGGCGCGGCGGCGAATGGCCGAGTGCGCGGAGCTCGCGCGCATGATGACGCGGAACGGGATTACCGGCGCTCGCCTGGAGGCGACAGTAGCGGCCGAGATCGGTGTTCCGGCCGGCGGGTTGGCGCGGGCATTCGACGCGCTGGCCGAAACGGCCGGCGCCCGCGTACGACGGCTCGCGCGGTCAATCCAACGCGACCGCGGCTGACGCGGTAAGAAATTGGCGTTGTCACCGATGTGAATCGGCATGTCACCGTTGAATTCGCTTGGAAATTCGATGGCGCGCGATCAGCGTTGTCACAGCTCGCGCATGATTCGGCGCGAACTGTGACAATCGGTATGAAAACCACCAGTTTTAACGTGCCGGAAAGAGGATCGTTGTCACAGCTGTGAATGCAGGTTTCTCCGTTGAATTAGCACGAAAATTCGATAGCGCGTGAGTCGCGTTGTCACAGGCGTTTTGATCCGTGCTTTAGCTGTGACAACGCACCATTTTGGACATTGTCGCTAAAGCGACAGAAATGGACGTTGTTTGTGGGGACAAGGCAGCGTTCGTGGATCGAGCGAGGGGCCGGGTAAATGGCCGTAAGACCGGACAATCATCGAAGAAAAGCGTAATCCCGCATCGCGACTGGCGGCTAGACCGGCAAGACGCAACAATGGTCAAATAAGCGGCGTCGAAGTACCGATCGCGTAAATGAAAAGCTGTAGAGGAACAAAAAATTGCGTTGGGTAGCTGCAAGTCAAAAAGCGAATGAGTCCGTCACACTTGAGAAGCGCCTTTGGGATGCCGCCGATCAGTTCCGGGCAAATTCGGGCCTAAAGGCCCAAGAATATTCCGGCCCCATCCTGGGCCTGATCTTCCTGCGCTTCGCCGAGGTGCGCTTTGCCGCCCAGCGCGCCAAGCTCGAAAAGGCCGGCGCCTCGTCGCGCCGCGGCAGCCGCGTCGATGATCCCGCCGCCTATCACGCTGACAATGTCATCTACCTTGCCCCCGAGGCTCGCTTCGACTTTTTGCTGACGCTGCCCGAGGCCGCCGACATCGGCGCCAAGGTCAACGCCGCAATGCGCGAAGTTGAGAAGCAAAATCCACAGCTTGCTGGCGTGTTACCCAAGACCTACAACCTCTTCACCGGCACCCTGTTGAAACAGCTGCTGAAGAAGATCTCCGAGATCCCGGCCACACTCGAATTCGACGCCTTCGGCCGCATCTACGAATATTTCCTCGGCGAATTCGCGATGAGCGAGGGCCAAGGCGGCGGCGAGTTCTACACGCCCGCCAGCATCGTGCAGCTACTCGCCCAGGTGATCGAACCCTTCCACGGCCGCATCCTCGATCCCGCCTGCGGCTCGGGCGGCATGTTCGTACAGTCGGCGCGTTTCGTGGCGGAGCATCATAAGAACCCCGCCGCCGAACTTTCGATTTGCGGCGTGGAAAAAACCGATGAGACGGGCCGCCTCGCCCGCCTCAATCTCGCCGTGCACGGGCTGGAGGGCGATATCCGCCACGGCGGCAACGTCAACAGCTACTATGACGACCCGCATACGGCCACGGGCGCGTTCGACTTCGTGCTCGCCAATCCACCCTTCAATGTAAACGCGGTGGACAAGGATCGGCTGAAGGACATGGTGGGGGCTAGCCGCCGCTTCCCCTTCGGTCTGCCGAAAACCGATAACGCCAATTATCTGTGGATCCAGCTCTTCTACTCATCGCTCAATGCCAACGGCCGCGCCGGCTTCGTCATGGCCAACTCAGCCTCCGACGCGCGCTCCAGCGAACAAGAGATTCGGCAGAAGCTGATCGAGGCACGAGCGGTGGACGTGATGGTCGCCGTTGGCCCCAACATGTTCTACACCGTCACCCTGCCCTGCACGCTGTGGTTCCTCGATCGGGGCAAAGCAAAGACCAAGCGCGCTGACTCCGTGCTGTTTATCGATGCCCGCCACATCTACCGGCAGGTGGACCGCGCGCACCGCGACTGGACGCAAGCGCAGATCGGCTTCATCGCCAACCTCGTGCGCCTCTATCGCGGCGAAGCGCCCGACCTAACCGTGGGCGGCGAGGAGACAGTCGCCAAATTGAAGGAGATTTTTGGCAAGAAGCTTGCTTATGCCGACATCCTGGGCCTGTGTAAGGCAGCAACGCTCAAAGAAATAGAAGCGCAAGGCTGGTCGCTCAACCCCGGCCGATATGTGGGTGTGGCCCCCGGCGAGGAAGTGAGCGACGAAGACTTCAAAGCGCAGCTTGAAACGCTGAACGAGGAGTTGGAAACGCTCAACGCCCAGGCTCGGAAGCTGGAAAAGACCATTGCCACCAATGTGGCGGGGATCTTGGAGGCGTGAGGATGACCAGGTTTCCAAATACAAAATTAGAAGCCTGCGTCGATCTCCTCGCTGGATTCGCCTTCAAGAGTAAGCTATTCACGAACAATCTCAGCGACATTCCTCTGGTCAAAGGGGAAAATGTTAGCCAGGGTTGTATACTTTGGGAAATTTCAAAGCGTTGGCCTGCGGCCGATTGGGCAGATATCAAGAAGTACCAACTACAGCCGGGCGACGTTGTAATAGCGATGGATCGGCCTTGGGTGCCAGCGGGCCTAAAGTGGGCTTACATCCGTACAAACGATCCGAAGGCACTACTTGTTCAGCGGTGCGCTCGGCTACGAAGCAACACTTCGAGACTAGATCAAGATTTTCTACGCTTCGTCATTGGAAGCTCTGGTTTCGAGTCATACGTCAGACCGATAACGACAGGCGTAAATGTTCCACACATTAGCGGCAAACAGATTCTTGATTACGAGTTTCCGCTCCCGCCCGTCCCGATCCAACGCCGTATCGCGGGTATCCTGTCGGCCTATGACGAGCTGATCGCGAATAGCCAGCGGCGCATTGAGATTCTAGAGTCAATGGCCCGCGCCCTCTATCGCGAGTGGTTCGTCTACTTCCGTTTCCCCAGTCACGAAAACCACCCACGCGTCCCGTCACCCATCGGCAATATCCCAGAGGGGTGGGAGGTGAAGTCGTTCTCAGGAATTGCAACCTATCTAAATGGATATGCGTTCAAGCCGGATGACTGGGGTGACGAAGGCAAGCCGATCATTAAAATCAAGGAATTGAAGGCTGGCATCACAGCGCAAACTCCACGCAATCCAGGCAATAGCATTCCCAGCAAGTACTGTGTTCGTGATGGAGATGTCTTGTTCTCGTGGTCTGCTGATCTAGACGCATACCTTTGGATGGGAGGCGAAGCGCTACTGAATCAACATCTTTTCAATGTGCTGCCATCCGATGGCTTCACTCGTAGCTACTGCTTTCATGCACTTAAGGAAGAGATGCCGCGTTTTCGCGCACTGAGTTTGGGTGCCACAATGCATCACATCAAAAGATCCGCACTCGATCAGGTCACTACCGTCGTTCCACCAGTCGCATTGCGGTTTAAATTTGAGCAAGTCATCCAACCCCTACACCAGCAACTGATCACTCTGACAAAGCGCGTTCAGAACCTCCGCCGCACGCGCGACCTGCTACTGCCGCGTCTCCTTTCCGGCCAGATCGACGTCGAAGCGATCGCCGCATGAGCATCAAGACCAACCTTAGCCGACTTGAGCGCGTACCCCTTCGTGAAGCGTGGAGGCACGAAGCGGGCGACTTCACGCCCTGGCTGGCGGAGGCAGACAATCTCGATGCACTGGCGCAAGCCCTCGGGTTGAGCGAGTTGGAGGTTGTGGCGACGGAGCACTATGTCGGCGACTTCAAACTCGACATCCTTTGCACGGATGGTGACCAGCAGGTCATCATCGAAAACCAGCTCGCCGAGACCGATCACAAGCATCTCGGCCAGATCCTCGCTTACGCGGCCGGCGTGGGTGCGCGCAAAGTGATCTGGGTGGCGGAATCCTTCCGGCCCGAACACGTGGCCGCGCTACGGTTCCTCAACGAGAATACGACCGACGACCTCAGCTTCTTCGGCGTGCAAGTCGAATTGTGGCGGATCGGCAGTTCCCCGCTGGCACCCAAGTTCGAAGTCGTGGTCCAGCCCGACAACTGGGCCAAGACGGGCCGCGAGCAGGCGCGCGCCGCCGCGTCCGCGTCGCCCACCAAGCAGTTGCAGCTCAAGTTCTGGTCGGCCCTGATAGAGCGATTGGCAAAGAACGCGCCGCAAATCCGGCCGCAGAAGCCGCGACCGCAGCATTGGCTGAACAACTCGATCGGCCGCGCCGGTTTTGGCCTCAACATTACGGCGAACACCCGCGATGCGCGCCTCGGTGTCGAGCTCTGGATGCCCGGCGAGGAGGCGAAGAGGCGATTTGCGCGGCTCATCGAGCAACGCCCGAACATCGAACTTCAGCTCGGTTTCCAGCTCGACTGGCAAGACCTACCCGACGCAATGGCCTGCCGAATTGCGACATGGCTCCCCGACGCTTCCATCGAGGACGAAAGTCGCTGGGACGAATACCTCGCATGGTTGGAGCAGCGGCTTGTCGTGATGGATAGGGTGCTGCGGCCGATCGTGAAGGCGCTGCCGTGAGTCCTAGCGCCTACACCGAAAACCAGCTCGTCGAGCAGCCCGCCATTGGGCTGTTTGCGGCGCTTGGTTGGCAAACGGTGTCGGCGCTCGAGGAAACGTTCGGCAAAGATGGCACGCTTGGCCGCGAGACCAAGGGCGAGGTCGTGCTGGCGGAACGCCTGCGGGTGGCGCTCACGAAGCTCAACCCTGCCCTGCCTGGCGAGGCGATCCAAACCGCCATCGACGAACTCGCCCGCGATCGCTCGGCAATGAGCCTCGAAGCGGCCAATCGCGAAATCTATCGGCTAATGAAGGACGGCATCCCGGTCTCCCTCCCCGACCGCGAGAACGGCGGGCAGAAGACCGAGCGCTTGCGCGTGATCGATTGGGGAAACCCGCAACAGAACGACTTCCTGCTCGTCAGTCAGTTCAGTGTCGTCGGCAGCCTCTATACCTGCCGACCCGATTTGGTCGGCTTTGTGAACGGTCTGCCCTGGGTGGTGGTCGAACTCAAAAAACCCGGCGTAACGGCACGCTCGGCCTTCGACGAGAACTTGACGCACTACAAGCAGCAGATTCCGCAGCTCTTCTGGTTCAACGCCCTTCTGATCGCCAGCAACGGAACCGATAGCCGCGTCGGCTCCCTGACCGCCGACTGGGAGCGGTTCTTCGAGTGGAAGCGTATCGAGCGCGAGGACGAACCACGCCGCGTGTCGCTGGAGGTGATGCTACGAGGCACTTGCGACCGCAGCCGCCTCCTCGATCTCGTCGAGAACTTCACGCTGTTCTCTGAGCACAAGGCGGGGCTGGTCAAGATCCTGGGGCAGAACCACCAGTTCCTTGGCGTGAACAACGCTATCGCGTCGATGCTGGAGGCGCGCAAGCTCGGCCACGGGCGCGGCGGCGTGTTCTGGCAGACTCAGGGCAGCGGCAAGAGCTTCTCGATGGTGTTCTTCGCCCAGAAGATCCTGCGCAAACTCGCGGGCAACTGGACATTCGTCGTCGTTACCGATCGCGTGGAGCTCGACGACCAGATCGCGAAGACCTTCAAGACCGTCGGTGCGGTCAGCGAGGCCGAGGGCGATCAATGTCATGCCGAGAGCGGCGCGCATCTGCGGGAACTCTTGCGCGGCAATCATCGCTACGTCTTCACCCTGGTGCACAAGTTCCAGACGCCGGAGATGCTGACCGACCGCAGCGACGTCATCGTGCTGACCGACGAAGCGCATCGCAGCCAGTACGACACGCTGGCGCTCAATATGCGTGCCGCCCTGCCGAAAGCGCTCTTCCTTGCCTTCACCGGTACGCCGCTGATTGCGGGCGAAGAACGAACAAAGGAGGTGTTCGGTGACTACGTGTCGATCTACGACTTCCAGCAATCGGTGGAAGACGGCGCAACGGTGCCGCTGTTCTATGAGAATCGCACACCCGAGCTGCACCTCGTCAATCCGGACCTCAACGAAGACATTTACGATCTGATCGAGGGCGCCGATCTCGACGCCGACCAGGAGGAGAAGCTCGAAAAGGTCCTCGGACGACAATATCACCTGATCACCCGCGACGACCGGCTCGAGACGGTCGCGCAGGACATCGTGCGGCACTTCCTCGGCCGCGGCTTCATCGGCAAGGCAATGGTTGTCTCGATCGACAAGGCGACCGCGCTTCGCATGCACGACAAGGTGAAGACGCACTGGACCGCCGAGATCGATCGCGTACGTAAGGAACTCCGCCGCAGCAGTCTATCGCCTGCCGAACAAACCGCGTTGCGCCAACGCCTCGACATTCTCGAAACAACCGATATGGCGGTAATTATCTCACCGGCACAGAACGAGATCGAGCAGATGAAGAAGCTCAGCCTCGATATCGCCCCCCATCGCAAGCGCATGAACGAGTCTAATCCGGCGCTCGATGAAAGGTTCAAGGACACTTCCGACCCGCTACGCCTCGTTTTCGTCTGCGCCATGTGGCTGACGGGCTTCGACGCACCGAGCTGCTCGACGGTGTATCTCGACAAGCCGATGCGCAATCATACGCTGATGCAGACGATTGCGCGCGCCAATCGTGTCTTTCCGGGAAAGCACAGCGGCGTGATCGTCGACTATGCCAATGTCTTCGCGTCGCTCGAAAAGGCACTCGCCATCTACGGCGCCGGAAAAGGCGGCGCAAATCCCGTCCGGGACAAAGCCGAACTCGTTGCCGCACTACGGCAAGCCGTGGCGGATGCGACCGCGTACTGCCTGACGCACGGCATCGATCTCGCGGCGATCGAGGCGCTACCGCTCGCTGGAATGGCGCGTCTGACAGCCATCGAGAATGCCATCAATGCGCTGATCGCACCCGACGCGGTCCGCCGGCAGCTCTTCGGACACGAGAAATTCGTGGGGACCCTCTATCGCGCGGTGAAGCCGGATCCGGCGGCGATCGAGTTTTCCGTTCGCATCGCCGGTATCGACACGTTGGCCGCCGCCATACGCGCGAAACTCAATCCTAATCCCCCCGACATTTCGACTATTCTTCAAGAGATCGCCGGCCTACTGGATCAGTCGATCATCGGATCGACGATTCAGCAAGCCGGCCCTCCGGCCATCGATCTTTCGAAGATAAACTTCGAGGCGCTCGCGCAACGCATCAAGGATTCCCAGCACAAAAATACAGACCTCGAAGCGCTCAAAGCGGCCATTGCCGCCAAGCTGGAACATCTGGTGCGGCTCAATCCCACCCGAGCCGACTTCGCGGGGAAGTTCGAAGCGTTAATTGAAAGCTATAATAACGGCAGCCGCAACATCGAGCAGCTCTTGGAGGAATTGCTCAAGCTCTCGCGTAGCCTCGACGACGAAGAGGCGCGCCATGTTCGCGAGAATCTCAGCGAAGAGGAGCTCGTGATATTCGACATTCTGACGCGCCCTGCCCCAACCTTGAGCGCAGCCGAGCGAGACGAGGTGAAGAAGGTCGCGAAGGACCTGCTGTCACGTCTCAAGACGCTCCTCGTCCTCAACTGGCGGCAAAAATCGGCGGCAAGATCGACGCTGAAACTTGCGATCGAAGACGCTCTCGACACTTTGCCCGAATCTTACGATCGCCCGCTATACGCGCAAAAGTGCTCGGCCGTTTTCGAGCATGTCTACGAGAGCTATCCGGAAAGGAACTCGGGTGTGTATGCTTGACGGCCAAACCTCAATCTTCAGAATATTCTGCCGTTTAGTTGTAAAAAAATCGGAACAGTTTGAATTCGCCGTTAACAGAGCCTTCTGATAGGAGACACTCGCCCTTACAGCTTCTCCAAATCTATGTGTTATCTCGGAATAGAACTAACGGGCATTTAGGCAGTATCTCTAACCCTCCAAGTGCCCAATGAAAAATTGTTCATCAGCATTTACCAACTAAGAATCAAACTGGAATTCTTTTATTAGCTCTTTGTAAACGCAGATTTGACTTTGCTATGGATATCTTCATCTGCGAAATACGTACCAAGATTGTCCAGCATGTATTTTTCGGATCGCTGCAGCACCGTCTCGTCAAAGCTCACAAATCCTAGAGGAACCGCATAACCGCGCGGAGACCTGATGGGGGCATGAACAAGTATGGCGACCGCAACGGATGGCACCATCAGTATTTCAAGCGGCGCAGGAAAGCGCCGATAGTCGCTTGTGCAAACGGTATCAAACGCCTTCTCTAAATAACGCGGCGGCCGCGGCGCTGTTAGGCATATCGACTTAAATCTTTCAGAAAGACCGTCGGATTGCGGCTCCGTCAAACGCTTGCCGATACCTGCGACGGTTTCATTCAGGAGTGTAGTTGCATTCCAGGAAGGTACCTGCGGAGCAAGCCATAAAAGGAGTTCGGGAACATTGGGGGTTTGACGAAAACCATGATTAATGACCTCGAAAAGGCGCTTTCGGTTTTCGAGTAAAAGCAGTGAACCGACGATTGGCACCGTCTTACGGTTCGCCCGCACATCGCCAGCGCGCGTGATCGCCTCACGATAGTAGCGCTCAACAGCTAGCCCATCGCGTCTAGCAAAGTCGCTCAAGAACTCCGGTGCGAGGCTGATAAGAGTATCATAGGCCTCCGCGTTATCTTCGCTTCTCGACTGCTGCAACCCATCAACAAACGAGGCCACAGCACTCACGATTTCCGGTCGATCTGCTTGTTCATGTTCGGGGCGCCATAGAATAAGGTCACTTTCCTCCGCACTGGGATTCGATGCCCTTGCTCGCACGACCGTACGCACGGTACCCAGAAAGCGATTTTTCGCTGTGACTTGATCGACCGAATATAGGTCCTTTTTCTCGGCTTTTGTACGTTCGCGGCGATCTGAAATTTCAAAGAAGAACCTTCGGAATGCTTGTGGAATTCTTGCTGCTGCGGACCCAGCTGCCTCCTCGTCCTGGATCGCCAGCTCTGGGAGCCCACGTTCAAACTCAGTCAGGAATCTGGGGTGCAGAGGCGCAAGCGATATCAGATCGAACCCAACTTCGCGATGCTGTTGCTCAACAGCGAATATCTCAGGCTCGGGACTTCCGTCTCGGAAAAGCGCGGCGCCAGCTTTAGCTAGCCAGAGACGTCCATTGCTCCGTTCGATGTAGCCCGGTCCTTCTGCTTCGGCAAAAACAAACGATGCCTCACGCAAGTTGAAGCCGAAAAAAGCAGCTGCATCCTCTTCTGAAATACCTGGAATCGCTTTCACCAGTCGCAGCAAGAATTCTGTTGTCAGCGAGGCGCGCCCAAGCACAGCTACTTTGTGATCGACGGCGTACATTCGACATGGAAGTAGAATATCATAGACAGCAAGTTCAATAGATCTATCCACTTCTGGATCGATCAATCCATGACTCTTTAGGTGCAAAACTGACCTTCGCGTAGCCATCTCAGCTTTGTCCATTTCTCTTCTTGAGATGTTCCGGGTCCTTTGTGCTATCGAGAAGCTCGCTCGCAATTATCACCGAAGCTTCCCGGGCTTTGAGCGCCTTGTCGAAATTGTCGACGAGGCGATGCATCGCTCCCTCTCGCGGCCAACGTGCGTTGGTACCGACGATCACTAGGCGGTCCATTGCACGGCTAATTGCAACATTGATGCGATTGCTACGTGATAGAAATCCCTCTCGTACCGTTATCGCGCCAGCTTGATGTGGCCCGTCTGCGTTATTGCGCACGAGCGAGAGGACAACTATCGGATTTTCTTTTCCCTGGTAGCTATCAACCGTGTCTACTTTTACATGCCGCAAAAGCGTGTCACCGTGCGGGGCTCTGAGAAGTCGCCTTCTCAAATGATCGCGTTGCGCTGCGTACATGCAGATAACCCCGATTCCCTGGGGGTGCTGCGTTTGTGTCGTTAACCATTTGCGAAACGGATCATGGTCGTACCACCGCGCAAGCATGCCAATTATGCAGTCCGCTTCGACTCGGTTTATGCGGCTAGTCCGCCCTGCCTCAAAGCTCTCAAAACCCTGTTCGCCAAGACCATCCGTCGCGACCCAAGTCAGGGGGGCTGCGAGATCGCTGGGGAGGACAGAAGGATCGACTTCGGGGGTAACGCGGCCGTGTTCCAGGTTGATTTCTGGATAGAAAGTGTCAGAGACAAGCCGTCCGATGGGTGGGAGCATCCGATACTGTGTTCTCAACTTCCTTCCAGCGGCAGCGCCATAGCTAGTTTCAAATACACGCTCGAAATCACTGCGGATAATCTCGCTTTCTGCGAATCCCGTCCTCGTTCCTACCTGCTGTACGACCTCCGGTTTGTGCAACGGCTCTAGTTGCGCTTGGTCTCCCACTAGAATGATCCAGCGCCCTGCTTGAAGTGGCACTGAAAGCTCGCTCGCCGTGCAACGCGCTGCTTCGTCAACAATAACGAGGTCGAACGGCGTACTGGTCAATCCCAGAGATGGGCGCCCAAGCCCGACGCACGTGCCGGCCACTATTTGACGCGTACCGGCGAGAAATGGCTCGAAACCCCTATGTGCTGTTGATGCGCTCGAAACAAAGTCGCGAGCAATCTTGCAAGCACTACGCAGCTTGGCCGCGTTTGCTGCGCTCACACCCGGCTCGTGTTTATGCCGATCGATAAGGGCAACAATCGTATCATCAACTAGGGTTCCCGGATTGCGTTCGATTACAATCTGGCCTTGGGAAAATCCCAGATAGGACAGATGCGCAAGTAAGGTTTGGTGAAGGCTCTCAATGCGGCCATTATCCACTTCGGAGCTGACAATAAGTTCCGCAATCCGTTCGCACACCGAACGGACTGTCGCCTCGACAAATAAAATTTCATCAACGAGGTCTTTGGGTAAGCCGAGGGCGGCACCTGCAATCCGCAAGCGCTCGCTTTGTTGGGCTCGAAAGCGGTCTTTGAATAGGAGCTCTACCCTCTCAGAATGGAACGGTAGTAGCCGATCGGATACGACACTTTCGGAGCCAACGCGAAGAATACTCGGCTCACCGCCAGATTTGCGAAACAAACCTAGCACCGACTCTGCCGCATTGTTAACCGCTTCGTGCGATTGGCTCGCGAGCAACACGTTGCGCACAAGCCCTTTTGCAAGGGCGTAATGTGTCAGTGCCGCGATGAATTTTGTCTTACCAGTACCGGGCGGTCCTTGCACCAAGCCAAGAGGCCTAATACTCAGAAGCGCACGTAATGCCTCTTTCTGGCTGGGATTCAGGCCATAGGTTTCAACCAAATTATCGTCCAGGGTGCCTGATATCAATGTCGGAAGCAGGTTCTTACGCGGGTCGAAGACGTCAATAAGCCCCGGTACGCGCGCCTGATGCGATAGGATTTTTCTAACTGCGCCTTCGCGCCGACGAAGACTTTGCAATTCAAAATGACTGATGAAGCGTAGCCTTTGATTCTCTTCAACGATGTGCGTTTGATTCGGGTTTGCGTATTCCGTTGGATCGATAACTACCAAGCCGGGCTTTGACCGAGATGTATCGAGCTCACCGACGCGGCGCCAGATGCCCTTCGCGTCTAGCTTCTGCACACCGACAGTGTCCGCACGATCAAAATCGAAGGAACCACAGGAAAGCTCGAAAGGCACGAGGTGGCGCCTGAGAGTTCGGTTAAAAGCACTTTCAGAAATCGCAATTCCTTCTGTCGTAAGCTCCGCCTCAACGTCAATGAGGCTCCTCCATAAGGCCGGAAGATCTGTATCTACTATTTGGGTCGCAGCTGAATTTGCTGCGATCTCTTCGACAAGCGTATCTTCGGCGACATCCTCTAATTCATCCAGCTTCTCGGGCTCCTCCTCATCTAGCGCGACAACACCATGGACCTTAGTCGCTCCCCAAAGTGCCTCTCGCACCTGTGCGTCTTGAAGGAGTGCGGCTAGTTCATTGAAGTCGTTGAATGCCGAACTTACAATCGTGATGTCTGCCTCAATCGACTTAAATTCATGCTTGGAGATGCGCGTGATCCATCCTTGACTAACAGTTCGACGGTGGCCTGAAAGCGGATTGCCATTCTTGCTAATGCGGATTTCAACTTCCTCGGCGATGCCGCGGATGACCAGCGCGGACACATCTCTTCGTACCCGAAGGTAAAATCGGCCTTCATCTGGAACAACTGTACCTGTAACAGCGTTGCGGATTGACAACGCTATGGTCATGCGGGGAGGCGTCGTGCTCGGTGTCAGCGCTGAACTGAGGGCTTCGACTAGTGGCAATAGTGTCGCATTCTGCGGCACGTTGTTTCGGCAAACTTCGATTGCAGCAGCGATATTGATCACTGCGTGCGGATTGATAGGGCACTTAGCTAGAATCTCTTCGACGATCTTCGTAACAGCGAAATTGTCACGTTCCTGACGATTACCTGTCTCGGGCGCATAAGCGCTCGACGCTATATCTCCATCCAACGTCGGCGAAAAATCAATCGTGTCAATCAATACCGGCTCAACTCGCTCGCCATCTTGAACGATGATGTTGTCCGGTTTCAGGTCGCCGTGTGTTACGCCGCGTGCATGGAGCTCCACTACGATTTCGGATAGTCGCAACAAAAATCTGAGCGCAACATGCCAATCAAGCCAGGAGTCTGGCTTCGTCGCGAGACTACTCGCTAGCGTCTCTCCAAAAATCCAGTCCTGAATCAAAACGATGGCATCGCCAAGCCACAACACATCCTTAATGGCGGCGCATCCCGCTAGCGGCGACACCTTCAAATCCAGCGCCCGCTCGAGAAAACTTAGGATACGCGGGCCCTCGCGGCCTTGATCACCCCAAGCCTGCCGCTTCCACATTTTTACTTTGACGGCAGAATCACTTTGCCAGACTTCAGAAATGTCATTCGACGCAATGTCTTTTATGGATGGATAGGTATTGAAAAGATGCCGTTGCGTGCGAACAGCTCCACGAAAGCGCTCAAGACCATCAATTACCTCCTTCGGAGTGGGACGTGACTCTGTTGCTGAATTGAATGCTTCAAGCGCAACTACAGCGTCTGGGAATCTCTGCGCCGGGTCGGTATCGAGCGCCTTCTCAAACCAGTGGTGCAGCAGTTCATATGCCCCATCGGTGTCGATCGAGGCGTCCCAGTCTGGTGGATTACTGGGCGAGGAACTGGCAGGCCCACGCCCGAACAAAACTTCATGGACTACAATAGCACTTAGAAATACGTCTTTTGCCTTGGCGCTTGAATTTCCGCCGAGAACATCTTCAGGCGCAGTTACTGTTGAGAGGAACTGATAGCGTGCTTTGCCGAGCGATGCGACTTCTGGAAACTTTGCTGTAAGTAAATGCGAAATTCGAACAGTCGAAGGCGCTTCTAACCAAACACTATGACCACCCAGATCGAGATGTGCCGTATTCGCGACATGAAGTGCGGCAACGCGCGCTAGTATTTGGCGCGAAAGTTCGATGCGGTCGTGTGACGAGAGGTTCGGGCCTTCGCTGGCGACAAAATCATGGAGCCTTTTTAGACGACGCCGACGGTCGTAGACTTCCCAATAGCTGGCGCTCTGATTCGGATCAGCAGACTTCGGAATGAGAATCCAGTTTTCACAACCTTCACTTCGGTCGCGAAGGTAATAAAAGACTTTACCTTCTCGTCCTGCAATCTCCGCGCGTCCCTCTTCAGTTTGAAATCTGCCATCCTTACAGTTAGCGAAATTCCATAGTCTTAATGTTCCTAAATTCTGTGGCGTGCTCTCTTCTTCAGCTTCATACTCGCGATAAATATCACTCGGATGCTGGAAGGTGGCCTGTTCTGATGTGGCGATGTACCGATCGTAGCGTGTGCGCCCTGGTTTGAATGGACCTGTTCTGACATTGAAGAATTTAACGAGGCGATCCTTCCAAGAAGCAGTAGTCAATGGCTCCAGCATAATGCGTCGATCCACATCGCCAAAAGCTGTGTGGAGCGCCCTCTCGGAGCCGAGAGTCTTTAAGAAATCGTCAATCTCAAAGACGCTGCCTCGCTCGGTTTCGGAGATTCCGCCTAAGTCCGCAGTGCCAGTGACAACGACGACCCCGACGATTTTCGGGATCGCCAATGCTTTGCTTTCCGGCCGGGACTTCAACTGCCTTGCAAGCAATTGCAGAACGTCTTTTACGTTGCTGTGGATTTTTGCGACTGGAGACGGCCCGGTATCGCGTCCGTTATGCAGCCAGTTCCCCGAATCACTTTCGATCGTCCCGGACCAATCTTTGAGGTCGATGAGGAAAATCATGCGATCTGCCACTATGATCACGTCGAGTTCGCGCGATCGTCCAATGCGCGTGGCCAACTCTAAATTCGTAAAGGCGTACCAGTCTTTCGGAAGACTTTTCAGGCGTTCAACGCCCTTTACCTCTCGTGCATGAAGGCCGCGCCCACCAATTGTGACTTGCATCCATGCCTCCGGTTAATCTTTACAAGATTAAAATCTATCGGAGGCGGAAATAAAAGGCTGTATTCGATCTAAATAGTACCCAATTGCCGCTCAATACGTCCGATTTCTCGAAATCGAAGGCTTGAGCTGCCCCGGAGTTTGGGGAACGCATAGATAGAAGTCCAGTAGTGTCGGCACAGACCAAACTGCACAATGGCATTGGTGGCCTGATACCTAAGAACTCGATCGTTCTTGGCTAGAGTTTTCAGCTGAATGTTTCTGGCTGAAAGGAGCGAAGAACAATCAACGCATCGAAGTTTTCAGAGGCTCAGACCATCATTGATTTTGAGAATCAATTTTTACAAGGCAGCAAGCCATTTCTTTTCCACTAAAATTTTGATCGACCGCGCGAGCATGTCCTTCGCATCGTCTCGCGTAGGCTCGCAATAGAGTTTAGTCATAGTAGTATCAATTTCTAACGCAATTTGAATCACAAAATAGATGTGTAAGCAGTAAAGCTGAAACGTTAATTCCTTATTATAAATTGGCACTACAGAACCAGCTCGCGTATCACTCTTCAGTTGGAGCGAGATAATGTTTCCCAAGTATGTTTGATCAGCGACGTGAGCGACAGAGTTCAAGTCTCCATAAATTTTGGCAAACTCACTACCGAGGTGTTTAACGTTCGGCGTGCGTTTGTTCTTTCTGCTACCATCCTGACACTCACGAAGTGCTGCTAGCGTCTCCATCTCTTGTTTTAGTAACGCGGTCGCTTGTACATAAAACCCCTCAGATATCGAGGTTTCGCAAAGATCTATTCCCTGAACAAACGATGATGCGAGTGATATCCGCTGTTCCAAAACGTCTGACGACTTCCCTGGCACACCACTCTTACTATCCACCAGAATTGCTATTGCGCTTACCGCGAGCCAGTGGCCGGTAAGAAGCTCTTTGGCGTCAACCATCCAGCGTTCACGAACTTTTTTACCTTCTTCTTTTTGCTTCTGAAGAAACGCCAAGCCGCTGACGAGCGCCTTTTGCACTTCCGTTCGCTTCGGAGAAATCTCCGTGTCTTTGCTGTCACTATCGTGTTTATGAGACGTCATCGTCTCCCCTTGGTTTGGTGGGCAACGGGATAGTTGTCAACTGAACTTGGGGTATCTCTGGTCTGTGCCTTTGAACTCACCCGTTTAGAACTAGAGTCCGCTCGTCACTTGAACCTACTGGCCTTCCAATTGTAGAGCGTCGCCTCGCTATTTCCCCGTTGTCGGCACAACTAACCGGCCTTTCCGCCGGCCGTGTGCAGCTTCAAAATCTCGATGATCTTCTCTTCCGTGGACCGTCTCTTCTTCATCGTCCACTCTTCTGTCAGGGCGGATGCTACACTTCTCAATGGAAAGATTTCATGGACTCAGGCCAGCCCCGGTCAATTTGCGCCTCACGAGGACATGTATAGCTACCATAGCAAAAGCTAGCGAAGCGCATGTGGGAGCTCAAGAACCAGTCGATACGCTGAAGGCCATCCATGGTCAGCAAATAGATTGAGTGCCTCGGTAAGCTTAATCCGAAGCTCCGCATTTTCAGAGAAGACCCACCTGTGCTCCGCCAAATACTGCCTCACAATTGAAACAGCGAGATCTAAGCCTAAAGTCTCGAATTGAAAGCCACCACGAGAGCCCCCTACCAAAATAGCTTCCGCAATTATGCTGAAGACGGCCTTCGGATCATCAGGCACAAAGTACTGGAGCGTTTCCAGTAAATGATACGTGACGTTTGGCATCCCAACCTTAGCCATAGTCTGGAAGATCAGGTCAAATTCTGCCAAGAAAGCTCTTCTACCAGCTGGGGACATCCGCGGCGGCGCGTCATCGTTCTCACTTCCGGATTTTTCGCGATATGCGCCAGAGCCGAAATAAATTTGCGTCATTGCGCCATCTAGGATCCGAGCTGCATGCTGGGCACGCAACTTTTCGTCTTCAAGCGCCTCACGTTCGAGGGCGTTAAGTTTAGTTAACTCCTGCTCCGCAATTGGCAGAACAGTTGCGAGTATCCGGATGCTCAGTTGGCGACACCGAATGTCGGTTGGTGAACTGCCTTCAGCGACCTCCAATCTAATTGCATACCGAAGATCCTGGAATAGACGGACAATAATTCGCCAATTCGGAAGTGGATCTGCAATCCAAGTGTTCAAAACAGCATACGCGCCGTCAAAATTACCCGCCCAGTACAAACGCCCCACACATGTTCCGACATCCGCAAGTAAGCTATCTGTATTGTCATCTTCGCGCCAATCTCGCGCTGCAATCGCCTTCAATGCGTTGGTTGCACGCAAATGATCCACACCAAGGCAATTAGATAGTGCGCGCACAAGCGCGTGCATTGCCTGCACACTGTGTTCGTTCGCCAGCGCCCAATCGACGACTTCCCACATCAGACTTGGATCAGCACGACAGATGACATTTATATCTCCAAAGACAGATTCCCTGACTTTTTCAGACGCTGTTGCCACCAGTCTTCGAAGGGCTACGGTCAGCTGCTCGTCTGGAGATCCGCCCGCACGAATAATACGAAGAACGGCCTCCGCGGCCGCCTTCAACAAGGCTTCAGATTCGCTTTCACTTGTCGAGTCCGATGCCGTTGCTCGTTCTAACGCCCCAAACGTGATATTGCGCGCGCTCTCGAAGAACGAAGGCGATTCAATCTTTGTTTCGGTGTGAATTTCGTCGAATACACGCTGAACAAGGCTTGCCAACTGCAGCCATCCCCATCCGCTCAACTCCGGAGCATGATTTCCAGAACCTTTCAATAGTGCAGTATGCAATTCGTTCAACTTTGGCCAATGCTCATGCCAATACGCCAATCGGTTCTCGCTTTCATCATGGTGGCGCAGCAGAGTTCCTGTTTGCCGCAATGCTTCGACCAGGCGATGCGCCTCCTCACTCTGCAGATCAATGCCTTTTCTGATCAGCCAATCAAATTCCTCCGGCTCCGACCGAGTATACAGGCCGTTATGATCAGCATTCGATGCCTCGGCTGGCATCGGTTGAGCAGCCTCAAGCTGAGGGAATGTCTCCGGCAACACACAGTTTTCCGGTTCAAGATTCCGGAGCAGTCCGTGCCTAACTGAAACTTCTGGGATCGAGAGCAGCGCGCGCTCAAGCACCTCTCGATCACCCGTGCCAATTACAAGATGAAGCACCCGCACAAGCTCGCTGACGCCCGGCCTCAACCGATGTTCAACAAGCACATCTGCATCAAGGATCACCGGGAGGAATTTTCGTCCGATATGCTGTGGATGCCGTGATGCAAACTGGAGCATGCGGTTCCAAATTTTATCGGAGCGAATACTACGTATTGCAACATCGATTGCGTCCGACACTTCTTGATCGGCAGGATTGGAGGCAAGCCGCGCCTCCAAGCCCTCTATCCATCGTTCAGCCAGCGACTTCCGATCTTCGGTCCCGTAACTGATGATCGGTCGATCAGCCAAAAGCACGTATGATGCCTCTCCGATGCGGATCGTAATGATTTCTCGAGATTGACCTAGAGCGCGCAGCTTGTGGTCGACCACAAAAATCAAAGTCGCCGTGGCGAGGCCGGGTACGGCCGCAGTGACTTTTCCAAAACCATCAGCAAGCAAGTCTCGAGACAAAGTAAACTGACTTCGCTTGCTGGTCGTCATTGGCAAAATTCGACTTTCGCCGAGCGAGACCATTTCGTCGGCGGCCGGCGGCTCAAAGGTAAAAGTGCGCCGGAACACCTTTACGAGAAATTCCGGCACACTTGAGACAAGGCTCTCCAGGCAGCGACTGAGCGTGAAAAGATCGTCGTGCGCTCGGACATTGAAGCGTGGAACTTCGAGCAATCTTTCCAGAACTGCGGCGGCTCTTTCTGGGTCGGAAATAGCAGTCATTGATACAGATTCGATCAAAGGCGTAACGATGTGTTGATCGGGCGTTGCCCTATCCAGCTCTCTGCTTAGTGCGGAACAGGCCGCACTACCCAAACACTCCAACTGCTCGCCGGATATATGCAGATTCTTAGATGTGAGCTTTGCGATTAACGCGCGTAACGAATACCTAACTTCCGCGAGATCAAGCTTCGCGACTTCGCTCGATAACCAAGACCATGGGCCCGCATCGGCACCCGTCAATCTATCTGTCGATAGAGTATTTGATACAATCGCGCGAGTTATATGCCCGAACATCAGCACTGCACTTTGCCGAATTGAAGTATCGGCATTACCCAATCGATCGATGAGCGCTTTTAAGTCACGGGCACGCCGCGCCCGCTCAACGATTGTCTGAGCGACGAGCATGATCGTGAATGAGCCGACAGCACGGTAGTCTATACCAGCCAATCTAAACGCCATCACCCAGAAAGGGGTTCGGTCCGCACCTTCACTGTCTTCCCCCCACAATGACCAGAATGCGATCGAACTTGCGGGGGCGAGCCTGAGCAGCGTTTCAGCATTGGATAGCATTTTGACAAGATCGTCCGTGCTTCGTCCCAAGCGAAGGAGAACACGCGCTGCGGCATAGTCAAAGAGAACATGATGCGAGAACGCGATCAGATCGTTTGGCTGCCAGCTATCAGGAGATGTTTCGACCAGCACCCCATTTGACAACAGTGCCTCGAAGTCCACGGTGTCAGCCGCTGAAAGGTTTATGCTTCGGATATCGATTGTCAGTGAACCCGCGAGAATTTGTGCATTGAGAATTCGTTCAAGTAATGCTTCGCGAGAAATCATTGCAACACGACCATCAGCCCCTACTCGAGATTTCCAGTATTGGGCGAGCAACCCATCTCGACTTCCGATTTTCCCGGTTTCTTGAGGAGACAGGCCCGCTGAAATAACGTCGATTGCACGCTGAAGATTAAACGGCGAATGCAAGAGGCTTCGAAGTTGCGGATTCGCCGTTTCGAGCATCTCCTTTACAGAGGGCAGTTGAGCCGCCGCTTCGGCAAGCTCGCCATCGGTCAATAGAGGAATATTGATGTGGCGTTGGCCGGCAAATTCCGGATCTTGGAAATCCGCAACCCCCACCGAACCAGCAAACATCCTACGCCAAGTCTCTCCATATCGAAGATCGAACTTTCGAATACTGGCAACGATTCTCCACCTTGAAGAGGTCGTCAGCACTCGCTGGATTAGGAACTGCAGGTCGGCTGCTGCTTTGCCACCTCGTGCTGCGTCCAGCGCGTCGATAAACAACACACCACAAGCGCCTTCGTTCCAGTGCTGAAGGATGTCACAAAATTCACGCGTCAAACCAGGTGACGGTCCGTCCAGAGCAAGTATTGGCACTCCAGGCTGATCGGCCCGCAAGACGAGTACAGGATGACCACGCGCAGAAAGGAGTTGCGCCGCGCGGTATATCGCCCCTGATTTGCCCGCGCCTGGCTCTCCGACAACCAGAAAGGAACCGCACAAGGCGGCGTCGCAGATTGCGCTAACAACAGGTCGATCTAAGAAAACATGCTGACTTGCTGTCGAAGCACTGCGCATTTCAAGCTGTGCAAAGGACGCCATCGTCAGCATCGTATTTGCGGTACGGCGCTTCAGCTCAGCTATATCGATCTCATAGTCTGGGGCAGCCTTTAGGTTGATCCCTGAACGCCGCATAACCGAATAGAGGGCTTGGCGGTCAGTTGCACTTCGTTCAGTACCCAAGCGTAGCATTTCGTCGATGAGAACCGTCCAAGCTGTCTTTGACTTGGTATCGACGACGCTGCGCCTTAGCACTGCTAACGCGCTATCCAGATCCGCACCGCCGCCATCGAAGTCAAACTCATGAATGATGATCAGACCAAGCAGCCGATTTCGATCTTCGACTGTCGGGATACGACTGGCGTGCTTCGTCCATGCGGCATCGGCGAGTTTGCAAAATCGTTCATACGCCCGCCTTTCGCCGGCGGTCGTCGCCAACAATGATACATCAGCATCGAACGGCTGCTCCGCAGCGCGGCGACAAACCGAGGCAAGGTCTCCGGTGACCGTCGACGAGCTGATTCGGCTTGTAGCGAGAATGAAGCGATCTTTGGATAAATCGAGGGGAGCACGGATTTGCTCTGCGACAAATTGGTCTATGACCTTGCCCAGTGGAGAATCCAAGCGTCGGCTCAGGCTTACATTTGTTTTTGCATTGATATGGCAACGACCGGAGGGATTTGTGGCCACTGAGATATCATCAACGAGTGCAAATGCCTCTAGTCCAACCCTCTCAAAGAGTGTTTCAACCGGCAACCGCCATACTGAAGGTGCGGGCTCACCTGCCAGCATTCGAACGGCGCACCAGGCGGCTACTTGATCCTGGAACCGAACACCTGAATGTGTCGCCTGGCCTCCGGTCAATTTGGTGCTCTCCCCCAGCATGCGGTCGGCGTGAACCTGCCGATTGAACCCAAATTAAGCAGCGCCCGCAATGAAACGTAGCAAAGTTCTGAACCGCGTTGGGGATCACCGAACGACGTTCGCTGATAAACTCTCTATCAGGTACTCCTGTGAGCGTCTCATGCCATGCCTCTAGCCCTTGAAGTACCGCTCGATTAAGCTTATCTCGACCTCGTCGGCCCAAT
Source organism: Alphaproteobacteria bacterium (assembly GCA_017308135.1). NCBI lineage: Bacteria > Pseudomonadati > Pseudomonadota > Alphaproteobacteria > Alphaproteobacteria bacterium. The sequence continues at coordinate 519,594 of JAFKFM010000008.1, forward strand.
TGGCCGATGGAAGGAGCTCATTCTTATGAAGATTCTTCCGATAGCCGAAACACCCCACTCACGGGGATAACCACAGCCCCCCGGCTGATCAGCTAGTAGGAGCAATAGGGGGCGCCCGCCGCACAATGCGGCTGTGGTTCAGTGGCATGGCATTCGAATGCTGCTGGGTCAAAGTTTGCAGCGGCCGAGGCAAAGTCGCCTACTCGATGAGCCTCGGTTATCTTGATAAAATTGCGCTATTGCGCGTCGTCGATTGTGGCGACGGTTTTAAACGTTTCGGAGTTATGGATTCGATTGAGAACCACCGTCCGGCTCTGAGCGTGATCTCGGATTTCAATACGGTTCGCGCGCATCGTCGGCCAGTTTGCGGAAGCTACCGCAATTCGAGCCACAGTCTCCGCCGATTCGAACTGCCCAAACGGCGATGAAAAGGGTGCGGATGCGCATTGCTCCGTCCATCTCTGAGTGAAAAATTCCGTGGTGAAGCTTTTCATCAATTATGATGTGGACGTCGCCGAACGAAATTCAATAGAAAAACGTGCGACGAAATGGGTCCGACATGGACCCAACGTTACCTTACGGAAGATATTGACGGTCGCGCGGTCCGAATCGCAACTAATTGATAATTTGAAATTCTAGACGGCACGGACGCTTTGGATAGTGTTTGTGAAATATATCGAAACTCGAAATCTATGCGACTTTTGCCTTAGCCCAACGGCTGACTCGATCAAAGGGAACCGCAACGGCCTTTTTTGCTTCCGACGAGCCAGCACTGCCGAAATCCGATCGGTTGCCGCGTGCGCAGGATCCGGCGCAAGGTTGGCATAGCGGTCGGTCATCGTCGGGTTGGAATGGCCCAGCAGCTTGCCGATCGCCACAAGTGACCGCCGCGCGCGGCTCCCGCCTGACCGGATGTATGCCGCAAGTCATGTATCCAAAGGTTCTCAATCTTCGATCAAGTGCAGAGCGCGCTCCAAGCTTTGCCAATACTGGCCTACCCCGCGTTTGGTCAACACCGGGATAGGTTGAAACTCGTCCCAGAGATGGGCAGCCAAAAAGCAATGGCATAACGAGATGGATTTCTCGCCCCCGAAAGAATTCGCCCCCGGATTTCAATCCGGGGGCGAACATGCCTTTCCGATGATCAGAGACCGTACTGATTCGGAAGGTACCGATACTTTATTGTCTCAACACCCGCGCCGAAACGCGGGTTCCTATTGAATTCAGCCTTAGCTCGCTGAGCCAATACTTGTTTCAACACCCGCGATACTCATCGCAGGTTCCTAGTCTAACGCCAGCCTTGCCACACGCTGTTACGCGGCCCAAAAACTGTGTCGCCTCGAAGGAATTTACCAATCACTAGCGACTTCGACAGAGGTTTTAACTGGGTCGCTGCCGACTACGCCTTTAAGTGAAAGAAAGCATACCGAATGGAAGGACAGTTTTCAAGAAAAACATCAATATGTTTCATTGTCTTAGGCGAACCCCTTATCGCTCAGCCATTACTTCAAGACCGGTGGTTCGATTTCCCAACGAAGGTGAATCCTCTGGCTCATTCCAAAATGTCTGAACTAGCGTGAAATTGATATCAGCCAACGGTTCTCATCTTCGTTGCCTATGGCACGCCAACTTTTGATTATTATTTTATATTTTTAATTCTTTTATTTATATTTCCGAATGAAGCGCGCAGTTAAGCGATAAAACGGCGCTCATCTTCGGCTCCCGGCACGCCGTAGAACGAAGGCCCGCTGGGGCGCCTTTATACCGATGCCCGAACGATCTTAAGCGGACGCGATCGCGGCGCGAAGTTTCTCGCCGGTGTCGTCGGCAACAGCTGCCTTGCGCCACGCGGCGACGATGCTCGATCTGGGCATGTCCGGCGCCAGACCGTCCATCGCCGCGAAGATCGCGCGATAATTCGATAAGCCGCGTTCGAACGTCTCGCCATAACCTTTGACGAGGTTTCGACATTCGGCGATTTCAAGCGCCAGCGTGTAGTCACGCCCGGCCGCCACTTCGATGCGGCGCAGCCAATCCCCGAGATCGGCCTGAGTTTCGGCGAAGCGCATCGATGCCGGGCGAAATCCGCGCAGCCGCGCCGTCAAAAACAGCAGCAGAAATCCCGAAAGCGACGTTGTCGCGACGATTCGGCCTTTTGACGTCAAAGCCGAAAGAATGCGGCGCGCGATGGCGTTCGACGTTAGAAACCGCCCAAGCCACGCAGGCACGCTCTCGACGATCTCCTGCGCGCGCGGATGTAGGAATTCCGCGATCCGCAAGACCTGCCCGTCGCGTACGCCGACTTCCGCTGCGACACGGGCAAAGCGGCTTTTGCGCGTCTTCAAATCGGCAACACGATAGATATCCTCGTACGCCATCGCCAACGCGAGATGCCGCGCGACCAGCGCCGTCAATTGGAAGCGCCCCGCCCCGGACGCCGCATCAACCCGCGCGATGCGCCGCAAGCGCTTGAGATAAAGCGACGCGTAGGCTGCGTTCTGATAATCCGTCAGCCGTTCGACACCGATTGCCGCGAAGCCTGCCGCGGGTGCGGGAATGTCGCGGGGTTCCAACATCCGTTCAGCAACGGGCGGCGTAACGACCGCAGGCGGCGGCAGGCCTGCGACGAGCTCGAACGCCGCCCCGAAGGCGCGTTTCGATGCGGCGACGCCGATCCCGCCGCGCTCGATCGTCGCCTCGAAGATCGCGCGCCTGAACGGCAACACTTCCGTCGCGGCGACGACGCCGAAAATCGCGGCCGAGATCACGCTGCCCGTCTCGCGCGCGACCCGCGCTAGATCCAAGCCGACGAAGCGTCTCGCGGCAAGTTCGCAAGCCTCGCGCAAAGCGGTTTCATCGACGCGTCCGTCGGCGACGGTTATCTTCTCCGTCATCGCATGGACGCGCGACGTCGATGCGACCAATACCGTCCTGTCGGATGTTACGAAGCCGCGCTGGATCGCGCGCCCGGCTTCCATCAGCTCCGAGGCGATCACGAGATCGACGTCCCCCGGCACCGGCATCAGCGCCATATTCGGGCCTTCGTCGGGCGCGCAAGGGGCCGCCGTCATCTCGACGTAGTAGATCGTGGCGCCGGTACGCTGCGCCACGCCGGGAACCGACGTCATCTGCGCGAGATGACCGTTATGCTCGGCGAGATCGACCAGCCAATTGGCCAGCACGCCACCGCCCTCGCCGCCCATGGCGAGGATCGCGATGCGGATCGTGCGATGCGCGCTCATGCCGTCGCCACCCGGTTCTGCAGCCAACCGATCACGCGGCGCGTCACGGCTTCCTTGAACCGTTCCCAGCGCGACGGATTGCTGACGATCGACGCACGATAGAAGGACGGGCACAGCACGGCGGCATGCGCGACCTCGCCGCATAGACCGCAGCCCACGCAGGACTCGATCACTTTCGTGACCGGATCCGTGCGTAACGGATCGGGATGCGGGGCGATCGTCAGCGACGGACAGCCCGACAGGCGGATGCAGGAGCGATCGCCCGTGCACGTATCCGCGTCCACGCCGAAGCGCTCGCGGACGACGCGCTTGCCCTCGCGCGCCGCGCGCTCGCGCAACGGCTTCTCGCGGCGCTGGCGGTTCAACATGCATTCGGATTGCGCGACGACGACTTTCGGCCCCGTCTCGGGCGTGGTCAACGCCTCGCGCAACGTCGCCATCATGCGTTTGAGATCGTAGGTCGGGTTGATCGTGCGCGCCCAATTGACGCCGATGCCGCGTACGGCCTTCTCGATCGCATTGCCGGTCTGGCGCGTTGCGCTGGGCTGATGCGAAGACGGGATATCCTGTCCGCCCGTCGCCGCCGAATAGCCGTTATCGACGACGATGAACACGTTGTCCGATTTGTTGAACACCGCGTTGCCGATCGACGACGTCAATCCGTTATGCCAGAAGCCGCCGTCGCCCATCACGGCGATCACGCGCTTGTCGGGCTTCAAAGCACCCTGCCCGTTCCAGGCCGACGCGGCCGCACCGCCAAGGCCGTACCCCATCGTCGCCGACCCGATATTGAACGGCGGCAGGATCGAAAACAGATGGCAGCCGATATCGCTGGCCACGTGATGGGGGCCGAGTTCGCGCTCGACCAGCTTCATCGCGGTGAAAATCGGACGCTCGGGACAGCCCGTGCAGAAAGACGGTGGGCGCGCATGGACTTGCCCGTCGATACGGGTCAGCGCCGTCTTCAGCCGATTGTCGCCCGCCCCCGGCGATGCGCTTGCGGGCAGAAGCTCGGGCCGATAGGCGCGCACGAATTTGGTCAACCCGTCGCGCAAGACTTGGCCGGAATATTCGCCGGCCATCGGCAGCATATCCTTGCCGTGCAGGACTGTTTGCACATCCGCGCGACGCAAGATCGTGCCGATCGCCTGTTCGATAAATTCCGGCTGGCCTTCCTCGACGACGAGGATCGCCTTCCGGCCGCGCGAGAACCGGACGACTTCCGCGTCCACCAGCGGATAGGCGACATTAAGGACATAAAGGGGAACGCGCGACGATCCGTCTGGTCCGGCGAGGCCCATCAGTTCCAGCGCGCGCAGCGCCGTGTTGTAGACGCCGCCTTGCACCACGATGCCCACGTCGTCGACATCGCCGTCGAAGAACTCGTTGAGTTTGTTTTCGACGATGAACCGCACGGCGGCGGGCCAGCGCCGCTCGATCTTGTCTTTCTCGTGCTGATAACTTGCCGGCGGCAGCACGATCCGGCTCACGTCGCGGCGCGGCGCCGATGCCGCGCGCTTCATGTCGTAGGCGGGGCGTTTGTTTGTCTTCGTCGCGAACCGCCCATGCAGATGGCAGGTGCGGATGCGGACTTGCAGCATCACGGGCGTGTTCGAAGCCTCGGAAAGCTCGAAACCCTTCGCCACGCATTCTACAACCTTCGGCAGATTGGGACGCGGATCGAGCAGCCAGATTTGGCTTTTCATCGCGAAGGCGTGGCTGCGCTCCTGCATGATGGAGGAGCCTTCGCCGTAATCCTCGCCCACGATGATCAACGCGCCGCCTTCGACGCCCGACGACGCGAGATTGGCGAGCGCGTCCGACGCGACGTTCGTGCCGACCGTGGATTTGAACGTCACGGCGCCGCGGATCGGATAGTGCACCGAAGCCGCGAGCATCGCCGCCGCCGTCGCCTCGCTGGCACTCGCCTCGAAATGCACGCCAAGCTCGTCGAGCACGGGTTTCGCGTCGGCAAGCACGTCCATCAAATGCGAGATCGGCGCGCCTTGATAGCCGCCGACATAAGCGACACCCGATTCGAGCAACGCCTTGGTGATCGCCAGAATTCCTTCGCCGCGAAACTCGTCGCCATCGCCCAGGCGCAGCGTGCCGACTTCCTCGGCGAAGGAACGCTCGGCCATTACGCCGCCTCGGCGATGAGGGCCAGAACGCGCAGCGGGCTGCCCGAGCCGCGCTCGATCTTCAACGGCGGCGTGATCAACACCGCCCCGGTCGGCGGCAATTGATCGAGATTGGTGAGGCTCGCCAGACCGAATTTGTTGGCGCCGTGCATCAACGCGTGCGCGGGGAACGCCGGTTCGAAGGAGAATGCCTGCCCCGCATCGGTGCCGACGGCTTCGACACCCCAGCCATTGACATGGCGCTCCTCGACCAGGAAGCGGATCGCCGACGCGGCCGGTCCTGGCACATGGGGGCCGTCTTCCTTCATGTTGAGGAAGGCGGCGGGATCGCTGCGCTTCGACCAATCGGAGCGCATCAGCACCCACGATCCGGCGGGGATTGTCCCGTGCTTTGCTTCCCACTCGCGGATATGCGCGTCGGTGACGGTGAATTTCTCGTCCTCGGCGCATTCCTTGGAGAAATCGAGCACGCAGGCCGGCGCCACCAGACGCTGCGGATCGACTGTATCCGTGGCGCCGTCCTTCATGTCCTTGCCGCTGATCCAATGGATCGGCGCATCGAAATGCGTACCCGTATGCTCGCCGCACGCGATGTTGTTCCAGTACCACGCCGGGCCGCGCTCGTCGAAATTCGAGATCGCCTCGGTCGCGAACGGCTTCGTCTGGCCGAACTCCGGCGGCAATGCGATGACCGGCGTGGATGGCTTCAACGTCTGCGTCAGATCGACGATCCGGATTTTCCGGGCGGCGATGGCTTTGGCGAAATCCGCGAGCAAATTTGTCGACATCTTCAAGCCTCCTGTTGGATCTATTTTCGGTCTTATGCGGTTATGCCGGGCGCCAAATCACGTGCTGCCCCAGCCCCATATCCCGCGCATTGGCGACGGCGCGTAAGGTCGCGGCCATGTCTTCGACGGCCATGCCCAGCGATTTGAACAACGTCACGGCTTCGGTGCTCAAGCGTCCGGGATGCGCGCCCGCCAGCACGTCGCCGATCTCCGCGCGGATATGCGTCGCGTCGATCGCGCCCTCGCCGATCGGCAGCAATAACTCGCCGCATTCGGTCAACGCTTGCGCACGAGAGTCGACGAAAAACTCCGACGCCGCGACGATATCGGTGCCGATTTCGCGCGACGACGGCGAGCTGGCGCCGACCGCGTTGATGTGACAGCCCGGCGCGATCCAGCCGCGCTTCAACAACGGCTCGCGCGACGCGGTCGTGGTGCAGACGATATCGGCGCCGGCGACCGCGCTTTCGATGTCGCGCGCGCAAGCGACGCCCAAGCTTTCCGCGACCTGCTCGGGCTGATCGGCTTCGCGCGCCCATAACACGATCGATGCTTGCGGCAGAACCAGACGCAACGCCGCGACATGCGCGCGCGCTTGCGTGCCGCCACCCACGACCGCGATTCGCCGTGAATCCTTGCGCGCCAAGGCGAGCGTGGCGACGGCGCTGGTCGCCGCCGTGCGCAAAGCGGTGATGGCGCTCGCATCCACCAGCGCCAGCAACTCGCCCGTCGTGCCGTCATGGACGAGGATCGCGCCTTGATGGGTGTCCAAGCCGCGCACGCGATTGTCGGGCGCCACCAGAACGTCCTTTACGCACCACGCAGGATCTTTGCCGCCCCGGAACACGGGCATCAATCCCATCAACGGTCCATCGGATGTGGGCTTCAGCTGGAAGCGCGCGAATTGCTCGCTCTCGCCGCGCGCCAGCGCGATCAATCCGTCGCGCACCGCCGCGATACAATCGGCCATCGGCAATGCCGCGCGCACGTCTTTTCCATTCAGAACGAACATCGTCACAACCCCGCCCGATGATCTTGCCAACGCGCCTGCGCGATCGCGAAAGATGGTGCTGCCGCCGCCAACATGCGCATCGGCACGCCGCCCGGTTTCGTGATCCCGATCGGCAGATCGCACGGATTGGTGCCGGAGATCGCGTCGGCGAGGATTTCGCCCAGCATCGCCGTCAACGCAATTCCCCTTCCGTTGCAACCGATCCCGCCCAGAAAACCGGTCCCGAATTCGTAAAGATGCGGCAGGAAATCCATCGTCATCGCGGCGGTGCCGCGCCAAACGAAATCGACCGATGGCGTTTCCGCCAATGAAAGCTCGTGCCGCAACCGCGCGGCGATCATCCGCGCCATACGGGCTTCGGCGTCGATCGGCAGCATCGACATGCCGCCACTGATCAAGCGGTTGTCGCGATCCAGCCGATAGGTCAGCAGATTGGCGCGCGTATCGGCGACCGGATTGCGATTGGGAGATATCCGGCGAATGGTCGCCGCGTCGAGCGGTTGGGTCGCGATCTGATAGACGACAAGCGGCACGGTCGAGCGGCCAAGCGGGCGCGCGGCGCCTTGCGTGAACGCATTGGTGCAGAGCAGAACCTTATCTGCGCGCAATGTCGTGCTGCCGCAGGCGAGTTGCCAAGCGTTCCCGACACGCGCGATCCGATCGACCGGCGTATTCTCGTGCAACACCGCCCCCACCGCGATGGCGGCCGAGGCAAGACCATAAGCGTAATTCAGCGGATGCAGCATGCCACCGCTTTCGTCGATCAACGCGCCGACGCAATGGCGCAACCCCGTGCGGGCGCGCGCTTGCGCTTCGTCCAACATCGAGACGGGCCGGCCCAATGCGCGCCACGCCGCCGCGCGCCGCGCCAGCGTGTCGAACATCGCCAGCGAATGGGCGACATGCAGCCAGCCATTCTGTTCGGCATCGCACGCGATCGAATGGTCGCGGATCGTCGCGAAGACACGATCGGCGCCGACACCGATCATTTTCAACAGGCGCGTGCCGCGTTCCTGCCCCAGGCGCGCAACCACCGCGTCGGGATCAGCCTTGGCGAAATTCGGCACGACGAACCCGGCATTGACGCCGCTTGCCCCCGCACCGACCGCGTCCGCTTCGAGGATAACGACCTTGGCGCCGCGACGCGCGAGATGCAGTGCCGCCGTCAATCCGGTGAACCCGGCACCGACGATCACGACATCGGCGGCGATATCGGCGCGTAACGGCGCCGCGACAGGGCGCTGCCCAGCCGTCGGGAACCAAACCGTGTGGCGATATTGCGCGATACTCATCGGCCGACGAACACCGGCAGATCGAACGCGCCGAGACGCGGCAATTCCCCGCGCCACGCTGCAATTTCGACAAGGCAGGTCTGTGCGCTGCACCCTTGCGACAGCGACGAGGCGGGCGCATCCAGCGTCAGCACGTTGGGATTGCCGTGCCGATCGAGCCCGGTCTCGGGATCGGGGTCGTACCAGGCGCCGGTGCTGAGCCGTGCAACGCCCGGCATGATATCTTCGGTCAGGATTGCCGCCGCCAGGCAACGGCCGCGATCGTTGAAGATTTCGACGATCTGGTATTGCGCGATGCCCCGTGCGGCGGCATCGGTGGGATTGAGATAAACGGGTTCGCGCCCCGCGATCTTGCCCGCCCGGCTATGCGGGCTCGCGTCGAGTTGGCTGTGCAAACGGCGCGCGGGCTGGTCGGTCAGCAGATGCAACGGAAAGCGTTTGGCGGTTTCGCTGCCCAGCCATTCCGCCGGCGCGCGCCAAACGGCATGGCCGGGGCAATCGGACAGTGCGAAACCGGCAACGCGGTCGGAATGGATCTCGATCCGCCCCGATGGCGTCGTAAGCGGATGACGCTGCGGATCGGCGACGAAATCGGCAAGCATCGTCGCCGGGCGATCCTGCAACGTAAAATCGACGATGCCTGCGCGCCAGAAATCGTCGAAATCCGGCAGATCGATCCCGCGGCCTTGGTTGATCTGCCGGCATTCGGCGTAGAGCCGCCGCAACCAGCCCATCGTGTCGAGATTTTCGGTGAAGGCCGCGGCACTGCCAAGGCGCGCGGATAATGCCGCGAAGATATCGTAATCGTCGCGCGCCTCGCCCGCCGGCGGAACGGCGCGCTTCATCGTGACGAGATAGGCTTCGAGAGTCGCCGAGCCGATATCGTCACGCTCCAGCGTCGTCGTGGCCGGCAGCACGATATCGGCGTGTTTGGCCGTCGCGGTCCAATATTGCTCGTTGACGACGATCGTCTCCGGCTTTCGCCAAGCGCGTCGCAGGCGGTTCAGATCCTGATGATGATGGAACGGATTACCGCCCGCCCAGTAGATCAGCCGGATATCGGGATAGACATGGTTTTGGCCGTTATAGGTGAACGTCGCGCCCGGCTGGAGCAGCATATCGGCGATCCGCGCCACCGGAATGAAATCGGGAATGCCGGCACGCAATTGCGACAGCGTCGGCCCCTTCACCCGCGCATGCGAACTGCCGACGAGATTGGCCGCACCGTAGCCCACACCGAAGCCGCCACCCGGCAGACCGATCTGGCCCAGCATCGCGGCGAGTGAAATCACCGCCCAGAAGGGCTGCTCGCCATGCGAGGCGCGCTGCATCGACCACGAAACATTTAGCATCGTGCGCAACGCCGCCATGCGCCGGGCAAGCGATACGATCGTCGCGGCGGGCACACCGCTGATCGCTTCCGCCCATTCGGGCGTCTTGGCGACACCGTCGGCCGCACCGGTCAGATAAGCTTCGAACCGCTCGAAGCCGACGCAGCAGCGATCGAGGAATTTCCGGTCGTGAAGCGCCTCGGCGATCAGGACGTATCCCAGCGCCAGCATCACCGCCGTATCGGTATTGGGTCGGCACGCGATCCATTCGGCATCCGCACCGGCGGCGCCGAGATTATCGCGCACGGGACCGATATTGACGAAGTGCACGCCCGCTTCGCGCATCGCGGCGAGGCCTCGTGCCACACCGTGGCGCCCCACGCCGCCCGCATTCATCTGCGCGTTCTTCACCGGCACGCCGCCGAAGGTGACGAATAATTCCGTATGCCGCGCCATCACGTCCCACGACGTGTGCGACGCCATCAGATCATCCATGCCGGCGACGACATGCGGCAAGATCACGTTGGCCGCGCCCAAGCTGTAGGAATCGACATGCCGGACATAACCGCCGGCCGCGTTCATGAAGCGATGGACTTGGCTTTGGGCGTGATGGAACCTGCCGGCACTCGACCAGCCATAGGAGCCCGCGAAAATCGATCGATTGCCGAATTGGCGGCGCACGCGATCGATATCGCCCGCGACGAAATCCAGCGCCTCGTCCCAACTCACCTCGACGAACGCATCCTGGCCGCGCCGTTCGGGTGCGGCACCGGGGCCGCCACGCAGCCAGCTTTCGCGGATCGCGGGACGCCGCACCCGCAACCGCGCGAGATCCGGATCGAGCGCATGCAAGCCGATGGGGCTCGGGTCCGGATCGTCACGGAACGGCACGAGTGCGGGACCGGCATCGCCGGCTCGCGCGACCTCGTAAAGTCCCCAATGCGACAGCGTGTAGTTCGTCATGCTCGGCTCCTCGCCCGCGTCGATCCGGATCGGGACCGACGCGGGCGCGGTACGTCAGCCGTCGATGCGCTTGAACAGCTTCAGCATATCCTCGATCGAATAGCCCTTATCGATGACCATGTTCTGGCCGTCGATACGCCACGAGATCGCGGGGCCGCTGACATCGCCATAGGCATCGAACTCGATCGGCCCGGTCGCGCCGGTATACTTTATGGCGGTACCCTTCGCGATGAATTCGCGCGCCTTCTTGAACTCCGCCGGACCGGTCGCCACGTTCTCGCCGCCGGGCGTATGGATCTTGCGGATTGCGTCGCGAACGGACGTGCCCGATAGATCCGGCGCGATGTTCATCGCGAGACCGAGCGCCATCACCGCGTCGTAGATGTTGTAGATGCCCGGGCCCGCCGCACTCGCCTTGTACTCCGTCTCGAAGGCTTGCTTGAACGTCTCGACCGACGGACCGCCGGTCGTCGTGTTGTCGGTGCCGAAAGCCTTGGTCAGATAACGCTCGCCCACGGCCTTGACGAAATCGGGGCTGCGCAGCGCGTTGTTGAGGATCAGATTCTGCGTGCCGCCGAGCGAGATCCACTCGCGCGCGATCGTGGCGCCATCCAACGGGAAGGCGACCAGGAACATCGCGTCCGGCTTTTCGGCCAACGCTGCGGTGACTTCCGCGCGGTAGGAAGCTTGGTTCTCGTTGAAGCCGACAGCCTTCACGACCTTGCCGCCGGAAACTTCCGTGGCCTTAGTGAAATCCTTGACCAAGCTGGTGCCGTAATCGGTGTTGACGTAGATCAGCGCGATGCGCTTCCAGCCGCGCTCGGCCGCAAGGGCTGCCGGCAGATAAGCGAGGCTCTTCACCGTCGGGATGGTGCGGAAGAAGAACCCGCCGGTCTTCCCTTCCTGCGCCATCGCCGTCAGGATCGGCGCCGAGGAGCAGCACGAGATCTGCGGAATCTTCGACGGTGCGGCGACCGACGTCAGGACCGGGATGGTGACGCCGCTCGAAATCGCGCCGACCAGGCCCGAGACACGCTCGACCTCGACCAGGAATTTCGCGGCGTCGACGCCAACACTCGGCTGGCCTTGATCGTCGCGCAACGCGAGTTCGGCCTGGCAACCCTTGATGCCGCCGCCTTCGTTGATGTGGCGGACGGCAAGTTGCGCGCTGTTGGCGATGTTCTTGCCGACGGCACCCATCGAGCCGGTCAGCGACAAAACGGCACCGATTTTCACCGGGCAAGCCACGGCTTGCGCGGCGGCGGGCGCCGCCATCAACGCCGGCAATGCGGCAACGGCGCACACCGTCAGCAAAGAGCGAATTCCGTAAGACATGAGCTTCCCTTCTTTTTGTTGGTCGCGATGCGTGGCGCGAGCTTGATATCCGGCGAATTCGTCCGGGTGCGCGTTACATCATTTGATCATAAGAGCATAAAAAAGAAATCCGGTAAAGCGCCGCGATATATCTCCGAAAGCTCCGCTCAGGCATTTATAGTGCACTGAAATTATTTATGTTTTAAGGACTTTCACGCACTTCCCGGACAACGTAAATAGATAATCGCCACGACCGCCTCTCCTTTCCAAATCGAAGGAACTTGCCCTTGAATAGCCCGTTCAAATATGTTGAAAATCTAAACATCGTTTGATCAAAAAGCAGGCCGAGATGTCCGTCGATTTCCTCGAACCGGTATCGTCGCGTTCGACGATTCAGGACGAAGTCTACAAGCGGCTGCGCCATGCCCTGATGTCCGGCCATTTCGAGCCGGGCCAAACGCTGACCATCGCGTTCCTCGCGGAGACGTTCCGGACCAGCCACATGCCGGTGCGCGAAGCGCTGCGCCGCCTGACGGCGGAAAACGCGCTCGTCGTCGTGCCCAACGGCTCGGCCAAAGTGCCGACGGTCAGCCTCGACGGGCTCAACGATCTTTGCCTGACGCGGATAGCACTCGAATCGCTCGCGACGAAACTCGCCGCCGAACGCGCCACCCCCGCCGAGCGTGAACGCTTCAAAACACTGATGCTGGAGCATGAAGCGGCGACATCCGCGCGCGATCTCGCATTGATGCTGGCGAAGAACCAGGAATTCCATTTCGCGATCTACGAAGCCTGTGGATCGCCCGTTGTCGTCCAGTTCATCCAGACGCTGTGGCTGCGCTTCGGCCCCTATATGCGCATGTTGTCGAATTATATCGAGCCGCTGTTGATCGCCGACGGCTACCGGCCGAGTTCCCATCACCGCGATTTGATCGCCGCGATGGAAGCGGACGATGCAAGGGCCGCCGTTAAAGCGATCGAAGGCGATATCAAGACGACGCAGGGATTGTTGCGCCGTCTGTGCCGGAATTTGGTCGAAGATACGCCGACGCGCCGCCGGCGCGACGTTTGATCTACGCCGCGTGGCGCGATGCCGTCGCGCGCTCGCCGATCAATCCGCGCGGCCGCAGCAGCAGCGTCAGCACCAGGATCAAGCCGATCAAAACCGCCTGCGTGGCACCGCCATAAATCTGGAAATGCGGCGGCAGGAACTGCACGGTCACGGCGCCGATCACGCTCCACAAGCCCCAAATGACGACCGCGCCGAGGATGGCGCCCTTGTTGTTGCCGCTGCCGCCAATGATCAGCATCGTCCAAACTTGGAAGGTCAGGATCGGCATGAAATCGGCGGGGCTGACGAAGCCAATGAAACTGACGTAAAGCGCGCCGCCCAGGCCCATCAGCATCGCGCCGAGCACGAAGGCTTGAAGGCGGAACATGTCGATGTTCTTGCCGAGCGTGCGCGCCGCAATCTCATCCTCGCGGATCGCCTTGAGCACCCGTCCCCAGGGCGACGCGACGATGCGTTGCAGCCCAGCATAGACGACGGCAACCAGCGCCACGATCAGCGCCAGATAGCAAAGATTGTTGAGGATCGGCGCCGGGAAAAGACCACGGAACGGATTGGGCAGCGACGATATCCCCATGGCGCCGCCGGTCAACGGATCGAGATTGAGCGCCAGAAGCTGGATCGTCGCGGCGATGCCGAACGTCGCGATGGCGAGATAATCGTCGCGCAGGCGCAACGTGGCGATCCCGATCACCAATGCGATGAAGGCGGAAGCCGCCATGGCGCCCGCCACGCCCACGATCCACGGCAATCCGAAATTGCCGATCAAATCAGCGCGCGGTGCGGCCGTCAAAATCGCGAAGCCGTAGGCGCCGATCGCATAGAAGCCGGCGATCCCGGCGTTGAACAAGCCCGTATTGCCCCATTGCAGATTGAGGCCGAGCACGACGATCGCCAGGATCAGCGCCACGCTGCAGAAGAACACGAAATAGGACAGGATGCCGATCATTCGTTCCTCACGCGCGTACGGATTTTGTGAACAGCCCCTGCGGCCGGACATACAGCACGATCAGAAGCAGCAGGAACGGGATCGCCGGCTTGAAGCTCGCCGGGATGATCAGAACCGAAAGGCTTTCCGCGAGTCCGACGATCAACCCGCCGACGACCGCACCGAACAGATTACCCGCCCCGCCCAGCACGGCGGCCGTCAGCACGGCCAGCAACATATTGAAGCCGAGCTCAGGCCGGATCTGAACCGTCAAACCCGCGAACACGCCCGCACACGCCGCCAGCATGCCGGCCAGCAACCAGGTCCAGCGAATGATGCTGGCCGTATCGATGCCGCAAGCCTGCGATAGCGCTGGGCTATCGGCCATCGCGCGCATCGCCACGCCGACGCGACTGGTTTGCAGGAAGAAGTGCAGTGCCAAGACGAGCAGGAACGTCAACACCAGGACGAACACGTGATCGGGCAACATCCGCACATCCGGCAGGACTTCGATCGCGATCTGCAATTCCTGTCCGTAGTAATGCGCGTTGGGCCCCCAAATCAGCAGCACGAGATTGCGCAAGACCAGCGCCATCCCGAAGCTAGCGAAGACGAGGGTCAAGGCGGCCGCACGCCGCGCGCGCAACCGGCTGAAGACGAGCCGATCAACCAAGATCGCGATCACGCCGGTCGCAACACCCGCGACGATCGTGGCGACGATCAACGGCACGCCGAACGAGAACGGGTCGATCGGCGTCCCCGCCCCCATCAGCGTCGCCAGCGTCAGCGCCAGATACGCGCCGACCGTCAGAAACTCCGCATGCGCGAAATTCGCGAATTTGAGGATCTTGGCGCTCAGCGAATAGCCGATCGCGCCGAGAGCCAGAATGCCACCGGTCAAAATTCCGTCGGCCAGCGCCTGCCCGATCATGAATGCCTCCGCGATCCGAGAAAGGCTTCCGCCACCGCCACGTCTTCGAGCAACGCGCTTGCGCGCCCCGAAATATGGTTGCGGCCTTCGACCAGAACGTAGCCGCGATCGGATACGCGCAGCGCCGCCTTCGCGTTCTGCTCCACCATCAGTACCGCCACCCCGCCCTCGGCGAGCTTGCGCAGATCGGCGAACACTTCTTGCGCGATTTTGGGCGCCAACCCGGCCGTCGGCTCGTCGAGCATGATCAACCGAGGTTCGGTCATCAACGCACGGGCGACGGCGAGCATTTGGCGTTGACCGCCCGACAACACATTGGCCATCGAGCGGCGATGCGCGGCGAGTGCGGGGAACCGTTCGAAGGCGCGCGCGAGACGTTCGCGCAGTACGGGCTTAGCCAGCGTATGTCCGCCCGCGATCAGATTATCCTCGATCGACAGGCTGGCGAAGACGTTGCCGGTTTGCGGCACGAAACCCACGCCCGCCCCGACGATCGCATGGGTCGATTGTCCGGCGAGGTTCACGCCGCCGAGAAGGATCTCGCCGCTTTCGATCAGAACGAGACCGGCCAGCGCCTTCATGAAAGTCGATTTGCCGGCACCGTTGGGACCGACCAGCGTTACGATCTCGCCGCATGCGACGTCGACCGAAATGTCATGCACGATCGGCAGACCTCGCCGATAGGACGCGCGCAGATTGCGGGCGACGAGAAACGGCGTTCTCATAGCGCGATATCCGAAACGTCGCCGAGATAAGCGTCGATGACGCGCTGCTCGCGCACGACTTCCTGCGGACTGCCGGAGAAGATCAAGCGTCCTTGCGCCATCACCACGATCGATCCGCAGATGCGCATCACCATATCCATATTGTGCTCGACGATCAGAAAGCCGATGCCGCGCGCGTTAAGCGCCAGGATTTTGTCGATCAAGGTTTCGAGCAAGGCGGGATTGACGCCGGCCGCCGGCTCGTCGAGCAGAATGAGCCGCGGCTGCGCCATCATGACACGCGCGAGTTCCAGCAGCTTCTGCTGACCGCCCGACAGAATTCCGGCCGGATCCTGCGCTTTGGCGGCGAGGCCGGTGAAACTCAGTACCTCCATCGCACGTTCCCGGCAGCGTCGCTCTTCCTCGCGGACCAGCGACGGACGGAACCAATTGTTCCAGAACCGCTCGCCCGATTGGCCGGACGGCGCCAGCATGGCGTTCTCGAGTACGGTCATCTGCGGAAAGGGGCGTGGGATCTGGAACGTGCGCGCGAGCCCGGCATGGAAAATCCGATCCGGCGACAATCCTGCGATCGGCTTACCGTCGAACGCGATCTCGCCGCCGCTCGGCTTCACCTCGCCCGCGATCAAACCGAACAGCGTGCTTTTGCCCGCCCCGTTCGGACCGATCAGGCCTGTGATCGCACCATCCCGCACCGACAAATCGACGCCATCAACCGCGCGCAACGCGCCGAAATTCCGGCGGAGCCCCTGCGTGGTGAGGATGACTTTTTCCATTGTCGCGATCACATCCGATTGAAGAACGTGCTCAAGCGGTCCATGCCTTCCTGCAACCGCGCGAGGCTTTCGGAGCCAAAACAGATCCGCAGATGCCCCTCACCCGCGGCACCGTAGAAGCTACCCGCTTCGACGACGACATCCGCGCGCTCCAGGATCATATCGGCCAATTGCTGCGAGGGCACGCCCGTGCCTGAGATATCCGGGAAGGCGTAGATGGCGCCTTGCGGCAACGCGCAGCGCACACCCGGCATCTGGTTGAGGCGCTGCACGACGAAGTCGCGCTTGCGGCGGTCCTCGTCGACCAATGCGGCCAGAACCTCGCCAGGGCCGGTGATCGCGGCGAGCGCGCCGCTTTGAATGAACGTGTTCACATGCGTCACGTCATTCGCCGTGATCTTGACGAGCCCCGACATGGCCCACGCGGGTGCGGATAGATAGCCGATACGCCAGCCATCCATCGCGAAGGATTTCGTGAACGCGTAAGCGGAGAAGGTTCGCTCTGCCATGCCGGGCAGCGATGCGATGCTGATATGCGCCGCACCGTCATAGACGATGTCTTCGTAGACTTCGTCGGCGAACACCAGAAGATCGTGCCGGCGCGCGATATCCGCGAGCCCTTCGAGCTCGTCCTTCGAAAACACCCGGCCCGTCGGATTGACCGGATTGACGAGCACGATCATGCGCGTGCGCGGTGAAATTTTGGCCTCGATCCGTTCCGGCGTCAGGCGGAAATCGTCGACGGGATCGAGGGCCGCGAAAACCGGAACCGCGCCGGCAAGTTCGATCTTGCCAATATGCTGGGGATAATGCGGATCGATCAGGATGACTTCGTCACGCGGATCGAGCGTGGCCATGAGAACGGCGAAGGCCGCATGCGTCAGCCCGTTCGTGACGAGCACGGTTTCGGGCGTCGCGGGAATACCGTTGCGGGTGCGCAGCTTTTCGACCAGCGCCGTGCGCAGCTTCGCAATACCCAACAGATCGCTGTAATGCACGTCACCCGCGCGCAGCGCGTCGATCGTCGCGCGCTTGATATGCTCGGGCGTGTCTGCCGCCGGGCGGCCCAACTCCAGATGAATCAGATCGCGGCCGCTGTCGCGCAAGGCGGCGGCTTTTTGATACATGCCGAACGATTTTTTCGGCGTATCCGAGATGCGCCGTGCGACGCGCTTCATCGCCGTCCGCCCGCGCGGCGCGCGACGACTTCGATCTCGACCTTGATCTCGTCGACGGCGAAACCGCAGATGATCGTGGTGTTGGTCGGTCGCGGATCGGCGAACGTGGCGCCCAGCACTTTCGAAACCGGCATCACGTGATCGCGCGACGAGAGGAAAACGCGCAGCGACACGATATCCGCCAGCGTCGCGTCGGCCTGCGCCAATGCTTCGGCGATCGTCTTTAACGCGCGGTGCGTCTGGTCCTCGGCCGAGTCAGGAAATGTGCCTGTCTTCGGATCGAAACCGGCGGTCCCGGAGACGAAAACCCACTCGTCGTCGATCACGGCGCGCGAGTAGCCCGCCAAGTCTTCGAACTTCGATCCCGAATATATCGCGCGCCGTGCCATGCTTCACCATTAGTGCTCGTTTGATCAAATAATCGAGAATCCTTTTAACAGATTCGGAAGCGTGCGCAACCACCGTGTGACGACGGCGCGGCGCGAAGCGCTTTCATTCGTTCGAATCACGATTACAAACCAATATCTTAGGAAAACGGCCGATGCATAAACGTCCACTCGCGAATGGGGAGTCCGCCACTGGCTGGCCGGGGCAGGCCTGTCGTCTCTCGGGGGGGCCCGAACGGTGAGGTTCGAATCCTATACGACACCATTGTGCGGTCTGCTTCCCGGAGCCAACGGGTTCCAATATGCGTCATCGGCATCTAGACGCTGACGGCGGCAATCTTCAGGTCGATACAAATTCCGTGAGTTCACTATCGAGAAACGATCGATATCCAACAACAGTTCTCACCTTCGTCACTCACGGCACGCCATTCTTTTAGATGTTTTTATTTTTATTTTATATTATCTATGTTTTATACACTTGTGAAAGCCGAAAAGACTTTGCTCTTCGGCGATTTCAATAGGTCGGAATAACCTATCCGTTTTCAAAAATGACTTACGACGCGTCGGCAAGTTCGATGTCGATATCGAACACGATCTCGTTGCCCGGCGCCGTCGGCGGCACATCGGCGTTCGTCCCGTCGGCATTTCGCCCCGCCGAGCATGGCTCAACGCTCAGCACGCCGCAGCCTGGCCGCAGATCGCGCCACAACTGAAGCCATGGCAACGTCACGGTACTCCAGCTGAAATTGGTGGCGATCCCACCGCCGCCCTGCACGCGGCAAACGGCACGATCGCCCGTCACAGGATAAAGGACCGACTGTTTTACCGCCGGTTCCTGTTGCGCCAACGGCCCCGTGAGATCGGCGCCGTCCAATTGGATGCGCGTGCCCGCGCGATGCAGCGGATAACCGAGATTGAAATGGTACAGCACCATGATCGGCAGCGGCGTCGGACCAACGACCTGGACGCGATCAATCATGCGCAAACGATCACCGCCGATCGGCGCTTCGATCCGGCGGCGCAGCCGATATCCGCCCACGCCGGACACCCAGATCGGCGCCTCACCTTCGCAATAGAGGATGGGAACGGGCGCGTCCCAATCCTCGCCGTAGCCGGTCAGGCGCGCGGGCATGTGGGGCGCCGAGCCATGCATCGGCTTGCCCCCAGTGGGTTGGCGAATATGGTCGAATCCGCAGGTATTGAGGAAGCCGCCGAAGGCGCGGCTGAAATCGCGTTCGCCCCGCGTGATGGCGGCCGGCATGGGACGAAATCCCGCCGGGCTTTGCCACGCGACTTGAACGCCACGCCAGGACAACGTTGCGATGTCGAGCAAGCGGCCGGGCAGAACCCAAAAATCGAGCCCGCCGCCGGTCGAAAACGCCAAGGCATCGACGCCCGCTTCGGCCCCGTCGGCGAGCGTGAAACGGCGGACTGATGCGATCTGGCGGGGATCGCCGGCAAGATAGCGTGGCGACTCTTCCTTCGACATCGCTAGCGCCGTTCGATGAGCGTGCCGGCTGCGTCGAAAAGATGCCAGCCTTCCGCGGCGAGCCGGATATGGAGTTGGTCGCCCACCGCGACGACGCGTCCCGCGACCTTGAGATCGGCCGGCAGCTTGACGACCAGTTGCCAGGCGTCCGCCGTCGCCAACGCATAGGCGTCGGAACCGGTATATTCGATGGCGCCGATCTTGGCGGCCAAAGCGCCCGATGCGGGACCGGCGAGTAGTTCGAACGCTTCGGAACGCACGCCCAGCGTTGTCGCATCGTCGATAGCGCCGACCAGACCCGGCAGTTCCAAAGCGCCGAACCAACACCGCCCGTCGCGCGCGATAACGCGCCCGTCGAGCATGTTGATCTCGGGCGAGCCAATGAACGTCGCCACGAAGCGGTTCTTGGGCGCTTCGTAGATTTCGCGCGGCGCGCCAATCTGCTGGATACGTCCGCGATCGAGCAACACGATGCGATCGGCCATGGTCATCGCTTCGATCTGATCGTGCGTCACCAGGATCGACGTCGCCTTCAGACGATCATGGAGTTCGCGCAACTCCAGACGCGTGCGCGCGCGCAGCTTGGCGTCGAGATTGGACAAGGGCTCATCGAAAAGGAAAACGCGAGGCTGGCGCACGATCGCGCGGCCCATCGCCACGCGCTGACGTTGGCCGCCCGACAATTGCCCGGGCTTGCGCCCTTCGAGCCCTTCGAGCGACAGCATCCGCAACGCGTTCGCTAGCCGCTCCCGGATTACGCTCTCCGACGTGCCGCGCATGCGCAGCGCGAAGGTCATGTTCTCCGCGACCGTCATATGCGGATAGAGCGCATAGGATTGGAACACCATCGCCATGTCGCGGTCGCCCGCGTCGCGGGCCGTCACGTCCTCGCCGTCGATGTGCACGGCGCCGCCATCGATCTTTTCCAGGCCCGCGATCATCCGCAGCAGCGTGGATTTGCCGCTTCCCGACGGTCCGACCAACACGACGAATTCGCCGCTGCGGATATCCAGATCGAGCGGCGGGATCACTTCGAATCCGCCGTAGAACTTCCGGAAACCCCGAAGGGAAAGATCAGACATATGCGACACCGGGAAACGCGGGGGTGGAACTGCGCGGCTCGATCATTTGACGGCTCCCGCGAGGAGCCCGCGCACGATGAATTTCTGGCCGACGAGGATCAGGATCAGCGCCGGGACGATCGACAACAGCGTGCCGGCGGCCATTTCGCCGTATTTGATGTCGTATTCCTGCGCGAAGGTGGAGATCGCGACCGGCACCGTCATCGTTGCGCGCGAGGACAGCGTCAACGAGATCGCGAAATCGCTCCAGGAGAAGATGAAGGTCAGCGCCGTCGCCGCGATCATGCCGCCGCGCACAAGCGGGAACACGACCCGCCAGAAGATTTGCGCGTTGGCGCAGCCGTCCATTCGCGCGGCCTGAATCAATTCGCGCGGCAGGGCGCCGACGAAACTCATCATCAAGAACAGCGCCATCGGCAGATTGTGGACGGTGTGCGTTACGATGAGCGCGAAATAGCCGCCTTGCAGCCCGACGGCGGAGAACATCAGATACCACGACCCTAAGAAGGTCAGCGTGGGCAGCATATGGAACATCAACGCCCAGCCCAGCACGGCCCAGCGCACCCAAGGGCGGACTTCCAAGCTCACGAGCGTGAACGCCGCCATCGTGGCGATCACGATAACGATCGCGGTCGAGACCAGCCCGATCAGTGTGCTGTTGAAAAGATTGAGGAGGAATTCCGACTGCCGGGAAAACAGCAACTCCTCGAAATTTTCCAGAGTGAACGGCGACAACGTCGCGCCGGTGATGATGTCGATCTTGTATTTGAACGCGTTCGACAGGACCCACACGGTCGGGCCCAGAATGACGAACGCGTAGCCCCAGGCGGCCGAATTGGCGATCGCTTGCGCGGCGGAACTGGATTTCATGACGATGCCGCCTTCCTGGCGGCCCGGCGCTGGGCGTAGCCGCGGGCCAAAATGATGATCAGGCTGATCGCGAACAGCGTCACGATCGACATCGCCGAGCCGAAGCCGACCTGATCTTGGCGGAAAAAGGTGCGGTAGATCGAGAAATTGACGACTTCCGTCGCCGTTCCTGGCCCGCCCGACGTCAATAGATAGACTTCGTCGAACACTTTGAATGTCAGGATGACGCGGAACAGCAGCGTCACGACGATCGTGGGCAGCATCATCGGCAGCACGACGTGACGGATTTCCTGCCAGCGCGAGCGCGTGTCCATGCGCGCGGCCTCCAGCACTTCGCCGTCGAGCGATTCGAGTCCGGCCAGCATCAGCAGAAACACGAACGGCGTCCAATGCCAGATATCGACGAAGATAACCGAGGCGAGCGCCAAATTCGGATCGCCCAGCCAATCCACCGGGCCGAAACCCAGCAGTCCGAGCAGTGCGTTGGCGAGGCCGAACTCGCGCCCCATTATCAAGCGCCACATCGTTCCGATGACGATCGGCGGCACGACGATGGGCAGAAGGAAGATCGCGGTCAGGACGGAGCGGCCGTAGACACCTGACGTTTTGACCGCCAGCGCCATCGAAAACCCGATCACCATCTGGAAGCCGACCGCAACGACCGCGAAGATCAGCGTGTTGCGCACGCCGTCCCAGAAAATCCGCTCCGCCCCGAACAAACGCCGGAAATTGTCGAGCCCGACAAACTCGAAGACAGAGGCGCCCTGTTTCCATTCGACATGGAAGAAGCTCAAGCCGAGCAGATTGAGGACCGGAAACGCCGTCAGAATGACGAACAGCAGCACGACCGGCGCCAGAGAAAGCGCGATCCAACGCCGGTTGCGCGCCGCATTGTCGGTCGGACGTTTGGAACTCATCGAATGACTCTCACCGCGCACGAGCGGGACTGCCGGATCGATCCGGATCCTCGTTCCCTCACAGATCGGGAAGACGCGTGACGGCGAAGCCGCCGCGTTCCAGGATGCGCACGAGATCGGCTGCGGCTTGGTTGAGCGCCTTGGCCGGCGTCAATTCGCCGATCACCGCGCGGTTGAGGCTCAGCGCGATCGCGTCCGATGCTTCGACCGCCTGAGCAAACGGCAAACCCAGCACTGCGTGCTCGGCGTTGCTTGAGTATGCCTCGATGAAGCGGAACGCGTCGCCGCCGCCGAGATCGGCGCGGGTGATATCGCCGCGGATCGGCACGCCGCTCGCGCGCACATAGTCGACTTGCCGCGGCTTCGCGGCGAACCAGTCGAGGAACGCCAGTGCCGCTTTCTGCTTCTCGGGCGAAACGTTCTTCGGCACGCCGGCGATCCAATGCCCGGCGCTGGACGCGACGGTACCGTTCGGGCCGGCGGGCAGCAATGTCGCGTTGATTTTGCCGACGACGCGCGACGCCTTGGGATCCTCGAGCTGGCCCCACGCCGCGATGACGGCGATCGCTTGGGCGGTGCGGCCGGTCGCGAGAAGCTGGATCAATTCGCCCTGCGCGACGTTGCCCGGCCCCGGCGTCCCGGATTCGGTCGCAAGCTTCACGTAGAGCTCCAGCGCCTTCAGCGCGTTGGCGCTGTTGACGACGACCTCCGCCTTGTTCGTACCGGCGATCTTCACGAAGGCCGCGTCGTGGCTGAACAGATAGGGCGTGAAGTTATAGACGATCGAATCGCGGGCGGCGCGCGCCGTGAAGCCATAATACTTACCGCCCTTGCGGATCGCCTGCGAATTGGCGACCAACTCGTCCCATGTCTTCGGCGGTTTGAGGCCGAGTGCCGCGTAGGCATCGACGTTGTAGTACAGCACCTGCACGTTGCCGTTGGTCGGCACCCCCATCAGCGTGCCGTTCGCCGCAAAAGTGCCCGTCGAGAAATTCCAATGGGTGGTGTCGCCGAAGGTCAACACGCCGTCTGGCAGTTTGTAGCCGGCGCGGATCTCGGCGAGCGGCGTCAGAAAGCCGCCCGAATAGATCTCGGTCAGCCAACTCGCGTTGATGTTGACGATGTCGTACTCTCCTTGCGCGCCGCGCACGGAGTTGCGGATTTTCTCCAGCAAGCCGCCGAAGGGCAGCACGTCGAGCTTCACTTTATTGCCGGTCGCTTTTTCGTAATCATCGACCTCGGCAATGAAGGATTTGAGCCATGGCGATTGGTTGATCACCATGGTGATCGGGGGCTGGCTTTGCGCAAAAGCCGTTCCGGCGGCGAATGCCAACGCTCCCGCCAACGCACAACGCCGCGTTACACTCGCGAAAACCGCCTTGGTTTTATCGATCCGCATGGTTGTTTCCTCCGTTCGCTTTTTTCATTCCGCCGCTTGCGGCGTGAGCGTCAGCCATTCGAAATATTCCCGCGGCGCGTCGTGCGCACGCAGCAGCCGGATCGCCGCATCCTTCAACTTCGCCTCGATGGCCGGCATATCGATCGGGTTCAATTGGTTTGGATCGCGCGCATTGTCGTAGATCGCGGATTTGAACTGAGCCTGGACGCGATTGTTCGGCCCCGGCGCGCGGCTGGACTCGTTGAGCGCGCTATAGCGCATCAACTTCAACCCCTTGGTGAAGTCGAAGGGCCCCGCCAAAGTCGCCGTTTTCAATTCGTTGGAATTGAAGAACCCGGTCAAATGGGTCGGCATCAGCGTGTACTCGCCCAGCGTCTCGTCGAACAGATCGCGCGGATAGCGAAAATAACTGTAGGTGCCGTCGGTGATTCCGATTGGCCCGCCGAACATGCCGAAGATGATCGCTTCGCGCCCCGGCGCCCCGGCGATCAGCGGCAATACCGAAACTCCGGTCGTTTCCGACGGAATGGGAAGGCCGAAAATCTCCAGCATCGTCGGCATCAGATCGCTCGTCTGCGACAGCGCGCGCACGCGCGTGCCCGCGCGCGCCGCGTGATCGGGATGATGGACGATCATCGGAATGTGCGAGATTTCCTCGTAATAGGGCGTCTGATTCTTGCCCCACCAATCGTGCTCGCTGAGCAGGAAGCCGTGATCCGTGGTCAGGATCAGGCAGGTGTCTTTCCACATGTCGTGCGCATCGAAATAATCGAGCAGCTTGCCGAAATACGCGTCGCACATCGCGACCAACGCCGCGTAATTGGCGCGGATCTCGGCGATTTCCAGCTTGTTCTCTTTAACGGGGCCGTATTTCGGCCAGTCAATGATCGGGCCGTTATAGGCTGTGCGATAGGCTTCCTTGAACCGGTCCGGCGCGTGGAACGGCTCGTGCGGATCGAAGCATTCGAGATGCAGCATCCAATCGTCGGCGCCGCGATTCTCGTCGAGGAATCGGAAGGCGCGCTCGAAACATTGCGGGCCCGGGAAATCCGCTTCAGCGACCATCTTCTCGCGGTTGATCTGGTGCTGGCGGCGCTTGAAATCGCCGGGCGCGTTGTAGTGATGGTCGGAGTATTTTTCCTTGAAGCGCTCGATCGGCGGCTTGACCATCGCGACCCAGGGATCGTTCTCCTGCCCGCGCACGAACTCCCAGGTGTTGTAGCGGTTGTGATAGGTGGCGCCGCCATCCTCGAAATAATGGAAATGGTCGCTGATCAGATGGCTGTAGATACCGGCCTTCTTCAAAATTTCCGGCAGGGAATTATCGAACGGCTCCAGCGGCCCCCACGAGCGATGCATGAAATTGAGCCGACCGGTATGGATGTCCCGCCGTGCCGGCATGCAGGGCAGCGAGCCGACATAGTGATTGTCGAAGCTGACGGCGCGACGTGCGAAACGATCGAAATTCGGCGTCGCGATTTGTGTTCCGCCGTAACTGCCCAAGGCGAGACGATTGAGCGAATCGAAAAGCACGAACACGGTGCGCATGGACGTCCCTCCCCGGACGGTTCATTTCTAGCCGCATCGTCGAATTTGGGTAATAGTTTTACAGATAGGTGATATAACTAATATCTATGGAACAGATTTGGCGCGTTCATCATTTCCTGGCGGTCGCGGAATTCGGCAGCGTGCAAGGCGCCGCGCGCAGCCTGAATATCAGCCAGCCGGCGTTGTCGAAGTCGCTGCAATTGCTTGAGGAACATCTGCTGACGCCGCTTTTCGACCGCTCCGCGCGCGGGGTGGTGCTGACGCCAATGGGGCAAGCCTTCTATCGGCGCGCGCGGGCGATCCAAGGCGAATGGAACGGCTCGCTGATGGAGCTTACCGCCGCGCGCGACGGGGCGCGCGGCGAATTGCGCATCGGCATCGGTCCGACCTACGCGTCGGTGTTCATGCCCAGCATCCTGGCGCGTATGGCGCGCGACTATCCCAATCTTCATGTGTCGGTGCGGATCGGCGTCGGCCAGTTGCTGCTTCCCGCATTGCAAGCGGGCGAGATCAGCCTCTATGCTGGCGGCCTCGCGACCGAGCCGATATCGGGCGAAGGGCTCGACGAGATGTTCCTTTACAACCAAGGTAACTGTATCGCCGCCGCACGGCAATCTCCGATTGCACGACTGGCCGATGTACCGCTCGCCGAAATCGCCCGCCGGCCTTGGGTGACGCTCAATTACGGCGGGGTGTCGCGCATGCAGCTCGATCGGCTGTTCAAAGCCAACGGTATGCAGTCCCCGCGCGACACGGTAACGACCGACTCCCTCGATTTGGCGCTGAAGCTCGTGCGTAACGACGGATTCCTGACGAGCCTGCCCAGGCCCCTGCTCCGGCCCAGCGTCACGCCTGGGCTGCAAGCGTTGAACGTGCGTGGCTACGACTGGACGATCCGGACCGGCGTCACGTACCGCGCATCGATGCGAACGCTAGCACCGGTCCGATTTATCTTGTCGACGCTCAAGCGCGACGTCGCAGCGCTCAAATAGCGTTTGCGCCGGCGCGCGCGATCGCGATTAACCGAGCCAACGTTTGGGACCTGTTGCCCGTCCGCCAGGCGACGGCGAGTTCCGCGTTTGGCGCCTGGCCTTCGGCGAAGGGACGATAGACGACGCCGCCCATCCGCAAGGTCGACATCGATTCCGGCAGGATCGCGACGCCCAGCCCAGCCCCGACCAGCCCTAGCATCGTGTGGAGCTGATCGACCTCGTGTGCGATCGGTAAGGCGATTTTCGCCTTCTCCAAGCGCGCGCGAAAGCGGCCTTCGACATAGCGGCGCTTCTTCGCTGGCCGCGTGATCAAACGCTGACCATCGAGATCGCGCAGCCGGATCGCCTCGCGCGCCGCCAGCGGATGACGCAAGGGCAGCGCCACGAGATAGGGCTCGCGATGGATCAGAAAATATTCGAGGCCGCGCCCCAGCGTAATCGGCCGCAGAATGCCGACATCGACGCGGCCGTCGGCCAACGCGTCGATTTGTTCGGCCGTTACCATTTCGCGGAAATCGATCGACACCTCGGGCACCGCCTCGTTGAATTTCGCGACCAGATCCGGCAGCACGGGTGCCGCCTCGACAAAGGCGATCGTCAGCCGCCCGATCCGGCCGGCGGCGGCGCTGCGCACCCGGGCGACCGCCTGATCCATCCGGCGCAACGTTTCCGTCGCCTCCTCCAGAAATATGCGCCCCGCGTCGGTCAACGCCACGTGCTTGGGCCCGCGCGAAAACAGCCGTACGTTCAGCTCCGCCTCCAGCCGCGCGATCTGCTGGCTCAAGGCCGGCTGGGTGATGCGCAGCCGTGCCGCCGCTCTCGAGAAGTGAAGATCGTCCGAGAGAGCGACGAACGAAGTCAGTTGCCGACGATCCACGCGTGTCTCCTTCGAGTCTTCAATAAATATTATTTATTTTAAGATAGGATATAATTAATTCACGATTTGCCCAACGATCAAGAGGAAGCGTCATGGGCAAACCGACGGACGGCGTACGTCCGAACGTTCTTTTCGTCTCGGTAGATCAATGGCCCGGCTCGCTGCTAGGCGCCGCCGGTCATCCGACGATCGAAACGCCTACGCTCGACCATCTCGCGTCGATCGGCACGCGCTTCACCCGCGCCTATGCCGAATGCCCGATCTGCATCCCCGCGCGCCGCAGCATGATGACGGGCACCAGCCCGCGCCGTCACGGCGACCGCGTGTTCCAACCCGCCTTGCCGATGCCCGCCGATCTGCCCACGCTGGCCGCGACATTCGGCGATGCGGGTTATCAGACCTTCGCGATCGGAAAGCTGCACGTTTATCCTACCCGCGACCGGATCGGCTTCGACGACGCAATGATCGCCGAAGAAGGCCGCAGCCATCTGGGCGCGGTCGACGATTACGAGCTGTTCCTCGCCGATCGCGGCCATGCCGGCGCGCAATTCCTGCACGGGATGAGCAACAACGAATATTCTTGGCGACCCTGGCATCTGCCCGAGGAACTGCACGTCACCAACTGGACCACGATGACGGCGGCGCGTTCGATCAAGCGGCGCGATCCGACCCGGCCCGGTCTGTGGCACGTCTCGTACACGCATCCCCATCCGCCGATCGCGCCGCTGGCGAGCTATATCGAGCGCTATCGCGATCGCGAGATTCCGCTGCCGGAGATCGGCGATTGGGCAAAGGACACGGAATCCCTGCCCTATGCCGCGCGCGCGGTGCGAAATTTCTGGGCGACGTTGAAGCCCGAACAGCATGCCGACATGCTGCGCGCCTTCTACGCGCAATGCACCCATATCGACCATCAACTGCGCTTGCTGATCGGTACGCTGCGCGAAGAAGAACTTCTCGACGACACGATCATCCTGGTGACCGGCGATCACGGCGACATGCTCGGCGCCAACGGTTTCTACGCCAAGCGACTGATGTATGAAGGCTCGGTCGGTGTGCCCATGATTCTGGTCGGCACCGCGAAGGACGAAACGCTCGTCGGCCGGGTCGATGAGCGCCTCGTCGGCTTGCAGGACATCATGCCGACCTTGCTGGATATGTGCGGCATTCCCGTGCCAGCGACCTGCGAAGGCCGGTCGATGGTGACAGGCGCTAAGCGCGAAACGCTCTATTGCGAATCGCTGCTCGGCAAAAAGGCGACGCGCATGATCCATGACGGCCACCACAAGCTGATCTGGTATCCGGCCGGCAACGTAATCCAGCTATTCGACATCGCCGAAGACCCGGCCGAGTTGCGCGACCTTTCCGCCGATCCCGCGAAAGCGGCCTTGCGTACGAAACTGGAAGCCGCACTCGTCGCGGAACTCTACGGCGACGATCTCGCCTTGGTGCGCAACGGCAAGCTCGCCGGAATGCCGGACGCGCCCGACGACGCGAAACCCAATCGCGGCCTTTCGGGGCAACGCGGCGTGCATTACCCGCCGCTGACGCCGACCGATCCCGCGAAAGTCGTGGGGGCCGGATGAACGGGAAACCCGCCATGCACTTGCCGAGCCTCGCCGGAAAACGCGTCGTCGTCACTGGTGGCGCCTCCGGTATCGGGCGCTGCATCGTAGAAGCGTTTCTCGAACAGGATTCGATCGTCGAGGCGATCGACATCGATGCGGCGGCGATCGACGATATCCGTGCGGCCAATGCCGCGCGCCGACTGACGGTCCGGCGCGCGGATCTGACGGATCCGGCGGCACGCGACGGCGCTTTGCGCGAAATCGCGGATTCCGGCTCGATCGACATCATGGTGACCAACGCCGCCAACGATATGCGCCACGCCTGGTCAGACGTGACGCCCGAATCCTGGCGGCAAACCCTGGCCGTCAATCTCGACCACCAATTCTTCTGCGCCCAGGCCGCCGCGCGCGCGATGACCGCGCGGGGGACCGGCGTCATCGTGATGATGGGCTCGGTCTCCTCGCGGCGCGGTTGGCCGGCGATGGCGGGCTATCTCACCGCCAAAGGCGGGATCGAAGCGCTGGTGCGCGGCTTGGCGCGCGAATTGGGGCCATCGGGCGTGCGCGTGGTTGGTGTCGTGCCCGGCGCCATCGACACCGAACGCCAGCGCCGCTTGTGGCAGACACCCGATCGCGTGCCGCAGATCCTGGCGACGCAAGCAATCCCCCAGCGGCTCGACGGTTGGGACGTCGCGCAGATGGCTTTGTTCCTCGCCTCGGACAACGCGCGCGGCTGCACCGCGCAAAGCTACATCGTCGACGCCGGCCTCACTTGAAAACCCGAAACGATAAAACGGAGGAACCCATGACCATTCGTCTTTCCCGCCGCCAAGCCCTGGCGGCCGCCGGTGCAGCCCTCGCCGTACCGTCGCTCGCGCGCGCGCAAAGCGCCGACAGCCTCACCTATCTCGGCTGGAGCCATACCGAAGCCGGCAGCAAGCCGTTCCTGGACGGCGTGTTCGGCGACTTCAAGACCGCCAATCCCAATATCCGCTTCGAAACCGTCGGCGTGCCGTTCGGTCAGATGGAAACGACGGTCTTCCTGCGCAAGCGCTCCAGTCAGCGAACCGACGTGATCCAGATGCAGGAACGCTGGCTCGCGACCTTCGTCGCCGCCGGCGGCATGATCGACGTCGACAAAATCTTCGGCGCCGATTTCGTCGATCGCACCTACCATCCCAACGCGGTCGCGATGGCGCGCGTGCGCGGCGGCCGTTACGGCCTGCCGTGGGTCACCGGCTCGACCGGTTTCGTCGTCAACAACAAGCTGCTGGCCGAAACGGGCGTGCGCAAGCCCGAGACGATGGACGAATTGCTCGACGCGATGCGAAAGATCAAGAAGGCGAAGCCCAATTCCAGCCCGCTCGGCATCACGACCAAGAATGCGTCGCTGACCCAACTCGAAACGCAGCTGTTCTTCTGGCAGTTCGGCGCCAAGTTCTTCGACGAAAGCGGCAAGGTGACGATCGACAGCCCGGCCGCGCGCCAGGCGCTGGAACTGCTTGCTACGATGACCAAGGAAGGCCTGATCGTTCCCGGCAACGACCGCTTCGACTTCCGCCGCCTGTTCGCGCAGGAATTGGTCGCGTTCTATCCCGACCCGCCGCTCGCCCGCGCCTTCGCGCGCGCGCAATCGGGCCAGGGCGAAGCCTACGACCGCAACATCGCGCCGATGGCCACGCCCGTGCTGCGCAAGGGCGACGATCCGGTGTCGATCCAGTGGGCGCATCTGCTCGCCTTCCCGGATTACGGCAACGCCAAGCCCACGGCCGACGGCGCTGTCGGCAAGTTCGTCGCGCACCTGTCGAAGACCGAAACCCAGCTCGCCTATTTCAAGACGGCCGGCGTGTTCCCGGCGACCAAAGCGGCGCTCGACACGCTCGCCTCGGACAGCTACGTCACCGATTGGATCGCGCTGTCGAAATTCGCGCGCCCCGACGAGATCGCGCAATTCTCGAACGGGCCGCAGTTGCGCGACGTGATCGGCGAGGAAGTCGTCGCCGCGATGCTCGGCCAGAAGACCGCGTCCGACGCGGTGTCCTCGATGGCCAAGCGTCTCACCGAAATCGGCCCCAAGACCTGAAGGGACCGATGGCATCGATCGCGCACAAGATGGGTGCCGCGCGAGCGCAGGCATGGTTCGGCTTAGGCCTCACCGTGCCCGCGCTCGCGGGCTTCTTCGTTCTTATTCTCGGCCCCTTCCTGGCGTCGGTCTATTTCGCGCTGCACGAGTACCGGATCGATTCCGCCGTGCCGACCTTCGTCGGCACGCGCAATCTCGAAGCATTGTGGCGCGAAACGACCTTCTGGCAGTCGTGGCGCACGACGGTGCTCTACGTCGTCGTCACGACCGGATTGACGGCCGTTCTTGGAACCGCCTACGCGCTGTTCCTGAACGAGCCGTTCCGCGGCCGCAACATCGTGCGCGCCGCGTCGCTGCTGCCGTGGGTGTTGCCCAGCACCGTGACGGCGTTCCTGTGGGCCTGGATGTTCCACGGCCAATACGGCGTGATCAACGCCGCGCTGCTGACGCTCGGCACGATCAACCAGCCATTCTTTTGGCTGTCGACGTCGAACGGCGCGCTCGCCGCCGTCATCCTCGCCAAGGCTTGGCTCAGCACGCCGATCGTCATGCTGTTCGTGCTGGCGGCGCTGCAATCGCTGCCGATGGAACAAGTCGAAGCCGCGCGCTTGGACGGGGCCGGCGACGGCGCGGTCCTGCGTTACGTCGTGCTGCCGCATATTTCGCGCACGCTTGGCATCGTGCTCGTGCTGCAAGCGATGGGCAATCTTCAGGTCTTCGACGTGATCTACGCGATGACGGCCGGCGGCCCCGTGCGCGCCACGACCGTGCTGTCGATCGAGGTCTATCGCCGCGCGTTCGAACAATGGAATCTCGGCATGGCCGCCGCCGTCGGTCTCGTCTGGTTCGCGACGATCGCGGGCGTGGCGCTCGTCTATCTACGCATGCTGCTGAAGGACAACGATTGATGGCGCCCGTCGTTCTCACCGCGCGCGCACCCGGTGCGGTCTTCCTGCGCATCGTGCTGTTCGGATTGCTGCTCTTCTTCCTGTTCTTCCCCGTCTATTGGATGGTGGCGACGTCGTTTCGCCCCCAAGGCGAAGTGTTCGCGCAATTTCCGACGATCTTCCCCTACGCGCCCACACTCGACAATTTCCGCCGCGCTTGGGGGCAATCGGATCTGCCGCTCTACCTCGTCAACAGCCTGTTGACCGCCGGCGGATCCGCGCTGCTGACCACCACCCTCGCCTCGCTCGCCGCCTATGGCTTCGCGAAGTACAAGTTCCGGGGGCGCAAATCGCTGATGTATCTGATGATCTCGGCGCAGATGTTCCCCTTCGCCGTGATCCTGATCAGCATTTATTCGCTGTTGCAGACGCTGAACTTGCTCAACACGCTCGCGGGATTGACCATCGCCTATATCGTGTTCGCGCTGCCGGCGGCGATCTATATCCTCTATTCCTTCTTCATGCGCCTGCCGAACGAACTGCTCGAGGCCGCGCGTATCGACGGTGCGGGCGAGCTGCGCATCCTCACCAAGGTTATTCTGCCATTGTCGGGCCCCGCTTTGATCGCGGTCGGGATCTACTCGTTCATGTGGGCATGGAACGATCTGCTCTATTCGCTCACGCTGATCACCCGCGACGATTCGCGCACGATCGGGCCGGGCTTGTTGCTCGCCTTCTTC
Organism: Alphaproteobacteria bacterium; assembly: GCA_017308135.1. NCBI lineage: Bacteria > Pseudomonadati > Pseudomonadota > Alphaproteobacteria > Alphaproteobacteria bacterium. Next base: position 552,122 of record JAFKFM010000008.1, read on the forward strand.
GGCGAAATGCAACAGGACTGGGCGGGTGCCATGGCCGCGTCGATCCTCGCCTCGTTGCCCGCCGTGATCGTCTTCGGCGCATTGCAGCGCTATTTCGTCCAAGGGCTGACCGCCGGCGCCGTCAAATCCTGAGCGACAGCCGCAAGCGCGCCGAAGTCCTTCGCCAGTGTCCCAAGCAAGCATCTTCGTTTTGGCATGATAACCGGCCACGAAGAAACTTCACGAGAAACGGAATCCGCCCAAGAATCGACTTTTGACGGAGATATGGTGATTTTTCGTCGCGGGCATTCGACGAAAAAGGCCCCGGTCGGAAACCGGGGCCTTTGTTTCATCTGGGCCGATGGTGGGCGATGTAGGGCTCGAACCTACGACCCGCTGATTAAGAGTCAGCTGCTTTGTCGCGCGGCAAGACCTTTAACGCCGAAGCCCGCCGCTGGTTTCCCAGGGCAGGCTTCTTTCTTGGTCAGAGCGGTAGGATTCAAATCCCGTGACGCGTCGCGTCGCGCCCAGTCCCCCAGCTATGTACGCGATCAGCAAATTAGAAACGGCGTCTGGGTCCGCGTGGAAGCGCCGGCTTCGGCAACGACGCTGGTCTTACCATAATCACAAAGCATGCTTTCCACCGCTTAAATATTTGAATTCACTTCATTTGGCCTCTTCACTATCCGACGCCAATAGTTCTCATCTTCATCGCCTACGGCACGCCACGCGAAGCTTTCGGCGCCGTTCGCAACGGTCAAATGACTTTGCGGCGGACTCCGACCTTCGGCATCAATTCCGTGACATGCGATAGATCGCGCAAGGCTGCGATCAGCACTTCCGTCACGCGCGTGCCGGATGGCGCGATCAGGCGTCCGCTTTTCGTCGTCATGTTCTCGGCCAGCATGTCGCCGACCCGGATTTCTTCCCAGGCCAGCGAGATGCTTTGCTGACCCGATGCGATCGCCACGTCCCCGGCCCGAATCACCGCGACGACGCTTTCGGCGAGCTTGCCCACGTCGGTTTCGATCGTCGAAGCGTCAAGTTCGGGGATCACCAGCATTTTGTAGATGTCCGCCGGCTTCAACTGCAACGGCATCTGGAGCCCCCGCAAGACGCGGTCGGCCACGGCCTTCTGACTGACCGGTTTCGAGGCGAAGCCTTGCGCGTCCAACGCGACGGCGGCGCCGATCAGCGCTTCGTCGGAATGTGCCGACATGATGACGACAGGCAGGTCGCGCGGCGCCACCGTCATACCCGCGCGGATCGCCTTCAGCATTTCCAGCCCGTTCATCGGCAGCATGCGTATATCGCTGACGACGCAGTCGATCTTCTGGCTGACATGTGGACCGCCTTGGAACAGGTCCGGCCGCTGGCGTTTCAAGGTTTCGATCGTGCTGCCCGACATCGCATCGCCCAGCCCCAGGATCGTCAAGGCTTCGAACCCGTCGGACGCTTCGACCGTCGTGGCGCCGAACGCCTTCAGGCCTTGCGAGATCATGCCGCGAATGAATTTCTGATCGTCGACGACCATGACTTTGATTTCGTAGAGCGGGCGATCGGGAATGACGGACATGTCGAATATCTTTCAGTTCGGAAGCTTGTCGATATAGGCGCCGAGCTTGGCGAAACCCGTGCGGATGCGTGCGGCGAATGCGCCGACGCGCGGAAGATCGCCGTCGCGTGCCGCGGTTTCGGCTTCCCTGCACAGATCGGAAAGCCAAGCGGCACCGACGGAGGCGGTCGTGCCCTTCATCGCGTGCGCGGCTTCGCGCGCCTTGGCAGCGTCGCCTGCGGCCAGTGCCGCATCCAGATCGTCCGGACCTTGCATCGCCGTTTCGGCAAAGAAACGCAATGCCGCATGGATGGTCGAATCATCGTCGCTGCCGAGCTGATCGACGAGGACGTTCCGGTCGATCAGCGGCGGTTCGCTGGTCGGCACGGGATTGGCGCTGCTGCGCCGCAACGCCAGGGCGGCCGGCAATCGACGCTCCAACTCGTGGCGCACCACGTCGTAGCGCATCGGCTTGGTGAGATAGCCGTCCGCCCCCGCCGCCGTCACCAGACGGCCGGTTTCAGGCAACGCATCGGCGGTCAGCACGACGATCGGCAGGCGCGGCGCGCCATCGCGCGCTTCGGCGGCGCGGATGGTTTTGGCAAGCTCGAGCCCGTCCATCTCCGGCATGTGATAGTCGGTGAGCAGCACGCCGTAGCCCGGCTCCTCGCGCAGCGCCTGTAGCGCCTCCTTGCCATTGAAGACGAAACGGGACGCGAAGCCGGCGCGGTCGAGCACGCGCTTGATGACGTACTGGTTGGTCTTGTTGTCTTCGGCGACGAGGACCGCGGCATTGGCCGCGCGCGCCGCCTCAAGCGACGGCGGCACGAAGCGTTCGGCGGCCGCGGACGAAACGGCGCTCTGCGCGTCGGCGAGCGAAGCGCGGTCGAGGGCGGCGGCGATCGCCAGCCACACGCGCTGACGGCGCAGCGGCATGGTGATCGCGTCGAACGCGCCGGATTCCGGCGCCGCCTTCAACGTCGATGCCAGCGAACGCGGTGCCGCCAGGATCGCGCGGGCTCCCGGAAACGCTTCGATCAGGCGCTTCGAGACGGCGATCGCCTCGCTCGACGTACCGCGCAACATCAACACCGGGACGGAGCCGGCGGGAATGTCGCCCTCCTCCACATGGTCGCGCAAAATCGGTTTGATCGCGGCGGCGCCGAGGATCGCGTCCAACGCATCGCGGGCGATCCCTTTGAATCCGATCGCGACGACTTTGGCGTCGGAAATATCCACGGCCGGACGCGAAGGCGCGCGTTCCACCACCTCGGCCGGCAGGCGCACCCAGAAGGTCGAACCTTCGCCCGGCGTCGAGCGCACGCCGACATCCCCGCCCATCAATTGCGCCAGACGCTGGGTGATCGACAGGCCTAGCCCCGTGCCGCCGAATTTGCGCGAAGTCGAGGAATCCGCCTGCGTGAAGGCCTGGAATAATTTCTCGGTCTGCGCTTGCGTCATGCCGATGCCGGTATCGCGGATCTCGATCAACACGCTTTCGTCGCGATCGCCCTGGCGCACCTGTTCGAACTTCACGCGTGCGACGATGGCGCCTTCGTCGGTGAACTTGACCGCGTTGGAAAGATAATTGAGCACGATCTGGCGCAAGCGCGTCGGGTCGCCCGCGATCCGCGCGGGCATACTCGGATCGACTTCGACGATCAGATCGAGCCCTTTCTCGTCCGCGCGCGACGCGATCAATTCAGCCGCTTCCTCCACCACGTCGCCGATATCCAGCGGCAGGCGTTCGAATTCCAAGCGCCCGGCTTCGATCTTCGAGAAGTCGAGAATGTCATTGAGGATCGTCATCAGCGCTTCGGCCGAGCCGCGAATGACCTTCGACATTTCGCGCTGATCGGCGCTGAGCTCGGTCTGGTCGAGCATTTCGGCCATCGACATCACGCCGTTCATCGGCGTGCGGATTTCGTGGCTCATCGTCGCCAAGAAGTGCGACTTCGCCTTGGTCGCTTCCTCGGCCGCATCCTTGGCCTTCTGGAGTTCGATCTCGGCCGTCTTGCGCGCGGAAATGTCACGCACCGAGGCGGCGATAACGTCTTCGCCGGGAATGGGGTTGAGCGAGACTTCGACCGGAAACTCGCGGCCCTTGCGATCGATGCCGATCAGATCCTGCCCCGTCCCCATCGCGCGGCTGGTCGGGTTTTTCGCGTAGCCGTCGCGCATCCCGACATGCTTGCCGTGGAACCGCGCGGGAAGAAGAATTTCGATCGGCTTGCCGAGCATCTCGTCGCGCCGCCAGCCGAACAGCGTTTCCGCCTGGCGATTGACGAAACGGATGACGCTCGTCCGATCGACGATCAGCATCGCGTCGGGCGTGCCTTCGAGCAACGCTTCGGTGCGCACGCGTTCGCGCCGCACACGCTCCTCAGACTCGCGCTGCTGGGTTACGTCGAGCAGCCAAAGCAGCGCACAAGGCCGCTCGTGATATTCGATCCGCTCCGCCGAAATCGACATAATCGGTGAATTCGCGGGGCCCGCATCGATGCGGAATTCCTGCGCGGTCACGATGGACCTGCGTTTGAGGCTGCCCAACAATTCGTCGAGGATCTCGCCGCCGTCCTCCCGGCGCAGCGCGAGCGGCGCGCTGGCGAGGTCGCGTTTCGTCGTATCCAGCAACGCCGCCGCGCGCTCGCTGGCGAACAACACGCTGCGATCGTCGAGAGCGACGACGACGGCGCCGGCCGGGCCGCTATCCAGCAAGCCCGCGAGCCGCGCTTCGCCTTCCTTGAGTTTCGCGTTCAGTTGATCGGCTTCGAGCAGCGTTTCGCGGAACGTGACCATACCGGCGGCGAGGCGCCCGATCTCGTCGAGGCGTTCGGTGTGCGGCACGTCGATCGTGTGATTGCCCGTCGAGAGGCGCGCCAGCGTGCCGGTCAACGCCACGATCGGCGCGCCGATGCTGCGCGCGAACAGGCCCGCGAAGGCCGCCAGCACCAGGCACAATATCCCCGCGACGACGAAATTGAAGGTCAGTTCCTCGTAGATCGCCGTTTGGACTTCGGCGAGATCGGTCTTCGCGGTGATCGCCCAATGCACCCCGTAGATGTCCAGCGGCTTGATCGCGCTGATCGCCGTAATTCCGCGATAGTCCCTATAGTGAACCGTGGCGGTTTCACCCGCCAGCGCGCGCCGCACGCCTTCGGTTTCGACGCGTAGCACGAGCGGCCCGGCCGACGAAAATCGCGCGGCGTTGCGGGCGATGAAGTCGGATCCGACGATCACGATTTCGCCCGTATGCCCAAGATCCGGCGCGCCGCGCACCACGTCCCGGAAATTCGTGTCGGGTAACGCCATCAGAACAGCGCCGATCACAGCACCCGCGCCGTCGAGCACTGACATGGCCAGAAAACCGGTCGGCTCGTCCCCGGCCGGCTTGTAGAATCCGATATCAGAGAAAGCTGGCGCGGAGGGCGGATTCTTGGCCATCGTGTCGATGAATACGCGCACAGCCAATGCGGCCGGATCGCCGTCGAGCAGATTGCTGCCGAAGTCGCTCCGCTTGCGGACCGTGTAGAAGACGTCGCCGCGCCGATCGACGAATAGCAGGTCGGGAACGTCGTTTTCCTGGATCCAACGCAACCACGAGCGATGATAGGCGCGATGGAAGGAATCGTAGCGCGATCCATCACCCGCGAGTTCGATCGTACCGCGCAGCGCCGCCGGCGTAGCGTCGTCAGACGCAAAACGTGCGACCAGCGCCTTGCGCGCCTCGGGGCTCAACTCGCCAAAGGCCGCCGCCATATCGCCGAACGAGGACCGCAAAGCCGGATTCAAAACCAGCGTGCGCAGCACCGCGACGTTTTGCGTGATGCTGCTTTCGATACCGGCGGCGACGACGTTGCGGATATCCTCGACTTTGCTTTCCGCCGCTCGGACGAGTTGGCGATAGGTCTGAAGGGCCGACAAAGCGGCGACGGCAAGCCCCGTCGCCAAGCACAGAGCCGCGACCACAAACACGATCCGAGCCGCGATCGATCGACGCAACATTGTATCAATACCGATGAATATCAGACGACGTCAGCTTCCCACCGGCATCGGATTTCGTCAAAAGACAGCTATGGAATATGCGCCGAATGAAGTTTCAACCGCTATTTGCACCTGACCTGACCATCTCCGCCTATCTTGTTACCGCGATCGCCCAGTAGTTCTCACCTTCATCGCCGATGGCACGCCAACTTTTGCGGGAGTGTTTTCACATATTAGTATAATTTTGGCATCGGCCGAGCGGAACAACGCACCGTATTCGACCCACGCCGGCGAATCCCAGCGAACTCGTATCTAGACGAACTTCGCATCGTCCGGATGGATGACGACATAGGGCTGCCCGGCGAGGTCGGCGCCGAGGCCCGGGGCGAAGATCGGCCCTTCCCCGCTGTCGAACACCACATAGAACTGGATCGGATAGTTCGATTCCGTGAACGCCGCCGGCAGCGTTGCCGTGAAGCCTTGGCCGTCGGCCGACATCATGGTCTTCGACCAGATTTCGCCCTGATGAACATGGCGGAAATACAATATCGCCGCCGAATCTTTCACGGGATTGCGAACGGCGATCGTCAGCGCTTTGCCGCGCGCGTAACGCTGCGGATACGTGCCGGAAAGCGCCGCACTCGGCCGCGCTCGCCAGTTTCGCATCGCCGCCAGCCGCGCCGCGACTTTTGCCTGCTCGACGATCGGGCGATCGCGATCGTTGATGTACCAGAACTCGAAATCCTGGATGTCGCGATCGATGCCGGCGAGTCGGTCGCGCCAAGCACCACGCAACCACGGCTGCGGCCCGTAGGAGAGATCGGTCTGATAGACGCCGTCGGCCGCATTGACGATCGCGACCCACGCGTCACGTGCGCGGACGTAATCGTTCATCGCCGCGTCGTAAGCCGCGCGCCCGCCCGCGATCAGATAGAGTTCGTGCGCGCAGGCCGAGCGGAATCGCGCGGCGAAAAAGCGCGCGAGCGATGCCTGGATCTGCGCATCGACGACATAGCGACGCGTCGCGGGACGATAAGCATCCGCGCAAGCCCGCACCGCGCGCAATGCGGCCTCGCATTCATCGGCGAGTGCGTCGAGCCACACCGCGACGTCGAGCGCCGTGTATTTCTCGATCGGCGTGCCGTTCCACAGCGCCGCGACCGTATCGCGCGGATTGGCGAAAAGCTGCGGATCGAAAGTCGGCACGTCGCCGAAACGCGTCGAGGAATCCGAATCGTAGCCGTAGGGATAGGTCGTCGGCGGATAGACCAGCGACATGTTGTCGTAGATCTCCGGCCAATAGGTGTTATTGCAAGCCGAAACGCCGTGCGCGAGCGTGACCAGCGGTAACACGCGGCTGGCATGCGCGAGTGCCTTCTCGCACGCTTCGGCGGCATCGCCCGCCGTCGCACGCAAAAACCGCAGCCAGCTTTCGCGCGGCGCGTCGGTCGAGTAGGCGAACCGGCCTTGCAGCAAATAGCCGTATTCGAATTTCGACCAATCGTAGCGGCCGCGTAGCTCTTCGGGCTCGTAGCAGAAGCGTTCGCCCAAACGCCCCGACCCCATCCGGCCCTTGAAGGACAAGGGCTCGCAGAATTCCATGCCCGATGCGCCACAGAACCGTGCCGCGCGCGCATAGGCGGCCGCGAAGGCCGGGTCGCCCGACAGCAACACGCGCTGCGTGCCCGGCCAGACGCGCACGAGCACATCGTAATCGCGATCGCTCGCCAGCAGATCGCCATAGCCATAGCGCAGGAAGCGACGCGAACCTTCGCTAAGCTTGAATATCTGCCCGACGGCTTCGTCGGACGGCATCTCGCGCCGGCGCACGGCGGATTGGTGATAGGGCAAACCCGTATGCTCGGCCATGAACTTGGGCGACATCGTCATCTTGTGCCCGGTCGATAGGGCGATCTCCATGATGCGGCGATCGGTGCCCTTGGCGTGAACGTCGAGCGCGATCGGCCGGCCGATATCCTTGAGCGAGGAGAACACCGTCTCCCAGAACGGATAGCTGCCTTCCGGGACGCCGCCTTCGACATGGACGCGGATCGTCAGGCCGGTGATCTCGGGCACTTGCCGCATCAACGTCCCGAGCGCATCGCGGACGTATTCGGCCTGATTGCTCCGATCGATGCCGGTGATCTGATAATTCGCGCGCGGCACGTCGTGGAAGTCGTAGCCATGCGTCCAGAGCGCGACCTGGAATTCGAGCCCGCGCCGCGCCGCCTCGCGGCCGATGAAGCGCAGCATGCCCAGATTGCGTTGCCGTTCTTCGGCCGACAGACCGTGGACGCGCACGTCATAGCCCGGCACGTCGACGAGGAACGGATAGGCGAAGTAGAAATACACGTCCTCGATGAGGCGGTTGTAGTACGGGTAGTTATATTGAAGTCCGAAACCGATCGAGAAGCGCGTGAAGCGATTGCTCGCGAGCATCGTCAGGTAATCGCGCCACATCTGCTCGTCGTAGAACCAGCGCTTGTCCTCCTCCTCCGAACAGAAGAAGCGGCACACGCTGCGCACGCGCGTCGACGGCGCTTCCGAAACCTCCGAGACCAACGCGAGCGGATCGCCGTCGTCTGTGGCCAGACGCGCGCGCTCGGCGAGTTCGGTCAGCGCGTAAACGGCGCCGCGCATGTCGCCCGCGAATATCTGAAGTCCGCCCGCGATCGGTTTAATCGTGAACGAATCCGCCGCGCCGCCGGCGCGCTTCGTGACGACGATGCGCGTGCGCGCGCTGGCGGTGCGCCGCGCCGTGCCCACGATTTGCGCGAGATGGCCGGTCGCCCAGTCGATCGCTTCCGCGCGTCCCCACGCCGGATCGACGTCGTACTCAATGCCAGATACAAGCGTGTCGGCCATGTCGTGTCACTCCGGGGACCGTGTTTGGTTCTCGTGATGCATGCGCGATCGGAATCGTTTGGCGCGGTCGATTTCGCGCGTGATTTGACGCGCGCCAGCGTGTAAAATTTTTCGAGTTGCGGCACTTCGTCCCGCACCGGCTTCGAGCGACGGCGATGGAACCATGAACGTCGAAAGCAATACGCAAAGCCAAGCGCGCGCTTGGCCCGATATTTTCGCCGAGGAGACCGATCGTTCCGCGATCGGCGCGCCGAGCTACACGCTCGCCGCCGACGCGATCCGGCGCGACATCATCGACGGTCGCTTCGCCGACGGCGAAAGGTTGATGACGAACGATCTGGCCGATCGCTACAAGTTGAGCCTCGCGCCGATCCGCGAAGCGCTGCTGGCACTCTCCGCCGAAGGCATCGTCATCCTGCAGCCCAAGCGCGGCGCGGTCGTGCGCACCATCACGCCGGCCTTCATCGAAGAAATCTACGAGATCCGTCTCGGCTTGATCCCCTATCTCGAAGGCGAACGCGCGGCGATCGCCTCCGACGAAGACGTGTCGCGGATGCGCCAAATCCAGGCGGATTTCGAGGACGCCGCCGCGCGCGGCACGCGCGACGCCGTCATCCAGCGCAACATCGAATTTCACGGCGTTGCGCTCAACATCCGTCCCAACCGCGAGGCGTTGCAGATCTTGCGCCGCCACCACACGCTGATCCGCGCGTTGCGCGCGCGTTTCGGCTACGGTCCCAGCCGGATGGACGACATGATCGACGAGCATCATCGGATCATCGACGCCTTCGCCCGCCATTCCCGCGAAGCCGCGCAGGAGGTCAGCCGTCAGCATCTCGGGAACGCGTATCGCGAACTGATCGAACGCATTTCCGGCACGTCGCGCTAGCATCTCAATCGACCGGAATGGGCGACGGCTTGGCGAAATGGCACGCGACGGCATGCCCAGGCGCCGCGACGTTCAGCGCCGGATCGACTTTTCGGCAAATATCCTGCGCGATCGGGCAGCGCGGATGGAATCGGCAGCCCGACGGCACGCGCGCGGGGCTCGGCACGTCGCCGGTCAGCACGATCCGCTTGTTGCGCCGCTGCGGATCGGGAACGGGTGCGGCCGAGATCAGCGCTTGCGTATAAGGATGATGCGGCCGGGCGAACAAGCTGTCCTTGTCCGCAAGCTCGACGATTCGGCCGAGATACATCACCGCCACGCGCCGTGCGATGTGCCGCACGACCGCCAGATCGTGCGCGACGATCAGATAGGCGATGCCGAGCTTCGCCTGCAGATCCTGCAGCAGATTGATGACCTGGCTTTGCACCGACACGTCGAGCGCGGAAACGGGCTCGTCCGCGACGACGAGTTTGGGATTGAGCGCGATGCCGCGCGCGATACCGATGCGTTGACGCTGCCCGCCGGAGAATTGATGCGGGAACCGATCGATATGCCCGGCATTGAGGCCGACTTGTTCCAGCAATTCGACCACGCGGTCCTTCAATTCCGCGCGCGTGCGGCACACGCCATGCGCCTGAAGCGGCTCGCCGACGATGTCCAAGATGCGCTCGCGCGGACTGAGCGAGGCGAAAGGATCCTGGAACACGATCTGGAAATGGCGCCGCGCCTCGCGCAACTCGGCCGCCCCCAGCGACGCGAGATCGACGCCGTCGAATATGATCCGGCCCGATGTCGGGTCGAGCAAGCGCACGACCATCCGCGCCGTCGTCGTCTTGCCGCAGCCGGACTCGCCGACCAGCGCCAGCGTTTCGCCATGCGCCATCGCGAAGGAGACTTTATCGACCGCGTGGATTCCCGCGCGGCCGCCCAGCAATCCGCCGCCGCCATAGACTTTGGAAACGTCTTGAACGTCGAGAAGCGGTGCGGCACTCATCGCACGCCCTCCGCCGGTGCCACGAACCCGATTTGCCGCCAGCACATCGTGGCGCCACCGTCTGACGTGGAAAACGATGCCGGCTCGCGCGTTCTGCAGATATCGCGGACCTGATCGCAACGCGGATTGAACCGGCATCCCGTCGGGCGCTCCAAAGGATTGGGCACGGCGCCGGGAATCTGCTCCAGCCGATCGCGCGGATCGTCCAGACGCGGGATCGAGCGCAGCAAGCCTTCCGTATAAGGATGCGCGGGCTGCGCGAAGATCGCATTCACCTCGCGCTGTTCGACGATCCGGCCCGCATACATGACCAATACCTCGTCCGCGATCTCCGCGACCACGCCCAGATCGTGCGTGATCATCACGATGGCGGTCGACAACCGGCCCCGCAGATTGCGCAGCAGATCCAGGATCTGCGCCTGGATCGTGACGTCCAGCGCCGTCGTCGGCTCGTCGGCGATCAGCAGTTTCGGTTCGCAAGCCAGCGCCATCGCGATCATCACGCGTTGACGCATCCCGCCGGACAATTCGTGCGGATAATTGTCCGCGCGGCGTTCCGGATCGGGGATGCCGACCAGCGCCAGCGCATCGACCGCTTGGCGGCGCGACGCACGGCGGCCGAGATTCATATGCAGCTGGATCGCTTCGGCGATCTGATCGCCGACCGGAAAGACCGGATTGAGCGACGTCATCGGTTCCTGGAACACCATCGCGAGTTCCCGGCCCCGGCGGCGCTGCATCTCCGCCTGCGACAGCCGCGCGATATCCACGCCGTCGAGCAGCACCGACCCGCTCGCAATGCGGCCGTTAGGTTCGGCCAGCAACCGCATGACGGCGAGCGCGGTGACGCTCTTGCCCGACCCGGACTCGCCGACGATGCCCACGCAGCCGCCGCGCGGCACATCGAAACTGATGTCGTCGACCGCGCGGATCGTGCCCGACCGCGTCGCGAATTCGACGACGAGATTGCGGACCGACAGGATCGGCCCCTGCCCCGCGACGTTGCTCATTCCCGCGACTCCGGATCGAGGATGTCGCGGATCGCGTCGCCCACCATGTTGAAGGCGAGCACGCAGGCGGTGACCGCAAGCCCGGCGGTCACGACCGACCACGGCGAAACCAAAATTTCCGTCAAACCGTCACGGATGATGTTGCCCCAGCTCGGCGACGGCGGCTGCGTGCCGAGGCCCAGGAAGCTGAGCGTCGCTTCGATGCGGATCGCGGTCGCGACCCAGAGCGTGGCGACGACGACCAACGGGCCTGAGATGTTCGGCAGAACATGACGCAGCAGGATGCGCCACGGCTTCTGCCCGGCGGCGATCGCGGCATCGATATAGGGCTCGGCCTTGATCGACATCGTGGAGGCGCGGGCCACGCGGATGAAGCGCGGCAGGAACGCGAAAGCGATCGCGACGACGAGATTCGAGAAACCCGGCCCGAGCGCGGCCGCGATCATGATGCCGATCAACAAGGCCGGGAACGCCATCAGCACGTCGCTGATGCGGCCGGTGATTCGATCGACGATGCCGCCGAAGTAGCCCGCCAGCATGCCGATGATCGTACCGAATACACCGGCAAGCAGCGGCGCCGTGATGCCCAGCGCCAGCGACGGGCGCGCGCCGTGCAGCACGCGCGACAGGATATCGCGGCCGAAACGGTCTGTGCCGAACCAATTGGCGTCCGACGGCGCGCGGCTCATCATCAGGATGTTCTGCTTCAGCGGATCGTAGGGCGCGATCCACGGCGCCAAGATCGCCATCGTAACGAACAGCGCGATGACCACGACGCCGATCAGCGTCACAGGCTGACGGATGAAGTCGCGCCAGGGATTGCTGGCGATCGCGACCGGGGTCGCGGCGGGTGCGGCACTCATCGGCCGGTTCTCCGCAAGCGCGGGTCGATCAAAATGTAGATGAGATCCATCGCGAAATTCACACCGACGACGAACATGGCGAAAACGAGGAGCGTTGCTTGAACCGTCGGGTAATCGCGCGACGAGATCGCGTTGACCAGCACGCTGCCCACGCCCGGCCGCGCGAAAACGAGCTCGATCGCGATCGAACCGGACAGCATCGTCAGAATGTAAATGCCGAAGCCCGTGACGACCGGGATCAGGGCGTTACGCAAAGCGTGCTTGTAGATGACGTAACGCTCGGGCACGCCTTTGGCGCGGGCGGTGCGCACATAGTCGCGCCGCAGAACTTCGAGCAGCGCCGAACGCGTCAGACGGCTGGTGAAAGCGGCCATGATGAAGCCCAAGGTCATCGCCGGCAGCACAAGATGCTTCACGCGGTCGGCGAAATCCGTGCCGCCGCCCATGATCGGCAGCAGATCGAGTTTGAGGCCGAAGACGATTAGAATCAGCGCGCCCAGGAAGAAATCGGGGATGCAGAACCCCGCAAGCGCGAGGAACCGCGCGGCGTAGTCGACCGCGCCGCCGCGCCGCGTGGCCGAGACGACGCCCGTCGGCACGCCGATCGCCATGCCGATCGCCATTGCCGCCAGCGACAGCTCGATCGTGTAGGGAAGATTGGTCGCCAGCATCCGCGCGATGCTTTGCCCCGAGATCAGCGAGGTGCCGAGATCGAGTGTCGCGATATTCACGAAGAACTGGATGAATTGCTGCCACAACGGCTTGTCGAGCCCGAACCGCTCCCGAAAGATTTGGAGCTGTTCGGGACTCGCATTGTCGCCGAGTGCGGTCACCGCCGGATCGCCCGGCAGCACCCGCATCGCCACGAACACGAAGCAGAGCACGAGAAACACCGTGATCAGCGCGTCGGCGATGCGGGCGGCCGGAACGAGACGTCCGTACTTTCCCAGGCGGGCGATGACCGATCCCATCACGAGACGAAGCGCGCCTTCGCCAGACGGTAACGCGCATAACCCGCCTTCACGTCGAAGCCGAGCTGCAGACGCGGATTGCGCGCGTAGACGAAGCCCAGCGTGCAGATCGTGAAGGCCGGCAGATCGGTCAGGATCTTGAGCTCCGCGTCCCGGACCAGATTCTGGCGGCGTTCCAGATTGGGCTCGGCCATCGCGGCATTGAGCAGATCGTCGACGCCCTTGCCGCCGATCGAACCGTAATGGCTATAGTTCTTGTTGCCCTTCCCGTCCGTGCGGACCTCGGCGGCGCTGTGATAATAGGCCATCGGGATCTGCGTCGAGACCGGCGCGAAGGTTTCCGAATGCAGGACGACGGCGTTGACGTCCTTGTCCTTCTCGGAATGGTAGGTGGTATGGTCGATCGTGCGGATCGACATATCGACGCCGATCGACCGCCACATGTCCTGCACCATCAGCATGATCGAGGAATAATCCTCGCGCTGCGTCATGATGATCTCGAATTTGAAGCCGTTGCCGAGGCCGGCTTCATTCAGCAGCGCCTTGGCCTTGCGCGGATCGTGGTGATAGCGCAGTTCCTCCGGCAGCTCGTTCTCCTTGAAGCCGCCGGGGAAGTCGGGCGGATTGATGCCCCAGGCAGCACCCGCCATGCCGCCGAAGGCCTTGACCAGGATGTTGCGGTCGATGCCGTAGCGCAGCGCCTTGCGCACGCGGATATCGTCGAAGGGCTTGCGGCCCATATTGAAGAAGAAGGTGTTGATGCTGCCCGGCATCGTCTGGTCGATGATGACGTCCGCCTTCTGGCGCTTGATCTGGTCGACCCAGCCCGGCAGGCGCGCGCCCTCGATGATATCGAGATCGCCCTTGATGAAGGCGAGCGTGCGCGCCGTGGGATCGGCCATGTAGCGGATTTCGATCTGTTCGATCGCGGGCTTGCCGCCGTGATACTTGTCGAACGCCTTCAACACGACGCCGCGATCGGGATCGATGCGGTCGAACTCGTAAGCGCCGGTTCCGACCGGATTGCGCGCGAAGGCTTCGGGCGTCGACTTTTCGGCGGCCGCGCGCGACACGATCGAGCCAATCAGCGAGATCAGGCCCGAGGCGTGGAAGGTCGGGTTGGGAATCTTAAGCGTGAAGCGGACGCGATACTTGTCGACGGCTTCCACGCTATCGACGTCCGACAGATAGATGCGTTGCGGCGAACCCCATTTCGGGTCGAGCATCGTTTCGTAGGTGTATTTGACGTCGTCCGACGTCATTTCGCCGAAGCCTTTGTGGAACTGCACGCCTTCGCGAAGCTTCAGCGTCCAGGTCTTGCTGTCGGCCGACACGTCCCAGCTTTCGGCGAGCGAACGCACGACCTTGTCGGCCGACAATTCGAACGTGCCGTCGGGCGGATCGAGCAGCGCGTCGAAAACCTGCCGCGACGAGAACTGGTCGGCATTCTGCACGCTGCGACGCGGATCGAGCGAGAACACGTTGGTCGCCGAGACGGCCACGCGCACCGGCCGGGCCTGGGCGGCGGCCGTGCCGCCGGTTGCCGCAACGAGCACGGACGCGGCCGCGGCTTTGATAACGTCACGCCGAGTTGCCTTCATGATTTCCTCCCAATTTGCTTTTGATTAGATCGGCCGCACGAGCGGCGCGAGTTTGGCTTCGTCGAGAACCAGCCCGAGCCCCGGATCGGCGCCGAGCTTGATGAGTCCCTTGTCGATACGCGGAAACTTGGAGAACACGGCGCTTTGCCGGTCGCTTTGATCGTTGAGTTCGCAGGGTTGCGTCGATTGGAACTGCGCCGCGACGAAATGGAGATTGGCGGCGTGCCCGATGGCGGGCTGCGTTTGGTGCGGCACGAGATCGACGCCATGCGCAAGCGCGAGCGCCTTGCACTCCAGCATGCCCGTGAAGCCGCCCATCTTGATGATATCCGGTTGCACGATCGACACGCCCGCGTCGATCAACGCCGCCACGTCCTGCAGCGTATAACTTTGTTCGCCCGCCGAAACGGGGATGTCGAGTTTGCGCGAAACCGTTTCGAGCGCCTCGAGATGATAGTGCTCGACCGGTTCCTCGAACCAAGTATAGCCCTCGTCCTCGAGGATGCGGCCAATACGGATCGCCGTGCCGACCGAGTAGCCGTTGCTGGCGTCGAAGGCCAAGCGCATCGAAGCACCCAGATGCCGGCGCGCGGCGCGAAGCTTCGCGATATCGCCGTCGACGTCGCGATCGCGTTCGCCGCGCCCGTGTTCCATCCGGATTTTGATCAAGGCCGGGCCGTCTTGCATGCGCTTGTCGATCGCACGCAGCATGTCGTCGACCGAGACTTTGCCAAGGCCGCCAATCGACCCGTAAAACGGCAATTCCTTGCGCCAAGCGCCGCCGAGCAGCGCATAGATCGGCCGCCCGACGATTTTGCCTTTGAGATCCCAGAGCGCGATATCGAGGGCCGCGAGCCCCGCCGTGACGATGCCGTGCGGCCCCAACTTCATCGCCTTGTTGAGCGCGCGCTGATAGATGACCGCCGTGTCGAAAGGGTCGGCGCCGATCAGGTCGGGCGCCACGTAGCCGGATAGGAACGACAGCGACAACGCGCTGTCGAGCATCGGCGAGGCTTCGCCAAGCCCGGCGCGCCCGGCCTTGTC
The DNA here is from genome assembly GCA_017308135.1 of Alphaproteobacteria bacterium. Lineage (NCBI taxonomy): Bacteria > Pseudomonadati > Pseudomonadota > Alphaproteobacteria > Alphaproteobacteria bacterium. The sequence goes on from JAFKFM010000008.1 coordinate 567,877, forward strand.
GCGCACGCGCACCCAGGAGCTGCGCGCGGGGAATTGTTTGGGCCCGGACCATTCGACGTGGAAACACTCGATGGCGGCGATCTCGCATCCGTGGGTCGTCATGCGGCGAGCCTGTGTTCGTAGGTTTCGAGCGTTTGGCGCTCGATGTAATCCCAGTCGTATTTCACGCCGAGGCCCGGCCCCGTCGGAACGGGGAAGCACCCGTCGGCGCTCACCGCGTCGAGCTTGTCCGAATAGCCGCAGACGTAAAAATCGCCGGTGAAGCAGCCGCGCGACGGGCCGACCATCGACAATTCGTAGTAGTTGCTGTTGCGGATCGCCGACATGCAGGCGCGTTGCGCGGGGCCGGGCGCGTGCAACTCGACATCCAGGCCCAGCGCTTCGGCCAGATGCGCGATCTTCATCGCGCCCGTGATGCCCATGTCGAAATCGGGATCGGCACGCACGAAATCCGTGCCGTCGGCCAGGATAAGATTGGCCATCGCTTCGGGGCCGCGCACATGCTCGCCGATCAGCAGCGGCGTGCGAATCATTTCGCGCAGGCGGCGATGGGCGTGTGCTGCCAATCCGCCCTCGCCCATCGGGTCTTCGTACCAATAGAAATTCGCGTCGTCGCAAGCGCGTCCCACATCCAGCGCGTCGGCGAATGTCCGCAGATAGCAACCGGGATCGAGCATGAAGCGCATCTTGTCGCCCAGCGACTTGCCCAGCAGGCGCACGTTGCGCGATTCGATCGCCGGATCGCCGTCCTTCCAGCCATGCACCTTGAAGGCGCGATAGCCCATCTCGAAACATTCCTGCGCGAAGGCGACGTAATGCTCGGGCTGGTCCAGGCCGCCGCCCTCGCCGCCATGCCAGGTGCTGGCATAGGCCGGTAAACGGCCGCGGCTGCCGCCGAGAAGTTCGCTCACCGAACAGCCCAAACGCTTGCCGGCGAGATCCCATAGCGCGCTGTCGAAGACGCCCACGCCCATGCGGTCGGTTTTGCGCAGGTCGCGCTTCATATCCTCGTAGAAGCGCTCGCGCTCGAAACAGCCATAGCCCGGCATCTTGCGCGCCACGATGCGGGCCTGACCGAACATCGTGTCGTTCCCGCCGACATATTCGCCCACGGCGCCATCGGCGGTCCAAAGCCGCACGGCCAAGCGCACCCGCTTGCTGCGCGCGCCGGGCAAATCGATGCCGTCGGCCACGTTTTCCATTGGGAAGGAAAAGATGCGCAGCTCGACGCGCTCGATAACCGTCTCTGGGGCGGGCGTTTCCCGAATGGCGCTCATTGCCGTGAATTATTGTTTATCGATTATCGATTTATAGGTTTAGGCAAAGAGTCTGTCAACCTGTTTTGGCCCATGATTGCGCAAATTCGCTCACAAAACCCCAGGCGCGGCTTGAACATCCATTTTTGAGACTGCCGAGGATCGAGCGCCCGCGCGACGCCTGCGATGCAAACGCTCGCCTCGCGCCGCCCGAGCGAGCGCGCTATCGCAAAGCCACATCTCTGGGACGTTCGCCGCCGACGACGCTTCGACTCATTCCCGATCGCGAAGCGGCCAGCATCCAGCAGTTATCGTCTTCGTCACCGACGGCACGCCAACTTTTGCAATTGTTATTTAATATTTAAATATTCCATTTTTATCGCCGACTATCAGCTTCTCAATGCTTAAAGAGACGCTGATAATTTGTTGCGGAGTTCGAGCGCTTCGGACTCATTGTTGCCAATATTCAAGCGAATTATCGGGTGATCGGCGTTCTTCGTCGTGAGCCATAGCTGCCATTTTTCTTTATCTGCAAGAATATTGCGCTCATCGATTTCCAAAGAATCGAACCGCTTGGCTTCGATCTGAGCGATATCGGCGAAATCAAGCTCGAGCACTTTTACGGCGTCGCTATCGCCTTGGATCGGCCCGACCACAAACATCGTTCCGGAACTTTCGTCGACCAGAAGCGCTGGTCGGCTCGGCACTTCAAACGCAAATGGCCCTTTTTCGGACCTAAGCTGTTCAAGCGCCGCCTCGATCGCATTCGATTGTCGCCGATATCGAAAAACATATGCGATCACCAATGCCGGTAGGACGACAAACAACAGCAGCAAAAAGTAGGTGCTAAGTACGTTCTTGCCGATCAACGCCGCCATAGCGCCAAAGACGATGGTGCCTCCGGCGAAATAAAACAGCCTCATCTCCCCTCTATCCCCGTGCGTCAAACCGGACCTCCCGTATTGCGCGTTCCCAAAATGAAATCCGCCGCTCGTTCACCGATCATCATTGTCGGCGCGTTTAGATTCGAGCTCGCGATCGTCGGCATGACCGACGCGTCGGCGACGCGCAATGCGTCGATCCCCCTCACCCGCAAACGTGAATCGACAACGGCGCTGGCGTCCTCGCCCATACGGCACGTGCCGCAAGGGTGATAGGATGTCGACGCCGCACGGGCGATATAGGCATCGAGTTCGGCCGACGATCGCGGAATCTCCGCCGGCTCGACAAGATGCGCGCGATACGGCGCGAAGGCCGGGCGGATCATCGTATCCATCGCCATCTCGAAAGCGCGCCGCATCGCGACGCGATCGTATTCGTTCGACAGATACGCGGGATCGATCGCGGGCGCTCGGGCGGGATCGGCCGAACGCAACCGCAACCTGCCGCGCGATCTCGGGCGGCTCGGCTCCGCGATGACCTTGAAGCCGTGGTGGCCTTTGACCGGCGCGCCGTCCTTCATCAGAACGGGAAAGAAATGGAGTTGCGTATCGGGCCGCGTCAGTTCCGGCCGCGAGCGCAGAAACGCACCCGTCTGTAAAACCGGTTTCGCTGCGATTCCGCGCTTAAACAAAAACCAATCCGCACCCGCGCGCAGCATGCGGTGCGGGGCCATCAACGCATTATACGAAACGGGAAGCGGCGTTTCGAATTGGATGCCGATATGGAGATGGTCGTGTAAGTTCTCGCCCACACCGGGCAGATCGTGCACGGGCCGCGCCCCGATCCGGGAGAGCGCGTCCGCCGGACCGATCCCCGATAGCATCAGAAGCTGCGGCGAGCCGAAGACGCCGCCGCAAATGACGACCTCCTGCCGCGCCGCGAGCCTTCGCGTTTCGCCGCCGAGCGCAATCTCGATCCCGGCGGCACGGCCTTTCACGATCGCGATCCGCGTCGTCAAGGCACCGGTCAGGATCGACAGATTGCCGCGCGCGCGAACCGGATCGAGATAGGCTTGGGCAGCGCTCGCGCGCGTACCTTTGTTGACGTTGATGTCAAAGACGCAAAACCCTTCCCGGCTTGCGCCGTTGATATCCTCGGCGAACGGATGGCCGGCTTCGCGCCCGGCTCGCAAAAAGGCGCGCGCGAGTTCGCCTAGCGGGCCGGCGGGATGGACGTGAACGGGGCCTTCCCGACCGCGCAGAGCGGTCGCGGGTCCGTGGAAATTCTCCAAGCGTTTGAACACGGGCGCCACGTCTTCGAAGCGCCAGCCTGGCGCGCCGTTCGCCGCCCAATCGTCGTAATCGCCCGGATGGCCGGTCGCGAACACCATGCCGTTGATCGACGACGATCCGCCGAGCACGCGGCCGCGCGGATGCGCGATCCGCCGTCCGTCTAAATTCGGTTGCGGCTCCGTCAGGTACTCGACCGCGAAAGGCGTCGCGCCGCGAAACACGCCGCGCGCGGCGATCGGCATTCGCAGTTTCCAACTGCCGCCGCGCGGACCGTTCTCGACGAGCAGCACCTCGCAGGCCGGATCCGCCGACAGCCGGTTCGCGATCGCGCATCCGGCCGACCCGGCGCCGACGACGATGTAGTCGAAACTGTCGCGGCGCATCCCGCGGCCCTCCATACCGGCGGATCTTGCAAGCCACGGTCCAGATAGCGGCGTCAAAAAAACTGAACGCCGCTCATGAAAACATGAATCGACAAGGCCGTTCCGGCGGCGGCACGAATGATGCTTGGCGGACGTCGATATCGGAGGCGCCGCATGGATCTAGACGAACTGGAACGACGCATCCGTTTGGAACTCGAGTTCCTCGACTATCCGAACCGCCGATGGATGCCGGCCCACCCGCCGGGGCCGACGCCGAGCTTCGACGTCGTCATCGTCGGCGGCGGCCAAAGCGGATTGGCCGCGGCGTTCGGCTTGCTGCGCGAAAAAGTCGACAACATCATTGTGCTCGACCGCAATCCGCGCGGCAGCGAAGGTCCATGGACCAATTTCGCGCGCATGCCCACATTGCGCACGCCCAAACAATCGAGCGGCCTGGATTTCGGCATGCCGAATCTCACGCCGCGCGCGTGGTTCGAGGCGCGGTTCGGCCGGCCGGCATGGGACGAGATGACCAAGTTTCCGCGCGAAACCTGGCAGGAATATCTCGTCTGGTATCGCCGCGTTCTAGACCTGCCGGTGCGCAACGACGTCGAGGTTACGCTGTTGCGACCGCAGGGAAATTCGATCCTGGTCGAAACCCGCGATGGCGCCGCAATCCGGGCGCGCAAAGTGATCCTCGCCACGGGCATCGAAGGCGGCGGGCGCTGGTTTATTCCCAATCTCGTCGCGGGCTTGCCGAAGGACAAATACGCCCACACCGCCGACCGGATCGATTTCGCGGCACTGCGCGGCAAGCGCGTGGGCGTGCTGGGTGCCGGCGCATCCGCGTTCGACAACGCGTTCGTGGCGCTCAACACCGGTGCGGCGAGCGTGGATCTATGTTTCCGCCAACCGGATCTTCCGCGCATCAACCACAAGCGCTGGATTGAATACTCGGGCTTCGTCGCGTTCTACGCCGACCTGCCCCCGCTCGAGCGCTGGATGTTCAGCCGCCAGATTCAGCGCATGCGTGCCCCCCCGCCGCAAGACACCGTGTGGCGCTGCACGTCGCATGCGAATTTCGCCATGCATGCCGGGGCGGCCTGGCTCGACGCGGAAATGCGGGGCGAAACCGTCGCAATTCGCACGCCGAAGGGATTGTTCGAGTTCGATTTTCTGATCCTCGGCACCGGCCTGATCAGCGACCCGCATTGCCGGCCCGAGCTTACCTTGATCGCCGACGATATCGCGCTGTGGCGCGATCGCTTCACCCCTCCGCCGGGCGAGGAGGACGAACAACTCGCGAGCGAGGCCTATCTCGGCCCCGCCTTCGAATACCAGGAGAAGACGCCCGGCACGGCACCTTATCTGCGGCACATCCACAACTTCACCGCCGGCGCCAATATCAGTATGGGCCACGCGGCCGCGTCGATCTCGGGCATGAAATACGGCACGCCGCGTTTGGTTGCCGGTGTGCTGCGCAACCTTTTCCTGGAGGACTCCGCGCGCCATCTCGACGACCTCGTCCGCTACGACGATCCGGAAGTCGTCACCACGACGCCGCCGGATGGGTTCGTGGCGAACATACCGTCCAAAAAATAAACGATAGCCGTCGATCCTGCCCCGAATCAGGCAATTACAAGCCTCATACCATCATGATAAATCGAGTAAATCCGAAAATTGCATTATGAATTACCGATGGCATAACGCTTGCTATCTCATTTGTATGCCGCCCGTTTCCTTCCCTTCGCCGGCACGTCGTACGCAACGCCTGCAAAGGCCGACGGCATGAATTTGCGCGTTACCGTGCATGTCGACAACTCGGCGCAAGCGATCGCCGCGCGCTGCGCCGGACTGCAAGGTGCGGCCGTCGTCGTCGAGAACGATCCCGCGGCGATGCCGGCCCATCTCGCGCGCTCCGAAATCCTGATCACGCAAAACAGCCGCTACACCGCGACGATCGCCAGCGCTTGCGCCGCGTCGCCGACGTTGCGGATGATTCAATCCGTCTCCTCGGGCGCCGATGCTTTCACGCGCCACGGCGTGCGGCCGGGGTTGCGCCTTTCCACCAGCGGCGACATCTGGGCGCCGACCGTCGCCGAACACGCGATGGCGTTGCTGCTCGCCCTCGCCCGCCAAGTCCCGCGCCTCGAACGCCAACGCCAACGTGCGGCCTGGGATCGCCCGGGCTTGGGCGCGGACATGGTTTCGCTAACCGGCAATAATCTGCTGGTCGTGGGTTTGGGCGCCATCGGTCGTGCCGTCGCCGGCCTTGCGAAGGCCTTCGGCATGCGTGTCGCGGGCATCGCCAGCCGCACACGCGAACCGGCGGCGCACGAGAACGTGGAACGGATCGCCGGGACCGACGCATTGCGCGCCGAACTCGCCCAAGCCGATGCGATCGTATTGGCGCTCCCGCTCTCCCCTGCGACGCGACATCTGATCGGTCGTGACGAACTCGCCGTTTTGAAGCCCGGCGCGTTTCTGGTGAACGTGGCGCGCGGAGAGATTGTCGATCAAGCGGCCCTGGTCGATGCCATGAGGGCCGGTCGTCCGCGCGGCTTCGCGACCGACGTGGCGGCCGAAGAACCCTTGCCCGCGTCGAGCCCGCTTTGGGTGTTCGAGAACGCGATCATCTCGCCGCATGTCGCGGGCTACGACGACGGCAAGGTCGGCAAGCAGCTGGCCGCACTTTGCGTCGCGAACATCGAACGCTGGCGCGCGGGCCAGGAACTCGCGAATGAAGTTCCGCCTTCCGCTCCGGCCTTTTTCGCACCGGCGGGAGCCTAGTTCATGCCGACCGACATCGCCGCCCCGCGCGCACCCCGCTTCAAACCGCTCAACTTCGCCTTCCTGCGGCGCAAAGCGACGCCGGGCGACGAAGGCGACAGCCGCGTCTGGGCGTTGATGCTGGTCCCGTCGCTGATCGTGTTCGTCGTTCTGCTGGTCGCATCGCTCGGCCTATTCATCGAAGGCAGCCTGCATCGCGATCTCGGTTACGGCCGCACCGGCACCGAATGGGAGATCTCGAACTATCTGCGCGTCTTCACCGATTCATTCTATCTCAAATGCCTGTGGATCACGGTGAAGGTCTCGGCGATGGCGACGATCGGCACGATGCTGCTCGCTTTCCCCGTCGCCTACGTGATCGCGCGTTTGCGCTCGCGCTGGGCGATGCTGCTGCTGGCGGGCATCGTCGCGTCGACCTTCATCACCATCGTGATCAAGGTGTTCGGGCTGATGATCCTGTTCGCCAGCAACGGCTTCATGAACCGCACGCTCTTGGCGCTGGGAATCGTGGGCGAGCCGGTCGTCCTTCTCGGCTCGGAAGGCGGCGTCGTCGTCGGTCTGATGCAATTCACGCTCGGCTTCGCCGTCCTACTGCTCTACAGCGTTGTGCAGACGATACCACGCTCCTACGAGGAAGCCGCGCAAGCGCTGGGCGCCAACCGCTTGCGCGTCGCGCGTCGCGTGTTGCTGCCGCTCTGCCTGCCGGGCATCTCCGTCGGCGGATTAATGATCTTCAACATGTGCATGGGGGCCTTCACCTCGGCGGCGCTGATCGGCGGCGGCAAGGTCATGACGCTGCCGATCCTGATCCAGCGCACGATCATGATGGAGGTGAAATACTCCATGGCCGCCACGCTCGCCGCGTTGCTGCTATTCGCGGTCATCGCCGTCAATCTGCTCTCGATCTTCCTGATGCGCCGGATGCGCGCGGGCCGAAAGGTGATCGCATGATCTCCAAATCGCCGTTCAAGCGCCTGTGGTGGCGCCTGGAAACGCCGGTCGGCCAGACCCTGCTGTGGTCGGTGGTCGTGTTCGCCTATCTGTTCCTCCACGCTCCGACCATCATCGTGATGGGTGCTTCGCTCAACGCGTCGTCGCAATACGGCGCCATTTCCTTTCCGCCGACGAGTTTCACGCTCGCGCGCTATTGGGAAATTCCGGCCTCGCAATTCCATTCGATCCTGTTGAGCCTGAAGCTTGCCTTCCTGTCCGCGACCGTCGGCGTCGTTCTGGGCGTACCTGCCGCCTTCGGTCTGGTGCGCAGCCGCCTGCCGGGCAAGGGCCTCCTGGCCGCGATTTTCCGGGCACCCTTGCAAATCCCGACCGTCGTCATCGGCATCACGTTTCTGCAACTCGTCTACGCCGTCGGCGACGCGCTCGACCTCGACCTATCGGGCAGTTTCGTCGGCCTCGCCGTCGCGCATTGCTTCGTCGCGACCCCGTACGTCGTCGGCACGGTCACGGCGATCCTGCAACGCTTCGACGGAAGATTGGAAGAAGCGGCGGCGAGCCTTGGGGCCACGCCCCTGCGCACGTTCCGGCGCGTGACGCTGCCGCTCATCATGCCCGGTCTCTACGCCGGTGCGCTTTACGCCTTCATGGTGTCGTTCGGCGACGTGCCGATTTCGATCTTCCTGTCGGCCCCTGGCTACATGACCTATCCGGTCGAGATATTCATGGGGCTCGAACAGAATTTCAGCCCCACGATCCTGGCCTCGGCCACGCTCGTCATCATCTTCTGCTTCGCCTTGATGCTGCTCGTCCAACGCGTGGTCGGTCTCGAGACCTTGCTGCGGATCGGCGGCACCGGGCGTCGCTGATCGCCGCTCTCCCCTTTTCCCGCACCCAACGACGAGGAGTCCCAAGATGCCATCGATACTCGGTAACTTCCTCCGCCTTTCCGCAGCTGCGTTTGCCGTCGCCACACTCGCCGCTTCGCCGCTGTCGGCGCAACAACGCTTCGACGGCGTGACCCTGCGCGTCGCCACGTTCGGCGGCGTGTGGCGCGACATCATGGATAAGGAATTGTCGCCGAAATTTGCGGCGCTCGGCGGCAAGCTGGAATTCATCACCGGCAGTCCGCAGGTGAACTTCGCCAAGCTGATCGCCGCGCGCGGCCGGCCGCCCTTCGACGTGATGGAAATCCTCGACGCGCAAACCGGCGATTTCGCCAAGACCGACTTCCTGCTCCCGATCGACTACTCCAAAATTCCGAATGGGCAGTATCTGAGCGATTTCCAGAAGCAAAAAATGCTCATCGCCTCTTGGGCGACGCAGGAAGGCATTTGCTACAACGTCGACAAGTACAAGGAACTCGGCCTTCCCGCGCCGACGACCTACAAGGATCTCGCCAATCCCGCACTGGTCGGCAAGGTCATGATCCCCGACATCAATTCGGGCGGTGGGCTGGCCGGGTTCGGCGCGATGGCCTACGCCGCCGGCGGCGACGAGAAGAACGTGGCACCCGGCGTCGAACTGATCAAGAGCCTCAAGACGCTGAAGTTCTGGGCGCAGGGCGATCAAGTCGTATTGTCGTTCCAAAGCGGGGATATCGTCGCCGCTGTGGCGCATACCGGCTGGTGCTTGCGCACGTTCAAGCAAGGCCAGCCCGTCGCGGCCGTGCATCCGACGATCAATGCGAAAACAACCGGCGTGTCGAAGGACGGCTGGCTCGGCGTCATCAAGGGCACGCCCAACGAAGCGGCCGCCACTTGGTTCCTGAACCAGTATGTCGATGCGGACTATCAGCTCACGTTCTCGATCGTCGGCGGCGTCGTGCCCGTCAATACCAAGGCGATCCAACGGATGGGCGAAGATCCGGTCTTCGCGAAGATGATGCAGCTAAAGCCCGAGCAAATGGCCCAGCAGCTTCATATCGACTACACGAAGGTGAACATCCCCGAATGGGTCGATCAATGGAACCGCATGGTCGTGAAGTGAACGGCGGCACACGAAACACGGCGGTATAGCGACATGGCAAGCGTCACGCTCCGCGGCGTCTCCAAATCCTACGGCGACGTCGCGGCTCTCGAACCGCTCGATCTGGAGATCAAGCAGGGCGAATTCGTCACCCTGCTGGGTCCTTCGGGTTGCGGCAAGACCACGACGCTGCGGCTGATCGCCGGCTTCCTGAAGCCGACGCAAGGCCGCATCGTGTTCGGCGGCGACGACGTGACCGAACTTCCGCCGCATCGGCGGGAGTTCGGCATGGTCTTTCAGGACTATGCGCTGTTCCCCCACATGACTATCGGCGAGAACATCGCCTTCGGCTTGGTGGAACGCGGCCGGCCGAAAGCCGAGATCGACGCGCGCGTGCACGAATTGTTGCAACTGATCCAGCTGAAGGACGTCGAGAAGCGTTACCCGACCGAACTCAGCGGCGGCCAGCAGCAGCGCGTGGCCGTCGCCCGCGCGGTCGCGCATTCGCCGCAGGTTTTGCTGATGGACGAACCGCTGGGGGCGCTCGATCTCAAACTGCGCGAGTCGATGCAGTACGAAATCCGCTCTATCCAGCAACGCATCGGTATCACCACGGTCTACGTGACCCACGACCAGACCGAGGCGATGAACATGTCCGATCGCATCGCCGTGATGAACAAAGGCCGCCTGGAACAGATCGGCAGCGGCGTCGACATCTATCAGCGCCCGAGCACGCGTTTCGTCGCCGACTTCATCGGTCAGATCAATCTCGTGCCCGCGATCACAGCCGGTCCGGGACTGGAAACGTCGAATGTCACGATCGCCGGCCGCGACGCGCGCATCGCCAAAACGATGATGCCCGGCTTGCCCATCACGATCGGCATTCGCCCCGAGCAGATCGCATTACGGCGCGCGGACGAAGCGATCGCATCGGACGACAACGCGCTACCGGGTAAAGTCGCGTCGCGCCAATTCTCCGGCAACGTGATGAAAATCTGGGTCGATGTCGGCCTCGACGAACCGATCCTGCTCGACTTTCCGCCGCGCGCAGCACCGCCGGAGCCGGGCGACGCCGTCGCGGTCAGTTGGCCGGTCGAGGGTGCGGTCGTGCTGCCGGAGTAACGACGAATATCGGGGGGAGCGCAAATGAGCAAGATGGACACGGAATCCTATCTCGCCGAAGGTAATATGACCGACGCCGAATGGCAAACGCGGCTGGAACTTGCCGCGAGCTATCGCCTGATGGCGCATTTCGGCTTCCACGACATGACCTACAACCATCTGTCGGCGCGCATCCCCGATGCGCCCGATCGATTCCTGATCAAAGGCGAAGATCAGCTGTTCGAGCAAGTCACCGCCTCGAATCTCGTACTCTACGATTCGGCCGGGCGCAAACTGCGCCCCTCGCCGCACAAGGTGGCGCCGGGCGGGCTCGTCATCCATGGCGGTATTCTCGAAGCGCGGCCCGACATTCAAGCCGTGTTCCATGTCCACACACCCGCGAATATGGGCGTGGCCGCGCAGAAATGCGGACTTCTGATGGTGTCGCAGCATTCGCTGCTGTTCCACAACCGCATCGGCTATCACGACTTCAAGGGCTTCGAGTTCGACATGGAGGGCCGCGACCGGCTGGTCGCCGATCTGGGCCCGCATCTGTGCATGATCATGCGCAATCACGGCGTCCTCGCCTGCGGGCGCACCGTGCCGGAAGCCTATTTCCTGCACCATTATCTCGAAATGGCGTGCCGCGCGCAGATCGCGGCGCTGTCCGCCGGCGGGCCGGAATCGTTGATCCTGCCGTCGGACGAGATTTGCGAGCATGGCGCGCAGCAAATGGCGCGGCGCGGTGTGGTCACCGCCGAAGGCCGCGATTGGCGCGCGCTCTACGCTTTCGCCGAAAAAGCGATCCCGGAATTCAAGCTTTAGGCGACGGCAACAGACCGGTCGCGCGCTGATAGGCGTTCGCGGCGGCGAGCAGCGTCGCCTCGGCGAAAGGCGGCCCCATGAATTGGAATGCCAGCGGCAAACCCGACCGCGCCAGGCCGCAAGGCACGCTGATCGCCGGCGTGCCGAGATAATTCGCCGCCCGCGTGAACCGCGCCGCACGGGTGAACATCGTTTCGACCGCGCCGGAATCGTCGGTCGTCATCGCCGCGATGCTTGGCGCCGGCCCCGGCGTGACGGGGGCAAGGACGATATCCGCCGTTCGGCGATAAAGGGCCGCGACATGCGTTTCGAGCAGGGCCCCGCGCAACGCCAACGCCTCGATATAGCGCGTCGCGGGAATCAGCAGGCCTTCCTGGATCACGCTACGCGCCGAGAATCCGATCCCATCGGGATCTTCGCGCAGGCGCTTGCCGTGCAATGCCGCCGCTTCGCATTTCACCAGCACTTGCTGCAGATCGTTCAGCAACGCGACATCGGGAATCGCGACGGAAACGATCTTGGCGCCCAATCCGCCCAGCACGCCGATAACGGTATCGATCGAACGCGCCGTTTCGTCGTCGATCTCCGCATAGGGACCGTCGAGGGCAATGCCGATCGTCAGGCCGCTCAGATCGGAACGTCCGGCAAGGATGGCGGCATAGTCCGGAACCGGCATATCGGCGGTGGTGGGATCGCGCTTATCGCGCCCGGCGACGACCGACAGCAGCAAAGCGCAATCGGCGGCATCGCGCGCCAGCGGGCCCGTGCTGTCCATCGACCAACTGCGCGCCAATGTCGCGTGGCGACTGACCCGGCCATAGGTCGGTTTCAAACCGATCACGCCGCAGAAGGCGGCCGGTAGACGGATCGACCCGCCCGCATCCGACCCCAAACTCGCCGGTACCAGCCCGGCGGCGACCGATGCGGCCGAGCCGCTCGACGATCCGCCCGCGATATGATCGAGCGCGTAGGGATTGGCGCAGCGCTTGTAATGTTCGTTGATGCCGGTGCCACCCGCGGCAAGCTCGTCCATGTTCAAGGCGCCGATCGGAACGGCACCGGCGGCGATCAGCTTTTCCAGCACATGCGCGGTCTCGTTCGCCACGACGTCGGGCGGGATCGTGCCCGCCGTCGCGCGATAGCCCGCGCGGCGGAAGATGTCCTTATAAGCGAAGGGCACGCCATGCAGCTTGCCGCGCAACCGGCCCGAAGCGCGCTCGCGATCGCGTTCGTCGGCCATCGCCAAAGCGGCATCGCGATCGACCGACAGAAACGCGCCGAGTTGCGCATCAGCCAGATCGATCCGGCGCAAAGTCGCTTCGACCGCGTCGCGCGCGGAGCGCTCGCCCCGCGCGATCGCGCCGGCCGTTGCGACAAGGCCGGAACTCATCCGGCGTCGTTCCGGCGCAGCGCCGCCAGCGTGTGGAGATAGGTCGCCGGATCGGCCAGCGTTGCATGACGATCGGCGGCTGCGCACGTCGTATCATTGAGGCGCCTTGCGACCGCCGAAAGTTGCGCCGCGCGATCCGGCGTCACCGTCACGCCCTGCTCTTGCGTCAAACGCGCGGCGATGTCGGTCACTGCAACTCGCGGAACAACCGCCCCCAGCCTTTAACCAGCTTGGGATCGATCCCCGCCGTCTTCAGTGCCTTCCAAACGACGACCGAGATACTGTCGAGGATCGGCAGATCGATCTCGCGCTCCAATTCCTCGGCGAGCGGCGCCCCCATCAGATTGGTGCACAGCACCGTGATCGCCTGCGGGCGATCCTTGGCGACTTCGCGGGTCATGCGCGCGATCTCCGCCGGCTCGACCTCCGCGAACGCAAAGTTTCGCGAGATGCCGCAATGGCGCTCCGACACGACCTCGATCCCCGACGCCGCGAAGGTCGCCATGATCTTGGCCTGCACGTCGTCGATATAGGGCGAGACGAGGCCAAGGCGCGTCACACCCATCGCATTCAGAATCTCGACCAGCGCCAGCACCGAGGTGACCGCCTTGATACCCGTCGCCGCCTCGATCTCGCTGCACAAAGTCTCGTCGCGCTCGAAACCGAGCCAGCTCGCCGAGGTGCCGTTCCAGCCGATCACATCGACCTGCGCATCGGCCAGCAGCTTCGCGGCGGCGATCATCGGCGTCGTCTCGAACTGGCGCTGCGAACGTTCGCCCAGCGAAATCTCCGTCACCTCGAAGCGGCCGAAATGGGCGGTGACGCCCGGCAACCCGCGCAGCATTTCCGCGCAGACGGGCTCCAGCACCGTGTTCGAGGATGGCGTGAGCATGCCGATCCGGATCGGTTTGTTCATGGCGACGGTTTCTCCGACGTCCCGGCCGCGCCGGGGTGCCTTTTCGTTGTTGAATGAAAGATGCAGTTTCCGGAACGTTGCATTTATCCAGTTACTTAGCTAAAGATTTGGACGTCCGGTTGAAGCGATATCGAGGCGTCATCTTGCCCAGAACCACGACGGGAAAACCCATCGCACGGTTGATCCGCCGCCTGCCGTTGCACGACACGATCGTGACCGAGCTGCGCGCGATGATCCAAGCGAGCGAACTTGCGCCCGGCGCCAAGATCAACGAAGCCGAATTGTGCGAGACGTTCGATATTTCGCGCACGCCGCTGCGCGAGGCGTTGAAGGTTCTCGCCTCCGAAGGCTTGGTCGAACTGCGCCCGCATCGCGGCGCGGTCGTGGCGCCGATCGATCATGCAGAGATCGCGCATATCTTCCAGCTGATGGACGCGCTCGAACATCTCGCGGGCCGGCTCGCGGCCGAGAAGATCGGCGCGGCCGAACTCGCCGAGCTCGAAGGACTGCACGCCCAGCTCGTCGCTTTCCATCGCGCGGGAAGGCGCAACGACTATTTCCTCGTCAACCGGCAGATCCACGCGCGCCTCGTCGCCTTCGCCGCCAACCCCGCCCTCGAAGCGACCTACACGATGTGCAGCACGAAGCTCGTGCGCGCGCGCTCGCTGGTTAACTACGACGCCAAACGCTGGCAGGAATCGGTCGAAGAACACGAAGGCATCATGGCCGCCTTGCGCAAACGCGACGCCGCCCTCGCCGCCGAACGCTTCGCCGAGCACAATCGCAAGACCGGCGATGCCGCGATCGACGCGCTGCGCCGCCTGCCCGCGGGCGACGGTGCGCGCCATCGCGTGGGTTGAGCCCCGCGCCATTCAGCTTTCCTGGTGCTCGAGCGGGTTGTAGGCCTTCTCGAGGAAGGACTTCTTCCCCGCCGTCGGCTTGATGCCCGCTTCCAGGATCGCCGAATCCGGCACCTTGTGCAGCGGCGAATATTCCGGATGGTGATGCTTGATCACCGGCGAGTTCGAGCGTCCGTTGTAGCACGAGATCAAAACCCAGCGCCGCTTGGCCGATTTGTTCGCGTCCGAACCGTGCAGCATGTTGGCGTGAAAGAACAACACGTCACCCGGTTCCTGCTCGACATAGACGCGTTCGAGTTTCTCCAGCAGATGTCCGATACGCTTCTGATCGGCCGAAACCTGCTTGCCCGACAAGGCGTGATCGATCCGCCCGGCGTGATGCGAGCCCTTCAGCATCTGCAGGCAGCCGTTTTCCTTGGTGCTGGGATCAAGCGCCAGGATGCAGGTCGCCATGCGCGGAAACAGGCAGCCGCTGGCATACCAATAGCCGTAATCCTGATGCCATTCCCACGCCCCGCCTTCGAACGGCTCCTTGGCGTTGAGCTTGGAGTTGTAGTGGTAGACCTCCTCGCCGATCAGCGTCTCCATGCTGTCGACGATGCGTTCGCTGCGCGAGAACAAGCCGAAAATATCGTCGCCCGGCTCGTTCCACACGGTCATGCGCGTCTTCGAGCCGGTCGAATCGCTGCGGAAGTAAGCGGCTTTGTGCAGCGAATCGTCGACCTCCGCGGTGCCGCGGATCAGATCGGCTTCGGCGCGCGAGAACATTCCGCGCGCGACGACGAAGCCGTCGCGATGGAACGCGGCGACTTGTTCGGCATTCAGGGCGAGTGGCGACATGTTGAAACCTCCCGATACGGAATTCAGATATAGACGGCCATCGAGGTGAACGCGCCGTCGCAGTTCACAAGCGTGGCTTTCTTGAGGGCGATCCGGAATCCGGCGCCGAAGCTTTTGAGGCGATACTCGTATCGCCCCGCGTACCAGCGCGGCTCCGCGTTCTCGCGATACTCGGCGACCATGAACGCGGCGAAGACGCGGATATCCGCGTCGTCCGGCGGCACCGGATCGATCTCGATATTCGTCACGATATGGGTCGTGCGCGAGATCGGGATTTGGATATGGACGTCCGGATGGCGCAAACGCTTGACGCGCGCGGCCATCGTCACGCGATCGTCGTAGAACAGCGACACCGCTTCTTCCGGGCTTTTCTGGTCATGGCGCGTGGGCGCCCAATAGACGCCGTCTTCGGTGAATAGCTCGGCCCATTCCTCGAAGCGGCGCTCGTCCAGCATCCGCGCTTCGGTGAACAGGAACTGCTCGATCGCGCGGATGTCGTTGCGGCGCGCGGATTCAAGCGACAGCATTGCCCTGCCCTCCGCACATATAGGAAACCCAATTCTCGGCGTATTGGATGCGCGAGACGAATTCCGACGTGCCCGAGCCGCGCCAACCGCCTTCGTGCCATTCTTCGCCCTTGCCGGGATGGCCCGCGAACAGCACCCAATCGTTGCTGGTGCTGGCGAGACCGCGCTGCGCGCGCTCGAACACTTCGATGTCGTCGGTCTGGATCATCGACGCGGCCGAATGCGTCGCCGCGAGCGAGCGGATCGCCGCGCGGTTATAGGCTTCCGGCGCCCCCTTCAACGCGACGGGGTAGACGCGGATTTCGGTCTTGTCGACCGCGATCGGCCGCACGACGCGCACATGCTGACCGAAAGCCTGGAACGTGAAACTCGGATAGACGACGCTGTTGAAGCGATCGTATTTCAGGATCGCTTTGGTGCGTTCCTCGCCGTGACGCGCGACGAGACGGCCGACGTAATCCTCGTAGACGGGGCCGCTCGGCAGCGTCTCGACCGGCGGCCGGCCCTGATAGCCGTGACCGTAGGGAAAACCGACGACGCCGAACGGCTCCCAATCGATCGAGCGCTTGCCGTCGATCAAGATGCGCGGCCCGCCGCCATGCCGCGAGAACTGGCGACCGTCCGCGTCGAGTGTGGAGACGTGCGTATAGGTCGCGTGATGGAGATCGACACCGTTGTCGATCTGGGTCTTCCAATTCGCGCGCACGATATAGCGGCTGCACCCGCCGACGAACTCGATCTCGCCGTCGGGGGCGCGATCGACCAGATCGTCGATGCTGGTCTTGATGCCGTTGAGATATTCGTCGAGCGACGGCCCCGTCGGCGACAGGCTGGCGAACACGAAGCCGCGATAGATCGCCATACGCGCGACGGGGCGCAGGCCGTTCGCGGGATCGACGATCGCCGCCTTGCCGCCGTAACTGATTGCATTGGGCATCGAGGCAAGCGAACCGTCGGAACGGTACGACCAGCCGTGATAGGGGCATTTGAAATGCCGCGTCGAGCCGCTTTCGGTCGCACAGACCTGAAGCCCGCGATGCGCGCAACGATTGGCGACGACGTGAACTTCGCCGTTCGCGTCGCGCGACATGATCACCGGTTCCTTGCCGATGCGCGTGATCACGAAATCGTGCGGCTTGGGCACTTGGGAATCATGGCCGACCAGAATCCAGGCCTGCCCGAAAACCCGCTCCATCTCCAAATCGAACAGATCGGGGTCGGTATAAAGCCGCCGATGGATGCGATCGGGGCGGACCAGCGCGCGGATTTCCGCCTCGCTGATTCGCGGCGTCGTCTTGGCGCAAGCTTCGCGGATATCCGTCATCGTTCGATTCCCGTCCTCAATTGAGCACGATCGCGTTTTTGGGTTCCCACGAGACGCGCACCGTCTCGCCGGGATCGGGCAGCGCATCGCCGGGATGGGCATCGACCGACAAGGTGATCCCCTGCCCGACATCGACCAGCAAACTCACATGCGTGCCGACGAAGATCCGGTCCGCCAGCCGCCCCTCGATCGTGTCGTAGCCGTTGACCGCGGCACCCTTCGGCAGAATCCGCATCCATTCGGGACGCACGCCCTTCGCGGGACCGCCGCGATCGGGCAGCACGTTGATCCGCCCGACGAACGAAGCGACGAAGCGCGTCGCCGGATTCATGTAAATGTCGGCCGGCGCACCGATCTGCTCGGCGCGGCCCGCATTCATCACGACGATGCGGTCGGACATCGTCATCGCTTCGGTTTGATCGTGCGTCACGTAAAGCGTGGTGATGCCGAGCGCGCGCTGGATGGCGCGCAACTCGTGCTGCATTGATTCGCGTAGCTTGAGGTCGAGCGCGCCCAACGGCTCGTCCATCAGCAGCACTTTGGGCGGGTGTGCGACCGCGCGCGCGATCGCCACGCGTTGACGCTGGCCGCCCGACAACTCGCCCGGCAGCCGCCCGCCAAGGGACGACATCCGAACGAGCTCGAGCAACTCGCCCACGCGTTTGGCGATCGCGGCGGGATCGGCGCCGCGCTGTTTCATGCCGAAGCCGATATTCTCGGCCACGGTCATGTGGGGAAACAGCGCGTAGTTCTGGAACACCATGCCCACGTCGCGCTTGTTCGGCGGCAACGCGACCACGTCGCGACCGTCGATCAATACGCGCCCCGCCGTCGGATCGACGAAGCCCGCGAGGATGCGCAACGTCGTCGTCTTGCCGCAGCCTGAGGGACCGAGCAGCGTCAAGAACTCGCCTTCCCCGATCGTCAGATCGAGGGCGGCGAGCGCCGTCGTGTTGCCGTAACGGCGCTCGACCTTCTCGAAGGCGACTTTGGGGGCGGACATGGCGTTCGTGCGGGTCACCGGCTAACGCACGATCCGGCGGTTCCAGCGCTGCACATAGGCCGCTTCGTCCACCTTGCTGAAATCGATCTGGTACATGCCCGCAAGCTCCTCCGGCTTCAGACGCAAGAAGTCGTATTGCGGATCTTGGGCGAGCTTGGCGAGGGCCGTTTTCGCGACCGGCACCTGCCCGCCTTCATTCAGCGTGGCTTCCTGCATCGGCGTCGACAGGAACTGGTTGATCAGCCAGTCGACCGCAGCCGAGTGTTTCGTGCCCTTGATCTTGACGAGATAGCCCTGCTTCAGCACACCGTGCTTGCCGCCGACCGGCGGGAATACGATGCCGAGATCGACCTGGCCGCGCAGGCGCTGGACGTTACCGGCCTGCGCCGCCGCCGCCCAAACGTCGCCGCCCACCAGCGCCGTTTGCAAATTCGCCGACGACGACCAGAAATTCGCGGGCGCGATCTTGCGCACGAGATCGAGGCCGGAATCGATGTTGATTTCGGTACCGCCGGTCTCGCGCGTCATGCCCACAATGGCCGGCATGGCGCCGCCGGCACTGATGTCGGGCAGCGAGACTTTACCCTTCAGTTTCGGATTAGCAAGGTCGGCGTAGGATTTTGGAACCGGGATGCCTTGCTCGGCGAAGATCTTCTTGTTGTAGATGATGCCTTCCTGGGTGATCCAGATCATCACCTTGTTGGCGTCGTACATCGACGGGTCGAGGTCCTTGGCGTTCGGGACTTTCGACAAGTCGATCGGTGCGATGAAATCGCCCGCGACAAGCGAAGGCAATAGATTGTCAAGCACTTCGAGCACGTCGAACGGCGCTTCCTGACCGCGCGCGGCGATCAGCTTGGCCATATTGTTGGCGGGCTGACCCAGCACGTATTCGATCTTGCCGCCTTCGGCCGCGAAGGCCTTGGCGACATGCGTGTCGACGATGTCGCGCCATTTGCCGCCGAAGGTACCCAATCGTAGCGTCACGCCGTCGAACTGCCCGGCCGACGCCTCGCCGATTCCGATCATCGCGGCAAAGGCGATCGCGAGAGCGCTTTTGGCAATGCCCATCTTTCTCATTCCGCCGCTCCTTTATTGATGAAAATGTCCAACCCGATCGCGCGCTGCACGATCCACACCATCGCCAGCGACAGGATCGTCACCAGCGTCGAAATCGCCAGAATCACCGGCTCGAAATCGAACTGCATCGAATTGAAGATCTCGACCGGTAGCGTCACCAAGCGTCCGCTGGTCAGGAACACCGACATCGGCACTTCGCCGAACGAGATCATGAAGGCGTAGAGCGCGCCTGCGAAAATCCCCGGCCGCATCATCGGCAAGGTCACTTGGCGCAGCGTGCCCAAGGGCGTGGCGCCAAGGATCAACGCCGCTTCCTCGATGCTCGTATCGAAGCGTTGCAGGGAACTGACCAGCGTGCCGATCAGATAGGGCGTCGCCGCGAAAACATGCGCCACGATCAAGCCCGCGAAGGTGCTCGCCCCGTACCAGCCGGTTGCGGCACCGATCACATAATAGGCTTGCAAGAACGCCACACCCGCGACGACCGCCGGAATTTGCAGGGGCGCGCGCAGAATCGCCAGCACGATGGACTTGCCCCTGAACGTGCCGCGCACAATGCCCATCGCGGCGGGAATACCGATAAGGCACGCGATCACCGTCGTCGCCAGCGCCACGATCAGCGACACGCCCAGCGCGTTCCAATAACGCGATGGGATACGCAGATAGGCTTCGATCGTGAATTTCTCGGGCGGGAAGACGACATAGGCACGCTGGCCGTAGTCGAATGATGCGAGCGCCACATAGACAACGGGCCCGAGCAAAACGAGATAACCGAAGGCGAGAAAAATCCCGGCTGCGATCTTGCGGCGTAATTTGTAGGCGGGCATGGCGATCGCGGTCATGTCACGATGCCTTTGCGCCCGCGCGCGATCACCGCGACCGCCGCGACGTTGATCAGCAGCACGACCATCAGCAGCACAGCGGCGACCGCCGCGCCCATGCCGTAGCTGGTTTCGAGCAATACGGTACGCTGGACGACGATCGGCACGGTCAACACCTTGCCCGCCCCGATCAGCGCGGTCGACGAGAAGCCGCCCATGTTGACGTTGAAGATCATCAACGTGCCGGCGGCGAGGCCCGGCACGCAAAGCGGCAACACGACTTGGCGCATCACCTGCAAGCGCGAGGCGCCGTGGATTTCGGCCGCTTCCTCCAGCGAGCGCGGAATGGTGACGATCAGGCTGTAGAACAGCAGCACCGCGAAGCCGAACGTGTAATAGATCAGGCCGAGGACGACGCCGGGCAGCGTGCCGACGATCGATATCGGACCGTCGGTCAAGCCCAGGCCGGTGAGGAACTTATTGAGCGGGCCGTTGCTGCTGAAGATCAGCAACAGGCCCAGCACCTTGATGACGATAGTTACGAAGGACGACGCGACGACCGCCGCGAGCAGCGGCATCGACCAGCGACTTTCCATCCGCGCGATCAGATAGGCCATCGGGAAGGCCATCAGCAGCGTCAACGCCGTCGCCGTCGCGGACACGCCGAAGGACAGCGAGAAGGCATGGGTGAAATAATCGTCGGTCGCGATCTCGACGAAGTTCGAGAATGTAAGCACCGGATCGAGGCGCCCAAGTCCGATATCGCGATGGAGCGAGCCCCGCAGAAACGCCGCTTGCGACACGATCAACAGCAAGCTCGACAGCACGAGCGGCGGAACCAGGATCCAATTCCAGTGCAGCTTCATGCCGCCGCCCCCGTCGTCGTCCCCGCGTCGACGATCTCCAAGATGCGCGCGGGCTCGATCGGCACCGCATCGATCGACGCGCCGAACTCGCAAAGCGCGTCCTCGACGGCCGAAGCGATTGTCGCCGTCACGGGAATAACGCCCACTTCGCCGACGCCCTTGATGCCCAGCGGATTATGCGGCGACGGGCTTTCGTGCGTCAGGATTTCGATATCCGGAATCTCGGTCGATGTCGGCAGCAGATAATCGGCGAGCGTGGCGCTCATCGGCTGGCCTTGATCGTCGTAGCGCATGCGTTCGTACAACGCGTTGCCGATCCCGTGCGCAACGCCGCCTTGGATCTGGCCTTCCACGATTGGCGGATTGATCAGCTTGCCGCTGTCGTTGACCACGACATAGCGCAGCACGGTCACCGCACCGGTCTCGATATCGACCTCGACCTCGCAAGCGTGGAACGCGTTGGCGAAAGCGAGAGGATCGACGCGGAAATGCGCTTCGTTTTCGAGTCCGGCGCCGAGCCCCGCCGGGAACGCGTACCCGGGAAGGCCGCGCAACGCTTTGGCGATCTTGCCGAGCGTCACGCCGCTTTCCTTCGGCACACCGGCAACGTGCGCGTAGCCATCGGTAATGACGATATCGGCTTCCGCCGCCTCGAGCATGCCGGCGGCGGCTTTGATCGCTTTGGCGCGGACTTCGCGCGTCGCGAGCAGCACGGACGATCCGGCGGTGACGGTCTGGCGGCTGGCGAAGCCGCCGAATCCCATCGACACGAACCCCGTATCGCCGGTCACGACGTCGACTTTGTCGGGATTCACATCCAGCGTATCGGCGCAGATTTGCGCCAGCGCCGTTTTCAGCCCCTGCCCCATGGCGAGCGCACCGGTATAGACCGAGACGCGCCCATCGGGCATCACGCGCACCAGCCCGGACTCGAACGGCCCGCGCCCTGTGCCTTTCACCGCGTGCGCGATTCCGATGCCAAGACGGCGGCCTTGCGCCAACGCCGCCTTGCGGCGCGCGGCGAAGCCCGCATAGTCGATCGCGGCGAGGCCCTTCGCCTGGCAGGCCGGATAATCGCCGCTGTCGTAGACGATGGCCGCGCCCGCGCGCGTCTTCATCGGCGTGGCGTAGGGCATCATCTCGGCGCGCACGAGATTGCGCGCGCGCACTTCCGCGCGATCGAGCCCGAGCGCTTGCGCGACCTTGTCCATCAGCCGTTCCATCGCGAAACAGCCTTGCGGATAGCCCGCCCCGCGCACGGGAATGACGGGCGGCAGATTGGTGCGCGCGAGCGACACGTCGAGCTTGTAGTTGGGCACGACATACGCGCCTGGCATCGATACCGACGCGTTGAACGGCACGTTGATGCTGTGCGGCGCGTAGGCGCCCTGATCGTGGATCAATGTGCCGCGCACGCCCTGAATGCGAGCGTCGGCGTCGACCGCGATCTCGACGTTCCAGAACTGGTCGCGATCCTGGATCGCCGACACGAAATGCTCGCGCCGGTCTTCGATCCATTTGACTGAGCCGCCGAGGATCTTTGCCGCCGCCGCGACGGCGATATCCTCGGGATAGACCATGTATTTGGCGCCGAAGCCGCCGCCGACATCGGGGGCGATCACGCGCACCGCGTCTTCCGACAGGCCCAGCAGATGGGCCGTCGTATCGCGCAATTCGTGCGACATCTGGGTCGACGACCAAATCGTCAGCAGATCGGCGGCCGTATCGAAACGCGCCAGCGTGCCGCGCCCTTCCATCGGCTGCGCGCTACCGCGATGCTGCACCAGATCGGCGCGGATCACATGCGCGGCCTTCGCGAAGGCCGCGTCGCAATCGCCGTAGCCGGTGACGAAGCGCTTGAACAGATTGTCGCGATCGCCGACGCAGGCGATTGGCGCGTTCGCCAACAACGCCGCGTTCGGATCGACGACCGGCGGCAGCGGCGCGTAATCGACCGCGACTAGATCGACGGCATCTTCGGCGATCGCACGGCTTTCGGCGACCACGATCGCGATCGCCTCGCCCACATGCAGCACTTCGTCGCCCGGCAGGATGCGCGGCATCGCCTCGGCGGGCATTTGCCCTTCGGGGAACGCGATCGGCAGGCGCATCGCCGTCAACACGCGCGCAAGATCGGCCTCGATGAAGATCGCGCGAATGCCATCGACCTTCGCCGCTTCGGCCGTATCAATCGAAATCACCCGCGCATGGGCGTGCGGGCTGCGCACGAAGGCCGCATGCAGCGCGCCCGGCAAAGCAATATCGTCGACGAAACGCCCGCGCCCGGTCAGCAACGCCCGGTCTTCGAGGCGCCGCAGCCGCGCGCCGATTTTGGCATTTGCGCTTTCAATGGGGCCGGTCATGCCGCGACGCCTGTTCGCAACCGCGCCGCCGCATCTAGCGCCGCCGCAACGATGTTCTGATAGCCCGTGCAGCGGCAAAGATTGCCGGAGAGCACGACGCGCAAGGTTTCGGCGTCAGGCGACGGGTCGTCGCGCAAGTATGCGGTCAACGTCATCAGAATGCCGGGCGTGCAAAAGCCGCATTGCAGCCCGTGCCGGTCCCAGAACGCCTGCTGCAGCGGGTTCAACGCGTCGCCCGATGCCAAGCCTTCGATCGTCTCGACCGACGCGCCGTCGGCCTGAACCGCCAGCATCAGGCAGGATCGCGCCGCCACGCCGTCGACGATGACGGTGCAAGCCCCGCAGCTGCCGTGTTCGCACCCGACATGCGTACCGGTCAGCCCCAGATCGTGCCGCAGAAAATCAGCGAGATGCGTGCGCGGCTCCGTCGTGCCTTCGCACGTTTTGCCGTTGACCGTCAGCGCGATGGTGGCACGCGGCGCGATCATGCCACCCCCAACGTCGCGCGCGACAAGGCGGCGTCGATCGCGCGGCGCACGATGGCGGGCGCCAAACGCCGGCGATACGATGCGGGCGCTTGCGGGTCGTCCAGCGGATCGACATCTTGCGTGGCGTTCGCCGCCGCCGCGATACGCGCCGCGTCCGGCACAACGCCGGTCAACAAAGTCTCGGCCTTCGTCAGGCGCAACGGTGTCGGCGCCAGGCCCCCAATCGCGATGGCGATACGCGTGATCGCGCCATCGGCCGCGCGCTCGGCCAAGACACCGCAAGCGACGATCGCGAAATCGCCATGGCGGCGCGCGAATTCGACGAAGGCGCTGCCATGGCCGGCACGCCAGACCGGAAAGGAGATCGCGGTCAGCATCTCGTCACCATCCAGCGACGGCGTCAGTAGCCCCGCGGGAAAATCGACCATCGCGATGTCGCGCACGCCGCGCGTGCTTTCGACGTGCAGGCGCGCCTCGTGCGCCAACGCGACGACCGGCAACTCCGCCGCCGGATCGAGATGGCAAAGACTGCCGCCGATCGTGCCGCGCCCGCGTGTGGCGACATGACCGATCTGCGCGATCGCTTCGGCCATCAGCGGCAAACGCGCGGCGATTGCCGGCGATTTTTCGAGTTCGCGCTGGCGCGTCATCGCGCCGATCACGACTTCCGAGGGCGTATCGCCGATGCCGGCGAGATCGGCGATGCGATTGATGTCGATCAGATCGTCGGGCTGCGCCACGCGGAAGTTCAGCATCGGCATCAGCGATTGCCCGCCCGCGAGAATCCGCGCCGCCGGCAACGCCGACAGCAACTTCAACGCTTCGGTTCGCGAATTCGGTCGGTGGTAGCGAAACGCCGGCGCTTTCATGACGACGAGAAAAATCCCCCTTCCAGTGTTGGTCGGGACACCGAAACGAGGCGTACTCCGCAAGGAGCATGCCATCGCCGCGAGACACGCCGGAAAGCGCCTGAGAACCATACTGAATGATGAATTCAAAAATCGATTTAGCTATTTCATGCAGGGATTTAGTTTGTTTGTTCCCGTGTTTTCCTGGCGCAATTTTAGGCGTCGAGGCAGGTCATGCATATTTTTGGCGCAAGCGCGCGGCGCGATCGAAATGTATGCCCGGAAAATGCCGGGCATAACGATTGCTACGTCCTCCCGCGTAACCGAAAGGGGCGTGGCCGAGAATGACCGATCTCCACGATGGACTTAAGATACGGCCGCTGGACGCGGGCTATGGCGCGCGCATTTTCGGTCTCGACCATCTGCCCGACGACAGCCAACGAGCGGCGATCCAAGCGGCGCTCGACGAATACGGCGTCGTTGCGATCGACGGCCAGCAACTCGACCGTGCGACGCTTGTCGCGTTCACGCGCCAATTCGGCGAATCGGTGCGCCATCAAGTCGCCGAGTATCTCGCCGGCGACAATCCGGAAGTTATGATCCTATCGAACAATTTCAACGCGGACGGAAAGCGATTGGGCGCGCCGAATAACGGCATTTTCTGGCATTCGGATCAGATCCATCAGGCCACCCCGGTAACCTACACGCTGCTCTACGGCCATGAAGTGCCGCGCGACAGCGGCGACACGCTATTCGCAGACATGCGAGCTGTGCACGACGCCCTGCCCAACCATATCCGGGAGAGATTGGCGGGACGCAACGTCGTCCATAGCTTCCGCGCGAGCTACGAGAAAAACTATATCGAGGCCGAGCCCTTGACCGAAGCGCGCCGCGCCGCCAATCCGGACGTGGCGCATCCCGCCTTGCGCACCCATCCGACGACAGGTCGGAAATCCGTCTATATCGATCCGGATTCCGCGATCGCCATCGACGGTTTGGCGAAAGACGAGAGCGACGCGATACTCGCCTTCGTCTTCGATTTCCTCGAACGACCGGAATTCGTCTATCGCCATCGCTGGAAGCGCGGCGATCTGGTCGTCTGGGACAATCGCTGCTTGATGCACCGCGCGACCGGCTACGACGACACGGTCGAACGGCGCATCATGTGGCGCACTCAGACGAAGGGCGCGGCGCCGTTTTGAGATCGCCGTGGAATTCCTGACCATCCCCGAGATCGTCAAGGCGGCGACCGCCAAACTGCCGCCGGCGCATTGGCATTATCTGTCGGGCGGCGCCGACAGCGAAGCGACGCTGCGCCGCAATCGCGCGGCGCTCGAAGCGATCGGCTTCCGTCAACGCGTTTTGCGCGACGTTTCGAAGATCGATTGCCGTGCCGATCTTTTCGGTCAGAACTGGCGCTTGCCGGTCGTGCTTGCCCCGATCGGCGGGCTCGCCCTCGTTGATCCGGAAGGTGGCCTCGCCGCGGCGAAAGCGGCCGAAGCGTTCGGTATCCTGCCCTTCGTCAGCGTGATGGGCTTTCCGGCACTCGAGGTTGTCGCCGCGAATACCCGCGTGCGGCCGGTG
Source organism: Alphaproteobacteria bacterium (assembly GCA_017308135.1). Taxonomy (NCBI): domain Bacteria; kingdom Pseudomonadati; phylum Pseudomonadota; class Alphaproteobacteria; species Alphaproteobacteria bacterium. The sequence continues at coordinate 594,214 of JAFKFM010000008.1, forward strand.
TTCCAGCTCTACGTGCGCGGCGATCGCGGCTGGGTCGCAGATATCGTCGCCCGCGCCCGCGCAGCGGGTTTCCGGGCGCTTTGCCTGACCGTCGACACCGCACTCTATGGCCGGCGCGAGCGCGATCTCGAAGCGCGGTTCTCGCCCGCGTCGGCGATCGATCGGCCGGACGTCGCGCATCTTTTGGGTCGCGATGGCGACCTGCATCAAGCGGCCGTCGATTGGGACATGCTCGCCTATATCGTGTCGATCGCCGGGATGCCGGTCGTTCTGAAAGGCGTGATGGACGCGGACGACGCGCGCCGCGCGGTCGACGCGGGCGTGCACACGATCTACGTCTCCAACCACGGCGGAAGGCAGCTGGACTTCGCGCCCGCGACGATCGAAGTGCTACCGGAGATCGCCGACGCCGTGCGCGGGCGGGCGCATCTGATCGTCGATGGCGGCGTGATGCGCGGCAGCGATGTCATCAAGGCAGTGGCGCACGGTGCAGACGCGGTCGGCCTTGGCAAGCTGCAAGCCTATGCGCTGGCGGCGGGCGGCGTGCCCGCTTTGATCCGTGCGCTGGAGATCCTGGAGATCGAAATCCGCACGACGCTTGGATTGATCGGCATGACGTCTTTCGGCCAACTCTCGCCGGACGCGTTGCGTCCTTTACGTTTAATTTGAAATACTCAACATCTCCAACTCGATCCTCACGCCAGAGGTCATTCTCTGAGTAGCGTCAAGAACCAACAGTTCTCTTCTTCGTCGCCGATGGCACGCCATTTCGCGAAGGCCTATTTTTTCTCAATAAAATCAATAATAAGATCGGGGACGCCGAAGGTATTTCCCCACACGTTCCCCCACATCTTCCCCACACGCTTAACGCCACCAGCATATTCTTGTGAGAAAAGTTTCAGACACACCGGCACCTTCAGGCACACTGGCATCTAAGGCTTCTTCCAAAGCTCGTTCCACCGGTTTGCTTCTGCTTCGAATTCACTAGCTCGGGCCGTCAACTCCTTCTCAAGCTCTACTAGCGAATGCGCGCGCGTGAGCAACAGGTCTGACAACTCCGCTACAGTCAGCAGCGCCCGTATATAACGAGCAACAACCAGATCAAATGAGGTGACGCTTAACGCCAAAGTCGTAGTGGCACCGAGAACCATTTTAATAGCGAACGAATCCGTTGGGTTTGCCTCCAGGCGAACTTGATCTTCGCCTGACTCGCGCAACTGTGCCCGAAAGCGATCCGCTAGTTCATCTAATTCCGCTCGGCGAATAGCAACCGACGTACTCAGTATGGCAATTTGTCCTAAAATAGACGTGTCAATGCGGCGAAAGAGCGACGATATCGAGCGCAGGCTGGATAGAGCATCTTTTAGTGAGCTTTTTTGTAAAGCGGCTAGTGCGGCCTGAAAGTTTGGACGCGCAACAATGCAAGTGCTTTCAATTGAGGTCGATAAAGCCTCAAGAACCTCACGAAGCACCATTTGTTTATCGGATTTATCTTTCCTGAATTGCTCTCGAAGTACGTAGATCGCCACAAACGCAGCCGCAGCCGCGCCAACTAGCCCGATCGCTCCTCCGGCGATATTTCCCCAAAAGCCAATCCACGCCACACGATCTAAATCCGCAAGCTGACCGAGGATCGAAAGGAGTATTTGAGAGAATGCAATTAGGGTCAGAGTTAGAAGCAGCAATCCGAATGCGACCCGAAGGCTCATTGTCAGCGCTGTAGACCACGGTGGCTCTTTTTCCATCGGACAAACCTTTTCGACTTCAGTTGTTTGATGCGCGTACGCGAAGCGCCTAACGCATAGTCCGACGCTTCAACGTTCCCCCCGGTGCCCCCTTGCATCCAACACCCAGGTAAACCGCAAGCGTCACCCACCGGCCCTCTAGACGCTTGCCTCACGCTGCGCCGCGCGTTGCCGCCTTGCGTCCACTCGGTCTGCGGCCGTCCCCGGTGCGATCAGGGATGGAGCCGCGCTCTTAATGCCGCAGCGCCTTCGCGCTGTACCCTTTGATGGCGAGTTGACCGAGCGGGCGCGAGTGTTAGGCGGCCGTCACCTCCGTGCCAGCGCGCGCCGCCACGGGTAGCCCCTGGAGCCACACAATGCGGTCCCCGTGGCGCACCAGCACCGAGCCGTCCCACAGCGTGCGGGACTGCCCATGCTCCATCCCTTCCGCTTCAACGCAGTCGGTGGCGTGCGTCACAAACACCTCGGTCGCGTCATCAAGGGACACGATCAGGTCAGCCGATAGTTCGGATACGTCGATCTTCATTTCGCACCTTTCGGGTCGGTAGCCAGCAAGAGCGCGGGCACCGGAACGCTAGCGGTGGCGAGTCAACTGGAGCAAGAACTTTCCCGCCGGAGATTCCCGGCCGTGCGGGCGTGTTCATAATCCCCCACCGCGCGGCGGGGCAGAAAAGTGAGTCAGATCAATGGGCCGCGTGTACCGAATTGCCCGTTCATAAAACAGTCCCTTTTCCGCCGCCTGGCACGCAGTCGGAGAACCGCGTTTCGGGAGCGAACGGCGGCTCGATGTCCCATACGCTTCCGCGACACGTTTTTATCTTCATCGAGATCCCGGCGCGCTTGCGCGAGCGATACCTCGCGCCCCTTCCTCGGCCGGAAGTTTCAGTTTAAAACTTTTACTTGAATTTGTTATCTGATTTTTCGTCACTCATCGGATTCCGTTTGATACCCGATAGCGCTCCGGGATCGCTCATCCGAAAGCGTTCCGATCGCCACTTCAAGTATCTCCATAGGGCGACTGTCAAATCCCAAGCATCTCTAGAATATTCTGCGATGGTCTTATCGACCGACAATAACGACGAACGCCGTATCCCAGTACGAGGCGGAGAAGATCAGCTAGCGATCAAATCCGATAAACTGTCGAAGCCGCGACATGTAAACACTCCAATCCGAGACATCAGCATTGAAACTATCGCAGAGCATCATTCTGCCAGTTCCGCTTGTTCAATATGCTATTGTGATTAAACACATCGTCGGGGGCAGCTTCGAATATGGCCAGGATCGTTCTTATCGACGATGACCAACTTGTAAGGGAGACACTTCGTTTGGCCCTAACAAGAGCAGGGCACGAGGTTTTCGTGTCCGCAAATGGCACGCATATCGAAGGGCATCTTTTTCATAACTCACCCGACGTCGTCGTGACCGATCTGTTGATGCCCGAAACCGATGGACTTGAAACGATACGCAGAATTCGGAAGAACAACGCGAAAGTGAAAGTCGTCGCGATATCCGGCGGCGGACGCCTCAAGAATCTAGACTTGCTGACTTTCGCGAAAAGCTTCGGTGCCGATGCGGCACTCGCCAAACCATTCCTGCCGGGCGAACTTACGGATCTTATCGGCAAACTCATTCATCCGGAGGGCTGATCGGATGAATGGCGGACTCCTGCAAAGTTTGAAACGCGTGCTGGGATTCCGAACTGACTCTCATTCACAGAATGCGGCGCAGGAACAGCCTTCACTCCAGAAAGAAAACGCATCATCCAATCCGGCCCTGGGGGCTGATTTTCTCAAGCGCCTTAACCAAATTCATGGCGAACAGCGCAGTATCCTATCGGGCAAAATTCAGCTTGTTGGTCTCGAAAAAATACGCGATCGCCTTGGACCCGATTGGCCGCGAAACGCCGAAAAAGCGCAAGTTATCGCCAATCACTGCATTCGAAGGTCGCTTTCCGCCGACGATATCTATGTCCGTTACGATGAATTGCGGTTTTTGATCGTCTTCGCCAATCTCAGCCGCGAGCAGGCTCAGGTAAAGTGTCTGCGGATCGCGGAGGAAATCGGGCAACGGCTTTTGGGTGAGGATTTCGACGCGTCGGCGACGCAAGTCGAAACAGGTGTTTTCGAGAGCGACGGCTCGCTCGTTTTTTCGGCTTTGAACAAGTCGGATCTGATTTCCCGCCTCGAGGGCGCCGGCGCTCCATCGAGCGCAAGCACGTCCGAGCCCTCGACGACGGCGCAAACACAACCCGCGCCCCCGCTTCCCCAACCGCCAACCCCGGACTTTTCGATAGCTCGAATCGATAAGGCGAAAGCGCTTTCCCTGATCCGCATCGACTATCGGCCGATGTGGAGCTTGAAACAGAAAGCCATCACCACCTACTTCGCGTCGACGACGGCGGTCAGCGTGTTTGGAAGGAGCCTTCGGGACGACGAAGTCCGCCAAGAATTTGCGAGCGTCGTCAGCACGCTCGAGTTCGATTCGTTCGTCACGCGTAGCGCGCTGTCGGGTTTGACGGAGGCGCTGTCGCATGGATCGAGAATGATGCTGTGCTGGTCGATTGATTTCGAGACGATCGCCACCCGCCAAACCCGTCACGATTACCTGGCGATCTGCCAAGAGATTCCAGAGCCGATTCGCAAGCTGTTGATACTCGAAATAAATCATCTTCCGATCGGCGTGCCGCAAAGCCGCTTGGTCGAGGTCATCATCAATCTGCGGACATATTGCCGCGCGATTTTCATTCGCGTTCCGCCGGATTTCCGCAGATGCGCCGCGATCGCCGCAAGCGGCGCCTTCGCGGCGGGATTTTCATTGAACACCGGCGGGACCGAAGAAGAAAAAATCCGGCACATAAATGAATTTGCCGAACAATGCACAAAGTTCGGCCTGAGGAGCTATATCCGCGGCGTGCCAAGTCGCGCACAGGTGCTTGCGGCTTTGGCCGCCGGCATCGACTATATCGACGGGCCCGCGGTCGCGAAGCCATCCGAGCTTCCCGGCGCGATGCGCCGCTTCGAGATCGACGAGATATATCGCTAGCGAGCCTGGGCGCTTGACGCTTAAGGCTTTTACGTATCCGTCGCCGCAACGGCCGTTCATCTCCGCCGATGGACATCGTCGAGGGGACGCAAGTGATATCCGGACGAAGATTGAAGTTCTGATCAAGCCGGCGATATGGCCTCCGGCGGATACGACCGGAGCTAAGAGTCCAGGACCTTTCTGACTTTCGTCGCCAATTGATCGCGCCGATATGGCTTGCTCAACAACTCGACGCCTGAGTCCAACCTGCCGTTATGGACGATGGAATTCTCCGTATAACCCGAAGTGAAAAGAACTTTAAGATCGGGCCGGCGTTTTTTTGCCGCTTCGGCAAGGTCTCGTCCCCCCATCTGCCCCGGCATGACGACATCCGTAAAAATAAGATCGATCATTTCATTCTTCTCGATTTGGGCAAGGGCATCGGCGCCGTTCTCAGCTTCCAATACGTCATATCCCAAATTTTTGAGCGAACTTACGACGTGCTTCCGGACAAGCGGATCGTCCTCAACGACGAGTATCGTCTCCCGGCCTCTCGGCACACGCTTGCTCCGAGATTCGGACTCCATGTCTTGGGCCGGCGCATCGACGCGCGGAAAATAGAGCTTGAACGTGCTTCCTACGCCGACCTCCGAGTAGACCTTGATGTGACCGCCGGATTGCTTGACGAAACCGTACACCATGCTCAGGCCCAAACCGGACCCGCGCCCGACTTCCTTCGTCGTGAAAAACGGTTCGAAGACCCGATCGATTATTTCGGGAGGCATGCCGGTGCCCGTATCGCTCACCGCGACCATAACATAATGACCTGGCTCGACGTCGCGCTCCCGCGCGCCATACTCATCGTCCAGTATGGCGTTCATCACTTCGATCGTTATATGTCCGCCGCGCGGCATCGCATCGCGCGCATTGATGGCCAGGTTAAGGATCGCCGTCTCGAGCTGCCCCGGATCGACTTCCGCGCGCAACGGCCCGACGACTTCCGGAAACACGATCACGACGC